>VMFU01000004.1 GCA_007376205.1 Candidatus Peregrinibacteria bacterium Gr01-1014_25
TCCTTACCTCCCCATGCCCGGCTGGAACGTCAGACGGCGGAGACTTTTCTTTGGCTACTTTCTTTGTGTGGTGACAAAGAAAGTGGCGGGGCCACTGCCGGCATGAGAGGACGAAGATCATGTCGAAGGGCTTGCAAAGAAAGTGGCAGGTGCATTTCTCTTCGCTACACTCCTGCCATGGCTCTGAAGCGCGCGCAGCGCAGGCAGGCGGTCGTGGAGCCCGCGGCGGCCGTCGAGGTCGATGCGGTGGAAACGACGCTGCGACCCCGCAGTCTCGCCGAGTACGTCGGACAGGCGCGCATCAAGGAACACCTGCACATCCACATGTCCGCGGCGCGCGGGCGCAGCGAGCCGCTTGGACATACCTTGCTGCATGGGCCCCCGGGGCTCGGCAAGACGACCCTGGCGCACATCATCGCGCTCGAGATGCAGTCGCAGCTCAAGGTGACGAGCGGCCCCGCGATCGAGAAGCCCGGCGACCTGGCATCGCTCCTCACCAACCTGCAGCGCGGCGACGTGCTCTTCATCGACGAGATGCACCGGCTGCGTCCGGTGGTGGAGGAGATGCTCTACGGCGCGATGGAGGATTGCGTCCTGGACATCATGATCGGCAAGGGGCCGGCGGCGCGTTCCGTGCGTCTCACCGTGCAACCGTTCACGCTCATCGGCGCGACGACGAAGGCGGGCGCGATCAGTGCGCCGCTGCGCGACCGCTTCCTGCACCACTTCAAGCTTGGCTTCTACGAGCACGCGGAGATGTGCCAGATCGTCGGCCGCAGCGCCGGTATTCTGGGCGTGGAATTGATGGCGTCCGCAGTGAGCCGCGTCGCCGGAGCCAGCCGCGCGACGCCGCGCATTGCCAACCGCCTCGTGCGCGCGGTCCGCGACTTCGCCCAAATGCGCAAAGCGGCAAGCGTCGACCTCGCATGCGTCGACGAAACGCTGCACTCGCTCGACATCGACGACGACGGCCTTGATGCCACGGACCGGCGCCTGCTCTTGGCGATCGTCGAGGCATTCGCCGGCGGACCGGTGGGCCTGTCGACGCTCGCGGCCATTCTCGCGGAGGAAGAGGAGACGCTTGAAGACGTCTACGAGCCGTACCTGATGCAGCAGGGGTATCTGCAGCGCACGCCCAAGGGACGCATGGCGACGCCGAAGGCGTTTGCGAAACTGGGACGGGATATGCCGCAGGAGATGCAGCGAGGAATGCTGTAAAAGACAAATCCGAAATTCGAAATCCGAAGGAAACCCGAATGTCGAAACTGTGTTTCAAAACGTTTCGCATTTTCGTTGTTTGTTCGGATTTCGATTTTCGCTGTTTCACATGTACAGCGCTTCTCGAATACCCTCCTCAAATCGCTGACGCGAGAATGTTTTTGCCCGGGCGCTACACGCTTCTTTTGAATACTTTTTTTGTTCAAATTTTTCGATTGTCGTAGCGAGGGAGTCCTCGGTCGCTTCATTGAAAAACTCCCCGGTTTCCCCCTCGATCACCGTCTCGGTCGCGCCGCCCGCCCGCAGCGCGATGACCGGCGTGCCGCACGCCATCGATTCGAGCGGCACCAGGCCGAAGTCTTCGTCGCCGGGGAAGAGCGTTGCCCGGGCGGATGCGTACAGCCCCGGCAGATCATGCGTGGGGACGAAGCCGAGGAAGCGGATCGTCGGTCCCGCGATCGACTGCAGCGCGCGCAATGCGGGTCCCGTTCCGGCGATGCGCAGCTCATGGCCCAGGCGGTTGCATGCGCGGATCGCCAGGTCGATGCGCTTGTAGGGAACAAGTTGCGAAACGATCAGGTAGCTTCTCGCCTCCCGCTTGCCCCTCGAAGCCTTGGCGAAGTGGGGCTGCCCGCTTGCCCCTCGAAGCCTTGGCGAAGTGGGGCTGTCCGCACCGACGGTCATCCACAGATCATCGAGCGGCGGATACACGACGGTGCTGGGGCGGCGCCAGTAGAGTTCGATGCGGCGCTGCACGGTGCGTGAGGCGGCGAGGAGTGCGTCCGGACGTTCCGCCACTTCGCTGTCCCATATGCGTAGGCGGTGGAAGAGCATGGACGCCAGCGGCCGGCGGATCGGGCCGAACACCCCTCGTCCCGCACGGTCGAGGACGTCGTGCGTCCGGTCCCACAGGTAGCGGGCGGGGGAGTGGATGTAGCTCACGTGCCGCGGCGCCCCGTTCGTGATGATGCCGTGGACGAACGCGGACGACGTCGAGAGGACGGTATCGAATTCCGAGAAGTCCCACGCCTCGACCGCGCGGGGGAAGAAAGGGAGGTAGCAGTGATGGTTGAAGCGGGCAGCGGGCAGCGGGCAGCGGGCAGCCCATCGCTGGAGCCCGCTCACGCGGACGCGATGGCGCGGGAACCAGTCGCCCAGGTTGCGTTCGTCGTAGAGCAGCGTGTAAATCGGGGCATCGGGGAACATCGCGGCGAGGATTTTCAGCACGCGTTCCGCGCCGCCGCGCATCGTGAGCAGTTCATGGACTAAGGCGAGTTTCATCGCCGGCAGTGTACCCGATGGCATGCGAAAGCAGCCGGCCGCGGAGCGGCCGGCTGCTTTGAATTTGTCCGTACTTATTTTGGCATGTCGCTGCCGCAGCTCTTGCAGCACTTGAGAACCTTGAAGGCCCCCGCGAGACCGACGAGGATGTAGACGATCCATTCGACCTGCGGCCAGGTGCCCAGGAGCAGGTTCACCACGTTCAGGTTCATGCCGAGGAACCCGCCGAGGCCCACGAGGCCCCAGTTGATCGCGCCGACGAGGACGAGCAGACAGGCGGCCTTCATCATCGGGTCGCCGCAGTGACAGGAACCGGAAGAGCAGCAGGACATAGAAGAGGAGGGGGAAGGATAGGGTGAAGTATGCTACATTCGCCGTATAAACCGCAAGAAGGGCGAGCAGCGGCGTTCCCGTATTGTCGTACGATCACTCCGGGCCCAAGACCGGCCGCATCTTGCTGTTCTGATAGAGGAATTTCAGGACACGCTCATGGCGATCGATACGCACGGGCATCTGCGGAAGACGCCCGGGTTCGGGGCGAAGTACACCAAGCGCCTGCTTGCGGAGATCCGGCGCAAGAGGGGAATCTTCCTCGTCGCGGTCGATGGTTCGGCGGTCGTCGGCTTCATCTGCGCCATCCCAAAGCCCCAGACATCGGCCGATCTCCTCGAGTACGTGCCCATGCGGTTGTGGCGAATCACGGAGCTCTTCATCACTCGATCGCGCCGCGGGAAAGGGGTTGGTACCCTGCTCATGGACCGTATGGAAGCGGCGCTGCGTGGTCGCGGCTGCACGATGGCGGATTTGCGCGTGGATGCGTTCAATGAAATGGCCCATGCGTTCTACCGCAAACGCGGTTTCCGTGACCTGATTGTGGATATGCGCAAGCGACTTCACTAAACTCCACCCATGCGCACGGCTGCCGTTTTCTTCGACGAACCGAATGCTGACGACTACCCCTTCAGCATTCCGCTGTACCGGACGGTGTACCGGCAGTTGGGGGAATCGGTTGCCGCCCGGGGCGGCCGGCTTGCCGTCGTGCGCGATGCCGCCACGTACCGTGGCAACGGGACATTCGCGCACGGATGGGTGTTCGACGGGACGTGGTTCGCCGACCATCCCGGGCCTCTGCACACCGATCTCCTCTGGAACAAGGGGCGGACGTTCCAGGCACCGGATGCAAACTGCCTCAACGATCCTGCGCTGGATGCGATCTGCACAGACAAGTGGCGGTCGTACGAACTGCTGCACGACGTCATGTTCCCGACGGCCCTCGTCACACGCGCTGAGGAGTTGGTCGGCGCAATGGCGCGGCTGACGACCGAACGCGTCGTGCTCAAACCGCTTGGCAGCTATGGCGGCCAGGGCGTCCTCGTCGGAGCGCCGGCAGACGTCGCCGCGCAGAACACGGTCTATCCCTGCATCGTGCAGGAATTCATCGACACGTCCGGGGGCATCCCCGGCATCGTCGACGGGATGCACGATCTGCGAATCATTTCCATCAACGGCGACGTCGGCCTCTCGTATATCCGCACGCCGCCGCCGGGCGAGTACACGGCGAACGTCTCGCGTGGGGGCAAGGAGATCGAAGTGCCCCCCGACCATGTTCCGCCGGAGGCGCTCGCGATTTTCCGGCATGTGGACCAGGTGTTCTCCCGGTTCCCGAGGCGACTCTATACGGTGGACATGGGTCGCGACCGCAGCGGCAGATGGGCGGCGTTCGAGGTCAACGCCAAGCCCGGCTTCTCGCCAAAGGAAACCGGTCCGAGCTACCCGCCGTTCTACGATCGATTGGCGGAGTTGCTGCTATCGTGAGGTATTGACATCTTGATTTTTTTTCGTATAAAGAAAGTAATTCTCCCAGCACCCCCTATGAGTAGTCTGTCGATTCCTTCGCTCGTGGATAGTGTTCTCGAAGAGCAGCGAAAGCCACGCATTGTCGATGGCGACAGGGTAGCTGATATTATTGCAGAACGCGTGAAGGCCATCGATGGTCGTTTCCATGTCTCTCGGGGGCAGGCACGCAGTGTTCCGGGTGGGACAATTTCCCCATTGAGTGTGTCTCTGAATGGAAACTTCATTGCAACCTTCGATGTCGTCGCATCCATTGATCCCGATGAAATCGATCCTGCTATTGGAGAAAGAGATTTGACACCCCCGTCGCAAGAGCGGATCGCAGCCGCATTGGAAGTGGGTCTTGAGATATATATGAAACAGGTGCAGTTGAGACGGTTAGGAAATGAATCGGCGCATCGGATTGCCTAGAGTTTTTATGGTAAAGATTTTGGTGGCTTGCCGACCGTAGCGAGGCGTGTTTGCCGCAACTGCAAGACACCTCTCTCCGTGCAAGTGGCTGTGCCACGAAGCGTGTTTGCGAAGCAAACTCTGCTTCGTGGTGGGTCGGGTGGGGATCGAACCCACGACCAATGCCTTAAAAGGGCACTGCTCTACCAACTGAGCTACCGACCCATACCCCCATCATACTCATTGGACTAGCCGCTCCATAGACAATGTGGGAAAGACGCCGCGCGTTCCATTGCGCAGTGAACGTCCTGATGCCCGTGCCGCGGCGCACGTGAAATTGCTCCAGAGCTGTCGCCATGCTCTGAAGCGGGTTCCGGTCGGTCAAAGGATTTCACCCCTCACGACCGGCGCCTCCTGCGCGTTCCTCCGTGATCCAGAAGATGGATCAGGTGGGGACAGTATACGTCGTGTGACGTGTCGCCTAATCCCAAGGGAAGGCGTGCGACTGCAGAAGGCTAGTGAGGGGTATCTAATCCCTCACATAGGGTGACCAAGCACTGCGGCTTGGGCCCGTGAATGAACCCTATGCCGTCCCGTTGGCAGTGACAAGACGCGGGAGCATCAGTCTTTCGCTGGCGGAATCGGCGGATCGGGATCCGGCATGAGCTTCCATTGCCATCCCTCGATTACGCGCGGGATGACAATGCCGGTAAGGTATTCATTGTGATAGACAGCCATTGTCACCTTGCCGATAAAGCATTCGACGCCGACCGCGACGCGGTGATCGCACGGGCGCACGCCGCGGGCGTGACGACGATGATCTGCATCGCCGACACGCTGGAGGAGGGCAAACGCTGCGTCGAGATTGCCGGGCAACATGAGGGCGTCTTCGCGACGGTCGGCGTGCATCCGCACGTGAGTAGCCAGTGGACAGCAAGCAGCGGACAGCGGCTCGAAGAGTTGCTTCGCTCGTCGCCGAAGACCGTCGCCGTCGGTGAAGTTGGGCTGGACTACCATTACATGCGGTCGACGATTGATGAGCAGCAGGCGGCGTTCCGTGAGCAGCTAGCATTGGCGAAGAGCATGGAGTTGCCGGTCATCGTGCACTGCCGCGAGGCGGTGGAGGATGTCTGGCGCATCGTGGACGACGTGCGGCCGGACCAGCTGGTGTTGCACTGCTGCACGGAAGCGTGGGCGGACGTCGCGCGATTCGTCGAGCGCGGATATCTGCTTTCCTTCACCGGCATCGCGACGTACGCGAATGCACAGACGGTGCGTGACACGATCGCGCAATGCCCGCTGGAGCACATGATGATTGAGACCGATGCGCCGTATCTGACCCCTGAAGCGCTGCGCGCGGAAGGCGGTCGTTCCATGCGCAACGAACCGGCATACGTCGTCGAGGTCGCGCGGGGCATCGCCGCGGTGACGGGTAAAGACATCGACGACATCGCTGCCATCACGTCGCGAAATGCGGTAGAGTTTTTCCGCTTGTCCCCGTAGGTTAACGGATAGACCACTGGCCTCCGAAGCCGGGAATACAGGTTCAATTCCTGTCGGGGACACCATTCGACTTCCTCTGACCTGAAATGCCCCTTAGAATGGAGATACAGCAATTCCTTTCATGATGCGAAAACATCCGCCCGCCCGCCCATCCAAACGTTCCCGTTCGCGGAAACGATCGGCTGCCCGAACCGTGCATCCGCTCGTGTCGTGGGGTGGGACGGGCATGGTGATCAGCCTGCTCGCGGTGGCGGCCATCGTGTTCGCCGTCGGACCCGAGCACGTGCAGGCCGATGTGCTGTCATCGTCGAGCCAGCAGCGGTCGGTGACGCGCATCCTCACACTCCCGCGTCGCGTGTTGCGGCATCTTGGCGTTGTGCGAGATGCGCCTCTCTCTGCGCCCATCTCGCGTCGCGATGCGCGACGGGCCGAGCGTCTGCGTACTCAATCGGCTTCGTCGTCTCCGGAATCATCGACGTCGTCGGCGCCGGAACCGCCGCCGCAGAATCCCTATAGCCAGATCGGCGTCTACCTCACGGCACAGTCGGGTGGGAACGCGGATTTCGTGCAGACCACGCTCGATGCGCTGCAGAGCGCCGGTGGCACGACGTTCGTGCTCGATGTGAAGGGGCACTGGGTGTACTACCACTCGCAGGCGGCGATGGCCCGCGATATCGACATCATCCGACCGGCGTACGAGCTGCCGGATATCCTCGCCCGGGCGAAGGCGCGGGGCATGTATACGATCGTCCGCTACATCGCCATCAAGGACGAAGGGTTCACCGAACGCAGGTCGGACGCTCAATTGAAGCACAAGACCAAGGGATACCCCGTCGGCCTCGGCTGGTCGGATCCTGCAAACCCCATCGCGCAAGAGTACAACCAGCAGCTGATTTGCGAACTGGCGATGATGAGCGACCTCGACGAGATCAACCTCGATTACATCCGTTTCAGCTCGTACATGCCGTACTCGACGGGCTACTCGGGCGATGAGAAGGCCGAGCGTCTGCTGTCGTTCCTTCGTATGACGCGCGAGACGATCGACCGTTGTGGCTCGCACGTGAAGCTGGGCGTGAGCACGTACGCGATTCTGGGATGGAGCTTTGCGATCAACCGCGAGACGATCGGGCAAGACATCATCGCGTACGCGCCGCTCGTCGACGTCATCTCGCCGATGGCCTATCCCGCGACGTTTACCTCGGCGGGATACTACGTTCCCGGGCAGCATCCCCGCAGCCGCCCCTACTGGCTGGTCTACCGGACGCTCACCGGCTACCGCGCGCTGCTTGGGCCGGAGCAGGAGAAGAAATTGCGGCCGTGGATTCAGGCCTACAGTTTCGCGGCGAAGGATATCAAGGACGAGATGGACGCGGTGGTGGACGCCGGTCTTTGCGGCTTCACATTCTGGAACGCGAACAACAATTACGGACCGACGCTGCAGGCGCTCGGTACCTGGGCGCAGCCCGACCGCTGCAAGACGGGCACCGTCTCCGTCGAGGCTCCGAAGCTGGGGATGTTGCTGTGATGGCGTTGCATCCCGGTGTGAAGACGGTACGATGTGCCGCACTGCGGATGTAGCTCAATTGGCTAGAGCGACGCCTTGCCATGGCGTAGGTTGCGGGTTCGAGTCCCGTCATCCGCTCCAGTGTCGCGGAGCGAAACTGGAAGGGGGGGGGGAGGGGGGGGTTCTTGGACTCCTTGGTTTCCTAGGATTCTTTGGGCATCCTTCGTCGTACGCGGGATTAGTACAGTGGTAGTACGCTAGCTTCCCAAGCTAGAGATGCGGGTTCGATTCCCGTATCCCGCTCCAATAGTTCCGGTTCTCGCATCCCGGGCCGTTTTGTGCTATACTTCTTCGATTATGTCCCGCGTTCTCAAGCGCACTGCCGGCTGCCTTGCCGCGCTCTCCGCGTGGGCGGCAATGCCCGCAGGCGCATGGGCGGCCGGCAACCTGGTCATTCCGAAGGACAAGAGTCTCCGCTTGCTCCAGCCGCTTGGCGCGAAGACGACGGTCGACCCTCAAGCCGGCCTCGGTGTGTTCTGGACGTACGTGAACGACATCTGGCCATGGGTGCTGGGCATCGCCGCGGGCATCGCGTTGCTCCATGCGATGGCGGCAGGCGTGCAGATCATGTTCTCCGGTAGCAGCGAGAAAGCCGCAGAAGGCAAAGAGCGCCTGTTCTGGGCGCTGGGCGGTTTGCTGCTGATCTTCTTCGCCGCATTCATCTTGAACCTGCTCAATGACCAATTCTTCCTGATCTCTTGAACAACCGCCTGCTTGCCCTCATCGGCCTGGCGACGTCGTTCCTCCTCTTGCCGGGCATCGCGCTTGCGGCGGCTGATCCGTGCGCATGGGTACCCGGCGGGTGTCCGCAGGGCGACATCGTCAGCACGAGCCTTATTCCCACGATCGCCAGCTTGATGATCCGCCTCGCGGGCGGACTCTCGGTCATTATGATCATCGTGGCGTGCATTCAAATCCTCGCGAGCTGGGGCGACGAGAGCAAAATCTCGTCCGCGAAGAATTCGATCATCTACGCGCTCATCGGCATCGGCGTCGTCGTCCTGTCGCAACTCATCGTGTCTTTCGCCGTGTCGGAAGGGCAGGACGTGGCGACGCGCGGGCCCACCGACCTGGACATCACGGCGATGGCCGATGTCGTCCGGATCATGCTGCGCGTCTTCAATGTCCTCTTTGCCATCGCGATCTTCATCGCGGGCACGCGCGCCGTGCTTGCCCGCGGAAAAGAGGAGGAATACAACCGCGCGCGGACGGCGTTGACGTGGTCCGTCGTCGCCGCAGTCCTGACGAACATTTCCCACTTCGCGGTGCAGATGATCATCACGACCTTCTCCTGACATGCGCGTTCTCCTTTTCCTCATCGGCCTCCTGCCCTCGACGGCGCTCGCCGTCACATTGGAGAAAGCCGGCCAGGAAAATGACTTCATAGGAGATATGTGGTCGAAGATCATGGGTATTTTGCCGTTCAGCGACGTCGGCGCCGACGCGCCGCGCCTGTTCGCGTGCAAGATCGCGAAGTTCATCTTCGGCTCGATCTCGGGCGCCGCGGTCTGCGTGATCATCTACGCGGGCATCCAGCTCATCATCACGGAGGGTGACGAGGGCAAGGTCGGCGAAGCGAAAAAAATGATGCTCTACGCCGTCGGCGGCCTGGTCCTGGGCATGATTTCCTGGGCGATCGTGCCGTTCGCTTCCATGGCGATCAGCGCCGCATTCGGCAGCGCCGTGTTCCCGATCGTGACGCTGCAGTGCCAATAAGCGCGGAAGGGACCGAGGTGACTGTTCGCTGTTCGCTGCCCGCTGTACGCTATCGGCGTGTCCGAGCGTCAGTACATCACAACGGCCATCGACTACCCTAACGCGCCTCCGCACATGGGGCACGAAGCGCGAGATGGCCACCTAGCGGTGTCCCTCCCGCGAACCCACCCTTCCCTCAATTGTGTCCTCAGCCGCGGGGCCCACGAGACCCGCGTCTTCGGACGGTAATTATTTGCTATGCCCAAGCGTCATTACATTACAACGGCCATCGACTACCCTAACGCGCCTCCGCACATGGGACACGTGCTGGAGAAAGTTCTGGCGGACGTGGTCGCGCGGTGGTGGAGACTGTCGGGGCGCGAGGTGCGTTTCCAGGTCGGCACCGATGAGCACGGGCTGAAGATCCAGCAGACGGCCAAGCGGGAGGGGATCGAGCCATCGACCCTCGTGGAACGCAACGTTCCGCTCTTCAAGGATGTCTACGACCGTCTCGATATCTCGTATGACGTCTTCATCCGGACCACGGACCGCAAAAGGCACTGGCCGACGGTTGTCGCGCTCTGGAAGGCGCTTCGCGCGTCGGGCGCACTCGAGAAGCGGACGTATAAGGGGCTGTACTGCGTCGGCTGCGAGAAATTCGTGACGAAGAAGGACCTGGTCGACGGGAAATGCCCCGACCACGGCGCCGCTCCGCAGGAGGTGAGCGAGGAGAACTGGTTCTTCCTGCTCGCGCGCGAGCAGGACTGGCTGCGCGATCTGCTCACGCGTGAAGACGGGTATCGCATCGAGCCCGCGTTCCGTGCCAACGAAACGCTTGCACTCCTCGATCAGGGGCTGGAAGACGTGTCGTTCTCCCGCCCCGTGTCCAGCTTGTCGTGGGGCATTCCGGTGCCCGATGAAGAAGGGCAGACGATGTACGTCTGGTGCGATGCGCTCACGAATTACCTGTCCGGTGTCGGCGGCTTCGTCGATTCCGCACTGCAGAAGCAGTGGTGGGACGATGCCGAGGTGACGCACGTCATCGGCAAGGACATCGCGCGCTTCCACGCGCTCATCTGGCCCGCGATGCTCAAGACCGCCGGTCTTCCCGTCCCGCCGCCGCACCGCCTGCTCATTCACGGGTTCATCACGAGCGACGGGCAGAAAATGAGCAAGAGCCTGGGCAACGTCGTCGATCCGAAGGAGGTCATGGAACAGTATGGCGTAGATGCGTTGAGGTTCTTTCTGATGTACGAAATCCCCGTGGGGAACGACGGCGACTTCAGCCGGAAGCGCTTTGACGAGATGTACGATGCGAAACTGCGGAACCAGCTGGGGAACCTCCTCAATCGCGTACTCGTCATGATTCGGAAAGAGGGGGAAGACCTTACGATTCCAGGCAGCGCGGAGGATGCCCAGCGCGCGGTGGAAGGATGGTCAACATTCGCAACGACGATGGAACGCTTCGAAATTCACCATGCCATCCAGCAGGCATTCCATCTTGTGGACGTACTCAATGTGGGTTTCGACCGTGCCAAGCCGTGGACGATGAAGGGCGAAGAGAAGGCCGCGCTGCTCGCGCGCTTTGCGGAGAGCCTCCGCCACGTCGCTTTGCTCCTCCTTCCGTTCATCCCCAAGACCGCGCAGCAGATCAGCGAGCAGCTCGGCGTCCCGTACGCCGACCGGATGCTCGAGAAAACGTTCACGATCAGGCCCGAATGGAAAACGTGGGGCGGGTGCAAAGAGTGGAAGCGCATTGGCGAACCCAGCATTCTGTTTGCGCCGGTTGAGGCGTAGTCCTACACTGTCTTTGTCCTCACAGCGACCGACCGAGCGATAGCAGAGGCGGGAGAAGCGGGGGGACGATTTATTTCTTTCTTTCCTTTTATGTTCGATCCAATGGCAGATCTGACCCAAGGTGGTGATCCGCACCACGATCCCGTTTCCTCACCGGTCATGCCGACGCAGCGTTCGTTCGCCCAGGACGTGCATTCCATCACGATCCAGGCGCGCCAGCGCACGTTCTATATCGACCTGAAGCAGTCGGGGAACGGCAAGTTCTTCAAGATCTCCGAGAAGTCGCGAGGCGGACAGAAAACGACGATCATGTTCGACTCCGAGGATCTCGATCGTTTCATCGAGGCGTTCCAGGAGATGAAGACGAAGTTGTGATGCCGCCAAGGTAACCAAGGAAACCAAAGCAACCGAGGGGTCTTTGGTTTCTTTATTGCGACAGTCCGATCTGCAGCGATTCCGGCACGACACTACCGTTCACGCCCGGATTTTTGAGCAGGAGCAAGAGCGCGATCTTCGCCGCTTCCGCGCGAGTGATGGGCGCGCCGGGCCGGAACGTTCCATCATCGAATCCGCGGATGACGCCGTGGCCGAGCCCTTCGGCGAGGTAGGGCGCAAACCAGTCGCCCTCGCTGACATCGGTGAAGGCGATCGTCGGAGCCGAATCAGGGAGGGGGAGCGAGGCGAACTCGAGCAGAATTTTGAGCGCCTCGGCGCGGTTCACCGGAGCGTCGGGGCGGAATGTTCCATCGTTGTACCCCTCGACGATCTCCAGGAACGCGGCCGTGCCGATGATCCTGCGCTTGAGTGTCGCGTCGCCCGTTTCGTCCTCGGTGGTGGCAGGGAGATCCGTAAACGATTGCGGCGGTAGGAGGGCCGATGGGAGCGGATCGAGGCAGGAACTGAAAAGGCCCATCTTCAGAAGCTCGTAGCGCGACACGGGCCGGTCGGGCAGGAACACAGCACGATCGCGCCTGCCGCTCGGCGGCGGATACCCGCGGACGATAGGCATCTGGATTGGCAAAACCGAGAGGCGCGCAAGGACCGCAGCGGTCGTCCTGGCCCAGTGGCCGTCCATATCCGGGAACGGGGCGGCCTGTTCGGGGTCGTACCGCAGACAGGGATTGACCGGTGTTCCTTCCGTGATTGCCGCGCCGCTCGCGCTCATCGGCGTATCGGCAACCTGCGGGTTGGTGTTGCCGACGAATTCCTGCGCCGTGGTGCGGCCGTCCCCGTCGGGATCGCCCGATGCGTCGGCAACGTTGCGCGGGGACTGGCCATGGGCGACTTCCCAGCTGTCCGGCAGTCCGTCCTGGTCCGCATCCTGCCCGACGAGCGGCACGGTCGGCATCGCATCGCGATGATCCGCGATACCGTCGCCGTCGGTATCTTTGCTGTCGGGGTTCGTGCCGAGTGCCGATTCCTGTGCATTCGTCAGCCCGTCGCCGTCGCGGTCGAACGTGAAGTCATCGTCATGTCGCAAGGGATTTCGACCCGCTCTGATCTCGGAACCGTCCGCTTCCCCGCCGCCGTCCGTGTCGGCGTCGAGCGCGTTCGTTTCGCCGACATCCCAAATGCCGTTGCTGTTGGCATCCTCGGCGGCATCGTCCAAGCCGTCGCCGTCCACGTCTGCCCCCGCGCGGCTCGTCGTGGGTGCGAGGAAGAGAAGAAGTGCGAAGCCCGCGAGTGCGGTGGTGCGCCGCATGGCAGGAGTGGAGTATACAACTTATTTTTTACCATGCCCTTGCGCCCACGCATGTCCCGTCATCGGCTTGCCCGAGGGGGGTTGAACGCGCACGAGGAAGAGGACGGTGCCATTCGCGCAGGGAAGGGGACAAGCGTCCGGCATCGGCGAGAGCGACGATTCCAGCACTTTGACGGTTACGCCGTCGATGTCCACGGTCACGCCCGGCCAAGGCGACAGTCCGCGGACCATCCGGTCAATCGTTGCGGCATCCATGGTGTCTGGCGTCGCGGCGCCGGACGCGCGCGCGAGTTTGCGGCACATCGTGACGCCGTCCTCCGACTGTTCCTGTTCGACGAGGGGTCTTTTCAGTGTTGCAACAAGGAGTTCAGCGCCGAGCGATGCCAGGCGGTCATGGAGCGACTCGAATGTTTCCCGCGGTGCGATCGGCGTTCGCTCCTGCGCCAGAATTGGACCTGCGTCGAGCTTCTGAACCATGCGCTGGATGGTCACGCCGGTCTCGCCGTCGCCGGCGAGGATCGCATGCTGGATCGGCGAAGCGCCGCGCCACCGCGGGAGCAGCGATGCGTGGACGTTGACGGGGGCGACGCGCGGCCATGCAAGGATGTCGTCGGAGAGGATCTGGCCGTAGGCGACGACGACGAGGAAGTCCGGCGGTGCGGACAGTGGACAGTGGACAGTGGACAGCACCTCTGGTTGTGCGACGGGAATGCCCAGCGCCTCTGCGGCGGTTTTCACTGGTGGTGGCGTCAGGGTCTGCTTCCTTCCCACAGGCCGATCCGGCTGCGTCACGACCAGATCGACGCGGAAAGCTCCGTCAGCCGCAATTGCCCGCAGGCTGGGGACGGCGAAGTCCGGCGTGCCGCAGAACACAACGGAGAACATGACGGCAGTATGAATCATCCACGATGAATCATGAAATGGGCATGATGGATGATGCGATCACTTTTCCCGGTGTGTGCAATGCTTCATCATTGCTCATTATCCGGTGGCATCGTACGCTCCCGCCCTTTGACGACTCTCCGCGCCAGCGCCGCCGCGATGTCCGATCTGCTCTCCCGCGCCAGCGCGGTCGCTTGCGTGTGTCACCGCAATCCCGACGGCGACGCCATCGGTTCGCTCCTGGGTATGGGCTTACTCCTGGAGCGTGCGCTGCCGAGCGCGACGGTCACGATGCACTGCGTCGACCCGGTTCCCCAAACGTTTAGCTTCCTGCCCGCCTCCGCGCGGGTGATGGGGCCTCCGGCGCAGGATTTTCGCGGGGTGGTGGTGTTCCTCGACAGCGCCGAACCCAAGCTGACGGAGCTGGATGTCACTCATCCGCACCTCTTCGCCGCCGGGCACCCGTCGTCCGTCAACATTGATCACCACCATGCGAACCCCGGGTTCGGCACGGTGAACATCGTCGTGTCCGATGCATCGTCGACGTGCGAGATCGTCCTGCTGCTCGCGCGGGAGCTGGGTTGGCAGGTCGATGCCGACGTCGCCACGTGCCTCCTCACGGGGGTTTACACCGACACCGGCGGACTGCTCCACAGCAACACGACCGGCGCGGTCTACCGGGCCGTGGGGGCGCTCCTGCGTTCCGGCGCGCGGCAGCAGCAGATCGTGCAGGCGGTCTTCCGCTCCGCGAGCATGAGCACGCTCAAGCTGTGGGGCCGCGTCCTGGAGAAAATCGCCATCACGCCGGAGGGCGGGGTCGTGTCGGCGGTGACCGAGGGCGACTTCCGCGCGACCGGCGCCGATTACAGTCAGCTCACCGGCGCCATCGACTACGTCAACGCCGTTCCCGGCATGCGCTTTTCCCTCGTGCTCTCCGAACGAGAAGGCAAGGTGAAAGGATCGCTGCGCACGCTGCGGGACGACGTGGACGTCAGCGCAATGGCGGGTGCGTACGGCGGGGGCGGTCACCGCAAGGCCGCGGGGTTCGCGCTCCCCGGCAAACTTAAGCCGGAGGTGCGGTGGGTGGTTGAGCCGTCGAGTCCTCCGGCGACGGGGCAGCAGGAGGCGGCGTGACGTTCGCGGCGGCATCGGAAGCGGCTTGCTGTTGCGCGAGCACTTCCTCGGGCTTCGTGGTGATGAGCGCCGATTCCTCGGGACTGGCGATGATCTGTACGGCGACGTGCTTGTAGCCGGCGAAGAGGATGCCCTGTCCTACGTCGCTGTTGAGCAGGAAATACTTCTCGCCGTCGGTGAGGTAGAAGAGCTTCTGCAGGCCGTCGACGGTCGCGGGCGACTGCTTCAGGAGGAATTGCAGCGAGGAGTTCGTGATGACCGGTTTGCCGTAGGGCGACTCGACGAAGTCGTCGATGTCCTGCGTGATCGTGGTGACGCCCAGGTAGTACTTGCGGGCGCGCTTCACGATGCCGTAGAGGAACCGTGCGGAATCCTCGTACTGCATCAGGTTCCACGCTTCGTCGATGACGAGCAGTCGCTTCTTCAGCTCGGCGCGGATGCGGTTCCACAGAAAGTTCAGCGCGACGTAGACGGCGATGGGGCGCAGCTGCTCCTCCAGGTCGCGGATCTGGAAGACCACCATCTGCTTGTCCAGCTCCACGTTCGTCTTCTTGTCGAAGAGTCCCGCGAAGCTTCCCGCGGTGTACTTCTGCAGCGTCCGCGCCATGTTCTCACCGCCCTCGGTCGTCATCAGCACGTCGACGAGCTGGCCGAGCGTCGGCGGTTCCATCCCGCTCGGGTCCGGCGTCTCCAGCGTGATGCCGCTCAAGGCATAGGTATCGAGAATGGCTTTGTCGAGGATACCGTCCTCCGAGGGCGTGATCGGTCCGAGCATGAGGCGCAGCAGTCCGTGGAGGTTGATGACTGCGGACCGCAGGATTTCGCCGGTCGCCGCCTCTTCGCCGCGCACGGCCTTGGGCAAGTCGAACGGATTGATGCGGAAGGGGCTCTGGATCGAGAGGGGAATGAACGATCCGCCAATCGCTTCGCACAGGTTGGTGTACTCGTTCTCCGGGTCGATGACGAACACGTCGGTGCCGAGCATCAGCGACCGGAGGATTTCGAGTTTCGCGGTGAACGATTTACCGGCGCCGGAGGTGGCGAAGATGTTCGCGTTGGCGTTCGGCAGGTCGAAGCGGTCGAAGATGACCAAGCTGTCGTTGTGGCGGTTGATGCCGTACAGGATGCCGTGGTCGTCCGTGAGGTCGGCGCTGGAGAAGGGGAAGCTCGTCGCGATCGGCGACGTGTTCATGTTGCGGTTGATCTCCAGCTCGTCGAGGCAGAGCGGGAGCGAACTCGTCCAGCCGTGTTCCATCTGGAACATCGCCGGCTTCGTCAGGACGAGCTTGCCGCCAAGGATCGATTCCATGTCCGTTTCGATTTTCTTCAGGCGCTTCTCGTCTTCGGCGTAGAGCGTGACGTACATGCCGAACTGGTAGAGCTTCTCCTGTCCGCGGGCGAGCAGGTCGCGCAGTTCTTCGGCGTCCTGGAGCGCGGCTTCCAGCACCGGGTCGCGGACGATGCCGCGCTGCTCGAGCATGCGGATGCTGGACCGCAGTTCCGCGACTTTCTTGCGGAGCATCTTCATGATCGCCTTATTGCTCGCGGGATAGATGTACTGCGCGATGTCGAACGAGGCGTTCAGGTTGATCGCCTGCGAGAGCCAGTTGGGATAGATGTAGTTCGGCCAGTTGTACGCGAAGAGCGTCCGCGCCAGGCGATCGTTGATGAGCAGGTCCTTCGCGCGCACTTCCATCCCCGCCGGTGCGATGATGTCGAGCATTTTCTGCAATCCCTCCTCGTAGCGGCGGATGGCCTCGCGGTCTTCGGCCGTCAGGGCTTCCTCATTGGCCAGACGCTGCTCGATGGCGGCATGCAGGCCGAGCAGTCCATCAAAGGCTTCGAGGGCGGGATGGAGCGGCCTCATCGCCGCGCCAGCCGCTTTCGCCGGAGGGGTACCTTCCGCAGGCATAAATCCTTGTATTGTAGCAAATTTTCGTTGTTTTGAGAAGGCCGGAACTGACGATTTGGCAATGCCAAGGCTTCTGGATGTCATGGTGAGGGGCACCGGTGCCGTCACGAACCATCATCCGGCAGCCTAAAACACCGAATTTCCACCCGTCCGGCGACTGCCGCTGCGGCGGACCCTGCCGTCGATCAGGTCCAGCTCCTCTACACCGGGGACGTCGACGACGCGCAGGCCGGCGACGAGGATCTCGCGATTCTGCTCGATGGCCGACAGACGCTCCTCTCCGATTTCCATCACGTCCTCCAGGAGGCTCGCGGTTTGCTCCGCTTGATCGAGCTGTGCTTCGAGTTCCGCCAACGCGGCCTTTTCACGAGCGATGTCCTCCTGCGCCGCGCCGGCGATGGCGAAGTTCTTATCCCGAACCGCGGCACGGATCGTCCGATCCAGTTCGTTGACGACGCGTCGCTTGTCCCGTTCCTGGGTTTGCAGTATGTCCGCCTGCGCCGTCAGCGCGGCGTGCTGCGTGCCGGCGCGTTTGAGGAGCTGGCGGAGCGTGACCGTGTAACGGTCGAGGTCGGCGGCCCGGTCCGTCGAGCGGTTGAGATAGTCCGTGATGTCGACTTCGAGCGTGGCACCCAGTTCGGCGAGAATGGCGTACGCATCGTCGGTCGGACGATCCGTCGAGGGGAGCATCTTGAGCTGTGCGTCAATGCCCTGCAGAACGGCATGCAGCGGAAGCGCGCTTCGCAAGCCGAGCGTACTGGCGCTGTAGATGCCGATGGTGACGGCGGGTCGCACGCTCTGTTGTGGCGTGAGCGCATTCTGCTGACTAAGGAGGATAGCGGGGATCAGAGCGCGCGACGACCCGCGGACGACGAGGGGCGCCGCATCATCGCCGCTGCAAGCGGAGAGTAGGAGGCAGCTGCAGCCGAGTACGATGGCGAGACGCCGCATGGAACGCGGGAAATACTAGAGCTCTTCGTCGTGTCTTGGCGAGAGCAAGCGGCGTGACAGCGCAGGACTTCCCCGTTGTTCTGCAAAATTGTTCAGAAAAAATGGTGTACGGTTGTACATACAAAAAATGTGTTCAGACATGACGATAATTGTTGAGCAAGATCAATTTTTTGCTTCAGCTAGTAAGGCGGGAATCTGCTGGTATAGTTGCGCCGTTTTTTGAGTATGACTTTTGTTCATCTTCTGACCAATGTTCGAGGATATCACAGCAGCGGTTCGAGGCGTTCTCCAGAGGGAGTGCGGTGTCGACGACGCTGATGTCAAGTGGGAGCGTCCGGCCCAGCAAGATCACGGCGACCGGTGCACGGCTGTTGCCCTGCGCATCGCAAAAACCCTCGGTCGCAAACCACAGGACATCGCCGAGATCATCGCGCAGGAGTTGCGCACACAGCCAACGATCGTCGAGCGCGTGGAGGTCGCGGGGGCGGGGTACGTCAACGTGTGGTTTACGCCGCAGGAACTGCTGCGAAGCCTTGCTGCCAGCCGCCAGGCGTGCGTTCCCGCCGTGCGGCGCACGGAGCCGCCGGTGATCGTGGAGTATTCGCAGCCGAATATCGCCAAGCCGCTTGCCATCCACCACGTCATCGGCACGGTGCTCGGACAGTCCGTCTCCAATCTCTACGAGCACGCCGGGTACAACGTCATCCGCTGGAACTATCTGGGGGATTGGGGCACACAATTCGGGAAATTGGCCGTCGCCCACCGCCGGTGGGGCACGGAGAAGCCCGTTCGGGATTGCTCGCTCGACGAGTTGCTTGCCCTCTACGTCCGCTTCCATAAGGAAGTGGACGAACATCCCGAACTGGAGGACGAGGGCCGCGAAGCGTTCCGCGATCTGGAACGGGGGGATCCCGCGTTGCGCGCGTTCTGGGCCGACGTCGTCGCCGTGACCAAGGCGTCGCTCGCTTCCTTATACGAACGCCTGCACGTGTCGTTCGACTTGGACCTCGGCGAGAGTTTCTACGAGGACAAAATGCAGCCGGTCATCGATGCCGGTCTGGCCAAAGGCGTCTTTCACGAAGGCGACGGAGGCGCGCTCATCGCCGAATTTTCGGAGGAGAGCGCGCTCCCGCCTTTCATGATTCGCAAGAGCGACGGCGGGACGCTGTACTCCACGCGCGATCTGGCGCAGATGCGCTACCGCATCGACGCGTACCACCCGCAGGCGATTCTGATTTTCACGGACATCGCGCAGAAGCTCCATTTTCAGCAGCTCGTCGCCACATGCGAGCAGTTGGGGTGGGAGCTGACGACGTTTGAGAACGTTCTGTTCGGGCGCATGCGTTTCGTCGACAAGGCCATGAGCACGCGCAAAGGGACGGTGATGAAGCTGGAGCACGTGGTTGACGAGGCCGTCGCACGCGCCCAGGCGATCATCGACGAGCGCGGCGACACGATCCAGACCGACGATCCCGCGGCTCTCGCGGAAATGATGGGGACGGGCGCGCTCGTCTACGGCATTCTCTCGCAGAACCGGAAGATGGACATCGTCTTCGATTGGGACAAGATGCTCTCCTTCGAGGGGAACAGCGCTCCGTACGTGCAGTACACCCATGCCCGCGCGCGGTCCGTGCTCCGCAAAGCGGGATCCGACGCCGCATTGCCGAAGGTAACCGATGTCCTGGAGCCGGACGAGCGCCGCCTCCTGCTCCACCTGCAGGACTTCCCGTCCGTTCTGGACGAAGCGCGCGCCGAGCATCTGCCCCACAAACTGGCGCAGTACCTCTACGAGCTCTGCCAGCGTTTCAACGCGTTCTACAACGTTCTTCCGATCCTGCAGGCGGGCGAGGCCGCCCGCAAGCTGCGGCTTGGCCTGACCGCGCTCACCGCGGACGTTCTGCGGTGCGGTGCGGAGCTCCTCACGTTGCGCGTTCCCGACCGCATGTAATTTTCTTCCCCTTCCTTCCATGTCCTCGTTCCGTCGCCGTCACCACATGTCCGTGGTGACCACCCGTCCGCTCATCGTTTTCCTCCTCATCGCATCCTTCGGGATTCTCTTCGCGGGTTGCGGTTCGTCCGAGACCGAGCCGGAGGACGTGGTGTTCACGCAGGAGGAACTGGAACAGGCGCGCGAACTGGCGCGGCGGTCCGCCGAGGACGCGTCGGGCGCGGCGATCGGCGTGCAACCGCTGTCGCAGACGGGCGCTGCATTGCCTTCATCCGCTCCGGTTGTCGATCTGACCATGGTGCCGACGTACAACGCGATCCGCACGTCGATGAGTACGGGGCAGGGGAACTTGTACCGCGTGACGTTCGAGTTCGTGAACATCCGCAGCGAGCCGAAATCCACAGCGTCGACCCTGGGCCGGCGCGTCCGCGGCGAATCGTTCGACGTTCTGGAATTCGTCGACGCCGCATGGGCGAAGGTGCGCTTGGAAGGGGACAAGGTGGGGTACGTGTCGGCACAGTACCTCGCCCGCGTCGTTCCGGAGGAGCGGTTCGCCGAGGAGAAGAAGAAGTTCGAGGGGCTGCTCTTCGTCGATTTCGCCTTCGTCAACGTGCGCGCGGCGCCCGATCAGAAGAGCGAGAAGCTCGGGGAATTGCCTGCGAACGCGCTGGTGCGTCCCTTGAGCCAAGAGGGAACGTGGGTGAAGGTCGCTTTCAGCGGACGAGACGGGTACGTGTCCACGCAGTACCTCTCGCCGTTCCTGCCGACGATCCTGGTGCGACAGGAATCGTTCACGGTGCCCGTGCTGCACTACCGTCTGTCCCAGCAGGACGCGCTCGACGCCCTGGGGCGGCACATTGCCACGCTGACGCAGAACGGCATGAAGATTGTCACGCTCCGCGAATTTGCGGAGATGTTGCTGACCCAGGAGAAGCGCGACGTACGCATCGACCCCAAGACCGTCGTCCTGACGGTCGCCGACGTCACGCCGGACAATGTCGTGGCGGTGTCGGACGCCCTGCGGCGCGGCAACATCCGCGCGACCATCTTCCTGCAGACGCGGCATCTGGGCCTTCAGGGGATCACGGAGAAGACGCTGCTGTCCCTCGTCGCGTCGGGCCATGACCTGCAGTCCGCGGGCCACACAGGGGATGATCTGCGGCCGCTCACGAACGAGCAGGTGCAGCTGGAGCTGACGCAAAGCCGCAAGATGATCGAGGAGGTCACAAAGAAGCCCGTGCTCGCCGTCCTGTATCCGCTCGGAGGGACGAACGACCGCGTGATGCAGCTTGCCGCGCAGGCGGGCTACCTCTTCGGCGTGACGAATGCCAGCGGCCGGACGTTCCCGCGCGAAGGGCTCCTCCGCATGCCGAGCATCACCGTAGCGCCGCAGCAAACCGGCGAAGAGGTTCTGGCGGCGGTGAAGGGAGGATGATCACCATTGTCGCACTGGCATTCAAACAGGTGTCATGGTGAGGTGCTTTTTGCGTCGGCGAAAAGCCACGAACCATCACCTGCCTACCGTTTAATCCCCAGCTTCTGCAGCTGTTCCATGAACGTGGATGACTGTTCCTGGGCGTACTTCGCCGCGGACTGCGCGGCTTGGGACGTGATTTTCGACATCACTTCATCGCCGTAGAGGTAGAGCAGGGCGGCACTGCCGATGATCAACCCGTAGTGCAATGTCATACGCAGCGTCGCGCCCCATGCCGCGCGCCGTGCGCGGCGGTCGCTGCGCTGGAGGAGTTCGACAATCGCATCGAGACGCTCAATCATCGGATCAGCGCCCGCGGGGCGGCGCACCGGCGCAATGGCATTCTTCGGCGCATCGGAGAACGTGATCGGAGGATCGGCGGGTTGTTTCTTCATCGGGACATTATACCACATCAAAACCCCCTCCGCCATTTCCGGACGACCTCGAACGTGCGTGTCAGGTGGTAGGACGGCCGCAGCGGGAAATCGACGCAGTGCACGAGATTGAGGACATTGCCCCCAAAGCCGGTCTTGAAGAGGGTCACGCCGGCGAAGGGATGTTTCGGATTTCGGATTTCGGATTTCGGATTTCCGCCATGTGGCGGCGCGATGCCCCAGAAGTTGTACACGTGGTCGCCGCGCTTGAGCGCATCGCGGATCGCGGTCCACTGCAGGAGGTAGCTCGCGGGGATTTTGGCGTGCATCGAGGAGCTCGCGCCGTGGTGGTAGCTCGTCTCGCCGAAGACGTGCATGTGGACGGAGGCCGCGATGACGTCGCCCTGGTAGCGGGCCAGATACAGGGAGCACTCGCCGCGGGGCGCGAAGCGCGCGACCTGGGCGCGGAAGAACGCGTTCGTGTACGGCGTGAACTTGTGCCGCTTGCGCGTCTCATCGTGCAGGCGGATGAAGCTCTCGATGTCGCGCGCGGGATCGTCGGAGACCTGCACCGTCACACCCTCCTTCTCCGCGCGGCGAATGAGATTGCGGGTCGTGGAACGCATGGAGGAGAAGAGGCGCTCTTCGGGATTCGGGATTCGAGATTCGGACAGAGGGTGCTGCCACGGATCAGGATCCACGAGTGACAAATACCACACGTGTTCGGCGAGGAGATGCAGAGGGGAGGGGAGCGACGAGGGAATGGGGAATGGGGATGCGGACATGGGCCAGAAGGGGCTCACGCGGATGAACGTGCATCCACGCTGCAGAGCGACGTTCTTGAGCGCTGTGATCAGTTTTTCTATTCCCTCTGTCCCATTCCCTATTCCCGCGTTTACCACCGGCCCATACGGCACCGCCAGATGCCTCCCGCGTTTCGCCGGAACGACGTGCCCGAAGCAGACGCCGACGATGTCGTCGCCGTCGCGCATCTCGATCCGCACCGGCTCCTGGCCGATGTCGCCGTACACCTCGCCCATCGTCCAGCTTTGCAGGAACGGGCGGAAGCGCTGGCGGCCGAGGAAGGCGTCCCAAGCCTGCGGGTCGGTGGAGAGGGAAACAGTCATTGGAGAACGTGAGGAGTGAGGTGGTCAAGAAGCAGGTGCGCCCGCCGCTCCGTCATCCCGGGGTGCGTCGGCAGGGACAGGATACTGCGCGCGACGTTCTCGGCGTGCGGGTCGATGCCACCGAGGTACCCGGCATCCGATGCGTCGACGCTGCGCGGGCAGACCACGCAGCCGGTCCATCCGTCATCCAGATGGATGTTGCCGCGTTTGAGTTTTGCCCGGACCGCGTCGGCGTTCTTCACGAAGAGCGGACACTTCTGCAGCGGCAGATCGGCTGTGATGCCGTCGATGACCTTCCATCCGCGATCTTTGCACGCCTGCAGGTACAGCCGTGTCAGCGCGCGGCGGTGATCGTTGATCCGACGGAGGCGCCGAAGCTGATCGAGGGCGATCTCCGCGCAGGGGCCGGGCATCCGCTGGAGCAGGGGGGACATCGCGCCGTGCTTCTCGTCCTCCGTGACGATGGGCGGGAGCAGACGGAGGGTGCGGGCGGCGACGAGGAGAGCCTTGCCGATGCCGATGCCGTAGAGCGGCCGCGCAATGGCATAGAGAAGAGGATAGAAGAGGAGGCGGGCGATGTCGCGTCGGGGGAGGGCGGCCGCGCAGCGCTGGAGGACGCCGAGCGCCTCGGCGCGGCCGGCATCGCGGACGATGATCGCCCCTCCGGCGACGCCGGAGATCGCTTTGTCACGTCCAAAGCTCACCAGCAGCGCGTCGGCGCATCGACCGATGGCGGGCGGCCCCGCGTCGTCCGGCAGGACGTGCGCGCAATCTTCGATGAGCAGCAGGCCGTGTCGGTCGCACAGCGCGCGCAGCGATGCGGTATCGGCGGGGATGCCGAACGTGTGCTGGCAGATGATCACTCGCGTGCGCGGCGTGATCAGTTTTTCGGCCTCGCGCGGGTCGAGGTTGAGCGTCTGGGGATCCAGGTCCGCGTACACGGGCGTCAGACCCGCGGCGTGGATCGCGTTCGGCACGACGACGCACGTGTATCCCTGGACGATCACTTCACTGCCGCGCGGCAGATGCAGGCTGCCGAGGTAGGCAAGGAGCGCCTGGCGGCCGGAGGAGAAACTCACAGTTGTGAGCTGTGAGCTGTGAGCTGTGAGCGACGAAAAATGCGCCGACAATGCATGTTCGAGAGAGTGCGCTGGCTCTTGTGATCTCCATTGCCACGGGCGCAGGAGGAGGCCGAGGGCACGGAGGCACTGGCGTGGGTCGGCGAGAGGGCCGAAGGTGTGGTGGATGGGGGAGAGCACGCGGAGAGGGAATCGGGAATCGGACTTAGGGAAGAGGGAGGAGGCGGGAGATGGAGGAAAGGGGCATGCGACCGAGGCAGACGAGAAGGCTGCCGGACAAAACGGGGGCGGACGCTGCGGAGAGGAGTTCCACGGGCTGTCCGCAACCTACTGCGAAGGCGTCGGCTCCCGCGTCACTCGTGAACACGATGCGGCCGAACACACCGCGCGACGTTTCGCCGAGTTCGCGGAGGATGGATTCCTCCCGTACGCCCAGTTCCATGATGCCGCTGGTGAGGAGAATTCTGTCGCGTTCAGGACGGCTCTTCGCCCATTCCACCGCGGCGCGGAAACTCTCCGGACTGCAGTTGTAGGTATCGTCGAGCACGGTGCAGCCGCGCTCCGTGCGCATGGAGAAGGTGTGGGCCATGCCGGCGAATGACCGCAGGCGATCGGCGATCTCTGCAAGCGAGCGGCCAAGGTGACGTGCAGCGCCGATGGCGAGGAGGGCATTGAGGACATTGTGTTTGCCATGGAGCGGCAGGCGCATCGGCGTTCCCTGCACGATAAACGAGAGTCCCCCGGCGTCCTCGCGGATGTCGTCCGCCCGCAGGTCGGCGTCGGCGACCGTACCGACCGCTGTCACGGGACAGAGCGCGGCGGCGCGGAGGAGGGGGAAGGCGGCGTCATCGGCGACGAGAATGGCGCGGCCGCCTTTCGGGAGCGCTCGTAGCAGTTCGGCGTTCGCTTCGCGGATCGCGTCGATGGAGCCGAAGAGGCCCAGGTGATCGCGGCCCAGGGTCGTCACGATGCCGATTTGCGGCTTGGCGATGCGGCAGAGCGTGGCGACCTCGCCCAGGCGATACGCGCCCATTTCGACGATAGCGATCAAGTGATCAGCGGGCAGTTTCGTTGCTGTTCGCTGTTCGCTGCCTGCTGTCCACTCCCGCAAGAGCCACTGCGCCACACCCATTTCCGTGTTCACGTGCTCCGGGGTCGCGATAACGTTCGGGATTCGGGATGCGGGATCCGGACTGCGGAGAATGTGTGCCAGCAATTCTTTCGTCGTGGTCTTGCCGACGCTGCCCGCTATGCCGATGACAACAGCGTCCGTGTTCGCGCGCAGGCGCGCCGCGCGTTCCATCACGCGGCATTTGAGCAGGGCATCGAGGGGGGAGAGCAAAGCGAGGCTGACGGCGATAACGAACGGCTGGAGCACCGGCAGCAGGACCGGATGCCAGAGCGGCTCAAGAAGCGGCATCGGCCGCGCCAGCAATGCGGCGGCCAGAACGGCGTCGAGGGCGAGCGAGAGCGCGACGACCGCGAGCGCTTTCTGTGTCCACACGGGCAGCACGTTGCGACGCAGGAATTGGATGCACGCGAGGGCGACCGTAGCAATCAGGCCGATGTCTCCGGCGTTTGTGCTCCAGAGCGCGAGCGCGATCACTGCGACGAGGAGCGCGGCCTGCATCGTCACGCCGAGGGATCGAAGCCTTTCCCGCCGCAGATGTTCCCGCAGACGGTCCCACCGCCATTCTTTCATCTGCCAGAGGCGCGCAGCAGCGAGGAGAGGCGCGACGCAGGCGACGAGTGTCAGGAAGACGGACGAGACGGGGCCGAGGGCGACGGAAAAGGTTTCAATGATGCCCAGGAGCTTACCGAAACCCTTCCTGCAGCGGCGTATCGAAAGTTGCCAAAAATGATAAATTAGAGTACAATAATCACAAATGCACACACAATTCTCTCCGCGTTACTACATCGCTGCCGGCGTGATCCTTGCGACGCTGACGTTCAACATCGGCTTCCTACTTACCTCCCTGTGAGTCACATCCACTTCCCCCCTTTTCTATGGATAGGACATCTCTGAAAATCAGGTACACGCTCCTCGGATTTTTCATTGCGAGCGTGGCCTACGGCTCGCTCCTCGTGCTCCTCCCGGAACTGCCAGCGCAGGTGATGCAGCTGCGTGGCAAGCTTCCGGTCGAATGCACGGATTCGCTCGATAACGATGCCGACGGATTCGTCGACATCCTGGATCCTGCTTGCCAGGTCAGCGTGTCGAATCCCGAGTCGTTCCAGCCGGAAGTCGGCAACTGGACGAACGACCTGACGCAGCCCCCGTCCGTCTCATCGTCGGGCGACTGGAATCCTGTGCTTCTGCCACCCTCTGCCGTCTCGAGTTCCAGCGCCGGCAGCGCAGCGAGCGAGCACTAACCATCGCCGAAAATCCCGACGCATGCCCTGTTTGCGACATGCGTCGTTTTTTTGTTGTGTGCACTTTACTCAACATGATAAATGACGTAGTTTCGCACTGATGGACAACCGCCTGCCTTCCACGCCTACTGCCACAGTGGACTTGGCGCCGGATGACACGAGTCCGGGCATAGATACGGCCAGGACGATTGACCTGGATAATCCGGAGCAGCGATTGCACATGTCGGAACTCCTTGGGCTGCCGGGAGTCGAATCGTCATACCGATTGTCGTACGAACGCGGCGTGCGGGGCGAGGGTCTTCTCCAGGAGTCGCTAGCGCCGCTCAACATGCCTCCGTCGTGCGTGCGCCACGTCTGTGATGCCTTGCTGGCGCATGCCACCCCCCCGTCACTTGTTGCGCTCAACGGCAAAGCCGTGCTGGTCGCCGAGCTCGGCGGTGGCGAATTTTCGCGCGTCTGTCTCGTCTTCCATAAGGGGGAACTCAAGGTCGCCAAGATCCTGCGGAACCGAAAGAATGCTGGCAATCTGGCGCGCTTCCGCCGCGAGATCCGCATTCTCACGACGCTGGCAGGGCGCGGTGTGCCCCAGATTATCGGATCCGATGACACGGGCGAGGAGCCGTACTACCTCATGGAGTATCTGCCTGGACATTCGCTCGAACAGGTCGTCGCAGCGCGATTGCCCGATGCTCTTCCCTCCGCAGCGGTCGATGAACTCGGTTATGTCATCGCCTCGGCAATGGCCGATGTGCACGCAACGGGCACGATCCACCGCGATCTGAAACCCGCGAACATCCTCCTGCAGGACTCGGGACGGGCGAAGATCATCGATTTCGGCCTCGCGGCGGAAGCGGGGGCGGCGGAAGCCATGCGATTGACGCACGACCAGCAGGTCATTGGGTCTCCGCAGTACATGTCCCCGGAGCAAATCCTGACCCCGCTCGAAGTCGACGAGCACGCGGACGTCTACAGCTTTGCCTGCATTCTCTACGAACTCTACACCGGCCGGCCCCCCTACGAGTCAAGCTCGACGATGGATGTTCTTGCGAAGCAGAAGGGGGATGCGCTGCCCGATTTCTCCATGATTGCGGATCCCGTGCTCGCGCAGCGGCTGCGCAAAATGTTCACGAAGCGCCCGCCCCATGCGCGTGGGACGATGCGTGAGCACGAAGATTTCTTCCGTCGGCGCTGCGCCTTGGGGAAACGCTACGGCAAGGCGCCTATCCCCCCCGAGAAACGCGTGGTGCGTCTCGCGCATGCCGGTGATGCCGCAAGTGGCGAGGTGCCTATCGGTTCGCGGTACGGCAAAGGCATCGAAATGGGTCTGGATTTCGTCAATGCCTATCCCTCCAAGACGGTCATCGGGCGTCAGCGGAAGTGGTATCACAACCGTCTGCTCCTGACGCTCGGCGCGGCCGGCGGGTTGCTGGCGGCCACGGCCGGAACGTTGACGGTCCGGTCAGCCATGAAAGGGCGGCCAGGCGCGCCCGTTCCGACGGTCCCCGCAAAGGACGAGGAGAAGAAGGTCATCGCGCCTCCCGTACCCACGCAGCGTTCGTCCGTCGCGCTGGAGCGGCAGGAGAAAGGGGACGCCGTCCGCCTCTATCCGGGAACGGAATTCGAGGTCGCTCTCCCTTCGCACACGGGCATGCCGTTCACGTTCGAGGGGAGCGCTGGACGCGTATACAACTGCGACGCCGCGATGCTGCGCAAGGTCCTCCGCTTGTCGGAGAAGCAGCGCCTTCCCGAGGATCTGGCTCTCGGAAGACTGGCGATCCGCTTCGATGCCGCCGACGGCAAAACGGGCGTCCTCTGCATCGTCGCTATCGCCGCCGTGCCGATCGACGGTGCGCGTCTATGCCCCGTGTACGCCGAACATCCGCTGCTCCTCGCGGCAGGCGATATCGACGTCCGTCCGTTCGGCGATCTCTACCGCGACGCGGCGATGAAGCGCGCGCTCCCCGACTCCATGGCAAAAGCGCCAAGCGTCATCGTCGGCGACGTGCCCGAGAGTTTTCCGGAAATGTATCGCCAGTGGTCGAAGGACCAATGGCAGAAGGCCTTGAGCGTTCAGATAACCCTTTTCCGCGACAAGATTCGGGCGCAGGAGATACGCGACGGCAAAGCAGCCGGCAAAGTCGGGTTCCTACAGCCGCTCCCGGATGACTGCGGCGATCGCGACCGCGCGGTCGCGGTGCACGCGGTGGCGCACGCCGGGGAAGGCGTGCAAGCGGCTGCCGGCGATCTTCTCGCGCATCAGCCGCCCGTCGGCGATCGGGGTCATGGCGTCATCCTCGCCCCAGAAGATGTCCGTCGGGACGCGGATGCGTTCCAGGACGGGCCGGAAATCCTCCTGGGTCACGCGGATGAGGGTCTGCTGCAGCACCGGGCTCGCGCGTTCGTAGTCATGCACGCGCACGAGCCTGTAGAGCAATCTGCGCGCTAGCGGTTGCAGGGAGGACAGCCCCGGGAGGGACAGAAGCCCCTTGCCCGCTTTCGCCAGCAGAAGTCCGAGGATGCGCTTGCAATGTCGCGGCCTGCGGATGCCCGCCGCGGCGCAGAGAAAGAGGTGCCGGATGGGGACATGGCCGCGCACGGTCATCTTCATGGCGATGCGTCCGCCGTGGGAGTGCCCCACGATCGCGATGGGTTCGGCGATGCCCCGCTTGGCGAGCCACCGCTCCACCCACGCGGCATAGTCGTCGGCGGACCACGGCTGCGGCGGATCGGGCTCATCGCCGAACCCCGGCAAGTTCGGAGCGAGGATCGTGAGCTCATCGTCGGCCAGCGCTTCCGTGAGTTCCTTCCAGGAATCCTTCGTCCCGCCCCATCCATGGAGGCACAGCAGTACCTGGCGCATGACGGAGAGCATAGCAAAAAGGAGCGGCGGTCGCGTGGACCGCCGCTTGCCGTGGGTTACTTTCTGCATGATCCGTCGTTGGCAACGACGAAGTCCGCTTCGGGGATCGCCGCTGCATGCGACAGCGTGTAGCGCATGAGCTTTCCTTCTCTGCGGAGCGGTTTCCATTCCACTTTCGGTTGTGGCAGCTCGTGCAGCACGCAGCCGTTCTCCCGTTCGTAGCTATGCACCGTTTGCACCAGCGCCTGCTGCAGCTCGGGTATTCTCTCGAACGCGGAGAAAAACATGTCCGCATAGTCCAGCTCGTCCGATGGCGGCGACGTCGGCGGCTCCACCGTCGCCGACTCGACGCCCGCAACATGCTGGAAGCGGTTTTGTTCGAAGAACGGAATGGCTGCCTCCGCCGTTTCCGTCGGGATGCCGACGTCCAGCACATTCCGTCGATGAGATTTCAGCTTGCCGCAGAGCCTCTGGATCATCTGTGTCCCGATGCCCTTGCGGCGATACCGAGGATCGACGGCCATCGTTGCGAGCCGGATCGTCGTTTTGTGCAGCTCGTAGAGCATGGAGCCGACGACCTTCTCATCGTACTCGGCGACCATGCCGATGACGTTGTGTTGTCGCATTGTCGTCAGAAAGTCATCTTCCGTCCATTGGTCTGGCTCAAAACTTGCCTGCTCGATCGCGAGCACCTCCGGCAGATCCCGCCGGATCATCCAGCGGATGTGCGCATGCAGTTTGTCGTTCATGGTTTCCCCCACGGCATCCGCTTTCTTCGTGCAGTCATACAATGGCAGGGACATCCTGTCATCGTGCACGAAAAGAAAGAGGGTGGGCGGGGGAGATGGTGCTGTGAAGGAGCGGCGGCTACGCACTGTGGCACGGCATATGTGCGCGCGCAAGGTCGCTGAATACCGCTTGGGCTCCTTCGTTCCTTTGCGTATACTTCGCGCGCTTGCGGTATGCCACGGTAGCTCAGTTGACCGCCGAGTGCTTGCACAAGGCGTCCTCTAGAATGCAGATGCTCGGTCCTTCTCCTTTTGTGTCATACACTATCCCCGTGCCACGGTAGCTCAGTTGGTAGAGCACAGGACTCATAAGCCTGGGGTCGCCAGTTCAATCCTGGCCCGTGGCACCATCAAAGGTCACCAGAGTGAAGACTGTGCGAAGGTAGTGCGGGAGAAGTTGAAGACGCGATGGACGGTTCGCTCGCTGCAAATCTGTCTAGCCGTATGAGTAAGCCTCTCGTGTATTTTACGATTTCGATCATGTCTCTGACATTTGCAGAGAAAGCATCAAACCTTCCTTCATTGCGAGTCGCCAGTGCGTTGCTGTGCGTGGCGTCAAGACTGCTAAGCACCAAGCCGGCTTCTGCAGCCAGTGCTTCGCCATCGGTGAGTTCAAACGCCGGAGCCGGCGCATCACCCCGTACCTCCGTCGGAGAAATACATCCATCAAGGGCACGGTACGGTGTGGCAACGAATCTCTCTCCGTCGAAGAGCGGGTTTGTATTGAACAAACCCCGACGCGCGGCAAGACCGTATGGCGAAGCCACGGGAACATACAGGTCTGCAATCGCATACCGGTCATCGAGCAGGATTGCTCCGTGGAAATGATGAATGGAAAGCCGCTGTTCCTTGATGGCCGACTGCAACGTCGGTCGCAAACCTTCGAAGACAAAATCACCCCGTTCCGTTTGGAAGTCGACGGCATTTGGCTCTTGCGGGTGGCTTAAGAGTTTGGAAAGCAGGCGCTCACTGAATTGACCCGCGTATTCGATCGCCACCGGATGAGATGACAAGCGACGCAGAATTTCGCCAGCCTCGCTCGTGCCCCCCGTGGGGACAAGATGTGCATCTGCATCGAGGCGCTGAAGGGCAAAATTCGTCATGGCGGGCCATGATAACGCTGCTGACCAAATTTGCAAAGGTCCGCATACGCAGGGTTCCCAAAGGTTCTCCCCTCATACCAACACGCAAGAATGCTGATGACCATCACAGCAACATCGACGCCTTCAGCGCGGCGCCGGCGATGCCCGATTTGCTGTTGCGTGTCGCTGCCAGACGGTCGCACAGATTTCGGAGTTCGTCGTCGGGTTCTGCGAGCATCTGCCAGGCCGACGATTCGGGGATGCCGCTGCAACGTTCCACCGGCACGAGCGAGGTGATCATGTCGATGTTCGCGCTGGTGTCGCGCTGGTAGGCGAACAACAGTTTGCGTCCGTGCTCACGGGCGATGTCCTGCAGGTAGCGGATGCGGTTTTCGTCCTTCAATCCCCATTCAAAGAGGACGCTCTGGTCGTCGTGACCGAAGAGTCCCTGATAGTAGAACATCCCCCAGTCGAGCGTTGCGACCATGTACTTGCCCGAGACGTCGCCGGCGTTGAGGAGAGTGTGGATGGCCTGCTTGTCCGCGCTGGAGTCGCTATTGACCTGCTGGGTCGTCATGACGCCGATGAGGGCGAGGTTCACGGTCACGAAGGCGACCGACCACCCGGCAATGAGGTGCCGGATGCGTCCGCGCCATGCAAACGAACATGCCGCGTCGCACAGGGCGCGTTGCGCGGCGAGCGTGGCAAGAATGAGGAACGGGTAACTCAAGATCGCATGGTGCATCGCGCCGGCGTTCTTCGTGCGCATGATCATCAGGATGGTTGCGATGAATGCGACGTAGAGGACGAGGGGCCTGCGGATCAGCCGCCGCTCGCCGGCGAGGAAGAGCGCGGCGATCGCCGCGGGCACGAATCCGTAAGCGAGAACCGAGTAGAGCAGCGACAGGACATGCGGGGATTTCAGAATGAACACGCGATGCGTCGCATCGAGCGGCTGGATCAGCATGTTCAGAATATTCGATTGGAACCATGCGCCCCGCAGCATCTCCCCGATGGTGTAGGCGGGACTGCCGAGCAGCTCGTTCATGTACGGCATGTCGGCGGGATTACCCGGGCGCGTGGAAAGCAGGAGGACGCTCAAAGCGACGATCAGGCAGAAGCCGCAGCCAAAAAGATGCTTCGCCGCCGTCCGGAGATGCTCGCGCTTCAGGAGGAACGCGCGACGCTCCCATGCGTGCAACGCCAGGATGATCGCGAGGCCCGGCGCCATCCAGAAGTACGCGAACTTCGTCCAGATGCCGAGGAAGACGGCGATAGTTGCCAGCGTGATGTACCGCGTCTGCAGCGTCGCGCACCAGCGCTCAAGCAGGACGTAGAGGAGGTAAATGCTCAAGATGTGGTACCCGATGGGCCCGGTGTCGACGATGGTCTGGAACGCGTAGGGGAATGTCAGCAGCATGCCGACGACGACGGGCCGCCACTTCAGTCCCATCGCCCGCGCACTGATCACCGCTCCGAGTGCAAGGAAGCCGAGGCCGAGCATGCGCGCGGCGAGCGGGCTGCGCCACAGCAGGTGGATCGGCAGGAAGTAGAGCGCGGGGAAGCTGCCCGAGTAACCGTACGCCCGCACCGGCAGCACCCAGCCCAGGTTCAACACATTGAGCTGCCACGGATCGCACTGGCCGTGCCAGTTGTTGCCCGGGAACCAGTGGCACAGGATCGCGTCGTAGTGGATGAATTCGTCCATGTTGTACGGCACGATCACCGTGAAGACGGCCATGCCGATAAGGGCGATGCCGAAGACATTCCAAGCCGTGAGCAGACGGGAGAGGAGTTGTCGGTGCATGGGTGTGGGTTTTGGGTTGAATTTTGGCTTCCAGACAGTATAGCGGATTTGGCGGATTTGGGCGAGAGGGGATGGCGTGGATTGGCAGAAAGCATGATATTGTGTTATAATAAATTTTGATGACCGGAAACTCTCCCGAGCGGAAGGCCGGCGAAAGGTACACGGACTTGCCGAAGTGGAAGATCAGCATGAACCAGGTTCTGGAATTGCCGGATGAGGATGGCCCTCGGTTCGCTTTGGCCGATGCGCTCGAGGAAACCGGATTCACAGCGCGTGCGGAGCTGATTCGCGTCCAGTGCGAGCTGGCCCGGCTGCATCCAGGGGAGGCACGCTTCGTCGAGTTGAGCAGGCGGGAATACGAGCTGCTGCAGGCGTACGAATATGAGTGGAAGCGCCAGGAAATGTCTCTCATGGGTCTCGACCCAGACCATGTGCAGTTCCGTCGCGGTGTCATCGAATACCTGCGGACGATCGATTTCCACTCGACGGACCAGGCCGTGCGATTCCTGGAGGCGAATCCGACGATCAGGGAATGGGAATGCGACACCGATGGCTACGAGGAATTCTCCCTGCGAAAGCTGCTGGCTTCCCCCCAGGCGAAAAACCTGAAGCGGCTCTGCGTTCTGGATCATGGGCGGGAAACGGTTCCCGTGGGTGAATTGCTTGGCCCTACGGAGTGCCGGTTGCAGTGGCTATCGTTGATTGGCGCGATGTCCGGCGACGATCTCTCCGCCATTCTCCATGCGCCCCTGTGCGAGCAACTTAAGGAATTCGAAATGGGTGAAGCAGATGATCGCTGCTGTGAGATCATCCAGACATGGGAAGGGAGGACGCGCCTCCGTTTTCTCTCTCTTGGCGAGCGTACGTTCTTTCAGGGGAACAACCGGTTCACTGTACCCTTCCCGGCACTTGAGGAGTTGCATTTTGACGCGCGCAACTTCGATCCGGATTCGCGATACAGCGCATCCTCGATATTTCCTGCGCTCCGGCGCTGCACTGTTAACTATACCGGTCAATCTCCATACCAAACGTTGGCGCAGATTATCCCGCTCGAACAATTGGAGTCCCTGCGTCTCGAGGCTTGCGATCCTTCCGATCTTCCGGACCTCTCCGCTACGCCCATACGCACGTTGGAATTGGACACAGTGTGCTACAGGCCGTCCCCATTGTCGCTTCGCAGGCTGCCGCGAAACTTGCAGGATCTTTCTCTGCGGACACAGCAAGGCGGGGGCTCGCTGTTTCGTATCGATGACACCGGGACGCCCCCGGCTGCCTTAAAGATGGTCTACCTCTCCGGAGGTGCCCTGGTGAGCGGGGACCGTCTCCTTACAAAGCTCCAGCCGGAGGTCCTTGTGTTACGGGGCCCGCAAGACGCAGACGTGCTGGCAGTGCCAGAAGGGAGTTCCCCCTTACGCACGCGGAGCATCGATCTCACAGGCGCAAAATCTGTGAGGGGCATGCTGGGCACGATCGCTAAAAATCCCGCGTTCTCGGCGCTCGAAGAATTGCGATTCAGCGGGGATTTGGATTCCAGAGATACCGCAAGAAAGGGAAATGAAAGACTCATGAAGGCCCTCCGTGAACTCGCCGCCGCACCACATCTCACAAACTTGTATTTGGTGCATACGGACTTCCCCCTTCCTGCGGAGCTGGAGCAGCGGATGGAGGAGAACGGGGCGCGAGTGCGGGCGAAGCGGAATGCAGCATTTGATCAGGAGTACGCGCGTGTTCGGCAGATGGCAGCCGAAGCCCTGCAATTGGAAGGTCAGAGCGGAGCGTCGAAAGAGCCTACAGGAGAATAAGGAGGGCGGCAGCGGCGCTGAAGAGGCCGATATCGCGGATACCGATGTCGTTCCAGCCGACCTGAATGGCGACGAAAAGGAGATGTGCGCAGAGCAATGCCGCGCCGACGCGGCGCACGGCGCGGACGGGGATGATCAGCAGAACGGCGAGCGCGATTTCCGCGACGCCGACGACGGAGAGCCATGTGTCCACGGGCATACCGAAGAGGCCGTCCATCCACGGCGGCATCCAGCCGATCCACAGCAGCGGCTCCGTCAGTTTTTCGATGCCGAACATGCCGACGACCAGAGCGAGGCCCGCAATCAGGATGCCCGTGGCGAGACGGCTGCGAGATAGTTGCATAACCTCGAGAGGATACCGTACGATGCGTGCTCTTTTGCTTCCATTCTCATCGTGTCTATGGCGTTGCTTCGTTCGTTTTCCGTTCTCGGCGCATCGGCTGTTTTCCTCGCGGGTTGCGCGAGCCCTGTGCAGAACGGAGCCGTCGTTCCCGAAGATGGGGGGACCACGGAGGTAGAGACATCGCAGGGCGCCGATGGCGCTATGGGACAGGATGGGGGAGCGGCGGCGGCCAAAGCGGCGGTGAAAGTCGCGGTTGACGTCGCGCCCGTGACGATCGACGTCGTCGCGGACAACTGGTTATTCACGCCGTCGACCATCCGCGCGAAGAAAGGGCAGTCGGTGACGCTGCGGGTGACGGCCAAGGCGGGGACGCACTCGTTTACGTCGCAGGATCTCGGCATCAACGTTCCCGTCACCGCCGGCGAGACGAAGACGGTAACGCTGCCCACGGACAAGACGGGCACATTCTCTTTCGCGTGCAGGATTCCCTGCGGCTCCGGCCACAAGGATATGAAAGGAACGATCGTTATCGACTAGCACTCATGCGCCGCCTCTTCATTGCTTTGGCCGTTCTGTCTCTTGCCGCCTGCCGGCAGGCGGCGGTGAATCCCGATCCCAACCACACGCACGCGGATTTCGCGGTGTGGATCGACGGGCAGCAGATCGACTTCGACCGGCCCGAGTACATGTCCGATCATATCGATGACCCCGACGGCGCGGAGCCGGAGGGCCCGCATGACGATGCGGGACATAAGCATCCGTATCTGCACCTGCACGACAGCAACGGCGCCGTTGTCCATCGTCACAAGCCCGGATTGACGCTGGGCGAATTCTTCGACTCGATCGGGATGGAAATGACGGCCACATGCTTCGCGGTCGATCCGCGCATGCCCGTCTGCACGACCGATGATAAGCGTTGGCGCATGTTCGTGAACGGCGAAGAGTGGCCGATCGATCCGACCTACGCCTTCAGCGATCTCGATGCCATCCTCCTGACGTACGGATCGGACGACGATGCGATCGCGAAGCAACTCGACGCCCTCACGCACGACGCCTGCCTCTATTCACGCACCTGCCCCGAGCGCGGGGAGCCGCCCGCGGAAGGGTGCGTGGCGGATCCCGCTGTTCCATGCGTGGCTCCGGAGGAATGAGCATCAATCGAAGTCGTTGATATTCCTGCGAAGGTCGGCGATGAACTCCCGTCGCATCTCATCGGTGAGGAGCGGATCTTCCCAGATGGTCTTTGGTTGCTCAACGGGAACTCCCGTGGGCACTTCCGCTTTCTGTTCCGGCGGGACGTCAGTCGTTGACATAGGAGAAGGGGGAAATGTCCGTGACATTCAGCCAGTATCGCCGCATCCCGGCAACGACGGAGAGCGGGGAAGTCTTCCTGTGTCACTCGCGTCGCTTACGGAAGCGATGATCTCGTGGACGGCGTTGTTGCTATCCGTAGAATGAGCGTGCATGGCCGACGATACGCCACCACCGCAGAATGTCTCCGCGGGCGACGCAGACGCGCTCGATGCGCTGCGCGCGCAACTCGCCGCGGCGCAGCAGGAGGTGCAACGCTTCAAAGAACTCGCCGCCCGGTCCCAGGCCGACGTGCAGAACGCCCGCACGCGCATGGAACGCGAAGCCGCCGACGCGCGCCAGTATGCGGCGGCGATGCTCATCCTCCGACTCCTTCCGACGATCGACAGCTTCCAGCGTGCGTTCGCACATGTTCCTGCTGATTTGCAGAGTCATGAATGGGTGAAGGGCATCGGCGCGATCGAGCGGCAGATGATGAAGGAACTGACGGACGCGGGACTCGCGCGCATGTCATCGCTCGGCCAGGCGGTCGATCCGGCGCGTCACGAAGTGCTGATGACGGGACCCGGGGCGGCGGGGACGGTCGTCGAGGTGTTCGAGGAAGGATACGAACTTCGCGGAAAAATCCTGCGTCCCGCGAAAGTGCGAGTGGGGGAGGGGATGGCGAAGCAAAGAGGCCAAGGAGACCAATGAGACCGAGGAGACCGAAGATGCGCGATTAGAGCACGGATATTTCCCGTTGAAAGACCTCTCCTTTTTCCTCGAAATTCTTGAACATGTTGTAGCTGGGGGAGGCTGTTGAAAGCAGGCAGATCATTCCCTGCGGTGTGTGCTGTTTTGCATGCGCAACGGCATCCGCCATCGATGGTGCATCGAAGAAGCATATTTCCTGCGCTCCCTCTCCCCCAGCCCCTCCCCCATGGGGGGAGGGGTGCTCGGTACGAGCGGGGAGAGGGGGTGGGGGCATTGCTTCCTCGATGGCCTTCCGGATCCTCGGTCCGCTGCCGGGGAAGAGGATGACCGTGCGGACCGGCGAATGTGCGATGCGTTTTCCCAAGCTAGTAAAATCGAGGCCGCGGTCGGTGCCGCCCAGGATGACCGTTGCGACGCGGTCGCCCAGCGCGTCGAGCGCGGCGATCGTCGATTCCGGCGTGGTGGAGATCGCGTCGTCGATCCATTCGATGCCGTGATGGATGCCGAGCGATTGCAAGCGATGGGGGAGCGGTGTGAACGTCGCAATCGCATCGAGGGCAGTGGCGCGATCGATCCCCACGTGCATCGCGACCGCGAACGCGCCGGCGATGTTGCCGAGGTTATGCTCGCCGATGAGGTGCGTTTCTTCGATCCGGAGCGGGGCGTCCTCGGGGCCGAAGGGGGTACGTTTGCCGGGGCTCTCCTCGGCGATTGCTTGCGCCCCCTTGGAATGCCGGTTGAAAAACACCGCATCGGCGGCGCCTTGAAAACGCGTGATGTGCCTCTTCGCTTCCTGGTAGGCATCAACCGACCCATGGTAGTCGAGGTGCTCGGGGAAGAAGGACGTGATGACGGCGGTATGCGGGCTGGTCGTCAGGTCCATCAGCTGTGCGCTGCTCATTTCTTGAACAAAAAATGTATTCGGTTTAGCGCGCTCGAGGTAGTCCAAAACGGGCTTGCCGATGTTCCCGACGAGATGAGCGTCTTTCCCTGCGGCATGCAGGATGTGGTGGATGAGCGATGCCGTCGTGCTCTTGCCCTTGGACCCCGTCACGCCGATGACCGTCGCTCCGCTGTCTGCGATGGAATCGAGGAAGATTTGCGTGGCGCTTGTGAGCTGTGAGCTGTGAGCTGTGAGCTGTGAGCTTGGAGGAATGCCGGGAGATTTGATGATCACGTCGAATCGGTCGAGGTTGTGAAGATAGTCACCCCCCGTTTGCCAGCGAACGTTCGTCTCTTCCGTCTTCCTTCTTCCGTCTTCCTTCTTCGCCTGGTCCGCGATGGTCACCTCCGCCGTCGGCGCGTACTTTCGCAGTGCGGCGAGGGTCGACCGGCCCTCCTTCCCGAAGCCCAGGATGCAGACGGTTTTGCCGTTGAGATCGCGGATGTGCATGGCTTTACGCGAGGATCGTCGAGTAATCGGGCGGGATCGCGTGATCGGGATTCGGGACGAGACAAGCACGGACGAGCGCATCGGGATCGGTAATGTCCGGCAAGGCTTCTGCGACGAACATCCGCATCGCCGCGGAGCCTTCCATATCCCCCCGCTTGTGCGCGAGGCAGAACGCGGCGCGCGTTTCTTCGGGCGTGCCGACGCAATCGAAGGGTTTCACCCCCTCGATGCCGAGGAGTTGGCGGTACGTCGGCAGGAGTGTTTCGCTCTCGAAGAGATTCGATCCCACGATGGATGCGGCCTGTTCCGCGGAGAGAAACGCGGCGAGCATGGCGAAGGCAAACGCGCATTTGGAGCACTGCCCGCACCACGGGATTGCTCCGGCTTTGAGTCTTGAGCTTTGAGTCTTGAGCTTCCAGTTGGTATTGCAGCTCGTGGTGCACGTGAAGTACTGGGGATGCGTTGCGAAACGCTGCACGATCGCCAGTTCGGAGAGCGGGCGCAGCAAGCTGAACGCGAGAATATCCGGCGTGATGAAGCGCCCGACGTATTCCTGGAACAGGCGCTCGAAGGTCAGGCTCTTGCTCCACTGATGGTTGATTTCCCTGCCATGGAACATCAGTGAGCCGACGTTCGCGCTGCGTTCGTTGCTGAAGACGACGGCGCCGTGGCCGTAGAGAAATGCCGCGACCAGCCCCAGGAAGTGCAGGTACGCCGTGATGGGCACGTGGCCGTTGAGGGCGCCCTGCTCGTTGAGGGAGAAGAGCTCCGGAGCCATCGTGCGTTTGATGCCGAGGAGCGGCAGGCCCGCCGTCCGCGCCGCCTGCGTGATGAGCGGGTGGGCGTTCATGCGCAGCAGCACGGCGGGCACACCGGCACTCTTGAGGAGCTCGATGGTGACGACGGAATCTTTGCCTCCGCCGATGGGGCAGAGCACGGTCTGGGTGTCGCGTTTGACGTGCATCGGCTCGGGCGTCTCCGCTGCCGTCGCCGGAAAGCGGATGAGGCCGGTGAAGTCGATGTCGTTGCGGTAGAAGAATTCCCCCAAGCCGTTCTCGTAGACCTCCGTCCAGAAGCGGGCCTGGTCTTCGGTCAACGCGCCCGAGCGGATGACGATGCTGCGGGGCAGGCAGGTTTTGTAGTAGCTGACGCCGCCGATGAGGTGCAGGGCGAAGAGCGCGCGGTGCAGGAGTTGCCGCGGGATGCCGCGGGACTTGAGTCCCTGCCTGGGCAATTGCAGCGTTTCGGTGAAACGCACGTCGCCGCTGCCGTCGCCCGCGCCTTCCAGGACGTAGTCCATCTCGATGCGTGCGGATTTGGCATCGAACCGGTAGGCCTCGAAAACGAAGCGTTCGTAGGTCTGCATAAAGGAAACACAAGTGTAGCGGATGGAGGAGATGCGTGCAGATGGGGTAGAATGGAGTCGTGCCGGAGTGGCGGAATTGGTAGACGCGCGCGACTCAAAATCGCGTGCCGCAAGGCGTTGAGGGTTCGAGTCCCTCCTCCGGCACCATCAAAGGAGTTGCAGATTACTTCAACCGAAAGAATCCCGATTTTTTAGCGCCATACTTCTGCTTCATCCATTTCTTTGCGTCTTCGAGAACATGTTCTCCTTCCCCGTTGTCCGGTGCGATCACCAGGTCAATGGACCAATGACCACTGCCTTTTGGTGTTTTTAGCAGCAGAATGAAGTCAACATCGGCAGGACGACGCTTCTTCGTGGTGAAGCTCCCCATGAGATGAGCTTCGGAAATAGGGATGACTTTTTCGATATCCTCAAGAATCGCCTTGGCATTCCGCCACATCTTTTTACGATAAGAGGAATTGAGAAGTGGCCGAGGGGCATCTTTCATGATTCTTATTCTATCTCAAGTGTCAGTATGTAGTAATTTGTAACCCATTCGTCACCACCAAAGTTACATATCCTTCTTCAATTCCTGCGCGTGGTACATCAGCTCGACGAGCGCTTCGATGTCGAGCGGCGGTTTCGCCTTCCACTGCGTGCAGCTCTCCGCCGGGGTCTTCGTCGCGCAGGCAAAGCCGATGCGTTTGAGCGTGTCGCGCAGAAGAGGAGAGGGCTTGGTCGTCAGCCAGACCGTGCTCGCTTTGGTATATGCGCCGTCGGTGACCGACGGCAGCTGCGCCAGGCGTTTCCCGCCGCAATTCCACGCCGTGAACACCTGGCCCACCATCGGCAGGTGCGCGTAGCGCGGGTCGATCGGGAAGAGCAGGTTGCCGCTCTTGTCCTTTGCCGGGTCGTCCATGCAGAGCTTGGCGCCGCCGGGATTTTCGACGAGGTAGGGAACGCCGGGTTTCATCCGCATGATGACGGGGGTGCCCGCTTCATCGGCGTCGTCCTGCTCGAGGACGGGCAGGCCGCTTGCCGAGGGGGAGCTGCTTCCCTGCGTTTGCGGTGTTGGTGGCTCTAGCAGATCGTGCGGCTGCGGACGGCTGCTGACCGCGCACCCCGCGAGGGTGAGCGAGAGCGCCATGCACGTGATTGCCCGATGCATGGAAGTCATTCTACTGCGCTACGACGCAGCAGGGCCAGGACTTCCGCGTCCTCCAGCTGCGGGAACGAGACGTAGTACTGTCCGACGGCCTGGAAATGTGCGGGCGTTGCGAGAAGATGCACCTCGTCGGCTGCCGCGCGAAGAGCGGCCGCGGTGTCCGGCGGGCACACGGGCAGAGCGACGACGACGCGGGCCGCGCGGCGCTTTCGCACATCCTCGATGGCGGCGAGCATCGTCGCGCCCGTCGCTGCGCCGTCGTCGTTGAGGATCACCGTCGCGCCCGTCAGATCCGGGCGGGCTTTGACCAGATAGGCATCCACGCGGCGCTGGAGTTCGATTTTCTCGCGCTCGATCACCGGCTGCATGTCCTCCCACGTCACGCCGGTCATACGCATCGCGTCATCGTCGAGGTGCGTCGCTCCGCCCTCCGCGATTGCGCCCATCGCGTACTCGGCATTGCCCGGGTGTCCGAGCTTGCGCACGACGTAGGGATAGAGCGGGAGGTTGAGTGCGTCGGCGAGCGCCCGGCCGATCGCCACGCCGCCGCGCACCAGGCTGACGACGAACGTTTGCGGTTTGCCGCGGTAGTCCTGGAGGAGAGCGGCGAGCGCCGCGCCGGCTTCTTTGCGCGATGTAAAGGGAAGGGGCACGGCCGTCAGTGTACGCCCGTCATCGCTTGGAGATGGCGGCGGCGGTTTGCAGCGTACGGAGCGCCGCGTTGGCGCGAGCCAGCGTCTTCTCGGGCGGTGTGTCGTCACCGGCGGGCATGGACAGCACGCGATCGATGGAGCGGCTCCCCTGCGGCCAGCGTCGAAGGAACGCCTGCACCTGCTGCGCGCCGGGCACACCGAGCGCGTCCCGCGCATGAAATGTCGTCGTGCCGCCTTTCGCGTGCAGGCACCCCCGCGGTAGCGACAGCAGGGCTTCGGCCCGCTGCGGCAGCACGAAGCACGTGCAAGGGTACTGCGGCGACGGCAGGCCGCTGCCGGATCCGGGCGCCATCCGTTCCAGGAGCGTCGTGAGCTCCTTGCGTGTCATGGTGAAGAGCCAGGCGATGCCCTCCTGGCCCTCGCACCGCGCCGCGAGAATGCAGGCGGCATTGCGGTTGACGCGCAGGAGCGGCGAGTCTCCATGGTGGCATTCGATCGCGTCCTGTGTGCACAGCAGCGATGCCCTCTCGTTGCGAGGAGCCCTCTGTTCCATTACCGCGACCGCGCCGCCCGGCTCCGTTTGCTCGGTATGGAGAAGAGCGGCGATGCCTGCGGCGGTCGATGCGCCAATTCCGGCAAGTGCCAGGAGCATTCCCCGCCGCGATATCCGCTTCCGTGCATAGCGCGTGCAGAGCATCTCCCATGCCGCCGCCGTGCAGTGTGCCGATGGGCGCGCGCGTCGGGGCAGTTCGTAGGCGAGCAGCCGCGCGAGGAGTGATTCCACCTCCACGCATCGTTCCTTTCTCCGGACAGAGGCGATGCGTTCCTCGACGAGACGATCGATGTGCGCGGCGAGCGCATCGTCGGTACTTTCGCCGCGGTCGATGTCCAGCCGCATGCGGGCGACCTGCCACCATGCGTCGTGCGAGGGGAAGAGCGGCTCGCCCGCGTACCACTCGAAGCACGTGGCGCCCAGCGCGTAGACGTCGGCCGGCGCGTCGCGCTCGCACGCCCTACCGATCATGCGCGGATCGAGGAAACCCTGCGTGCCCATGGTCTGTCCCTCGGCGGTGAGGCGGGTCGATTCGGTGGCGACAGGCCGCGCCAGGCCGAAGTCCAGGAGCCACGGACGTCTGTCCGCGCAGCGTCCGTCGACGCAGCCGATGCGGGTGTTCTCGGGTTTGATGTCGCTGTGAACGATGCCCAGGTCATGGAGGTCGGCGACGGTGCGGGACAGTTGTGCAAACATCGGCATGAGGCGCGCGAGAGGAATTTCCCCAGCATGCGCTTCCCGCGTCAGCGCGGAGCCGGGTATGCCGTCGACGTGCTCCATCACGAGATAGGGCGCGCCGCGGTCGTCGCCCGACAGCAGGAGTCGTGGCACGCCGGGGATATCGATGCCACTCAAGATGCGCGACTCGTTGCGCAGACGCTCCCGCAGGGCGTTTGCGTCGACGTGCTCGTCCTCCCGCGCGCGCTTTACGACAACGCGAGTGTCACATTCGTCGATGCTCGCCAGCCATGCCTCGCCGCATCCGCCGCGACCGAGGAGCGATTCCAGACGCATCGTTTTTCCCGTGGGGAGCTTGATGACGACGGGAGCATCGTTCCAGGCGCTGGTGTCCCGCAGTGGGGCGATGGCAGGGGCGTTGGACATAGGCATCTAGAACAGCATTGATGTCATCCGCCGCGTTGCTGCGCGCGCGTGAAAGGTATGCCGTGATGCGGTTTCGTGGCATGAAGAAGCCCCGTGGGACGTTCTCTGTTTGCGTGGAACGTCCCCGTACATCCTCTCTTTCTTCTATTTCCTCTTCTTCCTCTATATCCTCTTTTCATGTTCGACGTCCTGATCATCGGCCTTGGATGCGCCGGCTACACCGCAGCGATCTACGCAGCGCGGTACAAGCTGTCGACGTTCATCGTCGGCATGGAGGATGGCGGCTTGGGGTTGACGGCAGCCGAAGTGGGCAACTGGCCCGGGGATATCGATGTCACCGGTCCGGACCTCATGGAGCGCTTCAAGAAGCATGCGACGAGTTTTGAGAACGTGACGCACAAGCTTGCCCGCGTGGAGAAGGTCGACAAGACCGCATCGGGCTTCCGCCTCACGCTCGACGACGGGTCGAGCATCGATGGCAAAACGGTCATCTTCGCCATGGGTTCCAAGAAGCGGCACCTCGGCGTGCCGGGCGAGCGCGAGTTTTCCGGCAAGGGCGTCACGTACTGCGCTACGTGCGATGCGTTCTTCTATCGCGGCAAGGACGTCGCCGTGATCGGGGGAGGGGACAGCGCCGTCGAGGGAGCGGCAATCGCGGCGCAGGTCGCGCGCAAGGTCTACCTGGTGCATCGCCGCGCGCAGCTGCGCGCCGAGCCGTACTGGGTGGACCGCGTCAAAGCGCGCAGCAACGTCACGTTCGTGCTGGAGCGGCAGGTGAAGGAAATCCTGGGCGATGGAAAGGTCGCGGGTATCAAGCTTGACAAGCCCTTCGAAGGGGCCGACACATTGAAAGTCGACGGTGTGTTCATCGAGATCGGGGCGGATCCGGCGACGGAGCTCTCCGACCAGCTCGGTTGCAAGAAAGACGACCGCGGATACCTCCTCGTCGACGAGGCGATGGCGACATCGGTTCCGGGGGTTTTCGGCGCGGGCGATCTGACGAGCGGCAGCAATCATTTCGCCCAGTTCACCACGGCCGCGGGGGAGGGGGCGGTCGCTGCCAACAGTGCATTCAGCCATCTGCAGGAACATTGACAAGGACGTCGCCTGACGTACACTGCTCATACGGCTTGGGGATGTTTTCATCTCCGGCCACGATTTTGGTGCCCTCCACCGGTCGCTGGCGGGATGGCTCGCTGGCGCACGAGCGCGTCAGCGTAAGGAGGCAGGGCTCTTCTCCACTGCGAGTGTGGAGAGGGGCCAGGGTCCATTGCTACCGGCGCAATGGATCCATTTTTTCTCTTGCGGAAAGGCCGTATTTGCCTACACTGCCTGCACAATGCCTAGGGGAAAGCGTACCGTTTTCGCCGTCTTCTGCGCCGCTGACAACAGCCGGCTCGGTTCCGTGCGCCTGCACAAGCAGGACAAGATGGGCAAGGCGTGGAAGGAGCACGCGCAGAAGTTCTCCAGCAAATTCTGCCCCACGTGCCGCAAGCGGGTGGATACGAAGTTGAAGGAGGAGAAGCATAGTTCGTGAGAAATCTCATGAAATTGAGCAAACGGGGCACGTTTTTTTGCGCTCCCTGGCTTCATTGGTCTCCTCGGTGCCTCCGGTTTCCTGTACCCTTTTGCCATGCAGGAAGTCTACCGCCAGGCGGCGTCCATCCTCGTGCTGCGGCGCGGGTTTGAGCGCGCGCCGGACGGCGAATTTCCGTACGAAATCCTGCTGCTCCACAAGCCGCGTAAGCGGGACGCCTGGCAGCTGCCGCAGGGCGGCATGGAGAGCGGCGAGAGTCCCACGCAGGCGGCGCTGCGCGAGTTGCACGAAGAGGCGGGCATTACGGACGTGACGGTGTTGGGCGAAAGCAGCGAAATCTACCAGTACGACTTCCCGCCCTCGTACCGCCGCTTCCGCCCCGACAATGTCCGGGGCCAGAAGATCCACTTCATCCTGGCGACCGTGCCCGTCGAGATGCCCGTGAAGGTCGATGGCAAGGAGATCAATGCGTACCTGTGGGTGACGGAGCGGCAGTTGCCGAAGCACGTCCGCCGCGAGGTGTACCGTTCCCTCATTCTCCGGCTCCTGCACGAGGCCGCGGCTCTCCTTTCCCGTTGACGGCCATGCGTCTCTCGCACCTCGTCCTCGAGAATTTCCGCAACCACCGCGCGCTGGCGCTGGAGATCGGCGACGCGCCCGTGCACCTCTTCATCGGCCCCAACGGCGCGGGGAAGACGAATCTCCTTGAGGCGATCGCCCTGCTCTCCCTCACGAAGTCCTGCCGCGGCGCCGAGGATGACGATCTGGTGATGTGGGAGCAGCCGTACCTGCGGGTGCGGGGGACGGCCGTGGCGGACGATGGCGGGGAGCGCTGCGTCGAAGTCGTCGCCGAACGCACGCCACGCCGGCGCAAGGCGACGCTCCTTGCGGATGCGCGCGTGCCGGCCGGCAACGTCGTGGGCGTGCTGCCATCCGTCGCTTTCCTGCCGGAAGACCTTGCCCTGTTCCGCGGACCGCCCATGGGCCGCAGACGCTTTCTCGATCAGCTGCTCTGCCAGGTCGACGCCGAGTACCTGCGCTCCGTCGTCGTCTACCAGCGGCTCCTGCGTCAGCGCGGCGCCCTCCTCAAGCGCATCGCGGCGGGCGACGCCCGTGCGGAGGAACTTGCCGTCTGGGACCAGCCCCTCGCGCAGGCCGGCGCGGCGATCGTCGCCGCGCGATCAGCGCTCCTAGGCACATTCTCCCTGACGCTTGCCAACGAACTCCGGCAGCTCGGGCTGCCCTGGCGGGACGCGCGCATGGTCGAGGAGCGGCAGACGCAGGCGGGGGACGCCGCGGGGATCGAACGCGAGCTCCTCGCGCTCCTCGTGCACCATCGTCCGCGCGACATCGCGCACGGCGCGACGAGCGCCGGGCCGCATCGCGACGACTGGAACGTGCATGTGGACGGCCGGCACCTGGCGACGTTCGCGTCGCGCGGCCAAGAACGGCTCGTCCTCCTGGCGCTCCTCGCCCTGGAAGTCGCCTACCTGGAACTCAAGCGGGGCGAGCGCCCCATCGTCCTGCTCGACGACGTGTTCTCCGAGCTCGACGAGCGGCACCAGCAGCACGTCCTCTCCGCGCTCGGGAATCACCAGACGTTCCTCACCGCGACGCACGCGCCGCCCGTGTCGTCCGCCGTGCACGTGTGGGACGTGGGGGAGCAGCAGGAGGTTGCGCTGCGGCGATGAGCGGGCTGCCGTGGATGAGTGCGCCGTAGAGCGCCAGCGCCAGCGCGTCCGCCGCGTCATCGGGACGGGGGATTTCCTGCAGCCCGAGGAGACGCACGATCATCGTCTGCACCTGGCGCTTGTCCGCCTTACCGTCGCCGGTGATGGCGAGCTTCATCTGGAGCGGCGTCGGCTCGATGACGGGGATGCCGCGGCGCGCCAGCGCGCAGACGAGCACGCCCCGCGCCTGCGCAACGTCCAAGGCGCTCTGCTCATTGACGGCGAAGAAAAGGCGCTCCACGACCGCCAGGTCTACGGGATTCGCATGCAAAAATTCGTCGAGGTCGCGTTGGATTTCCTGCAGTCTCTCGGGCAGTGGCAGCCCCGCCGGTGTCGTGATCGTCAGCCAGTCCTCCGCCCGCTGTTTCCCCGCGCCGTCCCGCGCGACGATGCCGATGCCGATCGTCGCCAGGCCGGGGTCGATCCCGAGGATGCGCATGAAGAGAGAATAGCGTAGACTGCCTGCATACACTTCTTTTCCCCTCTCTCCATATGATGAACGCCAAAACGTTCAAGGACGTCGCCCTCCTCGCCCTGCGCCTCATCATCGCAGCGGTCTTCATCAACGCGGGCTACGCCAAACTCATGTTCTGGGGCCCGCTCCCCGAAGGCATGACGATGTCCGCAAATATGGTGTACCTGACGCAGTTCCTCTCCATCGTCGAGCCTCTCGGCGGCATCGCCCTCGCCGTCGGCTTCCTGACGTTCTGGGCCGCCGCTGGCTTGGCCGTCATCATGGTTGGTGCCTCGTATTTCGTGTATTTCGTCATGCAGTCGGCGTTCTTCACGGGCGCCACGGGTACCGGTCTGGACTACGTTCTGCTCCTCCTCGCCGGGTGTCTCGTCCTCATGGCCTGCGGTTCGGGCAACTGGTCGGTGGACGCGAAGTGGAAGCGGTAGAGTTTTGTTTAGCGACTACATGTGGGAAGACCCCGTCTATGACGGGGTTTTTTTGGTGGGCGATGATGGATTTGAACCATCGACCTCGACATTATCAGTGTCGCGCTCTAACCCCTGAGCTAATCGCCCGATGATGAGAAAGATGAGTGGGCGCTCTAACCCCTGCCTGCCGGCCGTAGCCTTGGCGAAGGCTGGAGCTAATCGCCCGAATGCTGAAAGACCGCTGACGGCTCACGTACGGTACCGTCCATTCTCCGACGCATCAATATCATTCTCCCCGCATCCACGCCCGTAGCTGTTCCAGGGTCACAACGTTGGGGTAGTTTTTGCCACCGCGGGAGACATTGCTGACGAGGCTGCGTTCCCTGTCGAGGGTGAGGTCGATGGCTTGATCGCCCTGCTTCGTGCCGAAGACGGCGCCGGCTACGCGGATAGAGCCGTCCGACATGGCCAGGAATCGGCTCTGCACGGTGAACATCGCGCCAATGTTTTCGAGGACGGACCGCACGTCCGCAACTGTCCGCGCATCGGCAGGGGATACGGCTATTTCATCCTCGGTTGCTTTGGTTTCTTTGGTTGCCTCGGTCTCTTTGGTGCCCTTGGTGTCTTTGTTTTCTTCTCGCGCAATCGGCCTGTACGCCGCGCGCAGGGTTTGCGCAGCTTCCCGGTAGTTCTCTGCGCGTTCCGGATATCCGCTTTCCTTGAAGCGTGCGATGGCGTCATCGGTTTCTCCGAGGATGAAAGCGAGGAGCACGTCGGGTTCCTTGCTTGCATCGATGATCTCTCGGGCGGCAGTTTCCCAGCGCGTGCGAATCCGCTCGGGTGCGGCCTTCTGCGCGCCGTCGGCTTGGGGGAACAGCAGCACGCGGAGCAGATGCGCATCGACCGACTCCGGCTGCGCCGCGAGCCATGCCTGTTCCCAGTGGAGGGGATGGATGCTGGCGAGGAGCCAGAGGGATGCGTCGTCGAAGGCGATGTGCGTATCGATCGGAATGGGCATTGCACTATCTCCCAGAGCATGCGCTTCGCGGATGGCGCGCTCCAAAAACGCCTGCGGAAGGTGCTGTACGCGCCGCGCCGTATGCCAGGCTGCGAGGAGTTCGGCGGTCGGCAGGGGATTGGACGTTTTCCACTGCATGCCGATGGGGACAGCTGCCAGATACGCTCCTTGGCTCACGACTGCGGGAGAGGTGATTCCGGCGACGGTGATGCTCTGTCCCGCGCGGGTGATGTGCATGGCGCCGTCCACGCCCGCGACCCGCCACATTCCCGCATCCACCCGCAGGGGTTTTGTGCCCGCGAGGAAAAGGACGGAGCCCTTCTCGATGGCGATGTCTTCGCCAATGACCGCCAGCGCCGCCTCGGGAGAGAGGAGCGCGCGGTGGCCGCCGGGCAGAGAAGCCGGCACGGGCTCATCGCTTGCCCGCCACTGCTGCACCTCGGTCGTCATGGCCTGCAGGCGCAAATGCGCATCCGCAAGAACCGGGACCGCCGCGAGGACAAGAAAGAGGGGGAGGGCGATGAGGTGGCGGTGTTTGGTGGGCATTTCTGATCAGTATAGCAGAAAATCATGGGTTGGGGCAGATCAACGGCCTACAAAAACGGGGCCTTGCGGCCCCGTTGGATTCTCCGTTCGCGCGTGGCGACTATTTTCCCGGCCAGCTCTGGCTGCTTGCCTTGTCCCAAGTCTTGCCCATGTCCTGGCTCCACCACAGGAGCCAGCTGGCATCGAACTTGTACCAGACGCCGTCCGAACCCACCCACGTCCAGCCGGGGACTTCCGTCCACGTCTTGCCGTCGTCAGGGCTCCAGACGAGCTTACCATCCATCTTCTTGATCCAGCGGCCGTCCATGTCCATCCACATCATCTTGGCATCCTGCTTCCAGAGATCGCCGTCCTTCATCCAGAGCACGCCCTTGCCGTCGAGCTTGTACCACATCATCGCGCTCTTCGTCATGGCGTTCTGCATGCCCTTGGCCCGCTTGAGCTTGGGATTGAGGCACAGGAGCTTCTCCATGCCAAGCATCTTGGCGCACTTCGTTGTCTGATCTTTGCGGCGCATCCTGACCTCGTGCTTGATGCCGCGGCGACCGGTGCGCATGATGCTTCCTCGCATCATGCTGCTGGAATACATGTTGTTATCGGCAGTCAGCTCCATTGCCGCAGCCGGAAGGGCTGTGAGGGCCACGGTGGACGCGGCGAGGAGCGAAACGAATTTCCGCATGGAAACAGGGGGAAAAAAGTATGAAACCCAGCCACACTACTGGAGGTTGGCCTCGCGGTCTACTTGCCTTTCTTGCGGAAGGTCGTTTTCTTGTAAATCTCCGTAACGCTCTGTCCGCTCTCCACGTGGCTGATCACTTCCGCGAGGAGAGGCGCGATGGGCAGCACGGTCAGGCCCGGGAAAGGGTCGCAGGGGATCGAATCCGTGACGACGACTTCCTTGGGCGCGATTGCACGCAGCCGCTCGAGCGCCGGGCCGGAGAAGACGGGGTGCGTCGCGGCGACGGCGATGTCCGGATGCGCCCCGCGGGAACGCAGGGCATCGACGGCGGAGACGATGGTTCCTGCGGTGTCGATCATGTCGTCGAAGATGATGCAGCGGCGACCCGCGACGTCGCCGACCACTTCCAGGATTTTCGCGTCATGGTGAGCGGAGCGGGTCTTGTGCAGGATCGCCAGGTCCGCCCCGAGGAGATCGGCGAACCGCTTTGCCTGCTTGGCACCGCCGACGTCCGGCGAGACGATGACGGGGTCTTTCAGCCCGCGGGAGCGGAAATGATCCGCGAAGAGCGAACGGGTATCGAGGACGTCGACGGGAATGGAGAAGAATCCCTGCATCTGGTCGGAGTGCAACGCGAGGGTGATGATGTGGTCCGCGCCGGCATCCTCGACGAGCTGCGCCACCAGTTTCGCGGAGATGGATTCGCGGGGTTGGGAGACGCGGTCCTGCCGCGCATAGGGGAACTGGGGGATGATGACGTGCACGCTGCTCGCAAAACTCAATTTCGCCGCCTGGCAAAGGAAGAGGAGTTCCATCAGGTGCTGATCCGGATCGCGCCCGGGAGCCTGCAGGATGTAGACGGGCTTGCCGCGGACCGACTGGCCGTATTTCACGTAGCACTCCCCGCAGCTGAACCGTTTGATCGTGACATCGCCAAGCGGAACACCCAGAGCGGCGGAGAGAGCGTGCGCCAGGGCCGGATGGGACGATCCTGCGAAGAGGAGCATGTTTGTTATACTATCGTAGCACATGCACGTCCGTTTCTCCAGGTGTCTGGGCATGCCGGTGGGCGAGGAACGCGAACGAAGGGCGCTCGGGGCGCTTTCGGGCATCGTGATCCACCCGGATACGGGCGTTGTTGAGGGGTTCTTCGTCCGTCCGGTACATGGCGGGGGCGCACAATTTCTCCCCGTCGCCGACATCGTGCACTGGGGAGCCCGGGTGACGGTCCGCTCCGAGGATGCGCTCTGCTCCTTGAGCGACATCGTCCGGCTCCAGCGTCTCGTCGAAAGCGGTCGGACGATCATCGGTCAGCGCATGGTCACCGATGACGGCGCCCTGCTCGGCCGTTGCCGCGACGTACAGTTCTCGACGCACCTCTTCCAGGTGCAGTGGCTGTACCCGAAACGCTGGCTGCGTTGGAAGACCCCCGTGGCGATCACGGACGTGATCGAGGTGCGACCGGAAGCGGTGCTCGTCCGCAGTCGCAGCGGAGTCATTCCGGTGCAGGAAACACTGGCGCCGCAGCCGGCGTGACGCTTATACCCGTCCCGCCAAGTACACCGTCACGAGACCGACGATGACGCGGGCGAACAGCACGATGATCAGACCGATCAATGCGTAGATGATGGTCTTCTTCGCTTTCTCCTTCGCCTCTTCCTCGCCTTGCGACACGATCAGGCGGATGCCGGCGATGATGACGACGATCACGGCGATGAGCGCGAGGAAATTGAGGATGGCGCGGATGATCTCGGTGATGACGTCGCGGATGGACCCTTCGTCGGCTCCGCCCGGCAGGCCGAGATCCGGGGACGGACCGGCGAAAGCTTGGGCGAACGCGGGCACGCGCCACAGGGCTACCTGAATGGCAGCGGCGATGGACAGGGGGAGGCGCAGAAGGGACGCCATACGCGGGGGGTGGGAAATCGAGCGTAGTGTGCGGCGCTTTTCTCGTGTTGGCAAGACGCCGCGAAGGGAGGACTTGACGAGAACTGTAAAAGTTTCGGAAGTTTCGAATGCGTCAGAAGAATACTTTCAGGCTTTTCAAGCCTCCGCAGCTATTCTTTTCGGAGAAATCCGCTGGTAATGAGAAGAATCGCGGGCAGGGTGTAGAGAAGCGCCTGCTGCTGCACAATGACCGAAGCCAAGGAACTTTGCTCCAGAAGTTGCTGGAGAGCGGGGGATTGCGCGAGGTGCGGGTCGAGCAACGGCGCGCCCGCGATGTACGTGAGGAGCGTCACGAGGAGCAGGCCTGCCGTCACCAGTCCGGAAGCGGCCGTGAGGGCCGTGGCGACGAGGCCTTCCACTCCCTCGTCATCGATGGACAGTCCGCCGCGCACGACGATGGCGATGATGCAGGCGACGAACAGGAGAAGCTTGACCACGGCGAACACCGGCAACGTCGGCGGGATGCCGAGGAGCGTGAGCATGTGCGTGGAGCCGGAGAGCAGCCACGCGAGGAACGCGCTGATCCCTTGGACGGCAACCGCGGCAACGTAGGTGGCCAGGATGATTTTCAGCGATTCCCTTCGGCCCACGATGAAGCTGTAGGCCGTGATGATCGCCACGAAGACCATGATGAGCAGGTCCCAGGTGAGGCTGACGTTGAGGGCTCCCACGTCGGTCATGGAGACATGATAGGAGAGCTGCGCGCTATGAGCTATGTGCTGTGAGCAAGGGGGGAGAAGTTTCGGTCGTGAACGGATGATAGGACTCTGCACCGAGTTCTTGCGCAAGGAAGAATGCGGCGGCGGCGATCATGGCAGCATTGTCGGTGCAGTACGCGCCCGCCGGCCAGTACACCGGGCGCGGTGCGCAGGCTTGCCGGCAGAGTTCCCGCAGCCGCAGGTTCGCGGCGACGCCGCCGACGAGGTGTACCTCGCGGACATCGGGGTGGAGTGCCAGCGCGCCTTCAATGCGATGCACGAGATGGCGGCAGATGGCTTCTTGGTACGATGCGGCGAGATCGGCGAGGAACCGTTGTCCGTCTTGCCCCATGTCCCGCAGCAAGTACTTGAGCGCCGTCTTCAGACCCGAGAAGCTGAAGTCGAGCGTGTCGTCCTTTGCAAGCGGCAAAGGAAAAGGAAAGCGCGCCGGGTCGCCGCCCTCGGCCGCTTCCGCGATGGCCGGACCTCCCGGGTAGGGGAGTCCCAGCAGCGTTGCGCCTTTATCGAATGCCTCGCCCGCGGCGTCGTCGCGCGTGCGGCCGAGGAGCTTGCCGTGCGTGTGATTCTCGCGCAGCCAGAGTTCGGTGTGTCCGCCGGAGACGGAGAGGGTGAGGATGGGGAATGGATGTTGGATACTGGAAGATGGATCGCCGTCGGCGTGCAGCCAGATCGAAGAGAGATGCCCTAGGGTATGGTGGACGCCGATGAGGGGCTTTTGGTGGAGAGCGGCGAGCGTCCGCGCGGCCGTCGTGCCGACGAGCAGCGACCCGAGCAGCCCGGGTCCGCGCGTGACGGCGATCGCGTCGATGCCCTCCCATCCGATGCCGGCATCGTCGAGGGCCTGATGGAGGACCGGCAGGATGCACTCCACCTGGCGGCGCGCCGCCTCCTCCGGAATGACCCCGCCCGCACGGGCGAAGGCGAGCTGCGAGGAAGCGACGACCGAGCTGACGACGCGCGTGCCATCCTCGACGACCGCCGCCGCCGTTTCATCGCACGATGTTTCGATCCCGAGGATGCGCATGGGCACTATGAGCGGAACGCGGCAAGCGGTAAGCTTGCGGCCGGTAACAGCTTACCGCCAAACGCTCGTCGCCATCATGCTCGCGCTATTTCCCTCCCGCACCGTCGCCGTCTCGGTCCTGGGATTTCCGATCCACTGGTACGGCATCCTCTACGCATGCGGATTCGCGCTCGCGTGGGTGCTGCTGCCGCGGCTCCAGCGGCATCGCGGTCTGACCTGGTTGCGCGGCGATTTCGAACACCTGCTCGCCGCGGGCGTGCTGGGCGTGCTCCTCGGCGGACGGCTCGGCTTCGTCCTGCTCTATGAGCCGCGGTATTTCCTCGCGCACCCCCTGGAAATTCTCTCCGTATGGAACGGCGGCATGGCGTCGCACGGCGGATTCGTCGGCGTCGCGCTCGCCCTTTTCCTCGTCATGCGCGGGCGGGAGCGCGACCTCCTGAAGATCGCGGACATCGCGGTGGTGCCGATCGCGCTGGGGCTGGCGTTGGGACGGCTGGGGAACTTCATCAATCAGGAACTCTATGGGATACCGACGGCGCTGCCATGGGGCATCATGATTCCGGGCGTGGAGGAACTGCGGCATCCCACAGCGCTCTACGCCATCGGCAAAGATCTCCTCATCGCACTCGTCTGCTTCGCCCACCTGCGCCGCAGCGGATCGCGCGTCGGCGGGACGGCGGGGCTCTTCCTTCTCCTCTACGGCATGCTGCGTTTCGGACTGGAATTCCTGCGCGACCAGCCGTACGGGTGGATCGACTTCGGCGTGGCATCGCTGACCCCCGGGCAGGTCTTCACGATTCCCCTCATCGCTGCGGGAGCGGCGCTGTGGGTGTATGCGGGACGGAGGCGTGGAGGAATGTCCTCCGGTGCGTCGGGCACGGGCCAAGCCGGTTGATCGCCGCGAAGTGCTCCGCCGTTCCGTAGGCCTTGTGCTGCTCAAAGCCGTAGCCCGGGAACGTGCTCGCCATGTCCTGAAGCAGGCGATCGCGCGTGACTTTGGCAACGATGGACGCGGCCGCGATGCAGGGCTCCAGGACGTCGCCGTCGATCACGGAGCTATGGGGATAGTCGAACCAGAATTTGTCGCGCCCGTCGACGAGCAGGTACGTGGGGCGCCGGACGGTCGCAATCTGGGCGACCGCCTGTTGCATGGCCGTTTCGGTCGCCGTGAGGATGCCGTGGGCGTCGATGACGTCGGCGCCGACGATGCCGATGCCGAATGTGCAGCGCTTCTCGATCCACGCGAACGCCTCGTCCCGTTCCTCGGGAGTCATCTGTTTGCTGTCGCGGATCAGCGGATGCGACGTGAGTGCGTCGATCAGGATACATGCGCCGGCGACGACGGGCCCCGCGAGCGCCCCGCGTCCGGCTTCATCGATGCCGACAATGACGGGATTATCGTGCGGAATTCGGGATTCGGGAATCGGACGGAGGGGAACGCAGTTGTTCCCGTAGCAACGTGCGCGTGATCTCCTGCTCGTTCCACGGAATCGGCCCCGACGGCGTCATGCGGATGGGGTAGCTGCCCAGCCCACACAGGATGACGGCGTCCCCGGGCCCGGCGAGCGCGAGGATGCGCGCGATCGCCTCGCGGCGGTCGAAAATCTTGTGGGCCTGCGTCCTGGACTGATCGACGCCCGCCCACACGTCTTCCATCACGCTGCGCGGATCCTCGGCGTACGACTCGTCATCGGTGACGACGATGACATCCGCTTTTTCCGAGCAAATCGCGCCGATCAGCGGCCGCTTCTCCTTCATGCGGTCGCCGCAGCTGCCTGTGAGCACGAGCACGCGTTTGCCCGGTCCGACGATCTGCCGGACGGTCGTGAGAGTTTTCTCGAATGCCTGCGGCGTGACCGCGAAGTCGATGAAGACGGAGAACGGTTGGCCTTCATCGATGCGCTCCATGCGTCCCGGCACGCCGGTGAAAGACGCGAGCGCGGCGACGGTCTCCTGCAGGGGAATGCCGAGTGCCTCCGCGCAGCCCAGCGCGCAGAGGGCGTTGGAGGCGTTGAAAGCCCCCGGGATAGGAAGACGGAGTGGGCAGCGAGTAGCGAGTAGCGAGCAGTGGATGTCTGCGGATGTTTCCTTCGGCGTACTCATGACATCACTTGCCCAAAGCTGCGAGATGCGAGAGGGGAGATGAGAGATATCAGATTTCATCATCTGCCATCCATCATCTGCCATCTGATTGGCCGCAAACGTAATCGTGTTGTCTGATGGTATTCTCGTGTACATCGCGTACGTGGCGTCATCCGCATTCAGCACTTTGGTCCCGCCGCCGCCGAGCATGTGGAACAGGATTCCTTTGTCGCGGCGGTACTGCTCCATCGTGCCATGGTAGTCGAGGTGCTCCATCGCGGTGTTTGTGATCGCCGCGACCGCGGGCCACGTCCAGTGGGTGCGAAACTGGACCAATCCGTGCGATGAATATTCCAGGACGGCATGCGTGCAGCCGGCGTCGACGCACGCGCGCAACCATTTCTGCACGACGAACGGGGAAGGAGAGGTTTTCTGCGAAGGGTTGCCGCGGACGGCGTCACCGACCCGGATCGAAGCGGTCGAGAGCATGCCGACGCGGCGGCCCGTTGCGCGGAGGATATGAGCGACCATGCCCACGGTCGTCGTCTTGCCGTCGGTGCCGGTGATGCCGATGACCGTCAGGCGCCGCGCGGGGAAACCGTAACGGAGAGCCGCAGCAAACGCCTTGCTGCGGTGCCACAGCAGGCGGAGGGGATGGCGGTCGGGGAGGAGGCGGCGCAGGAGGGAGAGCATGACGAGGGAATAAGGATTCGGGAAGAGGACGGAGGGATGGAGACCTGTGACGAGGGACTTAAGACGTAAGCAGGATAGCGCGGGCTTGCCGGATATCTTCTGCGATTTGCGTGGCAAGTTCTTCGGCGTTCGCAAAAGCGCGGACATCCCGCAGCCGCCCGGCGATCCCTACGGCGATGCGCTCCGGAGGGGCATCGACCGCCCGGTCAAGGAGATGCACCTCGCAGGAACGCGTATCGCCGAACGTGGGGCGTGGGCCGTAGTGGAGAACGGCGGGACATACAACATCGACCCAACACGCATACACCCCTTCCGCGAGATCAGGCGGAACGTCGGCAAGGTCCAGGTTCAGCGTCGGCATGCCCAGATGCTTCCCGCGGCCGCGGCCGGGGAGCACGTTTGCGGAGAACGATCGTCGATCCGTCACGCTGGCGAGCGTACGTCGCGTGCGGCGCCGGGGGAAGAGAGGAGGACGATACGTGCGTTCTGGGCGATGGCGCGGCCGCCGATGCGCGCCGTCCGGCCAAGGAGGCCGCTGATGCTGTGCACCGTGTCGATGCCGATGCGCATCGTCGCCGCAAGCGACAGTCGCAATGTCTCCGTGGCCGCAGCGGTAACCATGCCCGTCGTGGCATCCATTGATTTGCCGATGAAACTCTTACTGCGCTTCGACGCGCGCGTCGGCGCATCCCAGACAATCGTCCGCAGCGAGCGGCCGACGTTGTTCACGGCGCCTTTCGACCACGCCTGCACCGTCCGTACGGGCTCGCGCAGCATGTCGCTTGCCGGCCGTGGCGTATCGATGGGGCTCATCGTTGCTGTGTTACTCCTCCTGCATGCAGTGTCTCTGGATCGTTCTCCAGTCAAAGGGGAAGCGGTACGTCTCGAGTGCGCGGACCGCTGCGGCGAACGCGTGCCATACGGTCGGCGTCTGGAAGACGAAGGCGTTTCCGCTCTCCTGATTCGGGTTGTAATCGTCGAGGCTGCGGGTGGCGAGCGCGATCGGCACTGCGCCGTACGCGAGGGCGAGCGGCAGCGCGGGCAGATCGCCGGCATCCGTCAGGAACAGACTGGCGTCTGCGGCGGCAAGAAGTCGCGTCTGGGCGGACTCTTGTGCGGGGAGAATGGCGATGCGATGGCGGTGTTTCCCCGCGAGCTGCGTGAGCACGTTGCCGTACTGCGCCGATCCTTTTCCCAAGATCACCAATTCCACCGGGAGCGTCGCGAGTCCCGGGAGCAATTCCATGAGGAGAGCCCCGCCGAGCGTCTCCGTCATGCCGTCAGGCAGACAGAGCAGCATGCGCTTGGGTTCGACCGGCCAGCCGAGCTCCTCCTGGAGGGCGGCTTTGTTCTGCAATTTCATGTCCAACGTCTTCGCCGTGTACGGGTAGTCGAGAGCGGTGTCGGAAGCGGGCGATGGGGACGGGGAGCGCATAGGGTGCATGTGAGTGTTCCAGATATTGTACTCCCAAACGGCCCCTCGGAGAAGGGGGGAGATATTGAGAAAACGGGTATGTAGTATGTGGTATGTGCTCTGTACTATGGGTGGGTGCAGCACCTCGTCCTCGTCGATGGGCATCACCTGCTCTACCGTGCCTACTGGGCGATTCCACGAACGCTCCGGACATCGCGCGGCGAGCAGGTAAATACCGTCTTCGGCGTGGCGTCGATGCTGCTCAACCTCCTGCGCGCGGAGCAGCCGGACGCTCTCCTCTTCTGCTTCGACGCCGGCGAGGAGACCTTCCGTCACCAGGAGAACGCGACATATAAGGAGGGGCGAGCGGAGACCCCCGACGACTTCTACCCGCAGATCCCGCGCGTCATCGAGCTCCTCGCTGCCGTGGGCGTTCGCCATGTGTCAGACCCGCGGTTCGAAGCCGACGATTTCCTCTGCTCGTACGCGCAGGCGGGTTGCCGGGCAGGGATGCGCGTCACGATCGTCAGCGGTGACCGGGATATCCTGCAGTTGGCCAACGATCAAGTGCGCGTCGCCATCCCCCACAAGGGGTATCAGGCGACGGAGTACCTCGGGGCCGCCGAGGTGCTGGCGAAGTACGGCATCCGCCCCGATCAGGTGGCGTCCTGGAAAGGATTGATGGGCGACGCGTCCGACAATCTCCCCGGCGTCAAAGGGATCGGCCCGAAGACCGCCTCGCAGCTGTTGCAACAGTATGAGTCGCTCGAGGGGATCTACGCCCACCTGGCCGATATCCGCCCCGCAGTCCGGTCGAAGCTGGAACACGATCGCGAACAGGCATTCTTCTGCGAGCGCATGGCCCGTCTCGTCTGCGATATCCCGCTACCGGTTCCTCTCGATGAGCTGGCGATGAGGGATCTGCCGGCGGAAACGCTGCAGCAATTCTTCGATGCGTTCGAGTTCACGCTCCTCACCCGCCGCTTGCGCGAGTACCTTGCGACCGAACCCGGCAGGCGGATGTTTCAGGCGCCTGCGGCAATGCAGGTTTCCAAGCCGGCCGCAGCGCAAGACGCCGCAGCGCAGATGGCTTTGTTGTAAGGAAAATTTTGAAATCCGAATATCGAACGCAACGGAAATTCGCATGTTCCACGCTTGTTCGGATTTCGGATTTTTGGCGATACACAGCACCCACGTGATATGTTTCTGATCACAATTTCTACTCGCTCGAAATTGTTCACTTTTTTGAATGAATACAAGACTTGGTCGATCCCTTTCTCGAGCGGAAAAAACAATGCACTTTTTTTGTTCAACATCCTGTCTCGTGAATACGAAAGGTGAACACAAGTGTCTTGCGGCGCATTGAGCAGGCCTTCTAGACTGACTGCCGTTTTCTTCTCTCGCCGATTCGTGCGGAGAAGGTGTTTCCTTTTTCCTCTCCGTTATGCCGAAAGAACGTGTCCTCGCGAGCCTGGATGTCGGGAGCGCGAAAATCCGAACGGTCGTCGCCGTCGCCGACTCGACGCAGGATCACGCCGTTCCCAATGTCATTGGGGTCGGCATCTCGCCCTCGCTGGGAATGCGCAAGGGGCAGGTGATCGACGTGGAGGAACTCATCCACAACATCATCTCTTCCTTAGAAGACGCGGAGCGGATGGCCGGCGTGCCGATCAGCCACGTCTTCGTGGGTATCAGCGGCGCGCACATCGAATCCTTCGACAGTCGCGGCGTCATCGCCATCTCGGGATCGGAGATTTCCTTAGACGACGTCGGCCGCGTCCTGGAGGCTGCGCAGGCCGTGAGCATCCCGCCGAACAGGCGCATTCTCCACATCGAGCCCAAGTCCTACGCCGTCGATGAGCAGCGCGGCATCAAGAACCCCGTCGGCATGACAGGCATCCGGTTGGAAGTGGAAGCGCACATCATCACCGGCCACATCCAGCATGTGAAGAACATCGAGAAGTGCATCGACCAGGCGGGCGTCGACATTGACGCGATCGTCCCGTCGACCATCGCCGTCGCCGAGGCGACGCTGACGAAGCGGCAGAAGGAGTTGGGCGTCGTCGTCATCGACGTCGGCGCGGGCAACACCAGCCTCGCCGTCTTCGAGGAGGGGACCGTCCTGCACTCGGTCGCGCTGCCGGTCGGCGGCGAAGCGGTCACGAACGACATCGCCATCGGTCTGCGCACATCCGTCGACACGGCGGAGCGCATCAAGATCGAATACGGATCCGTCCTGCCGGCGGAAGTCGGCGAGCGGGAGATGATCGACCTGTCGTCCGTGAGCCGCGTCGACACGCAGACGGTGAGCAAGCGGTTCATGGCGGAAATCATGCAGGCGCGGTACTACGAGATCTTCACGCTCGTGAAGGACGAACTCCAGCGCATCGGCCGCAATGGCATGCTGCCGGCAGGCGCGGTGCTCACGGGCGCGGCGGCGAAGGCCCCCGGCGTCCTGGACCTGGCGCGCGACGTCCTCGGGCTGCCCGTGCAGATGGGATTCCCCGTCGACATCGGCGGCGTCATCGAGAAAGTCGACGATCCGGCCTACGCGACGGCGCTCGGCACCCTCGTCTGGGGACTGCGCGAGGGCCGCGGTTCTTCGACGTTGAGTCTCGTTCATATGAAGCGCACCGCCCAGCAGGTCGGTGCCTGGTTCCGCAGTCTCCTTCCCTAATCCCGCAGTCCGAATCCCCATTCCCTCATCCCGTCTTCCCCCCCGTCCCATGTCCGACACGTTCCGCTCCCTCTTCTCCGGCTCGCGCTCTTCGGGGGCTTCCCCGCAGGGTGACGATCCCGTCACTCCCCCTTCGTCTCTCTCATCCGCAGCACGCGAGGTCCGTCCGGACATGATTCCGGGTGCGACGATCCGCGTCCTGGGCACCGGCGGCGCGGGGTGCAATGCCGTGGCGCGCATGGTGACGACCAAGCTGCACGGCGTGGAGTTCATTTCCGTGAACACCGATGTCCAGGCGCTCTACCACAATCCCGCCCCCAAGAAAATCACGATCGGGCGCGGGACGACGCGCGGTCTCGGCGCGGGCGCAAACCCCCAGATGGGGGAACGCGCTGCGCAGGAGAGCCTGGAGGAGATCAAGGCCGCCATCGAGGGCACGGACATGCTCTTCATCACGGCGGGCATGGGCGGCGGCACCGGCGGGGGTTCGACACACGTCATCGCCGAACTGGCCCGCAGCCTGGGCATCCTGACGGTCGGCGTCGTGACGCGGCCGTTCAGCTTCGAGGGGCTCAAGCGTCGCAAGCAGGCGGACGAGGCTCTGGAGAAGCTCAAGGGCAAGGTCGACACGCTCATCACGATCCCGAACGACAAGATCCTCTCGCTCATCGACAAGACGACGCCGCTCACCGAGGCGTTCCAGGTCGTCGACGAAGTGCTCCATCACGCCATCGAGGGCATCTCGGGCCTCATCACGCAGCACGGTCTCGTCAACGTCGACTTCGCGGACGTGAAGTCGGTGATGCAGGACGCCGGCAGCGCACTCATGGGTATCGGCTACGGCACCGGCGACAGCCGCGCCGCCGAGGCCGCCCGCGCGGCGATCGACAGCCCGCTCCTGGAACTCTCCATCAACGGAGCGCAGGGTATCCTCTTCAACATCACGGGCGGCAATGACCTGTCGATGTTCGAAGTCGACGAGGCGGCGCGCATCATCACGGAGACGGCAGCGCCCGAAGCGACGATCATCTTCGGCGCCGTCATCGACGAGAACTACACCGGCCAGGTGAAGTGCACCGTCGTCGCCACGGGTTTCGACGTCGAGGAGAAGAGCGCCCCCGCGCAGCAGATGACGCCCGCCCAGCGCTACCTTACCAAGGCCGCGCCGACAGCCCGCGACGCGAAGGAAGAGAAGGCCGCGCCGCAGGATGCGGGATTCCGCTCCTCCGCCGTGCAGCTCAACGAGGAAGAACTCGAAGTCCCGGCGTTCATGCGAAAGCCGATTTCGAAGTAGGGATTAGGGATTCGGACTTAGGGATTAGGGTTCCTTCTGTGCATAGTGGCGATGAGCGCGTTGAGAAGTTTATACATCTCGTCGCAGTCGGCCAGCACGAGGGATACGCGATCCGGCGAAGAGTATCCAACTCGCTTGCAATAGTGGAGAAACGTCATCACTTCGACGAGTTCTCCGCGAGCCTGCACGTATTTGTGTTTCTTATCGGCGGCGGTATACCGGCCGAAACCCTCGGCAATATTTGCGGCAACGGATACAGACGCCCGACGCATCTGTGAAACGAGCGCAAACCGCTCTTCCGCGGGGAAATGGCCCGTAAGTTCATGGAGTGCAGAAGCAATGTCCATTGCCTTGCCCCAAGCCTCAAACTTGGTAAAGCCTTCTATCATGCAAACGAAATACCGCAGAAAATCCTTTGATGAAAGAGGGCTGGACTTTCGTCCACCCTCTGTCCGGATCCCTAATCCCGAATCCCTAACCAGTACTCCCAAACCCCCCTCGTGTCTGCGCGCCGTGGTCGTCGACTTCTTTCCACTGTGCCTGCTCAACGCGCACGAACAGCCCCTGCGCGATGCGTTCGCCACGATCGACAGTGACGGGCTCGTCGCCGATGTTCTGCACCTGCACCATGATCTCGTCCTCGGGGCCGTGGTAATCGCAGTCGATGACGCCGATCGCATGCGGGCAGACCAGGCTCTTCTTGCGGGGGAGCGAGGAGCGGGCGACGATCAGCAAGGCGTACCCCTCCGGGACCTTCACGATCACGTTGCCCGGCACCAGGCCGATCGCTCCGGGCGCGATCGTCGTCGCCGCGCGCGTGACCAGGTCGAAGCCGACCGCCCCGTGCGAGTGGTATTGGGGGAGGGGAAGGCTCTGGTCAATGCGGCGAACGGCGACGTCCATACCTACCCACTCTAGTCGAGAAGCGCGCGATGGGCGAACAGGTTACGCAGCCAATACTTGCTGCTGGCCGGCGCCTGCGCCGCCACCTTGCCTGCGCCGCGGAGTTGCCGAAGTATCGTCCGTTTGCCAGTTCGGCTGTCGACGCATTTTTCCTCTGAACTCCTGAACGAGACCGGGGTATGCATTCTCGTTGTTTGCTCTTCGTGCCGCGTCAAGACGTTCGAATAACCTGGAATCGATTTGATTGAGGATGTTCCGTGCAAGGGTTTCGGCTGCATCTCGGCGCACGTACGTCGTAACGATGGGCTCGATATCGAAGAATCCTTCTTCGATCAGCGTTTTGAGCATCGGTTTTCCCGCGTTAAATTGACGCAGCTCAATGAGATACATGGCAGATGTACGCTGATCGTTCAAGGCACTGATCGTCAGTGCCTTCGTGAGTTTTTGCCCCATTTCTCGCCGGAAATTCTCTGCTTCCGTGGTTTTGCCAAGGGTATCCAGCAGATTGTACTGCTTGAGAATGTTGCCGGCGAAATCGGGGACGCGGTCGATGTGTGTGAAGCCGCCTCGTCCATTGCCGGAGAAGATATCCTCAATGACCTGTTTGCCGACGAGTTGATTGTCCGTGATCTGCGTCATGTAGTCCGTATCCTCTTTCGCGATGCCTGGTACCGCGGCATTGAGATCTTTAAAGTGATTGCTGTTGCGGTATGGCAGGTACCGGTCACTGAAGATGGTGATTGCCGCGTTAGGCTTAAGCTGCAGCTTTATTCCTTTTTCCCGCGCTGATTTCTCGGTAAGGGGAATGCAAGCAAGCACGAGGGCGACTGCGTGATTCAGATCCTTCGCGTCGGGCTTTTTGGTGCAATTCTGGAGAATTTCTTGCTCGATCATGTGGACTGTTTTGCCGATCACCGGTGCGAATTGAACATCAGCCCCGCTGCGGAGCCATCCTTCCATGCCTGGACGGTCGTCCTGGAGCGCTCCAAGCGTGCTCGCGCTTCGATAGGCGGCCAATTTGCCGAGTTTGTCGATGAACACGACGTTTGCAAATTTGCGGACGCGGGGATTCGTACGGAGGTGGTGGAGAACTGTCGTGGTGATCCACGGCGATACTTCACCACGTAGTCCACGATCGATGGCGCGTGTGGCGATGCCGACGGCGGCCCACAAGTTGATATCGTTCAACTCGCGGTCGATTTCTTCGATGAAGAACGGTGTGTTCTCGATGCCTTGCACACGCTTCGTGCCTTTCTCGATTTCCTCATTGACGCCCGTCATGTTCTTGCCGCGCAGTTGCGTATAGAAGTTGTTGATGTGCGCTGGACTCCAATCCTGGGGGCAAATGTCCGCAAACGATCTGCCGAAGATGGTTTTGGCCCCGCCCTCCTTTGCCACACAATCATCGATGTCGTAGAGCCATCCGCGTTCCGCGGCGTACTGGAGGACACCGACAGCTTTGTCGCGCTCACCCAGGTTGATGAGGTCGTCGAGGATGCCGCCGCCGTCGAAGATCTGCTTCCACGTGAGGTTTTCGTGGGACAAATGCTCCTGAAATTCCTTGGCGACTTTGCCGTGTTTGCTTTCCAGGTCGCTCTCCAGCGTCACCTCGACCCCGTCGCCGTACGGCGCCCACTTCAGCGCGCCGGCGATGCTCTTGGCAAGCACTGCAGACTTGAGTTGAGACTTCTCGGTGATGGCCTTCGTGTATGCCTCCTTGATCGCTTTGATCGCCTCCCAAATTTCCAGCGGCGTCCAGAACGTCACCCCCAGCTTGTCGAAGAATTTCCCTATGACGCCGCGAATGCCCATGCCGTGTCCGCCGCCTTGCTCCGCCTCGACTTGTGCGTCGAGTTCCTGCTGCGCATGGTCCTTATGCAGCACTTCGAGAAGCTTTCGCTGCTCATTGAATGCCTCCTTGTACAGGGCCATTTTCTCTTTCACGTCCGCCAGCTTCGTCTCGAGGCGCGCGGCACTGTGGAACGCGTCGACGATCTGCTGCGCGTCGGACTCTGAAATGGAGTCCCAGTGCGCTATGGCGTCGGCATGAGTGTGAAGGAGACGTTCCAGCTCCTGCACGATTTCCTGCCCGCCCCGTTCATCTTTATAGGCGACTTTCATGGAGGCGACGAACGCCTCCGGGTGCATGAGTCCTGCGTACCAGCTTTGAATGTCGCGCGCGATGACCATCCATGAGCCAAGGTAGCTCCGTTGCTTTACGAGATCTCTCTCGATCGTTGCGAGCGAACTGCGCTCCTGTGCCGATGCCCCTTGCACGAATTTCTGAACGCTTTCGGAGTGGAGGACGTCCCGTACTTCACGGAACGTGTCGTTCACTTCTTCAACTTTCTTCAACACGTCTTCGGCTTTCTGTGAGCGTTTCTTCTCTGGTGACTCGTCGTCCTTGTTCACGAGCAGGCTTTGCGTCCGTTGACGATACTGCCGCTGGCCGTGGCCGACGTGCGCCGCGTCCTCGGCCCCGCCTTCCTCGTGCTCGGCTTCTTCGTGATCCTCCGCGTGGCCTCCTGCGTGAGGAGGGGGGTTATGTTGAAACAGCAGTCGCGCCTCCCGAGAGGGATTGCGTTGGGACGCAATGCGCCAGAGGGGGCTGCGTGGCAGCTGCATCACAGTTTACAGATACGGATAATTGTGTCAAGGAAGTGTTCGCTCCGGTTCGTTTGCTCCGAGAGGAACTGCGACAACGTCCAGCGAACCTTCTCCGCATCGACGTTCTCGACCATGATGGCGATGTCCCCCTGCTTGCGGTCTTTCCGGCCGATATGCAGACGCTGGTGGCCCGGGGCGATGACGAACCAGAAGCCCGTGCAGTCCTCCCATCGCGTGAAGGCTCCGTCGAAGTAGACGCCGTGACTCGTCAGGCTGATGTGCTTGAGTGGCGGCTGCGTGCCGTGGAGCAGGTAGTAGATGCATCCGAGCAGAACGGCGACGACGGCCGTGCTCCAACTGCCCGTAAGCAGGCTGTAAGCTGCGACCAGGATGACGAGGCCGCCGGCGATCATGTACCAGCGCTTCGAGCGCTCGTGGGCCTGCCGAAGCGGCGCATCCCAGGAGAGGAGCATGGTGACGCCCTGCTCGGGAGCGTCGGCGGTTGTGGTGGGGGTTTGTGTGTCCATAAATCATCGAATTATAGCGGAAAATGCCCGATCGGGCACGCGGGGGGAGTTGCATTATTTGTAAAACATTTTTTATGTGTAGTGAGACGAGAATGCAGAGACCTCACACAATTTCTGTGCTGAATGGCATATATCTGGTGGGCAATACTGGACTCGAACCAGTGACCTCCACAATGTCAATGTGGCGCTCTAGCCAGCTGAGCTAATTGCCCGATGATGCGAATGTTCTTTGCTCCGGCTGGGCGAGCGCCATGTGGCGTCTTTCGATTGCTCGGATCCGCAGGCGGATCCTCGACCCAGCTGAGCTCATTGCCCGATGACGGAAAAGATAACTAGCTGCTTGCCCCGCGAAGCCCCAAAGCAACAGGGGCGGAGTGGGGAGCTCATTGCCTTTCGTCCGTGCGCGGAAGCCTAGCAAGGAGATGTCCGTGCAACAAGCGGGAGCGCGGCGTTCCGTCGATGCGTGGAACGTCCTGTGGCCCTTCGCTTCGCGCCCAATGCACGATGCATCGAAAAAGATGAAGGGGGTCATGGTGAAACGGACGTAGCGTATGTGCGGTGCTCTTCCGCCTCCTCGATCTCCTCGCGCCCCGCATCTCGCTCACGGGCATGCCCGGTGCATGGGTGACGCTGGAGGAGCGTCGGGAACTGTTACTGCTCCATCCCGTCTTCCTCGATGTCCCACAGCTGCGCAAACAGCGCATCCGCCATCTGGATCTGCTGGTGGCAGGGTGCTCGTACGCGGCGTCGCCGCTCGTGCGCACGGCGGTGCGACGGCTCAAATACCATGCGGTGTGGGAGCTGACCGCGGAGTTGGCCCCGCTCCTCACGAGGGCTTGCCGCCTGCTTCCCATCGTGCAGGGGGCCGCGCTCTGCCCGGTGCCCCTCCATTGGACCCGACGCTTCGCGCGCGGTTTCAATCAGGCGGAAATGCTCGCGCATGTTCTTGGGCAAGCCATCAACCGTCCCGTGCAGTCACTGCTGGTCCGTACGCGGCCGACCGGCGCGCAGGCGCGACGGACCCATGCCGACCGCCGCCGCGCGATGCAGGAGGCGTTCGCCGCTATCGCCGACCCGCTCCCGCGGTGCGTCGTGCTCGTGGACGATGTCGCAACGAGCGGCGCGACGCTCGATGCGTGTGCGTCGGTCCTGAAGAAGAGGGGAGTGGAGCGGGTGTACGCGGCAGTGGTTGCACTCGGATGAGCAGTTGTGTTCTCACAACTTGTTCATGTACTGCGTCGAAGAACGCAGCGTGTCGCAACATGATCTGGGTGTGGATAACTTTTCCGTTATCCACATGGGCTGTAGCATCGCTGTCCTTTCCTCCCCGTAAGACATGCTGCTGGTGTCCGGGCTCGCCTTCGTCGTGCTGCTCACGTTGCTCATCCTCATCCATGAGTTGGGGCACTTTGCCGTTGCCCGACTGGCGGGCGTCACGGTCGAGGAATTTGGCTTTGGCTTGCCGCCGCGCGTGAAGACGATCGCCCGCTGGCGGGGGACGCTCTTCTCGCTCAACTGGATTCCGTTCGGAGGGTTCGTTCGTCTGAAAGGCGAGAGCGCGCTGTCGCCGGCCGAGCGCCGCCAGCCCGGGAATTTTTCCGCGGCGTCGATCCCCGCGCGCATCGCCATTCTCCTCGCGGGCGTCGCGATGAACTTCTTCCTGGCCATTGTCCTCCTCCTCGTCGGCTTCTCCATTGGCCGCTGGATTCCGACCTACACGTCGCTCCCGGAGATGCAGGCCGCCGCCGATCGTGGCGAGATCCATCTGACCCTCGGCGTCGTCATCGATGAAGTGGCGTCGGACGGCACGGCCGCGACGGCGGGCGTTCCCACGCACGCGTTCGTCCTTGCGGTGGACGGCACTTCTGTGAAGACACCGGAAGATGTCGTCGCGCTCCAGAGTGGAAAGAAGCGCGTGACGTACACGCTCGCGCCGTCAGAGGGCGAAACCCGCGACGTGCTCGTCCCGCTTGCCGCGGGGAAGGCGGGCATCGTGTTGCGCACGGCCCCGCGCGAGCTCTCCGCAGACCGGCGTCCGCTCCCGGAGGCCTTCCTGCTGGCGATGCGTGAGACGCGTGTCGTCACGACGCAGACCGTACGCGGCGTAGGACATCTCGTGGAGTCGCTCCTCGGAACGGGCGTCGTGCCCGAGGGCATCACGGGCATCGTCGGCATCGCGCGCCTGACGCATGCGTCCGTGCAGGAGGGATTCCTGGTGTACCTGCGCCTCGTCGCTCTCTTGAGCTTGAGTCTCGCCGTGCTGAACGTGCTGCCGTTCCCCGCTCTCGACGGCGGCCGCATCCTCTTCGTTCTCTTTGAAGCCGTCTTCCGTCATCCGATCGCGCGCAGGATCGAACTGGGCGTGAACTCGGTGGGCTTTGTCCTTCTCTTGCTCCTCATCCTCTTCGTGACGTTCTATGACGTCCTCCGTCTCTTCCGTTAGCCCTCCTCGGGCACTGGCGCGCACCGATATCCGTGCGGTGTGGCAGGACGTGCTGACCCGTCTGGAGCCGCAAATTCCCCGCAGCCAGTTCATCACCTGGTTCCGCGACACGGCCGCCCTCGGCCTCGACGGTTCCACGCTGATCGTCGGACTGCCGCTGCCCATGTCATTGAACTGGCATCTGGAGCACTACCGCGCGATGACGCTGCAGGCGGCGCAGGAAGCGGAACCCTCCGTGACGCAGGTCGTCTACAAGGTCGACGTCTCGCTCAAGGAAGACCGCGGCCGCGGTTTCGACCTCCTCCAGCTCTTCCCCGAGCGCAAGCAGCGCAAGCTGCCCGGGCGCGGCGAAGTGAAGGTCGCGGAAGGCATCGTCAGCCGCATCTTGAGCCCGCGGTACACGATGGAGAATTTCATCGTCGGCACGAGCAACCGCCTCGCGTTCGCAGCGTGCCAGGCCGTCGCCACCCGTCCGGGTGATCGCTATAACCCGCTCTTCCTCTATGGCGGCGTGGGGCTCGGCAAAACGCACCTCCTGCAGGCGACGGGCAACGCGATCCTGCGTCAGATGCCCAAGGCAATGATCGTGTACACAACGACCGAGGACTTCACGAATCAGGTCATCGAGGCGATCACGCAGCAGAAAATGGAACCGTTCCGCCGCCGGTACCGGCTGGTCGACGTGCTCATCATTGACGATGTGCAGTTCCTCGCGAAGAAAGAACGGACGCAGGAGGAATTCTTCCACACGTTCAACGCGCTCTACGAGGACCGCAAGCAGATCATCATCTCCGCCGACCGCCCGCCCGCCGAACTCCATTTGGACGACCGCCTCACGTCGCGTTTCGAGCGCGGCATGATCGCCGACCTGTCGCAGCCCGATTACGAGACGCGACTGGCGATCCTCATGGAGAAGGCGCGCGAGTACGAGCTGTTCATCGACATGACCGTTCTGCAGTTCATCGCGGAGCATGCGACCCGCAACGTCCGCGAATTGGAGGGCATCCTCATGCAGGCGGTTGCGCAGTACGAGCTGGAACAACGCGTGCCGACCGTTCGCAGCATCGCCGAGATCATGGCGAAGCTGAACAAGGATCCGCACGCGGAGGCCGAGACCGTCGGCTTCGAGACGCCTCCGAAGAAGCGGGCCACATTCCAGGACGTGATGGAGGCCGTAAGCCGGTACTACTCGGTGTCCGTGCAGGACATGATCGGCGCGTCGCGCGTTCGCGAGGTGCTCATCCCGCGGCAAATCGCGATGTACCTCCTCAAGAAGCACATGGACATCAGCTACGTGCGCATCGGCGAGTGCTTCAGCGGCCGCGACCACACGACGGTGATGAACGCCGTGCAGCGCGTCGAGGGCCGTCTGCACACCGATCCGCAACTGCTGCGGGAGCTGCGGTCGCTCGAGCGGGAGATCGGCGTTGTGCAGTGACGGCCGCTGCGATACACTGACGCCGTGATGCATGTGCTCACCACGACCGCGACGACGACTGCCCGCTAGGGTGGCGCTCGATGCTGTCTGCAGTGCGCGCCTCCCAGAAGAAGGTGCGTTTTCCGTTATTCCTCTCTATTCTCCCCACGACCATGTGTCCCAAGAAGCCCAAGGCCGCCGCTGCGAACGAGCCGGATGCGCTGCACAAGATGCGCCACTCCATTGCGCACCTGCTCACGCAGGCGATGTTCGAGATTCGCCCGAACCTGAAGTACACCATCGGTCCTCCGATCGAGAACGGCCTGTACTTCGACTACCTGTTCGACGAGCCGATCACGCCCGAGGATTTCCCCAAGCTCGAGAAGTTGATGCGCGGCTACATCCGCGAGGGGCAGACGTTCGAGCGGCGCGATGTGTCGATCGACGAGGCGATCGCGTACTGGAAGAAGAGGGGACAGCCGTTCAAGGTCGAGCTCATCGAGGATCTCGTTCGTGACGAGGGCGTGACGTCCGTGTCGCACTACGCCAACATCCGCCGCGACGGCGGCGAGGCGTACGTGGATTTGTGCCGTGGCGGGCACGTCGAGAACACCAATGAACTGCCTCTTGACGGTTTCAAGATCACGCACCTCGCCGGCGCATACTGGCGGGGAGACGAGAAGCGCGAGCAGCTCACGCGCGTGTACGTCGCGGCGTTTCCGACGAAGGAGGAGCTTGATGCGCACCTGCATATGCTCGAAGAGGCCAGGAAGCGCGACCACCGCAAAATCGGCAAGGAGCTGGACCTCTTCACGTTCAGCGACCTCGTCGGTCCGGGGCTGCCGCTGTGGACGCCCCGCGGGACGCTCGTCCGCCAGCTGCTCGACGGGTTCGTTTGGGAGTTGCGCCAGGCGAAGGGGTACGAGCGCGTGACCATCCCGCACATCACGAAGAAGGAACTGTACGAGATGAGCGGCCACTGGCAGAAGTTCGCCAGCGAACTGTTCCATGTGCAGAGCCGCGAGGGCCATGACTTCGCGATGAAGCCGATGAACTGCCCGCACCATACGCAGATCTACGCGCACCTCCCCCGCAGCTACAAGGATCTTCCCCAGCGCTACGCGGAGACGACGACGTGCTACCGTGACGAGCAGACCGGCGAACTGCACGGGCTCTCGCGCCTGCGTGCCTTCACGCAGGACGACGCCCACGTGTTCTGTCGGCAAAGCCAGGTGAAGGACGAATTCCTCCGCATCTGGGACATCGTCGACGCGTTCTACCGCGCGACGGGATTCAGCGACCTCTCCGTGCGCCTGTCTCTGCACGATCCCGCGCAGTTCGAGAAGTACCTCGGGACGCCCGACCTCTGGCGCATGGCGGAGGCGCACATCCGCGATCTTGCCAAGGACCGCGGTGTCGCGTACGTCGAGGCGATCGGCGAGGCGGCCTTCTACGGGCCGAAAGTCGACTTCATCGTCCGCGATTCCATCGGGCGGCAGTGGCAGGTGGCGACGATCCAGCTCGACATCAACATGCCCGAGCGGTTCGATTTGTCCTGCACGAACGAGCATGGCGAGAAGGAGAGGATCGTCATGGTGCACGCGGCGATCATGGGATCCATCGAACGCTTCCTGTCGATCTTCCTGGAGCACCACGCCGGACATCTTCCGCTGTGGGTCGCGCCCGTACAGGCGGCGGTGCTACCCGTCGCCGCAGCGCATGAGCCGTACGCCGCAGCCGTCATCGACGCCCTGCGCGCCTCTGGCATCCGCACGCAACTGCAGGGGCCGGAAGACAGTCTCGGCAAGCGGATCCGCGATGCCGAACAGCAGCGCATTCCGCTCGTGCTGGTACTGGGCGACAAGGAGGCGGACGGCCAGGCGGTCGCCGTGCGCGTCGTGAAGACGAAGGAACAGACAGTCGTGCCACTGAAGGATTTCGTGCGGAAGGTCGAAGCGGTCGTTCGAGGCCGGGAGCTGGAGATGGCATTCTCGTAAGCTCTCCTCTCTTCCTTCTCTTTCGTCTCCATCCTCTATATCCTTTTCCCGTGTTCGACGCCTTCCAGATCGGGCCGTTCATGGTGTGGACGCACGTCATCTTCCTAATGCTGGGGATCTGGCTGGCGACCGAATTCTTCCTGCGCCTCGCGCAGAGCGCGCATTTTCCCCTGCAGCAGTTCCTCGAGTGGCGGTGGTGGTACGTCGGGGCATTCGCGATCGGCGGCCGCACCATCGCCATGCTGACCGAATATCGCGTCTACCTGCGCCATCCGCTGCAGCTGTTTGTCGTCTGGGACGGCAACTTCAGCTTCCTCGGGGGGGTCATCGGCGTCGGCTGCGTCGTGTGGTACGCCAACCGGTTGTCACGGGCCACGTTCCTGCAGTGGCTCGACGTCCTGCTTCCCGCGGCGACGTTCGGGCTCATCTTCGACTGGATGGGGCGCTTCTTCGCTGGACAGCACTATGGCAGTCCCACGGACATGTTCTGGGGCGTGACGTACGATGCGATGCAGGTCCGGTATGCGGTGCCCATCCATCCCGTGCAGCTGTACTACGCCCTGTTTTACGCCATGTTGACGTTCCTGCTGCTGATCGTGCGCAAACATGCGAAGCGCGCGGGCGGCGAAACGCTCGTCGGCATCGTCCTGGCGTCCGTCGGCGTCATGATCTTGGAATCCTTCCGCGGGGACTTCGCGATTCCGGTCTTCGCGACGACATTCGATTTCATTCTGCTCGTGCTGCTGTTCGCAGGCCTGGGACTCTTCGCGCTTCTGGAAGTGCGCATGCACCAGCGCGGCGTCATCGCATACGAGCTCGTGATGGCCGTCGTCTTCGGGGGGTATCTTCTCCTGCGTCCCATGCTGCCGCTCGAGACGATGGAGATGCGTTTCAGCCAGCTTCTCGCGGTGCTGGCGCTGCTCGCGACCGTCGTGTACGTTGTGGTCCATCGTCGCTGGTATCCCCATTTGTAGCGCCGGCGCATTCCTTTCCCGTGTATGGTTGACGCAGCATCGCTCCTCGAACAATTCGTCTTCACCATCAGCAGCAATCCCGTCGTGTTCTGGCTGCAGGCGTCGATTGCCTTTGCCGGCGCCGCCGCCGTCTACCTGCTCTTCTATACGGTGCGCGACATCCTGCTGCGCACACGGTCCCTGCCGTATCAACTGGGGTGCATCGCGCTGGTCGCCGCCGTGCCCGTCGCGGGATTTTTCCTGTACCTCCTGGTTCGCCCGGCGCGGACGGTGAAGGAACGGCAACTGGAGAAGCTCCTCAAAGATGTCCTGGCCGGCGAGCGGAAAATCATGCATACGCGTCAGGAACAGGGGAAGGACCTCGATGTCGCCGCGCGCCGCATTGCGGCGGTACTCGCGAAGAAGAACGCCAAATCCATGAAAACCCGCGAAGCCGTTCCCGCCTGATGCCATGGACCTCCTGCGCTACCTCGTTCAGCCCCATCCGTATCCCGCGACATACACGAGTCCGATGGTGATGGCGCTCGGCTCCGTTCTGCTCCTGCTTTTCCTCGTGTCCGTCGCCATCCGCTTCTGGCGGGCTCGCCTTACGAACCCCGTGACACGCACGCTGTCGCGCACATGGGGGAGCGTGTGCTTCTGGTTCGCCGCGGCCGGCCTCGTCCTCCTCGTCTCGCGGACGGAGGAAGTACTCTTCCTTTCCATGCCTCTCCTTTGGGTCGTATGGTTCGGCGCGCTGATTGCTTTCGTTATCTTGCAGATCCGATTCTTCCTCGCACGGCACTACCAGGTCCTCCCGCGCCAGCACATCCAGGATCCGCGGGAGAAATACCTGCCGAAGCAGAAAAGGCGATAGGTGAGAGGGTGTTCATGGCGTATAGCCGGCCTAAACCCGCATATTGACATGTTTCTCAAAGTAGGAGATCATCCCGCCCTATGCCCCTCAAGCACGCGACAGAGACGCTCCTCGTGGTCGGCCTCGGCATTGCCATCGCCCTCTGCGGCATCCTGCTGGCCGTATTGCCCCCCCTTGGGATCAGCGTGTGGCCGTGGGCGCTCCTCTTCCTCTTCGCCGTTCTCTATCCCGCCGTCCTGTACCCGCTTCTGCGGAGGCGGCGCGCGGAGTACGCGTTCCGGGCGTTGCACTGGTTTCCCGCGGCGCTGTGTCTGCTCTGGCTTGCCGCGCAGCTGCTGACGGAGGTCGTTCCCTCGGTTTTCCGCGTGACGGATACGTTGACGTGGGGATGGTCGTCACCCGGAGTTGCTCTGGGATTGCTGCTTCTCGCCTGGTTCTCCCTGGCCGTCGTCCGCCAACGGGCTCGGCGTCTCGGCGTGATTGCCCTGCTCGCCCTTGGGTTTGCGGGCGTGGCGGTCGCCGGGCGGGCATGGCACATGCAGGAGCGCGCGCAGTTTGCCCTGGCGTCGCTGCTGTCGTCCGCGGAGATCGCCGCCGACACGGTGCCGAACCTCGCGCATTCGTCCGACGAGCGCGAGGAGAATTGGCGTATGAGCATGCGCCGCCGCATGCGGCGCGAGGAGCGTCTGAACGATCGCGGCGACGTCGCCGCACACGATTCGCTGTCGGCTACGGTGCAGGCTGCCCAGTCGCAAACCAGCGCGCTGATCGCCACGACGAAGCCGTCGCGGCGCGGCAATGAGGCGTTGTCCTTCGGCCGGCGCGTCGTGGACGCCCCGCCGCGTTTGAGTCACACCGGGCCGGAAGCGACGGGTGTGCTCCTTCTCGGACTCCTCGCCGCGTATTGCGGAGTGCTGCACGTCCGCGTGCAGAGGAGGGCAATGTCATAGGCGAAGACTGCGAAATCCGAAATCCGAAGGAAACTGCGAAATCCGAATCATCAAAAACATCGTTTGAGAATTTTGGCAGTTTTGGTCTTGGGATTTCTTTCGGGACCGCATGCCGGACGGGCAGGTTTCGTCTTCGGATTTTCCTTGCTACGATTGTTTCGATGTCCACGATTCAACGTCTCCACGCGCGCACCATTCTCGATTCCCGCGGCAATCCGACCGTCGAGGTCGACTGTTTCCTCGACAATCCTTCGTCAGGCTCTGGACAGGTTTTCGGCCGGGCCGCCGTTCCGTCGGGAGCGTCCACGGGGAGCCATGAAGCGCTGGAGCTGCGTGACGGGGACAAGGCAGTGTACGGGGGCAAAGGCGTTACGAAGGCCGTCGCCAATGTGAACGGTCCGATCGCCAAGGCGCTCAAGGGTATCGCGGTTAGCGATCAACGCATCGTGGATGACACGCTGATCGACCTGGACGGAACGCCGAGCAAATCCGCGCTTGGCGCCAATGCGCTGCTCGGCGTATCGATGGCGGTCTGCCGCGCGCGAGCGGCGGGGGAGGGAGTCAGCCTATGGCGATCGCTGGCCAAGCAGTTCGCCGTGGAGGGCGCGGGCCTGCTGCCCGTGCCGCTGATGAACGTGCTCAACGGCGGGAAGCACGCGGACAGCGGCCTGTCGTTCCAGGAGTGCATGATCGTGCCGACGGGATTCGATCGCTTCGCCGACGCGCTGCGCGCCGGCACGGAAACGTTCCACGCGCTGCATGCGCTCCTGAAGAAGAAGGGCCACGTCACCGCGGTCGGGGACGAGGGGGGATTCGCCCCGCGCGTGAAGGACGCGGCGGAGGCGTTCGATTTGCTGCTCGAGGCGATCCATGCAGCGGGGTACGACGGCAAGATCAAGCTCGCGATCGACGCGGCCGCATCCGAGTTCTGCGAAGGCGGGCGCTACACCGTCGATGGCCGGTCGATGACGTCCGCGGAGCTGACGGCGTTCTACATCGACCTCACCAAGCGCTACCCCATCATCAGCATCGAGGATTCCCATGCCGAGGACGACTGGGACGGATTCGCGGATCTCAACCAGCGCACGGGCAGTGCCGTGCAGATCGTCGGCGACGACCTGTACGTGACGAATGTCGAGCGCATGCGCACGGGTCTGGACCGCAAGGCGACCGATGCCATTCTGATCAAACTCAACCAGATCGGGACGGTGTCCGAAACGGTCGATGCGATTCAGCTGGCGCAGGAGAGCGGATGGAGGGCGATCACCAGCCACCGCAGCGGCGAGACGGAGGACACGTTCATCGCGCACCTCGCCGCGGGCCTGAAGACCGGCCAAATCAAAACAGGCTCGCTCTCCCGCACCGACCGCGTGTGCAAGTACAACGAACTCCTGCGCATTGAAGAGGAGCTGGGACGGGATGCGAAGTACATCGCGCCCTTCTAGCGCGGATCAGATGTAGTCGGGGACGATTTCTTCGCCGAACCGGGCGTTCCTTGCGATGAGGATTTCGTTGACGGCCTCATTGATGCTCTGGGCGATGGCCATGAGGTGTTGCGCTCGTTCATCGTCCTCTTCTTGGTCCGCGATTTCACGGATTTGCCGCTCTTCCTGCGAAAGACTTCCGATGATCGTCATGAGATCTGCGGATACCGGAACGCCCTCGATGTTCAGATAGTCTGCGTCTGCGACGATGTTCTTGCAGCCGCGTACCAAGGGGTTGAGCACTTGCCATACTCTCGCCGCCGTGCTGTCAGGATCCGTCCAAACATCATCGGCAATATTGCGAATACGTCCGATAACGAGCTTCGCTCCTTCTGGCGTGGGGCTGATGCGGTCCATGAGAGTATTATACTGGTTTTTGGCGATTGATCAATTGATGGTCGGGACGACTGGACTTGAACCAGCGACCTCTTGCACCCCATGCAAGCGCTCTAGCCAACTGAGCTACGTCCCGAAGTAGGCGAAATCCTACACACCTCTCCTTTCGTTGTCAGCTCTCAACATCTTCCGTCCCTCCCTTTTCAACATCTTCCCGTCCTTTCTTTGTCTCCCCGCAACAAAGAAAGGACGACAAAGAAAGTGCACCGCCGCCAATTCCTCCTCCATACCGCGCCG
>VMFU01000005.1 GCA_007376205.1 Candidatus Peregrinibacteria bacterium Gr01-1014_25
CACGGCGCGGTATGGAGGAGGAATTGGCGGCGGTGCACTTTCTTTGTCGTCCTTTCTTTGTTGCGGGGAGACAAAGAAAGGACGGGAAGATGTTGAAAGGGCTGACAAAGAAAGTGGCGAAGGGGCTTCCGCCAGAAAGCAAGTACGCATCGTTCACTTCCCAAACTCCTTCTTCCTCCCTACATCATCCCGATGATACTTCCCAAACTCTTCGATCTTCACACACACGTCATTCTTCACAACCGGCCCTTCGATGCACATCCGGATGCCGAGCGGATCGACGACGCAGTTCCCGCACAGGCCGTAACCGCACTTCATGTACCGCTCCATCGAGAGCTGACTGGGAACGCCGTGCGCGGCGGTGATCTCGGACACGCGCTTGAGCATCAGCTCCGGGCCACAGGCGAACACCTGATCGATCGGGGAGCACTGCTTGCTTTTGGCATTCTTGGAATCGCGCGGGCAGCTCGAGAGGAGCTTTTCGAGAATGTCCGTGTTGAACCCCTTGTACCCGGCGGAGCCGTCGTTCGTCGCAACGTGCAGGGAGACGTGCGGCAGCGACTCCAACTCTTCAACATAGAGCAGGTGCTCCTTGCCCCGCGCGCCGACGATGACTTCCAGCGTGCAGCCATGCTGCACCGTCTCCTTCGCGACGAAGTACATCGGCGCGGCGCCGTACCCGCCGGCGACCAGGACGATGTGCTGGCCCGGGGACCATTCGTAGAACGTGCCGAAGGGACCCCGCAGTCCGACCAAATCCCCAACTCCCCGCCGCGCGAGCTCGTTGGTCATGTCCCCGACAGCGAAGAAGGTGATCTTCGTCCGCGCGCCGTCGTCGTACGCCACGCTCATCGGCACTTCGTCCACACCGGGCAGCCAGACCATGAGGCATTGCCCGGGCTTGGCGCCGAGCGACCCGTCGAAGGTGTACGTGCGGACCATCTCTGTCTCCTGCTTCACCTCGACGATGCGGTACGTGCGCGGCAGCCGGCTCTGGAGGGAGATCGCCATAGTCAGGAAATGGGGGAAGCCACTGTCTGTTGTCCGCTTGCCCCTCGAAGCCTTGGCGAAGTGGGGCTGTCCGCTGTCTGCTTCGCCAGTTCCCTATGCATCCCGCCGACCATATCCGCGATGTCCCAGATGCCTTCGTTCGTGCACCACATCTGTATCTCCTCGCAGACCGCGCGGAAGACGCCGACGCCCCGTTCCCACACGGCGGTGCCGATACCGACCAGGCTGGCGCCCGCAAGCATCAGCTCGATGGCGTCCTCGCCCGTGTAGACGCCGCCCATGCCGATGATCGGCAGTTTGCCGCCCGTCGCGGCGTAGATGTCCGCGATGCAGCGCACGGCGATCGGTTTGATGCCGGGGCCCGACAGGCCGCCGACGCGATTTGCCAGGATGGGCATGCGGCTGCGCAGGTCGATCGCCATGCCGGGACCCACGGTGTTGATCGCCGTGAACCCGTCCGCGCCCGCTTCCGCGCACGCGACGGCGACGGCTTTGATGTTCTCCACGTTCGGCGAAAGCTTGATCAGCACGGGCGTCTTCCCGCTCACGGCCTTCACCGCCTTCGTCACCGCCGCGGCATCGGGAGCGCTGCACGCGAACGGCTTGCCGAATTCGTCCTCGACATTCGGGCAGCTGATGTTCACTTCGAGCAGATCGGGCTTGAGCGGCAAAATCGCTTCGGCCGTCTTCGAGAAATTCTCGATGGATTCGGCGATGATGTTGGCTATGAGCGGGACGGGCTTGCCCGCGCTGTATGCGCCGATTTCCTCGCGCGCCTTCTCCGGCCCCGCATCCGGAACGCCGACGGCGTTGAGCGTCCAGTGATCGGTCGAAATGATGGTGGGGTTGGGGTGCCCCCGGTGTTCACGCAGCCAGAGGGACTTCGTCGTGATCGCTCCCGCGCCGTTCTCCGCGACCAAACGCCAACTACTCGCGGTGATCCCCATGATGCCCGAGGCGAGGACGGTGGGATTGGGGAACTGTACTCCGAGGATCGTCTGGGCAAGGTTCATCGGCGGCTATGCTACACACTTCGGCGCTGCGGGAAAATGCGGGGGGCGCGCAACCAGATGACGACGAACAGAATGGTGCCAAACAGGATCAGACGCACCGGACCGATGATGCCCGCCGGCCATTGCAGAAGAGGGAGAGTTGTGTGGAGCGTGACGAGCAACACGGTGGCAAGAGCGACACCGAGAATGTTTCCCGGACCGCCTGCAATGACATACAACACCAGATTAATCAGAGCGGGGAATCCGTAGTCGCTCGGGTGCAGCAGGTGAATGTACGGGGCGAACTGCAGATTGCTCAAGAGCGCCCCGAAGCCCGCCAGGAGAAACGCGGCGCACTGCATGCGAAAGCGGTTCACGCCGAGCGCAGATGCATGCCATTCGTGCTCGGCCAGCGCAGCAAGCTGCCGGCCAAATGCCCGACGATGGAGCCAGAACAGCAGTCCCCCCCACGCCATGGCGACGCCCGTGGCAAGCAATGCGACGCGCGGCAGCGACGTGATGAGCGGGAGCGACGGGATCTGCGGAACACCGAGCGCTCCGCGGGTGACGGAGGACCAGTTCAGGACGATGCTCACGATACCCAGATGCACCGCAAGCGAGAGAACGCCGAAGCCATCGGGCTCCAGCCGCTGACTGATCCATGCAAACAGCACCGAGAGTAATGCGGCCCCAACGCATCCCGCAGCGACCGCGATCCCCCAGCTTCCCGTGGCTTTGAGAAGCAGAAATATCAGGTATGCCGAGGCGAGCGACGTCGCGATCGGGCCGAAATGGAGAATCTTGCCTTTGCCGAACACGACGTTGTATCCCAATGCGGAAGGCATCTGAATCATGACGACGGCGAGGATGTGCCACAGGTAATTCATCGGAGATCAGGCGGTACGAAGGGGGCTGCCGAAGATGCCGTGCGGACGGACGAGGAGGAAACCGATGATCAAGAACAGCGCGACGGCGCTCTGGTACCCCGCGGGAATGGTGTATGCCCCGAACCACGTGACGCCCACGAGCAACTGTTCCAGCAGCGCGATGACGTATGCGCACAGAATCGCGCCGTATAAGCTTCCCCGTCCGCCGGCGATCACCGCGGCGTATGCTTTGATTGTCAACGGAAACGCCAGCGTCGGCGTCAAATTCTGATCGATGCCGATGAAGATGCCTCCGGCAGCGGCCAGCGTGCCACTAGCGATGAAGAGCATTTGACGAAGCCGCAGGGCATGGATGCCGAGACTCATCGCCGCATGCGGATGCTGCACGACCGCGCGGATCCGTCTGCCATACGCCGTCGCATGAAGGATGACGGCGAAGATCGCAAGCAAGCTCAATGTCGCGAGGATGAGGGTGATCTGCGACATTGTGAGCTGTCCGCCGAGAATGCGCACCGGCGATTCCAGGCCCGGCAGAATGCTCGCGGGCCGCTCCTGGAAGAGCAGCAGGATCAGTCCGTCCAGAATCATGCCCCATGCAATTGTCGTCACGATCGGCAGCCAGCGGTGGTAGCGCACGAACGGTTCCACGAAGACACGGAAGGTCAGCCAGGACAGAAGCGCGCCGCAGCAAAGACCCAGAAGAATGCTCACCGGGAGTGATTGGCCGAGCGATACGCGGAACCACCATGTCATGTATCCACCGAAAAGCGCCATTTGCCCCAGTGCCATGTTGAAGATCCCCATAACGCCGTACACGAGCGCCAGCCCCCCCGCGATCAGCGCAGCGAGGGAGCCGGCAATGAGGGCATTGAGAACGAGTTGGCTCACCCCCTTACTCTAGCGGAATGTCCTGCAGCGTGACGATCGCACCCTTCTGGAACTCCTTGAGTTGGAACGGAATGCCGATGACGTCGCCGTTCTCGTCGAAGGAAATCGTGCCGACGACACCCTTGTATTTGGGCAAGTCGTAGAGCGCATCGCGGATCGCCGGACCGTCCATCGCGCCGCCCCGCATGACAGTAGCCAGAATATTCACCGCATCGAACCCATAGGCGCCCCAGACAACGCTGGCCTGCGGCTTGCCGTACTTCATCTCGTAATCCGTTGCGAATGTGCCACCGACGGACGACGGCACGTTAATGAACCGCAGCCCTTCCGCGGCCTCTCCGGCAACCTCGGGGATCACCATCGACTCTGCGACGTCATGGGAAATTGCCTCCTGCTTCAGACCCGCCTCACGCATCTGCTGGATCATGACCGCCAGCACGGCATCGCTGTTCGGATTGAGCAGGATGACGTCGAAATCGACCTTCTTCAGGCGCGTGAAGAGCGTGCGGAAATCTTTCGTGCCGGGCTCGACGGTTTCGTCGAACACCGCCGCGGTCGCCGGCAGCTTTGCCTTGAGCGCGGTGCGGAAGCCCTGGCTGAAGTCCGTGTTCTCGCTGATCAGCGCCACACGGTCGTATCCCTTCTCTTTGAAGTACTTCGCCATCGCGACCGTCTTGAGCGCGTCGCTCGGATAGTTGCGGAAGATGAAATCACCCGCCTTCGTCACATCGGGATTGCTGCTGGCCGGAGAGAGCAGCACGACCTTGGCCGCCTCGGCGATCGGCGCTGCCGCCAGCGTGACGCCGCTGCACTCAGCGCTGATGACCGCGGCGACCTTGTCGACGTTCACCAGCTTTTGCGCGGCCCCTGCGCCTTCGGCGCCTGTGCACTTGGTGTCCTGCACCACGAGTTCCAACTGCTTGCCGCCAACGCCGCCATCGGCGTTGATATTCTCGACCGCCCAGCGGACTCCGTTAAGGAGGTCGGCTCCCAGAGCCGCGGCATCGCCCGTGAGGGGCGCCATGAGTCCGAGTTTGATCGCCTCACCGCCCTGCTGCACCGGCTGGCATGCACCGAGCAAGAGCGCGGGGACGATGAAGAGAGAGGACAATCGCTTCATAGAAGGAAGGGGTAAGAAACAGGCACACACCGTAGCAAGTGGGAGGGGTCATGCAAGGCAAAATCCTCCCCATCCTGATATCCTCCCCCCATGTCCATTCTCTCCCTCCGCGACGTGACGCTCACCATCGAGCAGCAGCACATCCTCCGCGGGGTGACGTTCGACGTCGAACAGGGCGAAGTCATCGGCCTCATCGGCCCGAACGGATCGGGCAAGACGACGCTGTTCAACGTGCTCTCCGGCTTCCTCCCGCCGACGCGCGGCACCGTCCATTTCAAGGGTGCGGATATCACCCGATTCTCCCCGACGGAGCGATCCCGCATCGGCATCGGCCGCGTATTCCAGAACTTCGGTATCTTCCGCGAAATGACGCTGGAGGAGAATGTACTCGTCGCCCTCGAGGCCCTGCCGCGTGAGCAGAGGGAAGTCCTGGGCGATCTGCGCAAAGCCGTACACGCGACCCTCGCGCTCGTCGGGCTGGAGCAGCATGCGAAGAGGAAAGCCGGGGCGCTCTCCGGTGGGCAGATGCGGCTCCTCGAAATCGCCCGCACGCTGAAGAGCGGCAAGGAGCTCTTCCTGCTCGACGAGCCGACGGCGGGCGTCTCGCCGAAGATGACGCAGGACGTCGCAACGTTGATCAGAACATTGAAGGAGAACGGAAAAACCGTGCTCATCGTCGAGCACGACCTGCCGTTCATCGCCCGCATCTGCGACCGCGTCATCGCCATGGACCTGGGCGCGATCGTCGTCACCGGCACGCCCGCGCAGGTGAAGCAATCGAAGGAACTCCGCGAAATGTATTTCGGGGCAGATCCCACCACGTAAAAGAACCCTGCGTTGCGGGGCCATAAAGTGCCGACCGCGGGAGCGGTCGGCGGGTAGCGCGGGCGCCATCGTGGCGGTACACCAGGCACCATGCCTGGAGAGATATTGGATCACCCCCCTTCCCGCAAAATGGGAGTTAGCATTCGAGTGAACATACGTCACCTCCTCTGTTTGGGGGAAGAGTAATGAAGGATCGGACACAGGCGCAGTTGCGCTGCAAGAACTATGCGCCCGTCGCCGATGCAGTCAACGCATCGCTCTGGCAGGAAATCCACAAATCGTATCCCGTAGATCAGCGCTTCTTTTTTGACGCCGCGACGGCCGCTTTGAGGAACTCGCGGAAGAGCGGGTGCGGGCGGTGCGGTCGGCTCAAAAACTCGGGGTGGAATTGCGTTCCGAGCATGAAGGGGTGGTCCCGCAGTTCGACGATCTCGGCCAAACCCGTTTCGGGCCAGATGCCGGAGAAGATCAGCCCGTTTTTCTCGAGCCGGTCCTTGAACGCCTTGTTGAATTCGTAGCGATGGCGATGACGCTCGCGGATTTCCGGCCGCCGGTACGCGGCGAAGGCCTTCGTCCCCTTGCGCAGGCGGCAGGTGTACAGGCCGAGGCGCAGTGTCCCGCCTTTCGCGCGGCCGTGATGCTGCCCGGGGAGGAAGTGCACGACGTACTTGCCGGACTCCAGCTTGCCCGCTTCATCGAATTCCTGACTCGTCAGCGCGGGGTCGCGCAGAACGTCGCGTGCGAACTCGGTCGTCAGGAGCTGCGCGCCCAGACACAGTCCGAGGTAGGGCACCCTGCCCATGCGCGCGTAGCGCGCGGCGGCGATCTTTCCCTCGATGCCGCGGTTGCCGAAACCGCCCGGCACCAAAACGCCGTGCGCGCCCCTCAAAAGCGACCACGCCTTCGCGTCCTTCTTCTCCAGCTTCTCGCTGTCCACCCACAGGATCTCGGCCTTGCGACCGTGGAACACGGCGGCCGCCTTCACCGCTTCGATCACGCTCAAGTAGGCATCCTCCAGGTGCGTGTACTTCCCCACCAAAGCGATGCGCACCGTGCCCTTCGCGCTCTGGTAGCGCCGGCGTCCAGCCTGCCACTCGCGCATATCCGGGCGGAGTCGGCCGAGACCCAGCTTCTTTCCGATGATCTGCGCGATGCCGTGCTGCTGGAAGTTGAGCGGTACGTCGTAGATGGAATGCACCGTGGGCGCGGGGATCACCGCCTCGCGGTCTACGCCGCAGAAGCGGCTGATCTTATCGAGGAGGTCGCTGGGGATATCCGCGTCCGCCCGCGCGAGGATCATGTCCGGCTGCAGGCCGTTGCGCAGCAGTTCGCGGACCGAATGCTGCGTCGGCTTGGTCTTGAGTTCCTTGCTTGCCTGCAGGTACGGCAGGAGCGTGAGGTGGACGTGGTACATGCGCTCGGAGCCGAGCTCGCGCTTGAGCTGACGGATCGCCTCCAGGTACGGCTCGCCCTCGATGTCGCCGACGGTGCCGCCGATCTCGAGCATCAGAATGTCGGCGCCGCTCTTCTTGGCCGCCTCATGCATCCGCTTCTTGATGGCATCGGTGATGTGCGGAACGACCTGGATCGTGCCGCCGAGGAAATCGCCACGCCGTTCGCGCGCCAGGACATCCTGATAGATCTGCCCCGTCGTGACCGTCGACTGGCGGCTCATGGGCTCGTCGATGAAGCGCTCGTAGTGCCCCAGGTCCAAGTCGGTTTCGGCTCCGTCATCGGTCACGAAGACCTCGCCATGCTGAAACGGACTCATCGTCCCGGGGTCGACGTTCAGGTACGGATCGAGCTTTTGGACGAACACCTTCAAGCCGCTCGCCTTCAGAATCGCCCCGATCGACGCCGCGGCGATTCCCTTCCCCAGCGAACTGCTCACGCCGCCCGTGACCACGATGAAGCGCGGGGCGCGCGACTTCCGCCGCTTGCCGCCTGTCGCTGATCGCTTCCTTCGTACCATAGGCAAACTGGGCAATCCGTCGGGCGGGGGGTTAAGCCCGGCAACCAATGGAGCCCGCTGGATAGTCTAGCAGAGCTCAACCGAATAACAAGCGCTCGTGCCCAACTGCGGGGCTGGAGGAGCTTGATCCATCTGCTGCCGCCGTGCGGCTGCATGTCTGTGCGCAGCAAGAATCGCTTGAGCCTTCTCCGGGTACCGCTGGCAGAGCTTCCAGATATCCGCATTCACGTGGACATCCGGAGATGTGCTCTGCTCCGGGAGAGTCTCTGTGTCCACAGCCGCACTCGGTACAACCTCATCGGCCATAACATGACAAGTGTACTTGCCTTTTCTGCTTTGTCCAGATCATTGACAAAATGGTGGAAAAATGCAAAATATGTGCAATTTGTTGGCTGTATGCAGCTTTCTATGCAAACACGGGCACGCATCGATCTGCTCGAAGCAAACCGCACACCGCTGCAGGAGAGCCGGCCGCTCTCCATCGATCTCCCCTCGTACACGGATGTCACACGGGAGCGTTTGCGCAACGTGATCGTCAGCAACATCTGGTGGGAGGACCGCCTGGATGCGCGGCGGGTCTTCCGCCCGACCATGGACCGCCACGGACCGGGGAGTCACTTGAGCATGCCGCTGTCGGCGTCCTGGATGTCGAGCGGACCGCAGGCAGACGGGAAGGACACGAACGTGGTTGCGTTCCCCACCGGCGTCGACCGGACATTCGTCGACTTCATGGAGCGGCTCGGCGTGCTGGGGCGTCATACCTTCGTGGACTTCTACAAACTGGGGCAGTTGAGTCGCGAGAGCGGCAAGCTCCTCTACAGCGTGGATGATCTGCCGAGTGCCTGGGATGCGGTCGCCATCAACCGGTCCGAAACGCACCGGCTGATCAACACGAAGAAGTTCCTGCGTCCGCTCTCCGCATGGGCGGCGCCGTACGAGACCGTTGATCTCACGCGGACGACCCCCGACGATTTCACGCGGGTGGGCGGCGGCGGACGCGTCTACGTGAAGCTCAACAACACGGAGAATACGGGCGACGGCGTGCGGCCCGTCGACAGCGTCGAGCAGTACGTCGCGCTGGTGGCAGAGCTACGGGCGCACGCGACCAAACACAACCTGGACACGGAGATCTGCCTGCAGACGCACATTCAGGGCCGCAATCACAGCTTCCAGTACGTCATGCGTCCGGGCGATACACGGCTTGGCCTGATCGCCTTGAGCAACCAGCGCGTGGAGGCCGATGGTGTGACGTACGCCGGCAACGAGAATCTCCCCCTCACGCCCGACATCCTCACGCCGGAGATCGCCGCCGTTATGACGGACATGGCCGCACGCATCCGCCGGATCGATCCGCAGGCCTTCGGCTGCGTCATGTGCGACTACTTCACCACCGAGGACGGACGCACGCTGACGTTCGACCCCGGGCTGCGGCCGACCGGCAATACCGCGACCGCTCTGGCGCGCATGTTCATCGAAGAGCAGACGGGCAAGTCGCCCCTCGTGAGCGAGTTCTTCTTCGTCCCGACAACGCCGGCGGAGCGCGATTTCTCCGCGACCGTCTCGCCGCTCGGCGACCGGACGACGGTAGACAGTCTCGAGAAGCGCGGGTACGGCGTCCTCCCTTGGGGATACAACCAGTACGCGGGCCGCGGGCCGTGGATCGCCGTCGGCATGACGCAGGCGAAACTCCGCGAGGCCGTGGACGACGCGACTGGTATCCTAAAGGCAGCGCATGGCTGACGTTCTCCTGCTCCACGGCTTCAAGTGCACCTCCCAGAGTTACTTCCTGCCGTTCATCCGGCAGCATTGCGCCGCGGCGGGTGTCACGGTGCACGCACCCGATCTTCCCGATCCCACCTCGCCGGACGTCGACCGATGGACCGCGGCGGTGGAGGCACTACCGGTGAAAACGTTCGACCTCGTCGTCGCGCACAGCCTGGGCGGGTGCTTCGCCTTGAGCCTGTTCTCGCGCCAGCGCATCACGGCCCGCAGCCTGATGCTCATCAGCACCTCGCCGGGACCGAAGGAACTGCCGGTCATGCAGTCGATGCTGAAGTACCCCCTCGACCTCGAGGTGGTCGCCGCGCGCATGCCACGCATTGTCATTGTGCAATCGCTGGACGATCCGTGGATTTTTCCGGAGTACGGCATTGTGACGCTGCGACACATGAAAGGCCTGGCGATGTTCTACGCGGACAAAGGGCATTTTGAAACTCCCGACCTGCCCGGTGACGTGGTGGCGATGATCGACCGGCTGATCGCGGGACAGCCCGCGTGATCAGTGGACGACATCTGTTTTTGGCGCCACCGCATATTCTTTGAACATGTCGGTGCCGTCCTCGTACATCAGGTGCACGCGCAGCGGCGGTCCGTCAGCCTTGGCCTTGGGACCGAAGAGCTGCCTGCGGATGAGCTGGGCGACCTCGGCGGCGTTGCGCATGCTCTTGTCGTACGCCTCGTCGAAATGCCGGCTGTGATCCGCGGGCGTGTACTTCACGCCGAGGAGGGACTCCACCTTGCTGGGATAGACGGCGTACTGCACGCCGATTGTGCCGTCCTGCAGGTGCAAACGTTGATCGGTGATGGCCATCGGCACCAACCGATGGACGAATCCGTACTCGTATGCCTCAAGTTTCCTGAAGACATCGTCCGGTGGGCTCTTGTGACGCGCGCCGTCGGCAGGAGGCTCCATGAGCCACCGCGTCCCCTGCCGCACGCAATGCAGGATATGCTGCATGCTTTTGTGCGGGACCGCGGAGAACTTTGCTTCATGGTCGGCATACACGCGGTGAGCGCTGTTATCCAGCTTGTCGAGCAAACGCGGCAGGAGGGGCAGCACTTCTTCCGCGCTCTGCGGTTCCTGCTGCATCTCCCGCGGGGTCCCATTGCTGTGGAGGCGGATCGCTCCGTGCGCGAGCTCGTTGTGACGCTCCGCCCACCACGGAAGGGCGTCCCGCACGCTGCCATTGGTGCGCCGTAGCTCGTTCAACTTGTCCACGAACAAGTCCGCTCCATGCTGTGCATGCTGCTTGTGTTGTTCCTTGCACAACGTCTCCGGCAGAACGCCTTTGGGGAATTCGTAGCCGATGTCATGGAAGCGCGTCGCCAGCGTGACGGCGAGAACATCTTCAAACGACGCCTGCATGCGTGTGCCAAGGTGATAGACGCCCTTCGCCACCGTATCCATGTGATCCCACGAATGACGGTTGATCCATGCTTCCCTCAAGCGGGCATCGTTCCACTGCACGCGCTTCTTGAAGCAGGTACGGAGGTGCGCGTACGCGACGCCGCGCAGGAGATTCACATCCGGAAGGAACCGATCCATCGGGACTCCCTGCACCCCATCAACCGCATGCTCCCCGCTCAAAACGGGGGGAGAAGATCTCTGCCAGGCCGTGAGGCCCTCTGTTGTGTCTACTCGTTCTGCGGCGGGGGGGACCTGCATGAACGGGGTTTGGAGGGATTCTATAGATCGCAAAAACCCTGTCAAGAGCATCGCGTTTCCCTGTAGGATGAAGCCATGCGGCGCGTGCTCGTGACCGGAACAATGGCCTACGATCATCTCTTCTCCTACGACGCGTCGTTCCTGGAGAACCTCCGCAGCATCGCGACGCTCGACGCGCTCTCCGTGTCTTTCTACACCCACCAGTACGCGAAGCGGCATGGGGGAACGGGCGTGAACATGGCGTGGAATCTGCAGCTCCTGGGCCGGTCCCCCCTGCTCGTCGCGGACGTCGGATCGGATGCGGAGGAGTACCTGGCGCTGCTGCAAAGTCAGCGCATCGACACGTCGCACATCACGATCCACGCCGGCGAGCTGACGTCGACGGGCGTGTCCTGTACGGACACCCGCCAGCATCAAATCTGGTTCTTCCATCGCGGCGCGGACAAGGCGGGGGCGTGGCCCGATCTCGCCGGCGTGCGGAGTAACATCGCCTACGCCATCGTGGGACAGCGGCATCCGCCGCTGATGCGCGACGCCGTGCTCTGGTGCAAGAAGAGCGGCCTTCCCGTGCTCTTCGACCCCGGTCAGGAGATCCGCAATTTCACCGAAGAACACCTGATCTCCGCCATCGACGCCAGCACCGGCATCATCACGAACGAGTACGAATGGGCGATGCTCCACGAGCGGCTGCGCTGCACGCCCGAGGAGTTGGCGAAGCGGGTTGCGTACGTCGTCGTGACCCAGGCGGAGCGCGGCCACTCCCTGTACACCCGCGAAGGTGGACGATCGTTCCCGCGCTGCGATTGCGACGTCTTCGTGAATCCAACGGGCGCGGGCGACGCGTTCCGCGCGGGCCTGCTGACCGGATTGACGGAGGGGTGGGCATTGGAGATCGCCGCGCGCCTCGGCGCCGCGCTCGCCTCCTTCGTTTGCCAGCAGGAAGGCACGCATCTGCAGACGGTCGATCTGGACAAGGTGTACGAGCGTGCCCGCGCCGCGTACGGTGAGGCGCTCCCGCCGCTCGCATCGTAAAAAAGCCCTGGGAATGGTCCCCAGGGCACGGGTTTGCCTGCGCGCACGAACGTCAGATGACTTGGCGACAGAGCCACGTACCTTCATCTTGCGTCACTACCGACAGCTTGCCACGAATGACCGAGATGGCGCATCTCGGCAGCTCAACACGCACATCCGGGATGGGGCTTTTTTCGCCTCCGATATCGCGTGTCTCCTTTGTCTGTGGCAGAGAGCCGGTGAGAATTTTCATGCAGACATTCCACTCACGCGGCCCGCGGGCGAACACCGTGAGGATCGTTTCCCTGTAATCATGGAGGACAAACACGTATGTGCCGTCCTCGCTCACGGCGACCTTCTGCGTCGTACCGGGGATCAGGTTGCCGTGCCAGACGACCTTATCGCCCTCGAGCAGGTAGATGCCGGCGAGATCATCTGCCGCAACGACAAACTTGCCGTTGCGCGTTGCGAAGCACGCCGTCACTTTTCGCCCCCCTGTGGGGAGGCTCACGGCTTCACCGTCGACGAGCAATCGCCCGTCGCGGATCGCCGCTTTCTTCGTTGCTGTCTTGGTCATGGAAAGACACTCCGAGCCACTGAAGGGATCCTGCGCGCGCAGGCTTGCCCCGGCCTGCATCTCCGTGAAGACGCGGGCGGGAGGAAGGGCAGATGTTTCCAGAGAACAAAAGATCACATTGCCGACTTTCCTAGCCCTTCGTGATAACCACTAGGGAATTGCAATCCAAGTGGGCCATCCTGCAATGCGCGCATATCCAGAGAATCGCAATATCCCGCTCCAGCAGTAATACCGTCACAAACCGCATGATGAACATCCGATGCCGTACGGAAGTCCGGATGCTGGTAGATTTTTATTGCCACTCCTTCAGACCGATGTCCAACAACATCGCGGAATTTTTGGAGCGACGTGCGATCTGTGCGACCGTGCATTCGAACTACTGATGAATTGCGATTCGCCATGCCCTGATGACCCTTGAACTCACCGGACTCATCGCGTTGCAATTCCGGGGGACTTTCTTTCACGGGGGCAAATGGTGAACCTAGCATGACATAATCGGCTCCCGCGATTACGGCTTTTGCAGCATCGCCCGGGGCACGGTAGGGATTGATCCCGCCATCGGCCACCGCATAGACATCGTAAATGTGTGCTTCTTCGGCACAGTCGGCTACAGCGGACACCTGTGGCCTGCCCGCACCAGACATGAGACGAGTCGTGCAGACAAAACCTGGACCGACACCGATTTTCACTCCGTTTGCGCCGGCGCCAATGGCACGTCGCACGGCATCGCGCGTCACCATATTGCCGACGAGAATATTCAGATGAGGACTGATTTTCCGTACTTTCTCAAGGTTGTGATACGTCACGATTCCTTGATCGAAGTTCGCGGTGTCGAGGAGGATGTTTTGGACGCCGTGCTCCACGAGATACTGAACACGTCCGACGGGATCGCGATTGAGAGCACCGACAGTAACGATCATATTCAAGCCTCCATGTTCGCTATCTTCGTTCGGGCGATACCGGAGGAGCATGGCTGCGTGCTTCTTCGTCAAAATACCAACAACCTTGCCGTCCCGCCTGATCGGAAGAAAATGAATTCGTCGCTCTTCCATGAGATCCAACGCCTGCATTGGCGTGATGCCCTCTTCGGCAGTCACGATATCTCCTGATCGAACAAAGGCAGCAACGGGCTGATCTTCGTTAATGCCCATAGGCAAATCGGATGGGCTAAGAATACCCACCAGTTCTTCGTCGGACCCAAGGACAACCGCGGTATCTTCGACATCTCGTTTCTGCACATAACGGCGGAATTCATGAACCTTTGTGTCCATGGTAATCGATACCGGAGTCTGATAAATGACGTGGCGCGTGCGCATGTATTCAATGATGGACGTCATCTCGGTATCGCTCTTGTCTTGCGGGATAGCAGCGATACCTCCAACGCGCGCAATTGCTTCCGCCATGCGTTTGCCCGTAACCGTATTCATGTTTGCAACGATAACCGGTGTCGTCGACAGACCTCCGCGAGGTGGGGTGAGATCCACTTCATCCCGAGAAAATCCTTTGCCAAGGCCATGGCGCAGGGCCAACTCCCGGTACAAAGCGTGATATTTCTGGAGAGCAATCGTCGCTGCAGTGCTGTTCACTGCAGATGGATCACGCAAGGCAATATCGCGGCTCCGTTCTCTATCAAGGGCCAAATCATTAATCTGTCTCATCTCCGCTGGTGTGGCAACTGACCGAACCGCTGCTTCGATGTCATTCGACGGCGGGATGTAGACATCCGCATATGTGACATCAGGGAACTGCGAGCGGTCGAAGAGGAATTTCGCCATAGAAGCACAAGGGAAGAGGACGGCATTATCATACCGTCCCCACTTTTTGTCAACTTCGGCGCTCTCAACCTAGAATCCCGCCAACGGAGTACAACCCCGCGGTCAGCACCGCGACGATCGTCATCAGTTTGATGAGGATATTCAGCGACGGCCCGGAGGTGTCCTTGAAGGGGTCGCCCACGGTATCCCCGACGACGGCCGCCTTGTGGCAGTCGCTCTTCTTGCCGCCCAGGTGCCCCTGCTCGATGTACTTCTTCGCGTTGTCCCACGCGCCGCCGCTGTTCGCCATCGACATGCCGAGGAGGATCGACGACGCGAGCGTGCCGACGAGCAGGCCGCCGAGCGCCTCTTTCCCGAGGAGCAACCCCACGACAATCGGCGAGCACACGGCCAACAGACCCGGCGCGACCATCTCGCGGATCGCCGCGTCTGTCGCGATCGCCACGCAGCGCGCGGGATCGCCTTCGGCCTTGCCCTCCATGAGTCCTTTGATTTGGCGGAACTGACGACGCACTTCCTCGATGATCGCCATCGCGGCGCGGCCGACCGCGCGCATCGTGAGCGATGAGAAAAGGAACGGAATCATGGCGCCCAGGAGGACGGCGATCAGCACCGGCGGATTCGTCACGTCGACGGAGACGATGCCGGCCTTCTCCTTATATGCGGTGAACAGCGCGAGGCACATCAGGCCTCCCATCCCGAACGCGAAGCCTTTGCCGATGGCCGCGGTCGTGTTGCCCGCGGCGTCCAGGGCGTCCGTGCGGTCGCGCACCTGGGACGGGAGATGCGACATCTCCGCGATGCCGCCCGCGTTGTCGGCGACGGGTCCGAAAGCATCGATCGCCAGAACCATCGCGAGCGTCGCGAGCATGCCGACGCTGCCCACGGCGATGCCGTACATGCCCGCGAAGACGTAGGCCACGGCGATGGCGACGCCGATGCAGAGGATCGGCAGCGCGACAGAGAGGTAGCCGAGAGCGAGTCCTTCGATCAGCACCGTCGCCGGTCCCGTCTTGCTGGCGTCCGCGAGCGAGCGGACCGGGCGGTAGCTGTGCGACGTGTAGTACTCGGTGAGCAGGCCGATCGCCACGCCTGCGAGCAGGCCGGCGGCGACGCCGATGAAGATGCCCATCGCACGCTCGGCCGGGAGCATCGCCTGACTCAAAAAGAATGCTCCGACGAGGAACAGGGCCGACGCGAGGAGCATGCCCGACTTCAGCGCAGGCTGGACCTTCTTCGGCGTCGACGCGCGTACGACAAGCATTCCCAGGACGCTCGCGACCGCGCCGACGAGGGCGAGCAGCAGCGGGTAGATCACCAGAGCGTCGCCCTCCCCCTCTATAGAGACGGAAAGACCGACGATCATCGTCGCCAGGATCGCGCCGACGTAGCTCTCGAAGAGATCCGCTCCCATGCCTGCCACGTCGCCGACGTTGTCGCCGACGTTGTCTGCGATCACCGCCGGATTGCGCGGGTCATCCTCCGGGATTCCCGCTTCGATCTTGCCGACCAGGTCGCCGCCCACATCCGCCGCCTTCGTGTAGATGCCGCCGCCGACGCGCGCGAACATCGCCACCGAGGACGCGCCGAACGTGAATCCCGTCGCCGCTTCCATCGCCGCAGGCAGGCTCATGCCGCCCTCCGTCAGGAGAACCAGCAGGACGCCGGCAAAGCCGAGCAATGCCAATCCGACAACGGCCAAGCCCATCGTCGCGCCACTCAAGAAGGCGATGCGCAGGGCGCCCGCGAGCCCCTTCTGCGCCGCGCTTGCCGTCCGCACATTCGCGGCGGTCGCAGAGCGCATACCGATGAATCCCGCGAGCAGCGAGCACACCGCACCGGCGACAAAGCTCATCGCCGTCCACGGCTCGCCCCACAATCCCGCCCGCATGTTCGCAAATCCCGTATCCAGGAAGACGAAGAGCAATGCCGCGGCGATCACGATGAAGATGCCGATGAGCCGGTATTCGCGTCCGAGGAACGCCATCGCTCCCGCGCGGATCTTGGCGGCGATCGCCTGCATTTTCTGATTGCCCGGCGACTCACGCCCGATGACGAACTGGAATACTCCGGCGAGCGCGAGCGCCGCTGCGGCGCCCACGATCACGATCTGGAGAACGACGATGAGGGAAAGCGTGGATAGCGCAAACATAGGGAGACGGGGAAGTGTCCGGTGGAGTGTATCGGAGAGGAAGCCGAGGAAACAGATCATCTGCTATCTCTTCCTCTTCATCTTCTTCTTCCCCTGATCGACGTACCCCTGCAGCTCCTTTCCCCACACGTCGGCCTGCTTGGCCACGTATGTCTTCGCCTTCTTCAGCTGCGTTTGAACTTCGTCGCTCTCGACGAACTTCTGCACCTCTTTCGCCAGCTTCTTGCCGTCATGGCTCAAGTGCTTCCCCAGCGTCTTCGCCGCGGCCTCCGCATCCTTGGCCTTGGCAAGCTCCGCGCGGAGCTTGTTGTTGTTGAAGATGTAACCGGCGAGCGCGCCGCCGAGGGTACCGAGGAGGAGGGGGAGCTTTTTCATGGCGCTTGTAAGGGGAGGAACACTTGGAGTATACGCGCGAGGATATAGAGAGCAATGACTCCATGCGCCACTTTCTTTGTCACCACACAAAGAAAGTAGCCAAAGAAAAGTCTCCGCCGTCTGACGTTCCAGCCGGGCATGAGGAAGAAGGAAAGGACGTGGAACCATCGTGTATGGATGGAAAGCACGCTGGTCCCTTCGGGACCCCTACGGGGCCGCGCGACGGCGGGGAAATGACAGCGCAATGACGACTCTCAATGTCACACACATACTGGTATATGGGTGATCTACGGCAGAGCCCTTCCGAAGGGAATCACTGAAGATGCTCCCGCAATGCCTTCAGTTGTCCGGCGTTCACGATGCGCAGCAATTCGTCATCCGCCGCGGCGCGCACGCCGTCGACCGAACCGAAGCGCCGCAGAAGCTCGCGGCGGGTCGTCGGGCCAATGCCGGGCACGGTGTCGAGCGTCGAACGGACAGCGGCCGTTTTGGCCCGTCGCTCGCGGTGTCGGTTCGCGAAGCGGTGGGCTTCGTCGCGCAGCCGTTGGAGAAGGAAACGCGCCGGCGCATCGGGCGGAAGTGCCACCGGCTCGCTGCTGCCGGGCACGAAGATCTCCTCCTCACGCTTGGCGAGGCTGGCGACGGAAATCGTCAGCCCAAGGGATGCGAGCACATCCACCGCCACGCCGAGCTGCCCCTTGCCGCCGTCGATGAGCAGAAGGTCGGGCATCGCCGAGAGCGAGGCATCCGTCTTGTGTTGCGCGGCGTCGTAGACCAAAACCGTACGCCGGAGGACATTGGGGTCCACACTGCACGCCTCGGCCAGCATCTTCTGGAAGAGCGGCGGATCTTTCAGTATATGCCGGAAGCCGATGTCGGCGTAGTACGCCTCCAGCTGGGGAACGACGCGCACGTAGATCTTGCCCTTCGTTTTCGACAAAAGCAGACGGGCAAGGACATGACCCAGCTTCTTGCCGCGCAGCGCGGGGTCGATCCAGAGTCCCGACATTTCCTGCAGCCCCCCTTCGTGCGTTCGCAGTCGCACGCACCCGATGATCGCATCATTCCTGCGCGCCACAAGGAATGAACGGTATTCGATGTCTTTGCGCGATAATTCCGCCTCGGACGCGAGAATCTCTTCCAGTCGCCCCTGCTCGGCTTTGCGCGCCTTGCCGAAGGTCACGCCGGCCGCGCCCCACTGCTCGGTGTCCCGCCGCACTCCTCCCGCAAGGTGCCGCAATCGCCGCGTGAGCACTTCGCGCAGCGAGCGGTAATCGTCGACGTCGCCCCTGGCGACGCTTTGCACGGTGAAGGAGCGATACTGGTCGTTGGCCGCCTTGCCGCCGAGCAGGACGACCATGCTCCCGACGGTCTCGGTGCCGCCGAGGTGGGAGATGTCGTACCCCTCGATGCGCCGCGGCGGTTTTTGGAGTCCGAGGACGCTCTGCAGCTGGCCCAGAGCATCGTCGACGTTGCGCGATTCGGACTCCCACTTCGCCTCCATGTGCCGCGCCTTCTCGTGGGCGTTCTTCTCGGCGAGCATCAGGAGCTTCGATTTTTCCCCGCGCTCGGGCACGCGCAAATGCACGGCACGTCCGGCGCGCTCGCGGAGCCACGTTTCGATGAGCGTGCGGTCGCCGGGCTCCTCGCCCAGGATGATGAGCGGCGGGATCTCCGGCACGTCGGCGTAGTACTGCGGCAGGAACGACGTGAGCGCATCGCGGACATCGGTCACCTGCCCCTGGAGCGCGAAGCTCGCATCGTCGACGAGGCGGCCGTCGCGGCGGCGGAACACGACGACGTGCGCGCGGCCGGAGAGGACGGCCACGCCGATCACGTCCGCATCCTCGCCCGATGCATCGGAGATCAGCTGCTTCTCCTGCAGACGCTCGATCGTCTGGAGCTGATCGCGGATCGCGGCGGCGCGCTCGAACTGCCGCGCGGCGACGGCTTGCGCCATCTGCTCCTTGAGCACCGCCGTGACCGCGGCGTGATCGCCACGCAGGAACTTCAGCACGGGATCGATCGCGCACGACCGGTACTCCTCCGGCGTCACCGCGCCGATGCATGGCGCGCAGCATTGGCCGATGTGGTGATCGAGACACGGTGTCGCACGGTCTTTGTTCTTGCACACCACCTCGATGGGGATCCGCTGCCCGCTTGCCCCTCGAAGCCTTGGCGAAGTGGGGCTGCTCGCTTGCCCCTCGAAGCCTTGGCGAAGTGGGGCTGTCCGCTGCCCCATTTCTATCGTCATCCTGCACGTCCGAAACGGGAAGAACCGCCGGAGATTGGCCAGAGTTTCCCGTACGTCGCCCGCGCTCGTCTTGGGACCGATGTACTCGGACTGGTCGTCCTCGACCTTGCGCACGACATCGATGCGGGGAAAGGGATCCTGGGTCGTGACCTGGACGTAGACGTAGTTCTTGTCGTCCTTCATCAGGATGTTGTACTTGGGACGGTGCTCTTTAATGAGATTCGTCTCGAGGAGGTACGCCTCCAGTTCCGTCTGCGTGACGGTGATGTCCACGTCGCGCGTCGCGCGCAGCATCGCCTGCTTCCACGGCCCGTGCGTCTTCCATGCCGCCGGCGCGACGTAACTGCGAAGCCGGTCGCGCAGGTTCTTCGCCTTGCCAATGTAAAGCACCACGCCGTCCTCATTCAGCCACCGGTAGACGCCCGGCCCCGTCGAGGCCTTGGCGACGCGCGTACGGAGCTGCCGAAGGTGATCGGGGGCATCCGCCATTCGCGCTATAGTGTAGCTGCATCCTCGGTTTCCTTGGTTGCTTTGGTTTCCTTCGTTTCGTTCGTTCCCCCCGTGACTTTGGCCTCTGCATCCGTCTCCGCCATCGTGCTGAATTACCGCACTCCGCGGTACGTCCTCGCGTGCGTGGAAGCGTTGCGACGAGCGGGCGGCCCCACTTCGCCAAGGCTTCGAGGGGCAAGCGGACAGCGGACAGCGATGGAAATCTTCGTCATCGACAACCACTCCTGCGACGAGTCGATCCAGTGGATCCGCAATCGCCTGCGCGACGATCCGCAGGTACGCATCATCGAATCCCCTCTCAATCGCGGCTACGCGGGGGGGAACGCGATGGGCATCCGCCGGGCGCGCGGGACGTATCTGCTCATCATCAATCCCGACAACGCGCTGCAGCCGGGCGCACTGGAGAAGATGGTCGCGCTCATGGAAACGAACCCCGACATCGGGATCGTGGCCCCCAAGCTCCTCCACGAAGACGGCACGGTGCGGGATTCCGTCCGACGCTTTCCCTCTCCCATCGACGTTCTGCTCAAACGCTCCTTCCTGCAGCGCATCTTCCCCGGACGCGTGCGGCGGTACCTCGCCCTGGACGAGGACGCGAACCGCCAGCGCGACGTCGATTGGGCCGTCGGCGCCTGCTTGCTAATTCGGCAGGGCCTCTACGAGGAACTCGGTGGATTCGACGAGCGCTTCTTCCTTTTCTTCGAGGACATGGATCTGTGCCGCCGGTGCTGGCAAACCGGAAAGAGGGTCGTCTACCTGCCGTCCGCGGTCGCAACGGACCGCAAGACGCGTTTGAGCGAGGGGGGGGCTCTGTCCCTGCTCCTCAAACGCGCCGGCCGCGAGCACCTCAAAAGCGCCGTGCGGTACTTCTGGAAGTGGAGGAAAGGGCGCTAATCCCCTTGTCGTCTTCGTTTTCCCGCGCTACCCTCTGCGAACCCATGGACATGGTCCCCCTCCAGGCATCGGCACGGACGACGAAAGAGAAAGCCGGCGCATTGCGCCGCGCGCAGCGCGTGCCGTGCGTGCTCTACGGCAACAAGACCGAGAACACCCTCCTGCACTGTGAGGAGAAGTCCGTGCGCCGCGCCTACCAGAAAGCCGGCGAAAGCACGCTTGTCGAGCTGGACCTTGATGGCCGCAAAATCCCCGTGCTGATCCACGCCCTCGCCGCGGACCCCGTGACGGACCGCATCGCCCACGTGGACTTCTACGCCGTCGACATGACGAAGGAAGTCGAAACGCACGTCCCGATCCGGCTTGACGGCGAATCGCTGGCGATCAAAGAGCTCGGTGCGATCCTCGTGACGCCGCTGGCTCACGTGCGCATCCGCTGCCTCCCCGCGCGCTTGCCCCACGAACTGGTCGCGAGCCTGACCTCGCTGCAGAACTTCCATGATTCCCTCACCGTCGCCAATCTCCGCGCCCCTGAAGGCGTCACCATCCTCGACGATCCGACCAACGTCATCGCCACCGTTCAGGAGCCGCGCGCGGAGGAAGTCGCGCCACCGCCGGCGACGGAGGCCGAGGCAGGTGCCGCTCCTACGGAGGGTGCCGCCGCAGAAGGTACCGAACCCGCCGCAACGCCGGCGGGAGAAAAGACCGAAGCGTGATTCCCCCCTCCCGTACGCACCGGCAGTGGATTGCGCGTGTCTGCGGATGGCGCATCGGCCTCTATGTGGCATTCGGCGCATGCATCGCCCTGCTTTGGGCGGCCGGATTCACATCGCTCGTCCGCGACGCCGGTTCCCCGACGACGCAGCAGTCCTCCCCCGCCCCACTCGCATCGAAAGCGTGGGGGCTGCAATCGCTCCAACTCTCCCCTCCCCTCGCCAAACGGGGACGCCCCACGCTTGCCGTCATCATCGAGAACCACGAAGACGCACGTGCACTGCAACGCGGATTGGATGACGCGCTGCTGATCCTCGAGTTCATCGTGGAGGGAGGTATCACGCGATTCGCGGCGATCTTCGACGCACAACATCTGCCGCCGGTGATCGGACCCGTCCGTTCTCTGCGCCCCTACGTCGTCGATGCGCTGCAACCGTGGACGGGATTGGTGCTGCATGCAGGAGGGAGTCCCGAGGCTTTTGAGCATGCGGACCGCGCGAAGCATTTGGTCGCGGTGAATACGCTCCTCGGACAATTCGCGCACTTCACGAAACGCACGGACGACCCCGCGCCCCACAACCTCGTCACGACCGACGCGCTCTTGACCGAGATGCTCGATGGCCGCGACGTGCCCGACGTGCGGTGGCCGCCGTATGCCATCGGCCCGGTGGCCTCCGGGTCGGGCGCGAGCGCGATCTACGCCAATTTCTACAGCACGCTGCACAACATCGACTACGCCTACGACCGCGTCGCCTCGGTGTACCGCCGCACGAGCGGGGGCATCGAGAGCGCCGCCGCACCGCGCAACGTCGTCTTCCTGGAAATACCGATCACGGCGGTCGGAGAGCACGGCCGTCTGACCATCCCCGTCATCGGCAAGGGTCGGCTGCTCCTCTTCGGCGCCGGCCGCGTCATTCACGGCACGTGGAAGAAAACGGCGACGGATGAGCCCTTCCTTTTCCTCGACCAGGACGGTTCCTCGCTCCGCCTCGCTGCAGGACAGACGTGGATCACGGCTCTGCCGACGCTGGATCGCGTCACGTGGAGGGAGTGAGGAGCCACTTCGGCAACAAGACCGGTGCATGGATCCCCGGGACGGCTTCCACGCGTTCCAGATCTTCCAAGGCAATGCGCCCGGCGAAAATCCGTCGCACGTCTCCGCCACCCGCGACAAACTGTTCGATCGCGCGCAAGCCGCGCAGATAGACCAGGGTCTTCGTAAACGCGCCGTGTTCGGACGTGTCCCCAAGGCCGCGCTTCAGGATGATTGCCTTTCCCAGCGCCTTCTCGGCTGTGTAACCCAATTCCTCGACGAGGTACCGCCGCAGGGGAACGAAACCATGAGTCAGCGCATGCGCCACGGCGAGGACACTTCGCGCGGGACCGCGACGTTTCGTGTGATGCGGGGAAAGAATGCGATTCTGCTGGTACACCGCCAAGCCCTCCTGCGTGTCGAGATAGTTGGCGCAACCGGTGCGGAAGATACGGAAGGGTTGGTGGGCACCGTTCTCCGCCGTGATAATGTGTGTCTCGATTTCATGCGCGATCAGCGAATCGACATGCATGCGCGAGAACCGCGCGCCAGCTCGAACGTGCATTGTCCGTCCGCCGACGGCGCAATCGGCGACGATCGACGACCGGACGGCGACGCGCCACTCCGTCAATCCGTACCCGTCGAGCGCCTCGCGGAACAATTCCGCCGCTTCCTCTGCGGAGAGCGTCTCGCGCGGTTCGATATCGCATGCCGTCTGATCGCGGAGGACCGCTTCCGCCGCGGCCAGCAACACGGACGTCGGACTGCCGAAGAGCGCCTGCGACGCCTCGCTGAAACGGCGCGCGTCTCCGCGGGCCTGCAGCAACGACAGGCGCAGCAACAATTCCTGGCGCTTGCGGTTGAGCAGGTCGCCGAGCGGAGAATTGTCGGGCGCGCATGCGAGCAGCCGCTGCTCCAGCTGCAATACCTCGGACGACAGCGGCGCGTAGGTGAAGGTTGGCGCATAGTTCTCGTCTTGTTCGGCGCGCGCGCGTTCCTGAAGCAGATTCATCGGCTTGAGATGTGCGAGGAGCGGAAGCAATCGGTCTGCCTCCCAGAGAAGACGATCCGCGGCCCGCAGGTCGTCGCGCGGCGACGTCTGCGACGGCAACACGGTGTGGCGCTTCTGCGGATCCAGCAGGAATCCCCGGATATCTCTCCGCCCAATGCGCATCCGCACACGGGGCTGGGCGATGGCGCCCGCATGAACGACTGTCTGAATCTTCTGCCCGCCCAGCACGCCCTTGATGCGGAACCAACCGTCCTCCGTCGGCTCGGCGCATCCTTCGCGCGTGAGTTCCGCCAGAAGATCGGGCGTGCAGATGCTCCGCTCGACGCTCGGATCGACGATGCAGGGGATGTCGACGCGGACGCCTGCACCGGTCACGAGGAATGTCTCGGTCAGGCCAAGAATCGGCCGCTCGGGAACATCGTTCTTCGATCGCTCCAGGCGCTCACCGAAGAGTTCCTGTGCAAGGCGAACGCCCTTCTCGGGGGAACTGACACGCAGGCCAGCGACGCGTTCCAAGCGCGAACGAAGCGGCGCGAGGTTCGCGACTTGCACCATCAATCCCGCACGGGCATTCACCTCGAGGAGCACCGGTCCCTGCTCGCGATCGAGCGTCAGATCAACGGCAAGGTAGCCGATGTTCGTGATGTACTGGATGCGGGAAGCGATGAGCAAAAGCTCCTCCCAACGCGGAATGACGTGTCCTGCCGGCGAGCCGCCGTGCGGCAGCGATGCGATGACACGGTTGTACTGCGTCGCATGCGTGGTCACTCCTTTCGCCAGATCGATGCCGATGCCGAATCCTCCTTGATGCACGTTGGCTTTGCCTTCGCTCTCCGCCGTCGGCACGCGGAGCATCGCCATCACCGGAACGAGGTTGAAGACGATGATGCGGATGTCCGGTAATCCCAGCGGGCGGAAGGCCGTAAAGCAGTTGTCGGGCTCCAGCAATTTTTCGAAGAACGCGGTGTCGGGGAGACCCGTCACGGAGAAGCGTCCATCGAGGATGTCCTCGATGTGCGCCCGCAGGATGTCTGCGGTGACCACCCTGTGCTGCTGATCGAGGAAATCCCCATCCCGATTCCGTCCACGGAGAATGATGATGCCTTCACCGCCGAATCCCGCGTTCGGTTTCAGAACGCACGTGTCGGGCAGTGACCGGAAATCGAATGTTCGCAGCGCTCGCCTGTCCTCGATCGTCGCGAACACTTTGGCAACGGGAATGCCACGGGATCCCAGGTACGCCTTGGTCCGGCGCTTGTCATCCGCGAACGCGACGGCGCGGCGGGGATTGTACGGCTTGATGTAGAGCAAATTCCGCGCGTTGAGCCCGAGAACTCCGCCGGTGGGATGGAAGAGGTGGGAGAACATATGGGCGGTGAGCGATCAGTGGCCAGCGAACAGTGCGAATGTCAGGGGAGGAATGCTGATCGCTGCCCGCTGTCCACTGACCGCTATTCCTCCTGCAAGTGTCGAAAGACCTCGCGGAAGCGGAAGTACTCCGTCAGGCGCAGGCCCGTCCACCGGCCGAGCGCCACATTGGCGACGAACGTGAGCAGCACGAGTTCGGGGTATGCCAAGATGACCGACTGGAACGCCGCCCACTGCACGAGGGCGACGCAGAGCAGCGCGGCAAGGATCGTCTCCAGCGTCCCGAGTGTCGCTGCGTACCATCCCTCCTCCGCCTTGAGCGTGAGGAAGCTCTCGGAGAGCGTCGATAGCACGAGGAGGATGAGCACCGTGTCGCGCGAGAACGGCACGCCCGCGAATGTCGCCACCCCGAGAAGGAGCAACAGTACGAAACTCACCATCGTGAGAATGATGGCCATCTTCGGAATGTGCAGCAGACGCCACCGGCGCATGAGCCGTCGCGTTCCGTAGCTGACCGCGAGAATGCACGCCAGAGACACCAGGCCGATCGCCCATCCGAGGGCGAGGAAGCTGATCGCGACGACGGCGGGCGTGTACAAGCCGAACGTGGTGATGCCGACGACCTGCTTGAGGAACGCGAGGATCGTCGCGATGAAGGGGAGCATGAGCAGGATGACGATGACCTCGGAACCCACGCCGCGGACCCGCATCGCGTTGACGAGCGTCGACAGGGCGTTCCACGGCATGAGACGCGCCGTCTCTGCATTCACCAACGCCACGTCGATGTCGCGTTGCAGCAGCTCTCCGAGCAGGGCATCGGGGGCAAGGCCGGTGAGGAGCGGTGGCAGCGCCTCGGGACGCGTCACAAGAATCTGGAGCGGACGGATCACGGAGAACGGTCCCCGTGCCGTGCGCGCGAGCGTGTTGATGCCGCGATCGGTCAAGAGAAGGATCGTCTGGTTCCGCAGCGCCGCGAGCATATCGGGGTCCGATTGCGCGGCGCGCTGCAACGCCTGGAGCGAGGTAATGCCGTCGCCCCACAGCACCACCGCTTCGGCGCCGACGAACGCCGACCGCTGCTCCGCGAACAGCTGCACGATGGCATCCTCGCCGCCGAGACGGCCGCTGACGTCGCCCACGGCGATGGTGCGGAGGAACAGCCCCGCCTCTTCGGCGTTCTTGCGATGCGTGTCGATCCTGTCCGCCGCGATCGACGGCCCCGCGACCAGCACGATCTTGCGGCGGTACGCCATCACCGTATGTCGCACCTCGGACCGGCGCCTGCCGTCAGCGGATTCCAGAACGAGGCGATACTCCAGCATGCCGGGTTGGTCGGGTGTGGCGACGATTTCCACGCTCCGGCTGATCGCGGTCCGGCTGTCGCCCAGATACCACGCGTACCGCACGCGCTCGCCGTCCGTCCGGCTCAAGCCCGCGTTCAAGACGACCGTCCGTCCGACGGGAACGTCCGTCGGGCCGCTGATGACCGCCTGGAACGGCGCGTCGGACACAATGGCCCCCGTACCCGCCTGCTGCGCGAGAACGATGACGGGCCATAGGCCCGCGACCACGGCTGCGCCGATGGCGACGCGGAAACATCGCATTGGCTTAGCGGCGGCGGCCGGCATGGACGCCGCTGGCGCTGTGCATATCCTTGTATCGCTGAAGCTGCGGCTCAAGCTTCTCCACGCACCGGTCGACCGCCTCCACGACGTCCGAGCGCCGCGATTCCGCGCGGAGGATTTTCTTCGGCAGCTCCACTGTCACCATGACTTTCACCGCATCACGCTCTTTCTTCGTCGGCCTGCGTTCGGCCTCGATACGGATCAGGGAACTCTCGTCCTTCACCCGCTTGCAATGCGTGGCGAGGGCGCCGATTTTCCGGACGATGAGGAGAAGATCGCGGTCGGTGTAGTGAACGCCGCGTTCAAAGTGCTGGACGCGCATGGAAGGGGCGGAATGGTACGTTTGAAGGCTACCGCCTCCTTGAAGAAAAGGCAATTTTCCGCTACAATAGTAGGATTTCATGCACAAGCCTTCGCATCGCATCACCGCGCGCGAACACCGCCTCCTGTGGGACACGCCGCCGGAGAACCGGCCGAATCCTCCGCAGAGCCTTCCGGATGCAAACGGCAACACCGTACCGAATGCTCCCGCGAGTCCGTTGGACCAGCTTCCCGCGCCCAGGCCCGACGTCACCATCGAGCAGATCCGCCAGTGGCAGATGCGCATGGCGCAGCTCAAGCAGGGGTATGAGAGCGACAAGGACCGTGCAAGCCTGAAGTCGCAGGAGCGCCTTGACATCATGAGCGGCATTCAGACTCAACTCGCCAATTTGCAGAAGGAAATGCCCCAGCCGGGCACCCCGGAGTTCACGAAGACCGCGCAGCTGCACAAGGAAGCCGTCGACCTGCAGAACAAAGTCGCCGCGCGCATCACGCGTCTGCAGGAATACACGCGCAACAGCATCTACCAGATCATCGAAGGCAACAGCATCCTCGCCCTCCCCTTCCAGGTCGCAGGGACATTCTTGGAGAAGAGCATGCCAGCGTTCAAGGACGCCGGAACGCTCATCGGCCCGACGCTCAAGCAGATCTGGCGGCCGATCGAAGGCGCGGGGTCGAGCGTGCTCAATTTCCTCGGCGACATGCTGGGGCACTTGAGCCCCAATTTGCGCGACGCGTTCAAGCAGCGCGCCCAGCTCAAGCGGGAGAAAGAGCAGCTCATGAACGCCGTCGACTACCAGCTCAAACGCATGGGCATCCAGATCGCCCAGCAGGATGACGAAGCGACCGAGGACGACCTGCTCAACCTGCTTCAGATTCAGAAAGACAGCGGGCAGAACCCGCGCGTCTTCGCTGCGAAAGTTACAGCGCAGCTGCGCATCAAGGCAGGCCAGGCGATTCCCTTGGGGGAACTTGTCACGGCCGCCGAGCGCGCGTTCCCCGTCGATTCTCTCGCCGCGTCGACGAACGCCCAGAACACTCTCCCCCCGCCCACCCCCGTCGACATCGACGGACTCAACGGTAGGGAAGAAACCTTGAGCCAGTTCAGCGGCGGCGACGTGCGCATCACCAAGCTGACGCCGCAGGCGAAGATCACGGTGGACGGGCAGGTTGTCGCAGCAGCGCAAACCAGCGCCGTCGGCGCGTTCCAGTGCATACGCACCTCCCCGGACGTCCTGACCGTGAAAATCCCCGCCAATGCCACCAACCGGCAGTTCGCCATCGAGGTGGAACAGGGGGCCAGCAAAAAGAAATTCACCCTCAATATCGTCAGTCGTTAGGCGATCTGGCCAAAATATCGATAAAATGCTACAATACTAAAAAACACCCATGAGCCACCTCATCGAAAAACTCCAGAGGCAGCAGGAAACGATCGACGACAATGACGTGTCGGATATGTTTTTGGTCGACGCACACAACAGGATCCACAATCTCAAACGCGACGAACTGCTCGCCGTCAGCAAAGGCATCGAACAGCAGCGGGGCAAGGCAGAAGTCACGGACAACGCCAAAGAGAAGCTGCGCATCCTACAGCAGACCGTCGACGCGCGCATCAAGGCGGACGCGGATTTTCACATGGATACCGCCGACATTCTCGCCACGCCCAACCGCGTGCTGAAGGCAACCGGCCGCGGTCTGGCCTCCGAGACGTACACAGGCGGCATGCTGCGCGGAGCGGTGATCCTCGGTGCTTTGGCCGCCTTCTTCGGGCCCATGCGCCGCGCGATCGCGTATCCGTTCCGCAAGTTGACCGGATGGATGCGCGGCAGAAACGCAACACCCACCATCCCGCCGCCGCCCGCCGCGACCCCCCCGCACCCATGAGCGAACTCATCAACAAAATCCGGCAGCCGACCGTCCCTCTCGAGGAGCAGGACGTGAGCGGCGAGAAAATGACCGAGGCGATGAAGCGCATCACGGTCATCGCCTCGATCGATGAACTGCGCACGTTGCGCGACGCCATCGACAAGCGCATGACCGCGAGCGTCCACCGAAACATCCGCGACCAGCTCGGCTACCTCAAGCTGATGGTCGGGGACCGCATCAGCGCGAAAGATCCGCTCTACACCACATCAGTCCGCGACGCGGCTAAAACGGTTCCGAGGCTTGCCGATAGCGGCATGAAGAGCGTCTACCGCGGCATGGCCGGCAACGAGACGGGCATGGGGGCGGCGCGCGTCCTCGGTCTCGGCGCCATGGCGACGGGGATATTCGTTTGGATCAAGAACCTCATGCGACTCAAGGGGAAAGCGAAACCGACAGAGGAAGTTCTCGACGTGCTGCCCGTTGAAGAAAAACCGAAGCCGAAGAAAGAGAGACGGAAAAAGAAGGAGAAAGCACCCGAAGTGAAACGCGAAGATCTGATCACCGATCGCGATTAGTTTCCTCCATGCTATGAATTACTCCAACGCCCCCGCCGAGAATCCCGCCGAGATCGAGCAGCGCCTCTCCGCGGCGATCGATTCGAACGACATTGCCGAGGACCACGTGAATTACGCCAAGCTCAAGGTCCATCACCTCGCCGAAACCCAACGGCAGGGACTCAAGGACAAGATCCAGCTGCGCATCCTGCAAATCAGCACGGGCAACGCGAACATCCTGACGCTCGATGCGACGACCAAACCCGAGGACGTGCAGAAGAAGATGAAGGAAGTCGAGGGGCGGCTGCTGCGGATGCAGGAAGTCATCCAGCCGTCGCGCACGATTGGTGCTCTTGATGAAAAACTGCGCGCATCGCCGATTGCGAGCGGCGCCGTGGCCGTCGGAGGCATTCTGGGCATGGCGATGATTATCAAGAACTGGGCGCAGAAAACTGTCGATGCAAGTAAGAAGGAAGGGGTCTTCCCAAAAATCCTGCGTTTGAGTGGCCTCGCTGTACTTTTCGGTCTTGTCCTGCGCAGCACGACGACATTCGTCGAGCGCAGCGAACTCAAGCGCGCAGCGGAGCGCGTGGAGAGCGGCGAATTTTGGAAGGCGATCGAGGGGAACCCCGACATCGCCGATCCGCGACTGAAGGACAAGAGCCTGCTCGCAATCCCCGAGGGTCGAAACATCCTCGTCAACGGCAAAGAAGTAGTCTTCAAACGGACAGGCAAAGGCGTGCACATCGTCGTCGGCAAGGGAGATCAGGCGAAGGAATACCGCATGGGCATGAACATCGAGCGCGACGCATCCCACGACAGCTGGGGTGCGTGGTCGTCGCTGAAGACGTCGACGCTGCGCGGCCTGACGAGCGAGAAGAAATTGCCGAGCGGCCGAACCGACCTGCACCTGGAATTGAGCAAAATTCTCCATGGGGGAGACGTGCGATCGAGCGGCAATGGTGCCGTCCTGGCGCTGCCCGCAGCCGGCAACCATACGCTGTCCATCCCGCAGGACCAGCTCGGCACACTTGTTGATGCGCTCGCGGCGAACACGCAACCGACGATGACCGCATCGTTGCAAAATTGCACGATGTCGCGCGAAGGGGCCACGCCGACGGTCGTCAGTCCGACGATGACCTGCGCACTCATCCCACAGGCTCCCAAGACCCAACCGCCGCAGACCACGTCGCCAAAGGCCCCAAAGTCGACGGACAAAGACAAACTCTAGGGAGGGGTCCGCCGCCACAATCCCTCCCCGCCGTCGCGCGGCCCCGTAGGGGTCCCGAAGGGACCAGCTTTCTCAACGCACATACACGGTCGTTCCACGTCCTTTTCGATTGCCCAATGCCCGGCTGGGACGTCAGACGGCGGAGACTTTTCTTTTGCCACTTTCTTTGTGTGGTGACAAAGAAAGTGGCAAAGGGTAGGTCTATACTCCCCACATGTCCGACCTCTCCACTCTCCTCCGCACCTACCTCTTCATCATCCCTCTCGCAGTCCTCCTCATGAGCGAAGTTGCGAAAGGATTCGTCGAAGCGACGCGCAGCGGCACCTGGCACACGCACCTGTTCCGCCCGGGCGGCATGCCCAGCTCGCACTCTGCATTCGTCACATCGCTCCTCATCGTGGTCGGCCGCGTGAGCGGCATCGATTCGACGGCCTTCGCGCTGGCGGTGGCCATCGCGTGCCTGACATGGTACGACGCGATGGGTTCGCGCCGGGCGCTCGGCGAGCAGGCCAAAGTGCTCAACCGGCTGCAGCACTGGCAGCACCTCACCGAACGCCTCGGCCACTCCGGGAAAGAAGTCCTCGCCGGCATCATCTTCGGCGCCGCCGTGACGGAGATCGGTATCTTGTTAAGCTAAGCCCATCATCCTCTTCTTCCTTGGTTGCCTTGGTTTCCTCGGTTGCTTTGATTTCCTCGTTTGCCTTGGTTGCCTTCATTGCTTCGCTCCCCCATCACACCATCTCCGCAACGCTCTTGAGGAAGACCCCCACGGCATACGCCACCGCCGCTCCCGCCGCCCCGACGCCGAGCACTTCGATGGGACCGCGCAGGAGTCGCTCGCGCGTCACGTAACTTCTCGTGAAACCGAGGAACAGGAGGGCGATCGCTGTCGACCAAGCGGCGACCGTGAAGCGGTTTTCCCGCGCAAGGCCGATCACGTACGGCACCAGCGGCACGGCTCCGAAAACAACAAAAGATGCGAACGTCATGAATCCGTGCAGTGCCGGCTTCGCCGACGCCTCGCGCGCGAGTCCGTGCTCCTCCAGCATCATCGTGTCGGCCCAGACATCGCGATTGCTGGTGATGACTTCCGTCACTCGCTCCAGTTCCGCGCCGGTGAAGCCCTTGCCGCGGTAGATCTCGCGGATTTCCTCGCGCTCCATGTCCGGCATCGCGACGATTTCTTCCAGCTCTTCCTTGCGCAGGCGTTCGTACTGGTCGAGCTCGGATTTGAGCGACAGGTAGGCGCCGGTCGCCATCGACGTGCCGTCGGCGAGCAGGTTGGCCAATCCCAGAATGATGATGATGCCGTGCGGCAAATCCGCACCGACCGTGCCCGCGACCACCGCGAACGTGGTGACGATGCCGTCGTTGCCTCCGTAGACGATGTCATGGATGAACGGCCCCAGGCGGTGCCCGTGGATATCCGCCCGTTGGTGCGCGACGAGCGACGGCGACGGTCCTTCGTGCGTCATAGCGGGAGTATACTCCCGGCCTCTCCATGCACGCCTTCTCTTTTCTGCTCGGCTCGGGATGGAGCACGGTCTGGTACCTGCTCTTCTACCTGGTCGTACTGACGCCGCTCATCGCCTCGCTGCGCGGCATGCGGCGCGGCGCGGCGTCCGGCGGTCACCAGGAACTGACGATCCTATGGTACGTGATCGGCACGACCGGCCTCGTCCTCTTCTCCAGCGTCCATGTCATCCTCCTCGCGTCGGCATGGCACCTGTTCCTGCCCCTCAAAGTCGCCGCCATCGCCGCCTGCACGCTCATCGTCGCCGCCATCGCGTGGAGCCTGCTGCCGCAGTGGGTGCTGCGGCCCACGGCACGGGCGGTCGTCGCGGCGTACACGATCGTGCTCTTGCTGCTGACCGCGAACCTGTGGTCGCTCTGGATCATCCGCGTGCGCGATGACCGACCCGCGACTCCGACCACCTCTCCGCAGATACCATGACGCCCCCCGCCGCTCTGGAGGCGGAGCTGCAGCGCTACGCCCTGCGTACGGGAAGCATGCCGGCCTCGGCGCCGATTCGTGATCTGCTGGCGCCGTACGTTCTCACACCGATCGGCGGCGGCGTCTTCCACCGCGTGTACCGCGTCACCGGCACGCCGTGGGTGGTGAAGGAGGGGCGCTGGCATCTCTCCATCCCCATTCATTGCTGGTCCTTTCCCGTCCACGCGCGGCTGATCCATCCGCTGCTCGCCGCATGGGGATCAGGGTGCAAGCCAACAGCACGCGAGGCACAGCGGCAGTACGAACACTATCTCGTGTTTGCAGAGTACCTGGGGCACTTCGACACGCTGCCCGACGCGTATCCCGACGGCCAGGTTCTCGCGCGGACCCAGCGGCTCATCCGCGACTCCCTGCCGCAGGCGCTGACCCGCATCGAGGCATATTATGGGAGACGCCTTCCGCCGTCAGTGCAACGCATCGTCGACTCCCCGCTTCGCCTGCATAACTTCCTGCCGAGGGAATATCTCCTCTTCGGCACAAGCCTGGATGCGGGCGAACACACATCTTTCCTGTTCCAGGAATTCACCGAGGGAACGCCGCTGCACGACATCGACGTGCCGACACTAGCGCCGCAACGGCGCGATGAGATGATTCTCCTCTCCGTCCTCCTGCTTCTCCTGCGGATGGAGACTGGCATCGTACCGGACACGCGCCCGCGCGATTTCCTGCTCCACCATGATTGGTTCACGAAAACCGATAACATCCTCGTCGGACCGCATGGTGTGACCATGGTCGACACGCGCTGGTTCTGGGAGTCGCGCGAGAACGTCATCCGCCGCGGCATCGTGCTCCCCGAATGGATCGCCCGGTGTCTATGGAAGTATCTGGGGAATGCTGGATGGTAATGGCAGTACCGTGGAAAGGTCCGCCGCCACAGTCTTTACCCCGCCGTCGCGCGGCCCGCAGGGTCCCGAAGGGACCAGCGTGCTCTGCGTCCGAAACCGTCGACCACGTCCTTTCCTTACTTCCCAATGCCCGGCTGGAACGTCAGACGGCGGAGACTTTTCTTTGGCTACTTTCTTTGTGTGGTGACAAAGAAAGTGGCGAATGAAGAAGGTAGAGAAATCACGCTCTGTAACAACCCCCGCATTCTCGCTACACTACCCAAACATGATCCGCGCCTCCAACAACCCCGAATCCGCCTTCCTCGCTGCGTATGAGGAGCACGCCGATGCCATCTTCCGGCACTGCGCGTTCCGCCTGTTCAACCGCGAGCGCGCCAAGGAACTCATGCAGGACACGTTCTGCAAAGCGTGGGAATACATCGCCAAAGGCAACGACATCGATAACGTGAAGGCGTTCCTCTACCGCACCGCGGACAACCTTATCGTCGACGAGGTGCGCAGGCGCGAACGCCGGCCCGAGACGTCCCTGGAGGATCTCATGGAATCCGGATGGGAACCGCCCGCCGACGATACGCAAAGTCCGCAGGATGCAACCGAGCTCTCGCGCATCCGTGACGCGCTGACACAGGTGGAAGAGCCCTACCGGTCGGCCCTCGTCATGCGCTACGTCGACGGTTTGAGTCCAGCCGAGATCGCCGAGATGACCGGCGAATCGCCGAACACGATCTCGGTCCGCCTGCACCGCGGCCTCAAATCCCTCCGCTCCCGCGTCGACGCATGATGGACCCGGAAACCTTCTTCGGCCCAGCAAGGCGCCTGCGGCTTACACCGGAGGAAAAAGCCAAAACGATGGCTTTTCTGCGAAATCATGTAAGAAAAGTGCCCGTGGAGCGTCAATATGAGCAGATGAACGCGCACGGCCACTCATTCGCGGCAAGTCAAAAAATGGCGCAAGACCTGCACTTGACGCCGCAGGAGCGTGCCGACGCGCGGGCGGTGCTGCGATCATGGATGGCCGCACATCCTGTGCGTGAGCATGTCTCACTCATCGATCGCCTCTTTGCATTCACCCACCATCCCGCGATGTCCGCGGCGGTCTTCCTGATCGCCATCGTCGCCGGCGGCGGGGGCCTGGCGTACGCAGCCGAGAACACCGCGCCGGGCGACACGCTCTACGCGATCAAGCGCGCGGTGAACGAGCGCTTCATGCGACGCATGCTGTCACCCGACGAGTGGGAGGCCCGCGCGCTGGAACGCCGGATGCAGGAAGACGCTCTGCTCGCCCGCCGCGGCGCGCCGCGGCAGTCCCGCCGTCTGCTCGTCCAGGAAGTGAAGGAACACCGTACCGCGCTCGTGGCCCTGCGGCAGCAAGCGCAGGAAAAACGCCGCCTAGCGCGCATCAATGCCGTCATCGCCCAGGCGGAGACGTTCGAGCGCGAGCTGGCAGACGATGATGATGCGACGCTCATCGCCGCACGCGGGGTGGGAGACGCCGCAGCGCCGATGACGACGATGACCGCGCAGCAATCAGCGTCACCCGACGTAGGACGGAGTGCATCGGCGGGAAATAGCACCGCAGTCGAATCCGCCCTGCGCGCAGTGTCGACGTCTTCCGCTGCAGCCACAGCGACGGGCTCGGCGATCACTTCCTCGTCCTCCTCTGTCTCCAAGCCAAAAATCCCTCTGAAAATCATCCCGCCTGGTCCTCCAAGACCGATGGGGCGCTTTGAGTAAAGTGCGGAGTGCGTAATGCCATCGGACACTCTTGCACTTCGCATTGTGCCCGCTGCGATTTCACACAGATGCTCTCATCAACCGGTCCCGGATCGCCGTCCACGACGGATGATCGGGGGGCAGCGTCACGATGATGCGATCCACCCCCGCGGCGTCGAGCGCGTGGAGCATGTCATACAGGACCGCGGCAGCGCGTTCGGGGTCGCCCGGCAGCGGCTGCTGGCGCATGGCGGATGATGGGACGGCTGCACCGAGCGGCACGAAACCGACGCGCAGTCCCTGGGACGCCAGGTCCTCCGTGCGCCGGAGCGCGTCCGCATTCGACAGGCACAATTCCAGCGGCGTGCGCGGCGCGTAGTGCTTGGCGAGCATGCCGGGCGATAGCAAAGCATCTCCGCCTCCCGCCTCCCTCCTGCGAAGGGGCACTCCCAATACTTCTTCAATCCGTGCGTGCGGCAAAAGTCCCGGCCGCAGGAGGACCGGCTCGTCGCCGGAGACGTCAACGACGGTTGATTCGATACCTCCCGGCGCTGGCCCGGCGTCGAGAATGAGGGCAACAGTGTCCCCCAACCCCTCGATCACGTGCTCCGCACGCGTGGGCGACAGTCGCATGGACGGATTGGCGCTGGGCGCGGCGATGGGAACATCCGCCGCTTCGAGCAGCGCGAGGGCGACCGGATGCGCGGGCACGCGGACGGCGACGGTCTGGCCCCCTCCGGTTACCACGGACGGCACGATGTCGCGCTTGGGCAGCACGAGCGTGAGCGGCCCGGGCCAGAATCTCTTGGCGAGGCGTTCGGCCGCGGCGGGGATGGACGACGCGACATCCTCGGCGGAGAGGAGATCGGGAACGTGGACGATGATCGGATTGCGTGGCGGCCTGCCCTTCGCGGCGAAAATGCGCTCCACAGCATCGGCATCGAGCGCGTGCGCCCCCAGCCCGTACACCGTCTCCGTCGGAAACGCGACGAGCTTCCCCGCGCGCAGCAGCTCCGCCGCCTCGGCGATGGCGGCGGGATCGGGACGGCGGGGGTCGATGGAGAGAATGCGCATGGAATCAACGTACCATCTTCCCTCCGGAAGGCGTACACTCCCTGCTCACCCCCTTCCGTCAATGACCCAGAACATTCCCCGGCATCCCGCGAGCTTCGGCGCCCTGCCGATCGCTCCGAACCTGCTGCGCATGCTCGAGCAGCGCAAACTGACGTCTCCCACGCCGATCCAACATCAGGCCATTCCGATCGCGTTGGAAGGCAAGGACATCATCGGCATCGCGCAGACCGGCACCGGCAAGACGTTGGCTTTCGGCATTCCGATGCTCCAGCGCCTGGCCCAGCAGGGAGGACGCGGTCTCGTGATCGTGCCCACCCGCGAACTCGCCTACCAGGTGGAGGACGCGCTCATCCCTTTCGCGACGCCGCTCAACATCCGCACGGCCGTCTTCGTCGGCGGCGCGTCGATGGAACGGCAGCTGCAGATGCTCCGTAACGATCCACGCATCCTCGTCGCCACGCCCGGCCGCCTCAACGACCACCTCGAGAGGCGCACCGTGACGCTGCGCGAGGTTCGCATCCTCGTGCTCGACGAAGCCGACCAGATGCTTGACATGGGCTTCAAGCCGCAGATCGAGCGCATCCTGCACCACGTCCCCAAGCAGCGTCAGACGATGCTCTTCTCCGCGACCATGCCGCCGGAGATCGTGAAGCTGGCGGCCGCGCACATGGACCTCCCGCTGCGTATCGAAGTCGCTCCCGCGGGCACCGCCGCCGAGAAAGTCGAGCAGGAGCTCTTCATCGTGAAACGTGAGGACAAACTCGCGCTGCTCGAGAAGCTCCTCGGGGAATACGCGGGAACGGTCCTCGTCTTCTCGCGGACGAAGCACGGCGCGAAGAAGATCACCCGCATGGTCAGGGCGATGGGCCACAGCGCCGCGGAGATCCACGCGAACCGGTCGCTCGCCCAGCGCCGCGAGGCGCTCGAGGGGTTCAAGACGGGCAAGTACCGCATCCTCGTCGCCACCGACATCGCGGCGCGCGGCATCGACGTCACCGGCATCGCCGTGGTAATCAATTTCGACCTGCCGGACGACGCCAACGATTACGTCCACCGCATCGGCCGCACCGCGCGGGCCGGCCGCGAGGGGCGCGCCATCTCCTTCGCCAGCCCCGACCAGGCCGCCGGCGTCCGCGGCATCGAACGCCTTCTCCGGATGCCCATCCGCCGCCTGCCGCTCCCCACGCTCCCCGCACGCCGTGCGCCGCCGGCGGCGAGCGAGGAACCGGCGCAGCATCATCGTCCACGATATCCCTCCGCCCGCGGCGGCCATCAGCGGCGGCGATTCCGATAATGCCCCGAGAACGGCTGTTTCCAGCCGTCCATTGAGCATTGCATCACGCACCGTGCCGTCCTATCCTCCGCGCAAGAGGAAGGTCCTGGATGAGTACCACAACGGCGTGCGTGCTCTTTCACATCAGGACAGGACTCGGTACCAAGGGAGGTAGCAGCCATGTCACGACTGTGTGTTTGTCTGGGCGCGCTCCTCGCGCTCACCACGCAAAGCATTGGGAATCCGGTTCCCCCGGATGTCCCCAGCAAACCCTCGTACCCCGACGTCGAGGTACGGTGCGTCGACGGATCGATGTTGAAACTCCAACTCATGGATCCGAAGATCGAGTTCCGTACGGCGTACGGAACCCTGTGGATCCCGGTAACGGCGATCCGCAAGATCGAGTTCGCGACGCGGACCCCGTCCGACGTCAGCGTGCGTATCAGTAAGGCCATCACGGACTTGGCCGACCGCCAATACAAAGTCCGCGAGAAAGCGACTGACGAGCTCAAGCAGATCGGAGAGCGAGCGTACGCTCCGGCTCTTACCGCGATCCACAGCACGGATGCGGAAACGTCTTCGCGCGCCAAGCGCGTCGTGCACCACCTGGAAGGTGCGTACACGGCCGCCCAGCTCGATCACCGCCCGTGGGACGTGGTGTACACGGCGGACTCGAAGATCACGGGGACTATCGTCACTCCCGTGCTGCTCGTCCGGACCAACCAGTTCGGCGATCAGAAGCTGGACATGTGCGCTGCCGCGTCGCTGGTGTCCGCCGCGGAGAAGATCGCCGTGCAACTGGCGAAGACACCGGAGGCGCCAGTGAATCTCACGGCGCATCAGAATGAACGCGATAAGGAATTCGTGTTCAAGGTCACCGGGCCGGACCCGAGGGCGCAGTCGCTGGGGTCGGTCTGGGGCACGGGCGTGTACACCGCGGATTCGAACGTGGCGGCGGCCGCGCTCCACGCAGGCGTCGTTCGGCCGGCGAGAACCGTCGTCGTCCGCGTGAAGATCGTGCAGTCCCCCGCCCAGTTCGTCGGCTCCGCGCAGAACGGAGTCACATCCCAGAACTACAACAGCAGCTATCCCGCTGCATTCCTCTTCCTCGAACCGTAGAGAGGAGGAATCCGTACCGATGTCCCCCTTCCCCTAACACCCCCCGCCACGCGCGGGGGGATTTTTACATGCACACCGTCCCGCCCCGTGTACAACGACCGCCGTTCGGAATACGATGGCCCGCGGATCATGCGTCGCTTCCTCGCATCAGCGTGGTATCCCCTCCTCATCGCCCTCACGCTCGCGGGAGCGGCGACGGGCGCGCACGCGGGCTTGCCCACGCTCGACAGCGGCGTCAGCAACACGCAACTCCTCGATGCATTCCGGATCGCCGGCTGGGCCGCGGGAGCGGTGATGGGCATCGTTTCGTTCCTGCTTATGGGCGTGCTCAATCTCCTGCGCCGTATGTTCCGTCTGCGCAAGATCGCCGTCCTTCATCCGATCATCGTCCTCGTCGGCGTCACGCCATGGCTCGCGTGGGGATGGCAGCTCCTCTTCGTCGAGCCGCGCTTCACGCCGTTCGCTCGCCTCGCCATCGACGTCATCGGCCGTCCGATGTTCGTCGGCTCGGCCGTCGCCAGCCTCCTCGCCATTGTCCTTGCCCTGGTGCTTCTGCTTCCCGTCAAACACTCATGAGGAAATTCCCCCTCGCTTTCGCCGTCGGCTCTTCCCTCCTCCTCACCGGCTGCCTCGGCGATGTGATGTCCATCTTCTGCGAGGTCGGCGAGGACAGCGATCACTGTTATCAGGCCGTCGCCGTCCAGGAAGAGCAGCCCGAGGACTGTTCCAAGATCGAATTCGGCCCGCCGCGCGACAAATGCCACCTGATGATCGCCGAGAACACCGGCGACCCCACCGCGTGCGACGGGATGGAGGGCGGCATGATGGGCTATTCGAAGGAGGAATGTCTCGCGGGCGTCTGGAAGAACCATATGCCCGACGATTGCGCGGGCCGCGACAACGAGCTCGACTGCCGCAACGCGTACGCGAAGCACGGCAAGGGTTGCGGCGAAGGCTACATGCGCAGCAAATCCACGGGCGACTGCGCGAAGGTCCCGACCAAAGAGGAGTGCGAGGGCGCGCAGAAGCTCAACCCGTTCTGCGAGGGCACTGATGATGACATCGAGGACAAAGCGGCCAACGACCTGAACACCATGAAAGACGCCGCGACCGGGAAGTATATGGAGCTGCTGACGCAGGCCATCGACGACGAGAAAGACCCCGGCAAGCTGGCGGGGCTGCAGGCCTACAAGGAATTCCTGGAGAAATCCGGCGAAACGCTCGAGAGCGTGACCGCCACCGTCGACACGCTCAAGGAATTGAAGAAGATCTTCCTGGACGCCTACGACCCGTCGATGGACATTGAGCACATGCCGGTCGACAAGATCCTCGCGCCGGGCCTCGTCGATAAAATTTCCGGCGCGCTCTTCGGACAGGACCCGCCGGATAACCGCTCGCGGGCGGAGGACGGGCTCTCCGTCTACGAAGCGATGCTGAAGCGGCAGGGGGATATCGACTATCTGAAGAAGGAAAAACTCGGCCGGCTCGGAGATGCGATATCGTCGACGTTGAAGGACAAAGCGACCGGCCAGTTGCAGGAAGCCGCGGAGGGCATCGCCGAAGGCATCGCGGGGACGGCGTTCGCCACGGTCGGCATCGTCGACCACGCACTCACGTCGTTCAAGGAAGCGGCGCAGAAAGAAATGTTCGTCGGCCTCGCCGCGGCGTATAACCGCCGTCGCGACGCGATCGAACAGAGCAGCCCGGGCCTGTCGCCCGAAGAGATCCACGCACGGACCGTCGCCCAGGTGAAGGACGATCCGTACCAGGACAATCCCAACAGCGGCTTCGTGAAGTACGGCAATCTGCTCGAGAATCAGGACTGCCAGGACTCATCGAATCCCCTCTGCATCGACAACCGCGTGTTCTGGACCGCGATGGACAAGACGTACAGGCACACGAAGGGTAAATAGGGTGCTTACCCTACGTACCCCATTGACCCTACTTCCCTTCATTACTCCACCACGATCGTTCCCTGGTGCGCGGCGCGGAGGTGGTTGTGGTATCCCCAGCTGCCGAGCTGCGTGAACGTGTGCGCGTACGTCTCGCCCTGCGCGAATCCCTTCAGTGCATCGAAGTTCGGGAGGAGGGTATGCGTGGGATGCTGGTCGCTCGCCACCCACATCTCCGTCGTCGTGTCGTTGCGGAACGTCACCGCCTCGCCCTTCTTGATCGTCAGGACGCGCGGAGAGAATCCGTCGTTCGTGTACACCACGAGATTGGCCTCGGTCTGGGCATCCCCCTCTTGCTGTGTCGGCGCGCGGCCCGCCCCGGGCGTGCCGTACATCGCGCGGGCATTGATGATCATCTTCGCCACTTCCGCGCGGTTGATGTCCGCGTTCGGACGGAACGTGCCGGTCGCCTGTCCATCGACGTCCGTGTCGCCGGACACGACCTCGTCGCGACTCAAGACGGCGATCGCCGTCGCGAAGTCGGTATTCGCTTTGACGTCTGTGTAGCGGTTGTCGAGTTCGACCGCGGTGTTCAAGCGAAAGGCGGCGGTGATGAGTGCGGCGACTTCGGCGCGCGTGGCGTTCCGATCGATGTTCCCGCCACGGCCGACGACAGGAAATCCTTCTGCCTTGGCGACGGACACATAGGAAGACGACCAATGCGTCACGCCGCTGTTCACCTGCAACGCATACGCCTCTTCGTCATACCCCGCTCCTTCGGCGGCGATTTTCAGCGACTCGGCGACAGTGATGGTATTCGAAGGGCCGAACTTGCCTGTGAGATTGCCTCGCCGGTCCTTGTACCCGTTGACGATCCCCGCGTTGGCCGCTTGCTGGACGTACGTTGCAAACCATGCGGATTGCGGCACGTCGGAGAATACGATGGCGCGGCCGTCGATGATGACCTGGACGCCGAAGGCTTGCGCGGCAAGCGGTACGAGGGCGAGCAACGATGCCACTGCTGTGCGGAGGGTTGTGCGCATAATAATGAGGGGAGAAACAATGGTGCGTCTGCACTACTATTGACGCTTGGGGCAGGCAAATCTTACACGTTGTGCACGTGCTCCGGCAGCGCGTATGCTCCAAGAAACCGTTCCCCCCTCCCCATGCCCGATGCCCTGAAGCACACGGCCGCGCTCGAACAGTGGCTCGCGCCCGTCTTCCGCAAGGCTCCGCACCTCCCGCCGAAAGCCCGGCAGACCCTCGTGACCATCGCCCCGTGGCTCGCGCTCGTGTTCGGCGTTCTCGGCGTCCTGGCCATCCTCTCGACGGGCATGCTCGCGTCGATGTTCTTCTCGTTCACCATGATGCTCGGCGGCATGACCTCCATCGCCTTGCTCATCGCCCTCCTCGCATCGCTCCTCTCGGCCATCCTGGAACTCCTCGCCGTGAAGCCGCTCCTCGCCCGCAGGAAGACGGGGTGGAACCTCCTCTTCTACGGCATGCTCGTGAGCACGCTCTCGTTCATCGCCAACGCGATCATCGGCTACGGCTCGCTCGTCGGCGTCGTCGCCCTCGTCATCGGCTACTGGCTGCTCTTCGAAGTGCGCGAGGAGTACCGGTGATACCGACGTTGCATGATTGGCAGCCCCGCGTTGCCAAGTTGCGAACTATCTCCTACCGACGCTGATCGACTGGTACAGGATTTTACGAGCATTGCCGCTTGGGGAAACATCGGTCTTCTGATGAATCGCATCATCTCCAACAGCGAATTAATCTGCTCACATATGGCTGTTGAGGTGCAAGACCTAGGAGAATCGATGCCCGACGATCTAGGTAACCTCTCCGAGGCCGAGGTCAAGGCACTTCGCAGGAAGATTGCAGAACGGGCAAAGCGAGTCCGCAAGGAGCTGTACGATAACGCTGCTATCGGCGGTGGCCGTCCCATGATCGTGCGTAACATGGCAGAGGGAGAATGATCAACAAGAAATAGACTGAGACAGTCCTAATCGGGCCATGTAGATTTGTTCGCCCATGCATTGATGGCTGCACGCTGCTTGGCCTCCTGCTTGGAAGATGCTTTTCCAACACCTAATAGCCGGCCTGCATAGTACACGCTAATGACGAAATGCCGGCTCCCTTTTTCCCCAGGAGCAAGTGCTTCCCTGCACTCAAACGTACTTGCACCGTATTTCTTACGCGCTAGTTCAACGCATTTCGACACAGCAATCCGCCGTACTGAAGCTCTACCCGCTGCGTAGTACGCTATACGTTTATTGAAATCCATGAGCAACCACGACCAAGCTTTTGCTGAGGCAACCTCGGGGCCTTGATCTTCTTGCAATCCACCTATGACCCCACAGAGTGCTTTGCGGAGAAGGTCGATGTGCAACTCGGATCTGGCTTTTTCTAGCTCCGGAGGAAGAAACAGCAGACTACCCATGCTCCGATCCGACGCAACTTTCGAGAGGTTCTCTCTGCTAGCGGTGTTTTCCTCGATCGAAATGATCTGATGATCTTTCACAAAGTGCAACGCAGATGTCGCGTCTGCTCTCAAGTCCCGTACGTGATGAGCCACAGTCTGAACAACAACCGCGTCGCCGATAAGCGAAAATTGCGTGAAGGAATCGGCTAGATCCATCACGGCGGACGGGTGAGTCAGTGCTCGACGCAATAGAGCGCGCGACTTGAATGTAATTTCCAGCAATTCTTCGGCTCTATTCAGCCTCAGTTCATCTATCTGTAACCTCCTTGCTTCGTCGAGCATGAACACAAATTACTTATACATTCTCAAAGAGTCCAAAATCGCGAGGGGTGATACGCAATTGCCGACAACTTTTCTTTACGTGGCAGCCCCACGGGGAATCGAACCCCGATTTCCAGGATGAGAACCTGGTGTCCTAACCGTTAGACGATAGGGCCGTGGTGTGAAGAAACCGACGAGGCCGGAGTATAGAGAGGGCATGCGCGGCGGGCAATCCGCCGCCCGCCCATCGGTTACACTGCATCCATGCCCCACTTCTTCTACCTCGCGCGGTGCGCCGATGGGTCGCTGTACGCGGGGACGTGCGTCGACGTGCGGGCGCGGGAGGCGAAGCACAACGAGGGAAAGGGCGCGAAGTACACGCGGTCCAGGCTCCCCGTGACCATCGTCTACACCGAGGAATTCTCACTGCTCACTGAAGCGCGCCGGCGGGAGGCGCAGGTCAAAACGTGGAGTAAAGCCGAAAAGGAGCGCCTCTCCACGCCCCGGCGCTCACGGAAACGATGACGGAACCGACAAAGGCAGGACCCCCGCGAGGAGGCCCTGCACTTTGAGAGACCGAAGGCGCTATTCCTGTTCCACCTGCCCGCGAATCTCGCCGTCCGGATGCGCTTGCGTATGCACGTTCACGTAGATGTCCTCATTGAGAAGATCGTCACGTTCGTCGGTCGTGAGTCCGCTCCACGTACCGGTCGCGCGCGTCCCGCCATTGAAGTTGATGGGCTCGAGCACCGGACCGTTCGTGCCCAGGGAGCCGCGGTGGAAGTGCGCGGCGGTGATGAGTGAACCGGAGAGGTTGCGCACGGTGATGTCATACGCCAGGCCCGATGCCGTGAGGGTGAACGTTCCCGTACCGGTCGCGGAGGTTGAGGGGATGATGGCGGGAACCTGCCACTGGCCGGAGAGCATCACGCGGAAGCGAACCGCCGACGGCGCATAGAGGAACGTGCCGTCATCCGAGAACTGCACGCCGTCTTCCGTCAGGAGATCCGCCGCGATCACCAGATATTCGCGCTGCGCTTGCAAGGCTTCGTTTAGCGTCAGCTCCACCACCCTGCTGCTCGTGCGATCGGCGAAGGCGATGGGGAGATTGCGGCTGTTGCCGCTCACGCGGTAGCGGAACGATTGCTCGGCGCGCCCTTCGTCGAGGTCGGCATTGAACGTCATTTGAATGCGCGTCGGCGAGAGGGCGAACACGCTGATCATCGCGGGAGAGGCCTCGTCCATGATGAGCGTTGCGCTATCCGTGAATTCCACGCCGGCGTCCGTGCGCAGCTTCTCGGCGGTGAGGGTATAGCGCATCTGTCCGGTGAGCGACCGCGCAAGTTCCAAGTCGACCGTGCGGTCGTCGACGATGACGGCGCGATCGACATCGATCACGTTGCCATCGGCGTCGCGACGGACGAGGTAGCGGAACGCGTCATCGGCCCGCCCCAGATCCAGGTCTGCGGTGAAACGAACCCGCACCATATCCGGCTCGCGCACGGTGATCGTGCTGATCTCCACGCCCATGCCGGGGAAGACGAACGTGATGCTGTCGGCGAACACGCGGCCGTCGGCCGTTTCCATGTCACGGACGGTAAGCCGGTAACTGACATCGGCGCTCATCGCGGATCCCAGCGCGAGATCGACCGTGCGATCGTCGACGCTCGCAACATCCGTCACATCAATGGTATTGCCTCCGACGCGCATCAGCGCATAACGGAATGCGTCGTTCGCGAAGGAGGAATCGAGGTCGGCGGAGAAGCGCACGCGGATGCGTCGGTCCGTCGTCGTCGTCACGCTGATGATCTCCGCCGCGGCGGGAATGTCATCGCCGCAATCAATGCCGTACTCCAGATTCTGGGAGGCACGGTGGAACATGGCGACCATTTCCGCGCGGTTCATGAAGGCGGCCGGCCGCACGTTGCCCGTGCGATCGTCACCCTGGAGGATGCAGTGATCGGCGGCGGTTTGGATCGGCTCGAAGTACCACGCATTCCGGCGGTTATCCGGGAAGACGGGGGCAGTCGCGTCGTAGGAGAGCGCATACGCCCGTCCGAGGAGAATCGCCATTTCGGCGCGGTTGACGCCGTCGGCCGGTCGCGCGGTGCACGGCCGGAATTGTTCGTAGCAATTCTTGTCGCCGCGAATGAGCCCGGCGCGCGCCGCCGTCTCGACGTAGGGGTAGTACCACGTCGTACGCGGGACGTCGTCGAAGCTCGGCCGGCTCGGGGAGATGAGGGTGTGCCCGTAGAGATGGACGAGCATCTTCATCACTTCCGCGCGCGTGGCGAGGTCGCCCGGGCGGAGACGGGACTCGCTCCGATCCAGCGCGCCGGATGCGAGGAGCGCCGCAGCCGCATCCTCGTACCAGGCGCCGGCTTCAATGTCGCTGTAATGGGTTTGTCGCGCCTGCGCATGTGCGCGTCCCGTTGTCGCGACGAGGATCAACAGGATCGCCACGCTCGCCGTGAAGAGCGTTGCCAGGAATGTGAAGAGAAACGATGGCCGATAGGCGAAGGACTCAATGCGTTCCATGGGAAGAGGGGGAAAAATGAGCGGTGACAGGTATCGTGACGAACGACGGAGCCTCTTCTTACACAAATCGGCATCTTGTGGGTTGCGCCGCGTGAAAATATGCGCGGAAGGCAATGTTTGCAGAATGGCAAAGAAGCCTCAAAAAAAGGCGTGAATCGACGAATATAGCTAGTATCCTTCCGTCAACCGACCATGTAAGGCAGTATCACCAGCCTCGTTCCTCCCATCCGCAATGAACGAACACAAAGGATTCAATCCGGAATACTGCTACCTGGAGAATCCAGAGATCCTCGCGATGCAACTGCTTGTCGATACCATCATCGGGGAGAAGAAATATCGAAAAAGAAATCTGGCGATGCTGCAGAAGAAGTTAGACATCTTCTATGCACAATGCACATCGACCACGAACAGTCAGGCACTGCCGGGCTTCATCGCGTTCATCAAAGACACTCAGAAGTTTTTGGATAAAGGCGGAATGAATCTTGGACGCTCGGCAATCGACGGCGTCATCAATGCTGTGCGACAACGCATTATCGCGGACGGGTTGGATAGCGAATGGGATGCGGAGGGAAACCCGAGACTGTTCTAGCGCTCAATCCTTCTTCGTTTGCTTGAGCGATTGGCGGATCTGCTCGGCTTCCGCCGCATCGGGGGCGGCCGCAAGCATCTGTTCCAAGTCGGCATCGAGCGAGCGCTCGGTCGCCAGGGTCTTCTGCTGGAACGAGGCGACGGAGGCATCCAAATGCTGCTGGAGATCGGCGAGAACCTGCTGCTCTTGGGGCGCGATGGCGGCCTGCTCGCGGTCGAGCGTCTGCCGGGCTTCGTCGCGCAGCGTCTCGAGTTCGGCGATGTGCTCGCCGATCGCCGTTGCCTCGCGCTCCATGGCGGAAGCAAGCGCCTCGCGCATCGCCGGAGTGAGCGCATTGGCTTCGAGCGCCGCGATGTACCGCTCCTTCTCTTCCTCCGTCAGCGTCGTCATGCTGCGGATGAGGTCGAGGACATGAGCCGTGAGGGGCGTGGTGTTCGGCATACGATATCTATGGAAGTTTCTCGCTATGGAACGTGACCGCGGTGGGCGAGGGCGCAGTGCCCTCGGTCTTCAGTTTCCAGTACTCCTTCTGCCCCGCCCCGTTCTGGAACACAAGGTACGCAGTTCCCTTGGCTGCTTCGCTGTCGTCGATGATGAACAGGGAGGGCGTACCCCCGGAGCGCAGCGTGGTCAGACTGCCCTGACGCTTGGCGACGGCCATGACGTGCGGTGTGCCGCCGATGTCGATGCGCACTTCCTGGCCGACGGGCAGCGACTGAAGACGCTTGAGACGATTGACGAGTCCGGCGGGATTGAGGTCTTGCCTCTCGAGCAGCTTCGCCTTGTACCAGTCTGCGGCGACCGCCTTGTGTGTGTCGCGATTGCGCCAGCCGCGGAAACTCCATTTGTCGTTGCCGCTCATCTGCCGCGCGATCGTCAGGAGGATGTTCTCGACGCTCCTGTCCAGCTTTGCAGCTTTGATGTCTTTCTCCAGAAGCGACTGCCCGGGCGCCGCGACGATGTTCTGACGGATGCGATCGTCCAGATTCGCGAGGAGTTGCGGCGCGTAGGCGACGATCCATTCACGCAGACGCTCCTCCATGTGATCGAGCGTCGCGGGAATCGGTGTTTTTTCGCGGGCGTCCTTGCGCTCCTGCTCCGCTACCCGTTGCTGCGATTCCACGACGGACTTGCGTCTCTGCATCTCGCCGATTTCCTTTTCGATGCCCTTCACGACGTTTACATTCGCCCCGCCGCGGAGCGTTGCCGCCGTCCTCACGAACTCGTCGCGGCGCATCGTGAGCTCCTCAATCTGCGCGTCGTACCACAGCACCGCTTCTTTGCACGCATCGACTTTCGCCTGGAGGAACGTGAGGGAATGCTTGGCGCGCTGCGCATGGCCGAGAATGGCATCCAGCGTCGCGTCTTTTGCCGCGACGAGCGACGTTTCGGCTGCCTGTACCTTGCTGTCTGCATTGCTCCGCAACTCCTCGCCGAGGAGCGCCGAGGCGGTCTTCACTCTCTTGTTGCTGCGAACGATGAAGGCGTGATAGGCGTTCTCCTTGAGTTTGCCCAAGCGGGAGTGCCCGTTTTCAAACGCGGCGTCGACGCCTTTGCCGGCCTGCGCCACGGCCGTGTCGACCTTGGGCGTCGGCTCGTGCGCTTTCGCCTCATCCGCCGCGGCGTCGAGCGCCGCATTCAGCTCGTCGGCCTTCTTCGTATCCACGAAGAGCAGGCGGTGTTCCCTGTCGGAAAAATGTGTTTGCATTTCCAAATAGTATACCAGAAAACGAGGCATGTGGGAATGGCCCCTAACCCCTCACCCTACTCCCGAATCCTTCATGGTGATATCCGCTCCCTTTGGCGATTTCTCCGGCGCGGTAGAGCTGCTCAAGGAAGACGAGGCGGCAGAGCTCGTGCGGGAACGTCATGTCAGACAGGCGCAGGAGCTGGCCGGATTGTCGCACGGCATCATTCACGCCGTACGCCCCGCCGAGGAGGAACGTCAGCTTGTCGCCACGATCGCGGGCTTTGCCGATGAGCTCGGCGAAGGCGGGCGACGTCACGCGCAATCCCCGCTCATCCAAAATCCACCGCTGCCCGGGGAAACGGTCGGCGGCGATGAGGAGCCGGACCGATTCGTCCGCAACCTGCCGCTGTGGATCGCGCTCGCGGCTATCGGCGATTTCCACGACCTGCACATCGATGTCGCGGCCGAAGCGGCGCAGATACTCCTCGCATCCCGCCTCGATCCATCGAGCCTTGGGGTGGCCAATACAAAGAAGAGTTATTCTCTGCATGCTATGAGCTGTGAGCTTTGAGCTTTGAGTGAAACGAATGGAGCATTTTGCTCAAGGCATCAATGGATTCCCTAACCGCGCTGAAATCACTTTTGGGAACGTATCCAAACGTATGAGCGAGGGTGATTTGCGTAAGCAATTCTGCCAGTGACCCTTTTGCCACGAGTAGAAAATTTGCGAATTCCCGATCGGATGTGCGCTGACTGCCTTCGGCGATATTGGAAGGTATAGATACAGCAGCACGGCGAAGCTGCGAAACGAGACCGTACTGCTCCTCTTTCGGAAATTTTTTCGTTAATGCATAGACATGCTCTGCGAGCAACATAGCTCGTTGCCACACCTGTAATTTTTCAAAATGCATCGCAAGCATAGTCGCGGAGGATATCACCATTTTTGCCGTACTCATAGCTCACAGCCAATAGCTCAAAGCTGTGCTATTTCCGCTGCAACAAACTCACCATCTCAATGTGCGCGGTGTGCGGGAACATATCGACGGGCTGGACGGTCCGCAGCTCGTATCCCGCCTTCAGGAACGCGCCCAGATCGCGCGCGAACGTCGCGGCGTTGCACGAGACGTAGACGATCTTCGCCGGCTTGTGCGCGAGAACGGCCTCGACGGCGTCCGGATGCAATCCCGCGCGCGGCGGATCGACCACGATGACGTCGAACGTGTACTTCGCGCCCGGTTTCAATTGCGATGCGAGCACCTGCTCGGTGCGGCCGCGGTAGAAGCTGATGTTGCCGATGCGATTGTGACCGGCACTCTTGAGCGCGTCTTCGACGGCCGAGGGGTGGCTCTCGATGCCCACCACCCGCTGACAGAAGCGCGCGAGGTACTGTCCGATCGTCCCCATCCCGCAGTACGCGTCCAGCACGGTGTCGCGGTCGGTGAGGTCCGCCGCCTGCCGTATGCCCTCGTAGAGCTTCTCCGCGCCCAGCGTGTTCGTCTGGAAGAAGGAGAACGGCGAAATGTCGAACGTGAGATCGAAGAGGCGCTCGGCGATCGTCGTCTTGCCGACGAGCGGATGGATTTTGGGTTGCTCGGGTTTGTCATTCAGGCCCGTGTTCTCGATGACCATCAGCGACGCCAGCCCGGGCCGGCCGGCGAAGCGCATGAAGTACTGGAACAGCGGCTCCAACTCCTTCTTCCGCGCATTCACCAGGAAGCAGATCATGTGCTCGCCCGTGTGGATGCCGCGCCGCAGGAGCAATGTGCGCAGAAGCCCCTTGTGCGTCTTGGGGTTGTGGACGGTGAGCTTTGTCTCCTGGATGAACCGGCGGATGTCCATGAGGAGCGTCCCGATCTGCTCGTCGTACAGGTGGCACTCGGTGATCGGCAGCACCGTGGACCACTGGCCAGGCTGGTGGAAGCCGATGGTGGGGTTCTCGTCGAAGTACACCCGGCGGCCCGAGCGCTCCTCCGCTCGCATCGATGCAAAGCCGAAAGACATCTCCAATTTGTTGCGGTAGTGGAACACCTGCGGGCTCGGCATGATGGTCAGAACCCGACCGGGCAGCGTGCGCCGCACGTCGGCATCGGCGGGAGTGAGGTGCTCGAGGGTTTCGCGGATGATCTCTTCCTTATAGAGAAGCTGCTTGTCGTAGGGCAGATTCTGCCAGGTGCAACCGCCGCAATCGTGGAAGTGCTGGCACCGCGGCTGAATCTCGCCCGGTGCTCGCCGCAGCACACGCTCCACTTTCGCCTCGGCGTACCGCTCTCGGCGTTTCGTGAGGGTGATCGCCACCTCCTGGCCGGGGATGGCGTCGGCGACGAACACCGGCAAGCCGTCAATGTGGGCCAATCCCGCTCCTCCGTGCGTCACCTTCTCGATGACGACCGTATGTTGCTGGCCGGGATGCACTTCAGTAGCGCCTTTGGACGCTTGCGCGGGTGCGTCGTCGGTATTTGACATGAAAGAATAAATATGGTAATAATATCACCTTTTGCCTCCTGGCACGATGCGGAAAGCGGCATACCTCCCACTCATCGGCCTTCTGCTGGCCATCGCTCCCGTCGCGCGGCCTGTGCCTGCAAGTGTAGTACGAAGCGTCTCCGACGCAAGGCAAAGCGAGCTGTTTGCACTGCACGCGGCGCCCACACGGAAAAGCGCCCGCCCGCTGCCCGCCGCGCTGGCGCACCGCGATATCCCTGCATCCTTGCGAGGCGTTCTCGCGGAGACGTTGGAAGCGCTGCCCGGCTGCCGCAAGACGCTGCGCAACGTGTTCATCCGCAGTGACGGCAGCATCCCGCGCGCGTTCGGCGGTGACAAGAGCATCCTGCTCAACGGCAATCTCCCCGTCGACGAAGTGCGCGCGCTCTTCATCCACGAGTGCGGGCACGTCACGGACCTGGGTTGGCTGCGCGGCTCGGCCGCCGCGGCACCGAGCGGCTTCCGGGACGGCAGCATCGTCATCCGGGCGGACGATCCCAGCGTGGACTTCTATCGCATCTCCTGGACCGATGAACGCACGCATCGACAGGGTGTGAGCGACGAGGATTTCGTCTCCGAGTACAGCTCGTGGGATCCGTGGGAAGATTTCGCGGAGAGCTATACGTACTACTTCCTGCACGAGGAGGATTTCCGCCGCCGCGCGCAGGAGAACGACGCCCTGCGCCGCAAGCTCGACTGGCTGGAAACGCACGTCTTCACGGACTTCACACCCGTCGCCACGGGACTCTACGTCGCGGACGGGAGGGTGCCGTGGGATGTGACGCTGTTGCCGTACAAGTGGGAACATCCGAACGCAAACCCATAAACTGTCAAAATCGAATTTCGCATTTCGAGTTTCGCACATGCAGAGTTACCCTTGGTCCTGTGCGTCGTGTCCTCCTCACGCTCCTCTGGCTTGTCACGGATTCCATCGTCTACCTCGCCGCGTACGGCCTGGCATACGGCGTGAAGGTGGGTTGGATTCTGTCGACGGATCTGCCCGTCGATACCTACCTGTCGGCGGTCGCCATTACCGTTCCGGGCTGGCTCTTCGTCATGGTCACCATGCGCAACTTCAGCTTGAGCCGCGGGCAGGCAACGGCGAAGAACCTGGCCTACATCGCCTACGCCTGCGTCATCGGCATGGCGGGAGTGGCGCTGGTCTTCTACTTCCTCAACCAGCTGCTCTTCAGCAGGGAACTCTTGCTCCTCGGCGGCATGTTCTCCGTGGGCGGCGTCTTCGTCTGGCACGCGACGTTCGACCACCTGCAACGGTGGCTGCTGCGCATGGGGCCGCCGACCTATCCCCTGCTCATCATCGGCACGAACCGTGAGGCGCAGCGTCTCGTGGAACTCCTGCAACGCGAGCGTTCGCCGATCACGCCTGTCGCCATCCTCGACGGCCGCGGCGGAGGGCCGAAGAGCGTCGCGGGTATTCCCGTCGTCGGCAAGCTCAATGCGCTCGAGGAGACGATCCGCCGCTTTCACATCACGCACCTCGTACAATGCGACCAGCTGGAGCAGAGCATCAACCTGGTGAGCGTCTGCCGCGCGCACGGCCTGACGTACCTCCTTCTGCCCTTCACGCTCGGCGTCGTCGAGCCGTACGTCCCGACCGAAACCCTCGGCGGCAAACCGGTCATCGCCGTCCACCCGCGCAACGCGTGGTGGGAGTGGTTTTTTCGGTAACGCGGAAGGGCCACCCCTGGTGTCCCTCCCGCGAACCCACCCTTCCTCATAAGGAGTCCTCCATGCACGGGGCCCACGAGACCCGCGCTGTCGGACGGGTCTTTCGATCTGCTATTCTCCAGTGCCTACTATTATGCGCGCATTCATCCTCGCCGGCGGCTTTGCCACCCGCCTCTGGCCGCTCACGGAAAAGCGGGCGAAGCCGCTGCTGCCGCTCGCCGGTGTTCCGCTGCTCACGCGGCTGGTCGACGCCGTGCCGCCGCACATCCCCGTCACTGTCAGCACAAACGCGGCTTTCGCGGACGGTTTTGCGGCGTGGCGCGCGACGATGCGGCGCCCGGACATCGACGTGATCATCGAACAGACGGTGCATGAAGGCGAGAAGCTCGGCGCTCTCGGCGCCGTCGCGCAGTGGATTGCAGCGACCGGCGTGGACGAAGGCCTCCTTCTCCTCACGGGCGACAACTACCTGGGGTTCCGGATGGACGACTTTCTCGCGGCGTACGACGGCAACGTTCCCCTCCTCGCGGCACACGACTTGGGAGACGTCGCGCGCGCCAGGGCGTTCGGGACGGTGGTGCTCGATGCCGACGGCCGGAGCGTTCGCTCGTTCGAAGAGAAGCCCGCCAAGCCGAAGAGCAGCCTGGTGAATACGGGGTGCTCTGCGTTGCCGGCGAAGACATTGCCGCTGCTCGTGGAGCATGCCCGGAAGCACCCCGACAATGTCGGCGGCGTCTTCGAAGCCCTCCTCGCCGCGGGATGGGCGGTGCACTGCTTCCAGTTCCACGAGCCGTGGTTCGACATCGGTTCGTTCGACGCCTACCTCGAAGCGACTCGCGCGCTCGTCGGCGATGCCGTGGTCGGTGACGCTTCCGCCATGACGGGGACGACGTGCGCGGGCAGCGTGGTCCTGGGTAATGCCTCACGGGTCTCGGGCAGCAGCCTGCGCAATGTGGTCCTCTTCGAACGCTGCAGTGTGGAAGATTGCGTCCTGGAAGATTGCGTCGTGGACGACGACTGCGTCCTCAAAGGCATCGATCTACGCGGCAAGATGCTGCGGGCGGGGACGGTGTTGCGGGATTAGGGCCCTCTCCCTACACTCATGACCCATGCGTTATGCCATAGCGGCGGGCTTCGCCGCACTTCTTCTGACCACCGGCTGCAGCGGCAATACCGTCGTCCGGTACAAGCTGACCTTCGACACGCCGGGCGCGGGCGACCAACAGGAGCTGACCCTGGCCTCCATCCGTACCATCGAACGGCGCCTGGAGAGCATGGGAGAGCAGTTGGTCGATAAGGAGGTCACCGTGGAGAGCGGCTCATCGCTTCTGACCATCACCGTGGCGGACCGCACGATCGCCGATCTTCTGACGGAAGACCTGACCCAGCCACTCCAGTTCCGCATCATGGAACAGGCACCGGAGGCGCAGGCCGACACCGTCGTCATCGGACACGGCGGTTTCCGCGAGACCGGCATCGACGATCGCTCTCTCTACAGCGCATCGGCCAGTGAGGACGCGGAGAAGAAAGGCATCATCCAGCTCGCCTTCACCGACCAGGGTCGCACGGCGCTAGCGGGCGTGTTCCGCCGGAACAAAGGGGCGTATATCGGCCTCTTCGTCCGCGGCCGGCTGGCGAGCAAACTGTTAGTCGAGAGCGACACGCTCCGCGAGCACATCGTCATCCGCGACCTGCCCACAAGCGAGATCGCCCGCGTCTTCGCCGACGATCTGAACGTCGGCATCCATGTGACGTTTACGCGCCTCCCCTGATCCATCAATGCAGCGCCGTTCTCCCATCGTCACCAAGGCCGCACTCGCTATCGCAAGCGTGTTGATCGTGCTCTTCGCCATTCCGCAGTCGTGGCGCGGCTTCCTTCCGGGCATTCTCGGTTCCGCGAATTTCCGCTTCGGGCTGGATCTGGCGGGAGGAACGCAACTCGATTTCCGCATTTCCGAGGATGAGATCGCCCAGCAGCTTGCGCAACTCGATGCCGAGGAAGCCGCTCTCGGTTCCGCTACCGGAGACCGTCGCAATGAGATCGCATTCCAGCGCCAGGTCCTGCGGGATCAGCAAAGCAACATCGTCGAAGCGATCCGCACGGTGCTGGAGCGCCGCATCAACGCGCTTGGCGTCAGCGAGGCGACGATCACTCCATCGTACGTCGGCAATGAGAAGCATTTGCTCGTGGAATGCCCAGGCGTCATCGACGTGCAGAAATGCATCGAAACCGTCGGGAAGACGATCCAACTGGAATTCAAGGAAGAGCACACGGAAGCGACGGCGGCCTTCGAGACCTCCGTTCGCGCCAAGGCGGATCAGGCCATGTCCCGCATCCGCGCAGGGGAAACGCTGCAAGCCGTCGGACAGGATATGGGTGATGAGCTTGGCATGTCCTACACCGAGGAGCGGCAGTACTTCCGTGAGCAGTTGCCCAAGGGCCTGGAGGAACTCTTCCAGCGCTCTCCGGCCGCCGGCATCCTGCGACGGGAGGTGACGGTCACGGTGGCCCAGCCACAAGAAGACGGCACGACGGAGCAGCGCGAGATCAAAGGCGTTGCGCTCGCCGAACTGACCCAGCCACGATCGACCGCGGAGCGCGGACTCAATCGCGCCGACGAAGCTTTTCCTCTCCTCGCGCAGCAGGAGAAGGATCTCTCGTACCGCCAGAGTAAAGAAGAGCGTTTGACGTCCGCCTCCCCCGCGCGTCTCGCCGCCGCACTCAAAAGCATGAAGCCGGGCGAACTCCGCGCGGTGGGCATGGAGGACGGCTCCGCGCACGTGCTCTTCCTGCGCCTGTTCACCCCGGGCCGCGAAGAAATGGCCGCGAGCCATATCCTCGTGAGTTATCGCGGCGCCGCGCAGGCGGATCCGTCCGTGACACGTACCAAGGAAGAGGCTCTTGCCCGCGCTCAGGAGCTCAAGCGGCAGTTGGACGCCGGTGCCAGCTTCCCCCGTCTCGCGACAGCCGCCTCCGACGGTCCGTCGGGCAAGACCGGCGGCAGCCTCGGCACGTTCGGACGCGGAACGATGGTGCCGGAATTCGAGAGGATCGCGTTTGCCTTGCCGAAGGGCGCCATCAGCGCTCCCGTCGAGACGCCATTCGGTTATCACCTCATCCGCGCCGACTCCTCGCCCACGACGTCTCCCGACGTGGTCTCGTACGACGACCTGCGGATTCCCGCTGGCCCGGATGCGGAGATGCGCGGCAACGGCATCATCGGCAAGCTGCAATCGGGCCTCGTCAAAAAGCAGGAGCCGGTCGTCACCGCCCGTCTCCTCTTCTTCTCCCTCGTCCCAAGCGGATGGCAGGACACGCAGCTCGACGGCAAGCACTTCCGTTCGGCCGCCGTCACGACGGACCCCACGACGAACTTCCCGGTGGTGCAGATCCTCTTCGACAGCGAGGGCGGCCGCCTTTTCCAGGAGCTCACGAAACGCAACATCGAGAAGCGCATCGCCATTTTCGTCGGCGGAGAACTGGTATCGGCCCCGGTCGTGCGCGAGGAGATCGCGGGCGGGTCGGCGGTCATTTCCGGCAGCACCTCCTTCGATGAGGCACGGCAGCTGGCCACGGACCTCAACACCGGCGCGATCCCCGCTCCCATCCACCTCGTCGGACAGCGCACCGTTGAGCCGACCCTGGGAGCCGACGCGCTCCGCACTTCCGCGCTCGCCGGGTTCTTCGGCATTCTCGTCGTCATGCTCTACATGCTCGTGATGTACCGTGTGTTCGGCATCCTGGCGAACATCTCCCTTGCCGTCTATGCCCTGCTCTTCCTCACCATCCTCAAGCTCCCGCTCTTCCTCGTCACGGGACAGTACATCGTCCTGACGCTCGCGGGCGCGGCCGGCCTGATCCTGTCCATCGGCATGGCCGTGGACACGAACGTGCTGATCTTCGAGCGCATCCGCGAAGAATTGCGGCGCGGTAAGCCCCTGAAAACAAGCATCGAAACGGGCTTCACCCGCTCCTGGCCGAGCATCCGCGACTCGAACGTCGCCACGATCATCACGTGCTCGCTTCTCTTCATCATCGGCACATCGATCGTCCGCGGTTTCGCCGTCACGCTTGGCATGGGCGTCGTCATCTCCATGTTCACGGGCATCACCGTCACGCGCTGGATCTGCCGCTGGGTTGCTTCTTCTGCCTACGCACATCTACTGCTGCCGCGCGTGAGCACGGTCAGCCAGCAGGCATAATTTCCGACTGCAATCTCAAGAGCTCCTCGTGTCCGGGCACGTTTTCCAGCGCTTCCCGGATGATTTGCCGCGCCTCGGGGATCTTGCCGTCCTCGCGCAACATCGTCGCCAGGGCGACCGCGGCATCCGTCTCCAACGGGCTTGCCCGTAGGGCCCGCGCGAACGCAATCATCGCCAACTGTCTCTTGCCCTGCGCCCGCAGAATCTGGCCGACGTTGTACAGTGTCGTCGCATCCTCGCGGATCTCCAGCGCCTTGCGGAATTCCTCCAGACCGCCGTTCACGTCGCCCCGCCGAACGAGGATCACGCCCAAATTCGTGTGCGCCACGTAGGCATTTGGATAGTGGCGTGCGGTGTGTCGGAAGAGCGTCTCGGTGTCGCGCCAGACGAGGGATTGACGGTAGGCCAGCACCGCAAAGCCGCACGCGATGACCACAAACGCAGCGACGCCTATGGAACGCTTCCACCGCTCGAGCAGCGCGATGCCCCCGCCGGCGGCGAGGAACGCCGCTACCGATGGCAGATACGCGTACCGATCCGAGGCGAAGTACGCGTCGAGGAGTTCGTTGTGCCCCTTGGCGACCGTTCCGAACGTGGGGGCGAGCAGGAGAAGATAAGCTGCCCAAGCGGCCAGCGGCCAGCGAACAGCATTGCGAGCTCCGAGAATCACCAACGCGATGGTCATCGTGACAATCGCGGCAAGACTCAAGAGCAAATCCGGCGTGAGGATGCCAATGGGCTTCGTATAGGGATACAAAACCGACAGCCCCGTGGGGATGACGAGTTTGCCGAGGTAAAACACGGTCGCCTTGGCGCCGAGCAGCAATTTGTCGGTCAGGAGTGCACCGCCGCCTTCCTTGCCCCAGACAGCGACAGCGAAGAACACGACGCTCGCGAGGACGAAGGGCGCTATCTCCGCCAACGTCCGACGGGTGATCGGACGCCGGTGCATCCAATCGATCAGCAAATACACGGCGGGTAACAGGAGCGGCGTGACCTTGGAGAGCAGCGCCGCGAGGAAGAGCCCAAGGCTTGCGGCGTAGAAGGCGGTCCGCTGCGTCGACCGGTACTGCAGAAACGCGACTGTGCTGGCAAGCGAGAACAGCACCGACAGAACGTCCTTGCGCGCGCTCGCCCATGCGACGGCCTCGGTGTGGAGCGGGTGGAGGAGGAAGAGGAGACCGACGACGAACGCGGGAATCGGGAATCGGGAAGAGGACTTCGGAAGCAAGAGGAACGCCGTCCATGCCACCAGAAGCGCATTGATCACATGGAGCAGCAGATTTCCGAAGTGAAACGCCCACGGCTGGACGCCGGCGGCGAGCGTGGTGAGCTGGTAACTGACGAACGTCAGCGGAATGTAGAGCTCCGGGTCGTACGTCGTGAACGCGCGCCACAGCATCGCCCACGAGGGATCGGTGACGATGGGATTCGCCGTGATGAGCAGGTGGTCGTCCCACTCCACGAATGCATTGCCGAGCGACCGGCCGTAGACCACAAGGCCGATGAGAAGGAAGGCGGCGGCGAGGAGGCCGGCGTCCCTCCAACGCGCGCGATCGGTGATCATGCGGCCACTATACCGCCAGTGCGTGGTCGGGCGCCTCCTCTTCGAGCACTGCCTTCTGCAGAGCCACGATGTCCCCGGAGTGCAGGGCCTGCTTCAGTCGTGTCTCCCCGACAATGGCGGCGACGCGCTTCCACGTCCGCTTGTGCTCCAGATACTCCGGCGTCAAATCACCGTCCTCGTTCTCCTGCGTCGCCTCCCCTTCGATCAGTTCCTCGACCTCCACGCCCTGCATCGCGCCGCTCGCATCCGTGTAGGCGAGAGCATCCGCATTGTGTTCATCTGCCTGCTCCGCATGGATCTTCTCGTGCTTGCCCACCCGCTCCCAGTATCCGGCATCGTCCGGCTCGGCATCCATCGCCTCGTCATCGATGGCAATGTCCCCGCTGGCCACGTCATAGACGCCCGCATTGCCGTCCTTCGCTGTATCGGCGACATGCATGTCCGGGTCGAGAATGTTCGCTTTTGTCTCGCTGTAACTCCGCGCTTCCTCCATCGCTTCATCGAGCTCGGGCGGCAGCGAGTCGCCGACGATCTCGCGCATCGCATCAATACGTTCGCGCACGTTGTCCTCGACGTTCTTTGTGAACTCCCCGACACTTTCGGGAGAATTTTTCACCTTTTCCTGCTCGTCCCGCACGGCCGATTCCACGATAGCGTTCGTCATAGTGCGCTCATTGTCGTCATTTTTTTGGCACTGCCCAGCGAGGAGGGGGGGGCAAGTCGAAGAGTGAAGACTTTTTGGCTTCAATAAGATGAAAATACGATATGCGTGAAATGAACAATTGCTGGAGTTACTTCTTCCTCTCGTAGGTCAGAAACGTGAACGCATGCGCGTGCTTTTCATCGGCGGGATGCTCCTCGCGTGCGACCTCGCGCCACGCGTCCGGATCGATTGTTGGAAATGTCACATCGCCGTCGGTCGTGGTATGCACGCGCGTGAGATATATCACGTCGGCCAGACGCGCTGCGTCACGGTAGATTTCCCCGCCTCCGATGACGAATGCCTCCTGGGCTCCCGACTCGCGCGCAATGCGCAACGCATCATCGAGCGAAGCCACAACGGTGCAACCCTCGATGATAAGTTTCGACTGCCGCGTGATCACGATGTTCAAACGTTCGGGCAGCGGCCGTCCGATGGACGCGTAGGTTTTCCTGCCCATGATCACCGGATGTCCTTTGGTCAGGTCTCGAAAATGCTTCCAATCATCCGGCAAATGCCACGGAAGCGTTCCATTTTTTCCGATGACATCGTTCTCGCTGGCCGCGACGATCAGGGAAATGCGCATGATTGAAGAGTAGCAGAGGTGTATGGATTCGTGATGACCCGCTAGATCAGCACCGCACGCAGTGCTACCGTCGAAACATGGCCAAGAGCGACGGTATGCATTGGGCAGGAGATGCACGCGAAGCGGATGCAGAATGGCAACGGCTGAAACCGATCATTCGACAGCAACTTGCGGATGAAAAGGAAGTTGCCCTCATGGAAGTACAACGGACGGGATTGCAATTCATGACGCCGGAATTCGAAGGCGAAACGGATAGCACGCTCCGGGTGACCCTCTTCCCCGCAACCATAGACGAGGTGCGCTCCCGGGTGGGAATGGAAACCTACTATATCGATCAAATTATCGCGCAGAATGCGCAGAGTCTGCAGCGCTTCATCTTGGATGCGAGGCACGTGCCACAGATGTCATCAACGCACTGGAAGCAATTCATCGGCACAATCAGCAAGGCCCGCCGCGCCTTGCGAAAGGATACGCTGGACACCACGCACCAAGTCTCCTGCGAGAACCTGCCAGCACACATCATTGAAGTGGCACGTCTGACGCTCATCCACAAGATCGCCGATTTGCATGAGCTCGGCGCGGACTTCACACCGCAATCGGCGCCTTGATCGCGGGATGCGGGTCGTAACCTTCGATCGTGATATCTTCGAACCTGAAACCGTCGATGCTTGTCGCGGCGGGGTTCAGCGTGAGCGTGGGAAGCGCCTTCGGTTCGCGCGAAAGCTGCTCGTGAACTTGGTCGAAATGATTCTTGTAGATGTGCGCGTCGCCGAACGTGTGAATGAAGAACCCGGGCTTGAGCCCGCAAACCTGCGCGACCATGTGCGTGAGCAGGCTGTAGCTGGCGATGTTGAACGGCACGCCGAGGAACGCATCCGCGCTGCGCTGGTAGAGTTGGCAAGACAGGCGCCCGTCGCCATGCACGTAGAACTGGAACAGCGTGTGACATAGCGGCGGCGCGGACTTGGTATGGCTGTACACATCCGCAACGTTCCACGCCGAGACGAGGATGCGGCGCGACGTCGGACTCTTCTTGATCTGCTCGATGGCCGCGGCGATCTGGTCGTATGTCTTCCCATCCGGACCCGTCCACCTGCGCCACTGCTTGCCGTACACCGGCCCCAGATCGCCCCACTGCCGCGCGAAATCGCCGTCATCCTTGATCCGCTGCACGAAGCGCTCCAGCTCGGCCTTCCACTCCTCCGAGTACCGCGGGAATTTTTCGGCGAGGCCGCTGGTCCGCAGGTAGTCGTCGAACGGCCACTCGTTCCAGATTTTCACGTCGTGATCGACGAGCGCCTTGATGTTCGTATCACCGGCGAGGAACCAAAGGAGCTCGCGCACGATCGCCTTCGTCGCCATTTTCTTCGTCGTGAGCAGCGGGAACCCTTCGGCGAGATCGATGCGCATCTGGTACCCGAACACGCTGGTCGTCCCCACGCCCGTCCGGTCGTCGCGGATCTCGCCACGGTCGAGGATGTGCTGGAGGAGGTCGTGGTACTGCTTCATCACCGGCAGTGTACCGAGTACGGAACCCACCGGCATCCGATGACGTGACATGAAGAAAATTGACAAGATAAAAAATATATGCTTCTATGGCATCAGGTCATTCAGAACACCGCTGGTTACCTTTCGGATCACCAAACTCAAATGGAGATTTAGAGATGAACGATACGCTTTCGACGATTTCCGGAGTCGTTTTTCTCGCCGGTTTTGCCCCGTACATTGCAGCAATTCTTCGCCGTAAGGCGAAACCATCAAAAGCATCCTGGCTCATTTGGGCCGCACTCGACTGGATCATGTTCATCGGCCTGCTACATAAGCATGCCGTGAACGGCCTCATTGTCGGCGCGCTCATTGGCGCCACACTGGTTGCCATTCTGTCGCTGCGCTACGGGATGCCGGGTTGGACGGCATTGGATATTACATGCGCCATCGGTGCCACCGCCGGCGTCGCTCTCTGGCTCCTGCTCGACAATGCCAATGCATGCATCATTGCATGCGCGATCACGATGTTTATCGGATCGTTCCCCACATTCGCATCCGCATGGAAGGACCCGAAGAGGGAAAGCAGGGAGGCGTGGCTGCTGTATTTCATCGCTTGCGTGATCGGTCTCCTCGCTGTTCCGCAATGGACGATCGCTCACGCTGCAGTACCTGTCTCGTGGACAGCGACGGAGAGCATCATGATGTTTCTCCTTTTCCTTCGGCCTCACTGGAAGTGAAACCTCACCAGCGGTATAGCCCCTTGCATCACTGCAAGGGGTTTACCATGTCATCCGTTTCTTCGGCCGTCGCATCCCAGCGTACCGCCATGCCATCTCGAAGATTTGCTTCTGCGTTTCCGCGACTTCCTTGCTCTCCATGATGACACCGAACATATCACGGTTGCCTTTGAGTCCGGAGTCGAACGAGCAAATGGCGACCTTGTGGTCGTAGATGTTGATTTCATTGCGAAAGTCGAAGTCCTTTGCCGGAACCAGACGGATTTCCCGCAGTCGCCTGCGGTCCTCCCCGTGCACGCGCCGACCCGCGGCGTCATCGGGAGCGATTCCCCGCAGACGAATTCCTCGCTTCACGCGTTCGGCGACGTATTCGTCGTCGTACCCCGGCCAGTATGTACGGACGAGGGCGGAGTTTGCGAAGTTGAGAATCTCCGTCTGCGCCGTGAGTGTGTCGGAGTAGACGTGCCGTATGCCTTCCCAACCCTCGAAGAAGCGCACGCGCGGCTTGCGGTACTTCGCCGCCTGCAGAGATCGCAATTCCGGCAGGGCGCGTTCCAGGGCCTCGACATTCTTCCGAGCCTCGACGGCGATGTACTCCGGCGCGATCGGCGCATACCATTTCGAGCGCACTTTCCGGATCACCGTGAAATAGCCTTGCCGCACGAGATTCTCGAGCAGGTTGTAGGATGTGATGCGATTGAGTCCGGTCGCTTTGGCGTACTCCGATGCCGGCGCCGTTCCCATCTGTAAACCACGCGTGTAGAGCTGCGCCTGCTCATCGGTGAATCCCACCGCTTCGAGAATGTGGATGATGTCTTTCGCCATGAGATCGCAGGGGAAACAACGTGTTATGCCGATGAACAGCAGATCGGAACGGCGGGAGAATGGCGGCTACTCGGGGGTACAGTAGCGTATTTTTTTGTGTTGTTCAAAAAAAGAACAGTCACAATTCTTTACTCAATCAACACCTTGTAGGGGGGAGGGTCGTGTTCGTACAACGAGCGTGTCTCTGTCCATGCTCTGCCTACTATTTCTTCCACACCCTCTCCCATGAATCCCTCCGCGGCGGCGGCCCCCCGCCTGCTCCCCGGCCTCCTCCGTTTCCCGCACGGCGGACCCGATATCGACTTCACCCCCGCAATACAAACCGCCGATGACATGCTGGCATTCGCGAAGAAGCATGCCTGCACCATCCTCGATCTGACATTCGTCGATGTTCCCGGAACGCTCCAGCACACGAGCAAGCCGCTGCATGAACTGGAGGACGTTGCCGACGGCGGCGCCGGATTCGACGGCAGCAGCATCCGCGGGTTCAAGCAGATCAACGAATCCGACATGCTGCTCATTCCCGATCCTGTGACGGCGATGCTCGATCCGTTCCAGGCAGAACCCACGCTCTCCGTTCTGTGCGACGTGAAAGATCCTCTCTCGGGGGATTTCTTCGATTCGAGCCCGCGCACCATCGCGCGGCGCGCGGTGAAGCACCTGCAAGATAGCGGCATCGCCGATACCGCATACTTCGGCCCCGAGGCCGAGTTCTTCATTTTCGACTCTGTGCGCTACGAACAGGGCCAGCGCGGAGCGTTCTACGACGTCGACAGCTCTGAAGGCATTTGGAACACCGGGAAGGAAGGTGGACTCGGGTACAAGATCCGGAATAAGGAAGGATACTTCCCCTCCGCGCCGTTCGACACGCAACAGGACATCCGCAGCGAGATGGTGCGCGAGATGGAACGGGCGGGCATCAAGATCGAGACGTTCCACCACGAAGTGGCGACGGCCGGCCAGGCGGAAATCGATATGGAACGCGACGCGCTCGTCACCATGGCGGACAAACTGATGCGGTACAAGTACATCGTCCGCAACGTCGCGCGCCGCTTCGGCAAGACGGCGACGTTCATGCCCAAACCCCTCTTCGGTGACAACGGATCGGGGATGCACGTGCACCAGAGCTTGTGGAAAGAGGGCAAGCCCCTCTTCGCAGGCAAGGAGTACGCGGGCTTGAGTGAGCTCGCATTGCACTACATCGCTGGCCTTCTAAAGCACGCCCCCGCCCTCTGCGCGCTCTGCAACCCGACGACGAACAGTTACAAGCGGCTCGTCCCCGGCTTCGAGGCGCCGGTGAATCTCATCTACTCCGCGCGTAACCGCTCGGCCGCGATCCGCATCCCGACCTACTCGCAGAACCCGAAGGCCAAGCGCGTCGAGTTCCGCATGCCCGATGCGACATGCAATCCGTACCTTGCCTTCTCGGCCTTGCTCCTCGCGGGACTCGACGGCATCAACCGCAAACTTTCGCCCGGTGCGCACACCGATCAGAATCTCTACGAGATGGACGACACGTCATTGGCGAAGATCCCCCATGCCCCTGCGGACCTCTCCGCCGCCCTCGACGCCCTGGAAACCGATCACGCATTCCTCACCGAATCCGGCGTCTTCTCCGAGGATTTCCTCGCCGCCTACATCGCCGGCAAGCGGGCGGAAGTCAGCGAGGAACGCATGCGCCCGACCCCGAGCGAGTATTTCAAGTACTTCGACGCCTAAACCCACCTACTTACCCTACCTACCTTACCTCCCTTACCCCCGTCCTCCCCTCACCCCCATGGACCCCTCCCTCGTTCCCGCCATCAATGCCGGCGACACAGCGTTCGTTCTCCTCTCCGCGGCGCTCGTCGCCATCATGACACCGGGCCTTGCCTTCTTCTACGGCGGCCTCGTGAAGCACAAGAACGTCCTGACGATCATGATGCAAAGCTTCATTGCCATGGGCCTCGTCACGGTCTTATGGTCGCTTCTGACATTCTCCCTGGCCTTCGGCACGGACGTGAGTGGCGTCGTCGGTGGCCTGGACTACGTTCTCCTGCGCGGCGTGGGCATGGACGCGCATGCGACGTACGGGGGCGACATTCCTTTCGCGGCGTTCTTCGTCTTCCAGATGATGTTCGCCATCATCACTCCCGCGCTCATCACCGGCGCCTTCGCGGACCGGATGAACTTCAAGAGCTACCTCGTCTTTCTGCTCCTGTGGAGCGTGCTCATCTACGCGCCCCTCGCCCACTGGGTGTGGGGCGGCGGTTTCCTGGCGAAGCTCGGCGCCATTGACTTCGCCGGCGGCACCGTCGTCCACGTCAGCGCGGGCATGGCGGCACTCGCCTCGGTGTTCGTCCTCGGTAAGCGCACGAATACCGCGCACCTGCCGCACAATATCCCCTATGTGGCGTTGGGCGTGGGCCTCCTGTGGTTCGGTTGGTACGGCTTCAATGCGGGGAGTGCCTTGGGCGCGACGCCGCAAGCCGCCGTCGCGTTCGTGAACAGTCAGATCGCCGCGGCGGCAGCCATGGTCGCGTGGCTGCTTCTCTCGTGGATCGTCGACGGCCGACCGAGCATGGTCGGAGCGCTGACGGGCGTCGTCGCGGGTCTCGTGGCAATCACCCCCGCTGCGGGCTACGTGGAGCCGTCGTCTTCGCTCATCATCGGCATTCTCGCCGCCATCGGCTGCTTTGCCGCCGTGAAATTCCGCATTCGCATGGGATGGGATGACGCGTTGGATGTGTGGGGATGCCACGGTGTCGGCGGATTCATCGGCTCGATCCTGACGGGCGTCTTCGCCGCGAAGAGCGTCGGAGGCTTCGATGGGCTGCTCGAGGGTAACACCGATCAATTCCTGGCAAACCTCTACGGGACGGTGATCGCCGCGGCCTTCGCCTTTGTTGCGACGTACGTACTCCTCGTCCTGCTCAAAGCCATCATGAAGGTCAAGGTCGATGCGCGGGAGGAACAGGCGGGCCTCGATCGCGCGCTCCATGGCGAAGAGGCCTACGACTTCTGACGATTTTCCTTCTTTTCCCATTCGTCTATGTCCCCCTTCCCCGAAGACGGCGATGTCGCCTCCGATCACTTGCTCCCCGATGACCCCCTTTCCCTCCGGCGGATCGATGAGCAGATCGAAGACAGTGATCCGCTCGGCGTGCACGCCGTCGATGCTCTCCTGCGTCGCGCGCGCGGCGAACTGGAGGAAGCCGTCGTCAGCGTCGACGACGAGGAGAATGCGTATGATCCGGACTTCGACGAGCTCGGCGGGGGCGACTAGCCAGATCCTGCCTGCCCAGTAGCGTCGAAGAAGGGCACTGCCTTCGAAACACGCACGCACCGCACTGCCGGTTGCGCGCGGTGCACACGTCACGGCCCAGGCTGATCAGCAGCGTCGTGACATGCCCCCACTCTTTGTGCGGCAATGCATCCATGAGATCCAGCTCGATACGCTTGGGATCGCTCCACTTCGTCAGCCCCAAACGCTGCGTGACCCGCAGAACGTGGGTGTCGACGGCGATGCCTTCGTTCTTATGGAAACAGGCCCAGAGAATGATCGCCGCGGTTTTCCGCCCGACACCCGGGAGCGCCGTCAACTCCTCCATCGTCCGCGGCACCTTGCCTCCGTGCTTCTGCAGCAGGATATGGCAGAGTTCCTGGATGTGCTTCGCTTTCGTCCGGTAGAAGCCGCAGGAGCGGATATCGGCCTCGAGCGCGGCGCGGCGCACGCGAATGTAATCCTCCGCTTTCCTATACTTGGGATACAGGATCGTCTTGGTCACAAGATTCACCCGAACGTCGGTGCACTGCGCGGAGAGCACCGTCGCGATGAGCAGATCCAGCGGCGTGCGGAATGCCAAAAACGTCCGCGGGGGCTTGTAGCACTTGCGCAGCGCGCGGAGGGCGGCCGTTGCCGTCAGTTTTTGGGCAGGCACGTAAACAGCATACCGCCTTCTGAAGTCCGATTCCCTATTCCCGATTCCCTTCTCTATACTCTCCCCGTGCCTCTTCCTCCGCTCACCGTTTTCGACGTCGAAACGACCGGCCTCGATCCGAGGCGCGGGCACCGCATCATCGAGATTGCCGGGGTGCGGGTGGAGAACGGAATCGTCACGGAGCGCACGTTCCACTCGCTCGTGAATCCGGAGCGCGACATTCCCTGGGAAACCAAGCAGATCCACCATCTGTCCGAGGCGGACGTCGCCGAAGCGCCGACAATCATGACGGTCCTGCCGCAATTCCTGGATTTCGCCGGCGGATCGATTTTGACGGCACACAACGCGGAGTTCGACATGGGCTTCCTCGCCGTCGAGAAGGAATTCTGCTGGGGATATGTGGAGCTGCCGGAATGCCTGTGCACGATGAAATTGAGCCAGGCGCTCTTTGCCGATGCATTCCGCCACAACCTGGACGCCGTCGCCGAGCGGCTGAAATTGCCGTTGCCCGCCGATCGCCACCGCGCGCTGCCCGACGTCATTTTGACGGCGCAGGCGATGATCGCGATGCTGAAACACGGCAAGATCTCGTCCCTCGACGAACTGCGTGCGAAGGCCGGATTGCGCGCGTTGACGGCGACGTAGCGCGGTCTGGCATTTTCCCATGCGCTTGCTCTAGAATCCCCGCCTCCCATGTACGACATCACGGACCTCAAACCCGGCACGGCGATCCAGCTCGACGGCGAGCCGTACCTCGTGATCAGCTCGCAATTCGGCCGCAAGAGCCAGAGCAAGGCGAACATGCAGTGCAAGCTGAAGAACATCAAGACCGGCGCGGTCGTCGCGCGCAACTTCCAGGGAAGCGAGAAGATCGAGCCGGCGGACGTGAGTTATCGCAAAGTGCAGTACCTGTACAGCGACGATGCCACCTGCACGTTCATGGATTTACAGACGTACGACCAGTTCCCGCTGCCGCGCGAAACCTTGGAGGAGGTGCTCCCCTACCTCGTCGAGGGCGGCGAAGTGGACGCGCTGCTCTTCGGCGAGACACCGATCGGCATCCAGCTCAAGCCCACCGTGACACTCAAGGTCATCGAGACGATGCCCGGCGTGAAGGGCGATACCGCGACGGGCGGCAACAAGCCCGCGAAGCTGGAGAGCGGCCTGACCGTGAACGTTCCGCTCTTCATCAACGAGGGCGACGTCATTAAGGTGAACACGGAAAGCGGGCAGTACATGAGCAGGGCGGAGTAGGGTCTCACGCATTACGCACATCCTCCGCGGCCTGTCCGACGAGGTCGACAATACATTGGGCGACATCCTTGGAAATCGTCAGCGGAGGAATGATGCGAACCGCATCAGCCCCCGCCGGCAGCAGCAATAGACCTCTCTCGAATGCTCTCTTGATAAATGCTCCGCGGCGTCTGCCATGCGCGCCATGGTCGACAGTCATCGCATTCATCATGCCAGCACCTCGGACACCGTCGAAACCGGGATGCTGCGCAAGGCATTTCCTCAATGCGGTGCGTATGTGCATGCCGGTTTCCGCACATTGTTGCAGTTTGAACGCATCCATCGCACGTACGACGCCCAAACCCGCTATGGCATTGATGCCGCCGTTCGTATTGCCATGGGACCCCGGAGGCCCTTCCAGAATCTCTCTCCGCGCAATCACAGCGGACAGAGGAGAACCGTTGCCGAGCCCCTTCCCGAGAATGATGACGTCGGGTTCGATCTGCTCCTGCTCGACGCGCAGGAGCGTCCCCGTGCGACCCATGCCGGTCTGGACCTCGTCCACCACCAGGAGAATGCCTTTCGCGGAACAGAATTCCCGCAATGCTTTCAGGAACCCCTGCGGCGGCATTCTGTATCCCCCCTCTCCTTGGATGGGCTCAATGACGAGCGCCGCGACCTCTTCGGGCGGCAGACTCGTTGCAAAGAGGTCCTCGGCCGCATGAAACGTGTGATCCATGTCCTCGGCCGATTCCGGGAACGGAAGGTGATGGACCGGAAGGACAGGGCTGCCGAAGCCCCTCACGTTGCGGGCTTTGCTGGCGCAGAGGGAAAGCGCGCCGTACGTTCGTCCGTGGAACGCCCCTTGAAAAGCCAGGAAAGACCGCTTCCCCGTATGCCGGATGATGTTCTTCAGCGCGCATTCCATCGCCTCCGTTCCAGAGTTGAACAATTCCACTCTCTTGGGCGTCCTTCCCGGAGCGATCTTGGCAAGCTCCTGGGCAAGCTCCGCGTACGGCGCGAAACCAATATCGCCCGGAGCGGCACCGGGGTGCAGCAATCGCTGCAGCAGCACGTATCGCTCGACGCCGTCGTACTTGTGTCCCAAATTCATCACCGCGATGCCGCTGGTGCCATCGATGTAGCGATTGCCGGCGCTGTCCCACACGTAAGGGCCTTGTGATTGCACGAAGGTCGCGGGAAACGCGAGATCATTCGACGTTGAAACGTAATTGCCGTGCATTGCAGTCCACAGATCTCCTTCCATCTTCGTCCGAATCGCGGGGCCAATGCCGTTGATTTTCGCGCGCGATCGCTGCAGAAGGTCATCGACCTGACGCATGAGCGGGTGCTCGTCCAATGTCGACAAATACGACCGGCCCCGCGCCGCTTCCGTCGCTTGCGTGTCGATACGCTTCAGGAGTATTTCTTCCGAAATTGGCTCTGGCATAGGGGAGGATTCAACTCCGCATGAGAATGGCTGTCAACGGATGTTCTTGAGGCATCTGCGGAGGGTGCGGCGAGGATCGCATCGTTGATGATTCCATGCTATAATGCTATTCATGAATGAACAGCACAATGTCGGACCGACACAGCCGCCTCTCTTTGATTTGGATACGGAGGTTCTCGATGACTATACCAATAATGCCGTGCGGATTTCTGATCAGAGGCAATTATTGGCTTTGCTGGAAAGCCATGTCGATTACTATGACACTCCCGAGCTGCGGGGACAGGTTCCTCACTCACTCGTATTCTTTAGAAAGGAACGGGATCGTCTACGTGCGCTTCTGGGAGGAAACCTCTCCGCGTCATAGGGCGGACAAGCGACGCTAAGGTATATCGGATGACAGATGCCTTTGCAGTATTTCATGCACCAGTTTTGGGTCTGCCTGCCCTTTACTCTCCTTCATCATCCATCCGACGATTGCGCCAAGGGCCGCGGTTTTGCCGGCCTTGAATTTGGCCACGGCGTCAGCGTTCGCATCGATGGCCTTGCGGACGAGCGCCTCGATCGTGGAGACATCGCTGATCTGCGTCAGACCTTTTTCGGCGATGATGTCCGCTGCAGATTTTCCCGTTTGCACCATCGCTTCGAGTACTTCCTTCCCCGCATTCGCCGAGATCGTCCCGCCGTCGATGGCGGCGACCAGAGCCAACACCGCATCGGCTGACGGCCCCTCGGCGCTGCCTTTGCTGGCCGCCTTGAGGTAGCCGAGTAATTGCGTCAACACGATGCCGGACGTCCGACGGGGGTCTCCCGTCTTCGCGTATACGGCATCGAAGATGGTGCGGAGCGGCGCATCATCCATGAGCTGGAACGTCTGCGCTTCGTCGAGGCCCAGCGTGCGATACTTCTCCCGCGCCACGCGGGGCAGGACCGGAAGTATGTGACGGATGTCGTCGATCATCTTTGCCGGACAATGGAGGGGCGGGATATCGGGTTCCGGAAAATACCGGTAATCCTGTGCGTCTTCCTTTTCCCGTAGGAGCTTCGTCTCCTCGCGATCGTCGATCCAGCCGACGGTGATATTGCCCTTGAGCGGACCACCCGTCTCCTCCCAGAGCGCCCGCAGCCGCCGCTCCTCGTACTGCAACGCCCGCTCCAGCGCCTTGAAGGAGTTGAGGTTCTTGATTTCACTCCGCGGATTGAGCTTTGCGGCCCCGGCCTCGCGCAGCGAGATCGAAGCATCGAAGCGCATTTCCCCCTTGAACATGTCGACGGTCGACGCGCCGACGGCAAGCAGGATGCGCCGCAGCTCCTGGGCGAAAGCGACGGCCTCGGCAGCGGAGCGCAGGTCCGGCTCCGTGACGATCTCCATCAGCGGCGTCCCAGCGCGGTTGAAATCGCACAGCGTCGTGCCAGCTTGCCCTGAGCCTGTCGAAGGGTGCATGAGTTTGCCCGCGTCGTTCTCCACGTGCAGGCGATGGATGCGACAGATGCGCTCGCCGGCGATACGGCCGCTGTCGTCGACCAGATCGTAGGCAACCGATCCGTGCGTCGCGAGGGGGAAGTCGTACTGCGAAATCTGGAAGCCCGACGGGAGGTCGGGGTAGAAGTAGTGCTTACGATCGAAGTGGCTGTGCTCGGCGACGGAGCAGCCGACGGCGAGCGCGGCGCGGATCGCCTTCTCGATGGCGACGGCGTTGCACACGGGCAGCGTCCCCGGGTGGCCCATGCACACCGGACAGACGGTCGTATTCGGCTCCGCGCCGAAATTCTCCGTGCTGCACCCGCAGAACAGCTTCGTCCGCGTGTCGATCTGCGCGTGGACTTCGAGGCCGATGACGGGCTCCAATGGCATGGACAAAAGATACAAGACGGAAGATGGAAGATACAGAAAGGGATCAATGCGGCGCAGGCGTTTACACCCCCGATGTTCTCGCATCTTCTGTCTTTCGGCTTCGGTCCACGCCCACGTAATCCACGATCAACACCCCATCCAGATGATCGACTTCGTGCTGCACGACGCGGGCGTCGAGGTCCGCGAGGCGGCGCTCCTGCGCCCGCCCCTTCACATCGGTGTATTCGACGACGATGGACTGCGGGCGGCGGACGTGGACGTAGACGCCCGGCAGACTCAAGCACCCCTCCTCCGCATCATCCATCGCGGGACTGCGCCAGGTGATGCGCGGATTGATGAGCGGCGTCAGGCGGTCGTTGATTTTTGCGATGCACACGCGCAGCGATTGTCCGACTTGCGGCGCGGCCAGGCCCAGGCCGTCCGCGTGGACACACGTCTCCTCCATGTTCCTGATGAGATGCAGGACGTCCTTCGTTACCTTCGGCACGAGTGCCGTCGGCGTGCGCAGAACGGGGGTATCGGCGCCGGTAATGATGGGAAGTACCGCCACGACGAAAGAATACAGCCTTCCCGCCCCATCCGTCATGGCCCGCCGGTTACTGCAATCTGTCCCTCCGCAACTCGCGGAGGCGAATATCGACGTAGTACGCGAGGAAATCGTACCGCGGCAGGAGATTCGGCAGCAGTTGCTGCAGGATGCGCACTTCGTCGGAATGGCCGCGGATGAGCTGCAATTCACGCGAGAAGCTGTTCGTCAGCCCGCGCTCCGTCTCGTAGATGCCCGTGGTGCGATCGAGAATTCCGCCGACGATGCCGGCGACTTCCTGCGCGGACAGCGGCAGAGGTTCCAGTGAGGCGGGGAGGTACGACGCAAGGGCATCGCGCAATCCTGCGTCGACCACTATGCCTTCGGGCGGCGTCTGGAGAGCGACGGCGAGGGCACGCAGAATGGCGTGCGCTTCCTTGCTCACGACCGGAGCGACATCGTCGCCAGTCAGCATTGCCAAGGACGGTTGCAACACGAGGTACATGTCCTGCGCGGCGGCGAGATCCCCCGCAAGCACCGCCGCATGCAACGCACGCAGCTGATCGAGGAGGAGAACGCGCGTGACCTGCTCACCACCGAGTGTCTCCTGCGGCAGCGCCGCCCCAGCCTCGAAGGCCGTTTGCTTGAGGACGTACGCGTCCTCTCCCGGAGCGACGGCGGCAAGTCCCGCCGTATCCTCGGCGAGTGCCTGACGCAGGACGAACTGCGTCACAGCGTTATCGGCTCCTTCTTCGGTTGCCAGCGCCACCAGCGTCGTCCGGTACTCGGCCATGCTCGCGGCGGCTTCGTCGTCTTCACCCTGTTGGAGAAGGGCCGCAGCTTCATTCAAGCGCGTCTCGGCCTGCGCGAGTTTGCGCTGCACGCGCGCGGCGGGATCGAACGTCGTGAGATTGGACACGGCTTCGAGCGCGCGCTTCGCCGGATAGAACGTCGATGTCGGAAGAATGCCCGCCTGCGCTGCGCGCCGCTCCTGCTGCCATTGGGCCACTTCGCGGCGATGCCAGGCGTCCTGGCTGATGTTGTCGCTACCCCATGCATCCGCAACCTCACGGTCCGCGATCGGCTTCACGATGGGCAAACCATATGGCCACAACTGCGTCCATTCTCCGGCGACCAGGGTGATCGTGCGGCCATCATGGACAATGGTGGCGTTGCGGTCGAAGACGCGGACTTTGACGGTGGCTCCCGCGGCGATGTCCACGCTCCCCTCATGCACGGTGATCTCGCCCGCGGACGTGGCAACGGTGATGCCGCGCACATGCGACGGCACCAATCCCTGCAGCCAGAGACGCCCCGACCAGAGGGTGAGCGTCGGTCCGCCGATGGCGGGCTCGGGACGATCGGAGAGGTCGTGCCACTCGGCATCGGTATCGTGATCGAGGCGCGCGACGTAATCGTCATACGCCGCGACGGTCACCGATCCGTCTGCAGCGGTCTTCAGGCGCATCGGCATTTCCATGGACTGCTCGGCAGACAGTGGTTCGAGCGTCGCGATGTGTGCCACGTACGCCTGGCCGCCGGTCGGGCGGACAATGATGGACGAGGCCGCAACGGTCGGCGAGACATGCAATGCGAGCGGAACGACTTGCACGACGAGGACGAGGACACAGGCAACGGCCACCCAGCGCATCCAGTGCATCTCGCGATGGCGGACAGGAGCGAACACGGGTGTCAGGTGTCCCACTGCCATCGGCGCGAGTGTATCGCGCAACTGATCGAGGAGGCCGACTGCGGGCGAGGACATCGCGGCGGACACGCGGCGCCAGACACGCGCGCGGGATGCTTCCGTGGGAGTGAGCTGCGTGTGGAGATCGGCCCAGAACGCGGGGCGTGCGATGCGCTCGCGCACCTGCGCTCGGGCACGGGAACGGGCTGCCGTTGACGGAGTAAGGACATTGCGGAGCCGGTGCAGGGCCGGATCAAGGGGCATTAGCAAAGGGAAAACGGACGAAAGAGCGCTCTGTTACGCGGAAGAGGCGATATCAGGCGGAAGGAGGGATTCAAGCTTGCGCAAGGCACGCATCTTCAGAATACGAACCGCACCCTCCGTCAAGTGGAGGACGCGCGCGATCTCGCTATGCGGCAGGTCGGCCATATAGGAAAGGAGAAGAATTTCCCGGTACCGGCGCGGCAATTGGTCGACGGCGGCGCGGACCGTCCGGAGGAGGTCGTGGCGATGAACGCGCGCCTCGGCGCTGTTGAGGACGTCCGGATCGGGCAACGCATCGGGGACTTCGTCGAACGAACGCTGGGAACGGTAGACGTCGATGACCGTGTGGCGCGCGATGCGGAAGAGCCAGGCGGCGAACGGCACGTGACGGTGCACCCTGTACGTATGCAGTTTCTCCCACGCCTTCACGAAGACGTCCGCCGCGACGTCTTCGGCGAGCTCGGTGGGCAATCGGAACGCCGCGTAGCGGTAGACGGGGTCGAAGAAACGCTCGTAAATCTCGCCGAACGCCTCGTCGTCCCCCTCCTGCGCTCGGCGCACGAGGTCGCGGACGGCCTGATCGTCAGCGGGAGGAAGGGGCATGGGGGTAGGGTAGCGGAAAAGTGTGATTGTTGGCGAACAGACGCTTGTTTTCGTGGCTTTTTCAGCATTTCCCCTCCTTTCCTGTTCAACATCTTCCCGTCCTTGTAGAGGCAGTGGCCCCGCCACTTTCTTTGTCACCACACAAAGAAAGTAGCCAAAGAAAAGTCTCCGCCGTCTGACGTTCCAGCCGGGCATGGGGAGGTAAGGA
>VMFU01000006.1 GCA_007376205.1 Candidatus Peregrinibacteria bacterium Gr01-1014_25
CCCCGCCGTCGCGCGGCCCGCAGGGTCCCGAAGGGACCAGCGTGCTGACCGACCGAAACGACCGGCCTCGTCTTCTTCCGTATCCCGGCCCGGCTGGAACGTCAGACGGCGGAGACTTTTCTTTGGCTACTTTCTTTGTGTGGTGACAAAGAAAGTGGCGAAGCTGCTGCTTACCTAAAGAAAGGACAGAGCACACTTGCACCGGGGAGACAAAGAAAGGACGAGAAGACGCTGAAAAGGCTGACAAAGAAAGTGGTAGTACTCCTGTATACTCCCCCCATGATTTCCCACCTCCACGGCACGATTGCGCGCGGCATGCCGGGGGACGTCTCCGTGGACGTCGGGGGCGTCGGCTACCGCGTCGCCGTGCCGCTTCCCGTCTGGGAACAGCTGACGGACGGTTCGACGGCGCGCCTGTGGATCACGACGTACGTCCGTGAAGACCGCTTCGACCTCTTCGGATTCCTGGATGTGAAGATGCGCGCCCTCTTCGAGCATTGCATCACCATCGCGGGCATCGGCCCGAAAACAGGCCTGGAATTGTGCAGCGTGCCGCGCGCGATACTCGCCCGCGCCGCGCTGGATGGGGATGGCAAAGAGCTGACGTCGGTCCGCGGCATCGGTCGCAAGACGGCCGAAAAACTCGCTCTCGAGCTCAAGTCGATTGCCGAGAAGCATCCTGAACTCTTCGTCGATGCCGGCGCGGCTGTGTTGGGCCAGCGCGATCCCGACGCAGTCGCCGTCCTCGCGCAACTGGGGTACACCACCGCTGATATTCTCCGCGCGCTCGATCAACTGCCCCGCGAGTTGCGCACGACCGAGGAGCGCGTCACCGCCGCCCTCAAGCAGCTCTGACCACTGTCCGCTCATCCTCCCCCATGCTTCACCTCGACATCTCCGGCTGCCTGGCCAAGCTGCTCACACCGACCCACGGCATTCCCGACCAGGAACTGACCGCGCTGCGGACGGCCATGCGCCGGTACGTCGCGGATTGGCTGCAGGAGCGCAGAGACGGGGGACACGGGTGGGCGATGACGCCCTACCACAAGCGCGTTGCGGCCGACGTACAGGCGGTGGCGGCCCGTGCGAAGCAGGAGAACATCCAGACGGTTCTGTGGATCGGTATCGGCGGATCGGGCTTGGGACCGCGCGTCCTGCAGGAAGCGCTCGAACGCCCCGATACCCCCCAGCTCATCGTGATCGACACGATGGATCCCACCGTCCTCGGGATGTACCTGGACACCATCGACTGGCGCCATGCGCTCATCGTCGTGGTGAGCAAGTCCGGCAACACGCTCGAAACGATGAGTGCGTTCTTCCTCTTCTGGGAGAAGCTGCGCGGCGCGGTGAAGAACGGACAGGAGCGCGTCGTTGCGATCACCGATCCCAGCGATGGCCCGCTGCAGCGCATCGCCACCGACGAAGGATTCACGACGCTGTCCATCCCGCCGGACGTCGGCGGCCGCTACTCGATCTTCACGCCGGTCGGCCTCCTGCCGGTCGCCCTCCTCGGCGGCGATGTCGAAGCTTTCCTCCGCGGCGCGAAGGAGATGGACGAGCTCTGCCAGGAAACGGTCCTGGAACAGAACCCCGCCGCGCTCCTCGCCGCCGTGCAATTCCTCCTCGATACGAAGCGCGACTACCCCATCCGCGTCATCATGCCCTACACGCAGCGCCTCGCCTCGATCGCGCGCTGGAACCAGCAGCTCATCGCGGAGAGCCTTGGCAAGAACGAGCTGCGCAATCCCGTGCCCCTGGCCGCCATCGGCACGCAGGACCAGCACTCGCTCCTGCAGCAGTGGATGGCCGGGCCGCGCACGCAGTGGCACCTCTTCATCCGCGAGCTGGAGAAACCCCGCCTCCTCGTTCCGGAGCGTCTGCCGCCGCCCTTCGCCCACCTCGCGGGGAAGAGCTTCGGCCAGCTGCTCGATGCGTGCTACGAGGGCACCAGCCGCGCGCTCCTCGGGGTCAAGCGGCCGACCGCGACCATCGCGCTGACGCGCCTGGATGAGTATCACCTGGGCCAGCTGTTCTTCTGTCTGCTCGCCGAAGTCGCGTTCCTCGGCAAGCTCTATCGCATCGATCCCTACGGCCAGCCCGCCGTCGAAATCGGCAAGACGATCACGCACGAAATTCTGTCGCGGGGGAGGATGAGTTGAGGTATCCTCCGGCCATGTCCGCCGTCACCGACGCCACGTTCGCCGCCGATGTCCTACAGTCGCCCATGCCCGTGATCGTGGATTTCTGGGCGCCGTGGTGCGGTCCGTGCAAGGCGATGCTGCCGATTCTCGAGGAATTGGAGAAGGAGTACGCGGGGCGCGTGACGATCGCGAAGATGAATGTCGACGAGAACACCGAGACGCCCGGACAGTTCAACGTCATGAGCATTCCCACGTTCGGATTCTTCAAGGGCGGCAAGCTCGTGAAGACGGTCGTGGGAGCGCGCTCCAAGCAGGACATGATCAAGGAGCTCGACGCGCTGCTCGTCTGACGCATGCGCTACATCTTGAGCATCATCGGCATGATCGGATCGTTTTACCTGATCAAGTTCCGCGAGCCGCTCGGCGACATGATCGGCGAGACGGAAGTCATGCGGAAACTCGGCGGCGTCTACACGGTCATCGTCATCATCGCGTGCGTGATCTTCTTCTGGTCCCTCGCGGAGCTCACGAACACGACGCACCTGCTCTTCGCCCCGCTGCGGTTCCTGTTCCCGGGCGGCCTGCGCGGTGCGGGCGGGGATTTGGCAGTTTGAGCGAACAAAAAAATCACCCCCGCATACGTCCTGTATGGGAGGGTGACACTGTCAGCTTGCCGTTTCCTGGAGAGTCATGCCGAGGCTCTCCTCGTTCCCTTTGCGGTAACGGGGAATGTGCAGATTCTTCCGCATCGTGCGGATGACGCCCACGGGTTGGCTGACGACGAGCGCGATCTGCGTGTCCGGCGCTTTCCCCAGGAAGGGGGTGACTTTGTCCTGCCAATCCTGGACGGGATCGTAGGGGTAGTCGCCGCCGCTCTTCTGGTAGGCGGTCCGGATGTTGCCGAAGTGGAAGATCGCCGACCGATATTCCGCCGGGTGCTGCTTGCAGAACTCATCCGACGGCAGTGCGGCGATGTGGCGCAGCCGCGCCAAGGTCTGCGAGGCGCAGTAGAACGGCAGTTCGACGTCCGACGCGCGTCCGGTAGCGATGAGTTTCGCGGTGAAGCGCCTCTTGCACTTCGGACACTGCGTCGTGTAGTCGTCGGGATCCGCGCGGAATCCGCGCAGGATCTCGATCGGCCGGAGGTCGTGGCCGCAGGTGCAGCGTGCGCGGGGATTGAATTTCTCCCCGTGGATCGCCTGGATGAGGGCGACGCGCATCGTCATCTGCGCAGCCTGCCTCATGCCCATTTCCTGGCGCTGTTCCTGGCGTTGCTCATGCCGCTGTTCCGTGCGCATACCCATGCTCATACTCATACCCATGTTCGTGCTCCGCGTTGGGAAGGATCAGAAGTTTTGACAAGCCGACCGCTTTGTATTATCAAATTTTTTTACGGAAAAGCAAGTATCACCGAGGAAACGGAATGCCGGACTTTTTTCGTATCGCACTATGTATACTAAAAACATCGGGGCTGTAGCTCCCTCCTTCGCTTCTGCATCTTGGAGCTACGGATGGGCAAGCAGTTGGCCGACGAGCGCTTGCGCGAGTCGCCATCGGATAAAGCCGCGATGCGGCGCTCGGTTCCGGGGCATTCTTTCTCACCATCTCACCTTCATGGGGCTGTAGCTCAGCTGGTAGAGCACCTGCTTTGCAAGCAGGGGGTCAGGAGTTCGAATCTCCTCAGCTCCACCACTCGGGAAATGGAACTTCGAAAATGGCGTTTCAGTAAATAATTTTGCACTTATAGGCGATTCTAGGAGAGTTCCCAATCGAAATTTCTGACTTGGGAGAATTCTTAGTGCGGACTGCCTCAAGTGGCTATGTGTTGCGGTTTTCTCGGAGTTCCCAAAGTGAAAAACTACTCTGCTTATCTTTGAACTAGAATATCAACATGACTTGGGTAATAGGGACACCTATCACATTCGGCTACTCATTATTAATCGGTGATATCCGAGTAACCATGCCTGAGGGAAAAACTTTTGATGGAGTCAGAAAAGTTGCCGGAATTTGCAATGGTCTTCTTGGAGGCTTCGCGGGAAATATATTTCAAGGCTTAGCCATCATGGAGCACTTTGCAGCAGTAGCAAAATTGCCAGATGGGCATGCATGGCTACCTGAGCATTTAATTGAAAAATGCCCGCCAATAATGAGAAAAATTTATGAGGATACTGAGAGACTTGTTAAAAAGGAATATGCCGGTGTTCAGATAATGCTTGCTGGTATCCACCCAACTGCAAATGTCCCTAAAGATACTTCTTGGCCACTTCCATACTGTTATATTTTTCGTTCACCATATTTTGTACCAGAGGAAGTACCACGAGGCACAGTGCAATCGATAGGAAGTGGGTCTGCCGTTGAAGAGTATGTTTCCGAATTGGAGAACCTAAGCGATTTCAAGAGAGTTATGGGTCTGATGAAGTTTGAGGCTGGTGATCCAGGGGGTTTTGGGAAAATACTCAGTCATATAATTGGCGGTGTTGCAGGACGCCAACTCGTACCGGGCATTAGTCCACATCTTCATATTTGTATGGTTTCAAGAAATGAAATGAATGAAAGGACTAACGATCGTGTACATTTTGGGGCGAACCAAGAAGAAATTAAATTTTCAATGCCACCAGTAGCGCATTCATGGGAAGAGTTTCAAAGTATGACAAAAGAAATGGGCTTTGCGTCAGATGAGCTCAAAGCCTTTATTGGTTAAAGCGAACCACATAAAGTGTGAGATATCACTCAAAGACGTATTCTTTTCGTGCTGGATCCCACACGAGATTGTCAGCTTCACTCTCCAGTAGAAGCATAATTCTATCTGCAACGTCATCTGCAGTGCTCACAACACCCCAGTTTGCGAGTGCTTGTTTGTCATACTCTTCTTCGGAAGCGAAACCAGCCATGGTCATCGGTGTCTTTACTGCACCAGGATAAATTGCTTTCACGCGCAGATCAGGGCGATCAGCTCGTAGTGCGCCAATCATCTCATGCACCAGCCCCTTGCTGAGACTATATGGACGCACCTTCGGCGCGGACATTCGCTGCCCCGGAGGACCACCGACTGTCGAACACATCTGAATGATCGTCGCACCCTCTACAAGTTTGTCCTGATCAAGTGCTGTTTTAAGGGTGAGCCACGAACCGAGAGCATTTACTTCCAGCATCTTACGAAACTGGTCATGCGATACATCGAATAAGCCGCCGCGTGCCAGCACACCTGCATTATTAAACAGGACATTGAGCTTTCCCGTTACGTCGCTCATACCGCGTGCCACTTGTTCAGGATCTCGGACATCAACAGAGTGAGATGTGATGCCATCGATTTCCTTCAAGGGAACTTGTGCATCGAATGAATGCACCTTGCTACCTTTCTGGACAAAGCGTTCCGCAACCGCAAGACCCATACCACTACTCGCGCCAGTGATGAGAGATTGCGTACCTTCGAGCTTCATAGGATTAATTGGACTGGATTTGCAACTTCCTCAGAGCCTCGAGGAGAGCTTCGTGAGCGCGATAGGATGCAGCTTCATCTGGTGTGCTGCTCACATCTAGTTCTTCGAGTAATTCCTCTAGTCTAGTTCGCACACTTACAATCATGTAATCGTATCCACGTTGATTGTATTCAGCCTGCGCCGCATCGAGAGTGCTGTTCAAAACATCAGTCGGCAGTGGCCTGCTGAATTTGCCTTCATAGATTCGTGCCGTGTCCTGTAGGACGTGTGCTTTCTCGAATGCCATAGGAAACACATTTTGTACATAAAGACCTATTACGTCAATCAACATCCGAAAGTTCCCAACTATTCCCGACAGCTCATTGACTGATTTCTAGTTACAGGATCAGATGTTCTTTTTCCTCAACTTGGCTGTTCAGCAGCAATGTGATGTTTTCGAGTGAGTAATGGAGTTCTGTGAACTTTTTGGCCAATTCAAGCATATCGAAATTTCGTTCCCACCAGTTCCCCTCAGCTCCACCATGACAACTATGCACACTTTGATCGAGTTTGCTCACAAAGCGCCACTTGGCGCTTTTTTGTTGCACTTAGGTTGAGTCTGCACACTTCGTGCGACTTTGCATACTCATCGGTTTAAGTCCCTTCAGCTTCAATCGAATATACTGTTTCGCTATACTGACCACATGTTTGGACACAAAAAAGATCGGCATGTTGTTGAATTGATAGTCCAATTTAATTTAACCGCAATTGATACGTGGCTACACGACGGTGCGAAGATTGAAAACATCGAGGTAGGTAAGAAATGGCAAACGGAAGATATAATTAAGAGTTATTTCGTAGATATTTTACCTTCGGGAAATAACTCGTTGATATTTTTTCATCGTGAATCCAAAAAATTTGCAAATTCTCTAGCAGCTTCTGACTGGATAAATATTGAAGATTTGATGAAGGTGAAGAGTTCGTCTAAATCCCACGGGAAAAAGAATGAGATCCAGGGATTTGAATGGGAATTTTGGCATGACTTCATTTGTACCTATGTGCATGTTAATGGAACGCGAGCTTACTTACTCGCCGCTCCTTTTGATGAAATTTACCGACTGCATACCGTAGGGGAATTAGAGACCAAAAAATTTGAAGGAGATAGCAATGTAATAGAGGTCCCTAGTCGTTGGGATGAAAAAGGTGGCTATGATTATAAGAATTCTCTCAAGATACAGCGACGATGCAATCAACGGTCTGTTGGCTACAGCAACTCGCTAGCATGCGTATCTGCGAATGTTTCTAACTCACAGGTCTTGTATTGCGATCCACTGGCACAATAAAGCGCAGCGGGTGATAAGGCACAAATTCCTGGAACCACATTGAACTTGCAATCTTTTGCCATAGGAGCGTCTTCGCTTGAACATACTTCTCAAACAATTCTATGGTCTGCCCACTATGACTGCCGACTTCAGAGACAAACTGCCTGAGAAATGGAAGAACTATGATTTTACGAATGCGATTGGACTTTTGTTGCTGATAAAAGAGATTCAGGAACAGGAACCGCTCGATGATCCGAATGTGCTGAAGGTAGATGAAGATGGGACGCGGTTGTATTAGAGTAGTCCTTCTACTTCTCCATCTACGGGATATGAAATGAATGTGGTTAATTTAGCTAACGGTTCTACGGAAATCTCAGTCGGATTTGCAACAAGAGTCCAGTGATCTTCAATGTCTCTGTGGGTCAGGGTTTCTGTTTTTAGTTTACTAGTGGTTATTACGTTAGTCATTTCATCTTTGAATCCTGAAACTTCTAGTAATGGCCACCATCCGAAGAATAGTCGCTTCTGTACATTAATTGTTGCTTTGACTTTGACCTTACAAAAGCGGTCTTCATATATTTTTGTTACCGGAATATCCAAAAATTCAACTTCCGAATATTCTCCTGGCTCCATCGGCAGGGCTTTTGCATTCCACTTTTTCAATAGTAAATCCATGACTTTTCCTAAGGGTTTCTGATCTTCACCGTATAACACTACGTTCCTCATATCTGCTTCATGTGCATAAAAGCCTATTCGGTCTGTGGAGGAAAAGATAAGACCAAAGCTCTTTAGGCATAACTCTTCGCAAGTCGCCGGAATCGCGATCTTGCTTTGCCAGTCATGATTTTCAGCATCCACCAATTGGTAAAGATTGATTCCTTTTGTTGCTGCTAGCTGTTTAGCTCCATCAGTGAATCCATTCGCCGCCACCATTGCACCCTGGTTCGCTCTCACATCCTCAATGACAGATGCAAAAGCACCGACATCCTCAACATCTACAGGGTCTTTATGATCTTTGCAGCTTATGATAATAAGAAGGTCGTATTGTCCTGTTCGCACTTTTACACTCACATCGATTTGTCTTTCCTTGCCGGAATCCTTTCCTGCAATCTTATCGTTATGCGTAACCGTCGCTTTTGGGGCTAAATCCTGCTGAACTTTCGCAACAAGCTTCTCAAAGCGTTTCCATTTTGGATCAACATTTGTCATGTTGGTAAAATACCATTCATAGTTACTTTTGAGGATTCCAAAAGTTCCCAATCGTTCCCCACAGCTCATTGACGACATACACGTTTTCATAGTGTAAGAGCACATTCCACCGCTTGTGGACTCTTGAGAATATTTTTGACGAAATGCAGAGAATTCCTCAGCCCGATGAGCCTTTCTGATAGAGTAAGTGCATCCACTTTCTTGGGGCTGTCGAGTTCCCAATCGTTCCCCACAGCTCCACCACATTTCACTTTTCCGCTTTATATTCCATTCGCAGAGTTTTTCCATCGGTCCCTTCCGCCGGATTGAATCCCAGTTCCTCCAGAATCGGCCGCAGGGGATCATTCGACGCAATATCCATCGTGATGTGATCTTTCTTGCGAATGCCCGAGAATGCAGACGGCACGAGCTGCTTGAGTTTCTGATGCAGGCGGATGGTGTCTTGGATGACCGCGCCCATCTCGTCTGCGGGTTCAGCTTCTGGCTGCGCATTGAACACGTCCGCCCATTTCCTGCGAACCTCCTCCATGACGCCTCCTGTCATCAGTCCGATCATCATGTCGTAGGTCGCGTGTCGGAATTCGGGATGCGTGACGCATTGCCGGATGACGGCCTTCCCCTTATCCAGCCGATAGACCATGTAGCCGACGGTGCGGTCGCCCGCCATTGCGACGAAAGCGACCGTCATCAACTTCAGCACGACTTCCGGTGTGAAGTCGGCATTCACATCGCGCTGGATTTTCGGCACATCGCTGGAAATCATTGCGCGGACCGTCACCTGCGGCTGCTTTTCAAATGATTTCTCGTGGTCGATCATATGCAGACTATAGATATAAATATATTTTTGTCAAATTTTGGTGAACATGATCACGTTACAATCTCATGCAGCCGGCCATCACGGGCGGCTTCGCTGATCTCCATCGCGATGCGCTCGCCCATGGTCAGCGGTTTGCGGTGCAGGTACATGCCGTAAGGCGTCGCGGCGATGCCCGGGCACGTCGTGGGGCGGAAGCAGACGCCGAACAGAACGATCTCCTCGCGCCCACCCTCCGCGGCGATCACGCCCTGGAGCGTGAACGGACCGACCATGCCCTTGCCGGTCGGATCGATCTCGCGCGGGAGCGACTGCGTCACGCCGAGGAAATCTTCGGCCAGGCCGAAGGCGCCGTCGACGAGCGACTCGCGGAGCGTGGATGGCGTGTGGCCGACCTCGACCATCTGCAACGGAACGTGACCCAGCACGATCTTCTGCTGCGATGGCGTCATGCGTTGCAGCCCCTCGATGTTCGTCTGGCGGCGGACGTCGATGCCGACCAATTCCAATTCGCTGTGGAGCGGCGAGAAGAAGAAATGGAAGTTCACGAGCGCACCGACGACGTACTCCTCGATGACGGCTCTCTCCAGTTCCTTGGGTGCGATCTGCCCGAGCTTGATGCGGCGTTGAGCTTCCTCTTCGAAACTCTCCTTGTCCCATGCCAGGAAGAACGTCCGGCCGTATCCGCGCAGTTCATCGCGGACTTTGACGATGGCAAGGCGGTCGATATCCTCGGGCGCATTGAACCTTCTGGGGATGCGGATGCCCGCCTCCGATAAGAGGTCGCGCTGCGTGTAGGGCTGATCGCGTCCCTCCAGCCGCAGGAGCGAGCGCGAGCCGAACATCGGCACGTCGAACGCCTGCTCCACGTCGCCGTACGACGGGAAGCGGCGCCAGAAGTATTTGCTCTGAATGAAGATCGCGTTGCGCGCGCGCAGGTCGGCGCGCACCTCTTTCGTGAGGACGTCGGTGAGTTCCTCGACCACGAGCACGTCGTCGACGCACCCCGCTTCCTCCTTCCCGCGCTTTCGCGTCTTGTAGTGCTTGGCGTAGAGCGGTTCGCGGCCTTGCCGCGCCACCACCAGGCTCTTCAAACCGCACTGCTTCGCGCCGTGAGCGATATCGAGTGCGTTGCGACCGCCGAAGCAGGCGATCGTCAGGTGCTTGGCGTCGTAGCCGTCGAGCAGGAGTCCGGTGTCCACGGGCGCGAGCAGTCTAGGGGTTGAACGGAAAAAGAAAAGTCCACCCACCTTCCGCCGCGTAGTCCCATCGCTTATGCTCTCCAGTGTCACTGGTGCCGTAGCCAAGCAGTAAGGCAAGGGTCTGCAAAACCCTCATACGCGGGTGCGATTCCCGCCGGCACCTCCACCTCCTCTCACTCCGCCGCGGGCGGTTGGAACGTCATCGACGACAGAATCAGTTTCACTTCGCTCGTGACCTTGTCCGGCGTGGTCAGCGGCAGGGAGGCGGTGAAGACGTATCCCGTGTCTTCCTTCGCGGCGGCGACTTGGTAAAAGCGCTGCTTGGGCTGGGCAGCGAGCGGCTGGGCGCTGAAGACGTGGAGCGTCACGCTATCGCCGTCGACCGTGATCTCCGTCGCATCGATCTTGGCGTAATCCTTGCGCCGCGTCACCAGGTCGATGCTCGCCTTGCTGTACTCGGCGGACGACAGGGCGCGCGGCAAGCGTTCACGCGTGACGGCGACCGTGGGGTACTGGCCGGAAATCGCCGAGACGCTCTGGAAGGCGATCACGACTTCGGGGGGCATGCCCCGGGCCTGCACTTCTTCCTGCGACAGGGCGCTCCATCCCTCCGGCATGCACGTGCCGATCGTTCCGTCCCAGTAGGTCGAGGTGCACGTCGCCTGCGTGCTGCTCCCACCGCCGCAGGCGGCAAGGAGAAGGAAGGCGAGGGTGGTTGGGAGGAGAGAGCGGCGCATGGGAAGAGCATAGTGCACGGGCCCCTTTTGCGCTATACTGGTAGGAAATGCACACCCCTGTCCGTAGGAGCCGCCGAACGGCCGTCCATGGCGTTCTAATCGCCGTCGGCGCGCTCGCGATCGCGGCATTGCCGGCGTCCCACCTCGCGGGATCGGTCTCGCGCGGTGAGCTGCAGGAGGCGCTGGTGCGCACGCTCGATCATGCGGGGAACGGTTTTCGATCGCGGGTCGGCGTGGAGCGTCTGGTGCAGGATCGCACGGTGACCGTGGAGGAGGCGCGAAAAACGTTGCAGGAGGCGGAGGAGCGTGTCCGTGTTCTCGAAGAACGCATCGCCGACGCCGAACGGGTCCGGCGCGATCTTGGCGATGTGCATACGGACGTCGCGTTGTCCGCGGCGTCGCTGCGGCAACGTGCGCCGTCCGCCGGCGATGTTCTGCGGGCGACGGCGGCCGCGCTACTCCATGGCGAATCGCCGGTTCCCGCGTTGCATGCCCCCCTGCGTCAGCGGATGGATCACGATCGCGCGATCGCCGCACTGCGCCATGCCTCCGTTACCAATGCGGCCGCAGCAACGCTTCGGCAACTCCGACTGGAACATGAGGCAGCGGCCAGTACGCTCGTTACCGCGCGCGCGGAGGCGGAGGAAGCTGAGCGCGATGCGCTGCATGCCGAGGAGAATGCACGCGCAATCCAGGCCATCATGCGGGATGTGCATGAACAGGTGCTGCGATTGCAGGGCGAACTCGCGCGGATCGACGCGCGGCTGCGAGCGAAAGCCGAGCGCGAACTCATCGCCCAGGGTCTCCTCGATCCGTCGGAGCGGCGCAGGGGAGCGCTGCGGGCCAGCGCCATGGGATTGCAGTGGCCGGCGCGCGGTCCGCTTTCGGCGGGATACCTCAACGCCGATTACCAGCGGCGCTTCGGCGTGCCGCACCGTGGATTGGATATCGTCGTCGGTGCCGGAACGGCCGTGCACGCCGCGGCGGACGGCGTCGTCTTCCTCGTCCGCGATGGCGGAGCGACCGGCTACACGTACGTGCTCCTCGGCCACCGCGGTGGATTGGCGACGCTCTATGGGCACCTCTCCGCCGTGACGGTCGCGGCCGGCCAGGAAGTCACCGCCGGGCAATTCATCGGCCTCTCCGGCGGGCAGCCCGGGACGCACGGCGCGGGCCCCATGACGACAGGCGCGCATCTGCACTTCGAAGTGATCAAGAACGGTTCGCATATTGATCCGCTGACGGCACTTCCGTAGGGAACGTCTGAAAAATGCCATCTCCATTCGTCATCTGCGTGGAAAATTTGTTCAACGTGTTCACCGACACGCCTCACAAATTTTCCACTTGCTTCCTCGTATCTGGCTATTTTTGAGACGTTCCTCCGAATGTCGATCATATGCCTGCGCGGCTTTGAAAGGATTTCCTAACCCAAAGCTCCCACGATCACCACGAACTCTCCTTTCCTCGTGATGCTCTTGGCGATGACGGGAAGCTGCGCGACAGTTGTGCGAATGACTTCCTCGTGCATCTTCGTCAATTCCCGCGCGATGACCACCTGCCGCTCGGGTTGCGATGCCAGTGCCGCGGCGAGTTCGAGCAGCGTGCGTTCGATGCGGTGGACGGACTCGTAGAAGAGGATCGTCCGCTCTTCTTGAATAAAAGAATTGATCAGAGTTTTGCGCCCCTTCTTGAGCGGAAGGAATCCCAGATAGAGAAAATGATGAATGGGCAGGCCGCTGATGCTGGCGGCGGCGATCACGGCGGACGGTCCCGGGACGGACTCGATGCGCAGCTCGGCTTCTGCCGCCTTTGCGACGAGAACGTATCCGGGGTCCGAGATTCCCGGCGTGCCGGCGTCGCTCACGAGGGCGAGGTGTTCGCCGTCCGCGAGGCGCGCGAGCAGTCGGTGGACGACCTGCGGATGAGAGTAGCCGTGCAGACTGATCAGTTCCTTCTTTGGGATATCGAGTTGCTTGAGCAGATTCCCCGTCACGCGCGTGTCCTCGCAGACGACCGCGTCGCATGCCTTCAGCGTCTCGATGGCACGCAGGGTGATGTCCCCCAAATTGCCAATGGGTGTTGCGACAATGGAGAGCATGGTATCACCGTAGCGGAAACAGGAGATTTTTCATTATGGATCGTCAGTGTCACATGTTCTGGTAGGATACAGTTCCATGAAGGGTCAGCGAGTCTTGCAGATTGTTGCAGCCGGCCTGCTCATCGGAGTGTTCGCTCTCGTGTTCTGGGGTGGGCAGGGGGCCGCTCCAGGGCAGATTGTCGAAGATGACCTCTGTGGATTCCAAGGCGCCGCATGCGGTCCGCTCTTTGCCAGTTGCTGCCCGGGGATTGCCTGCATCGATGGAGTTTGTGGCGGAGCTGCGGGAACGACATCCAGCGCCGGAGGTGTGAGCGGCGCAGGCGGGGGCGGGAGTAGCGTATTGTCCCAAGGTCTGATAGCGGGGGGCGATGGAGGAGCGGCAGGAGGCGTCAACAGCGGAGTGGATGGTGGCGGAATGACATCCAGCGTGACGACCGGCGGCACACAGTGCCCGCCGAATACCCAGTGCATGGCCGTTGGTGCGTGCGGCCCGCAAAATTGCAACGGAGCCGCGGACGCGTGCGATGGGAATAGGGGGCTCTGCTGTTGCAAGACGACCCCGGGCACGTCCTCCCAGCAATCGTCCGGTCCGTCGTCTCCCGCATCTTCTGCGATCTCATCACAATTTTCCTCTGCCTCTTCGACGTCCTCTACATCTTCTTCATCTTCTACCTCCTCCTCATTCTCCGTGTCATCTTCCTCCTGGAGTTCATATATTGCCTTCTGCGGCGATGGTGAGATCAGTGCATTGAGTGAGGACTGCGAATTGAGCCAGGAGAACAAAGGAGAGAAGTTCTGCGGCGAAGGGCTCCGTTGCACGTGGTACACGGAGGAGCCCCTGGAATGCCGCTGCGTTTCGGAAGGCTGCATGTCCGAGACGACGGATGAGTGCGATGCGTGTCCCGGAGGCGCCCCCCGGTACATGGATGTCCTGGCATCCGGCCTCGAGGACAGATTCGAGGAAAACGCGTTCTGCAAAGGGGCTTGCAAGAACATGCTCACCGGCGGATTCAGACTCCGGTACAAAGGGAAATGCAAGTGGAGCACGGACGAGGAGATGACCTCCTGCTACGAGGACTACACGCAGGGCTACACCGGCCGCATTCCGAGCTATTGGACGCTCTTCGTGAAGGGGAATTACCTCATGGACGGGATGCACGATATTTTCATTCCGGAAGACGGATCATTCAATTGCAGCGGGCCGACGAGGTTTGTGTTCCATCCGGAGTACGGGCAACAGTACTGCACGGAGAACGGCAGTCTCGAAGTGATTGTGCAACCCGCATCATCGCTCGCATGTGCGAGCACGACCTCGTCTTCGACCTCCTCTCGCTCGTCCGTCACGACATCGTCCTCGGTGCCGCCATCATCACCCCCTCCGTCGTCACCACCACCTTCGTCACCACCGCCCTCATCGCCGCCGCCGCCATCATCACCCCCTCCGTCGTCACCGCCGAAGACGACAACCTCCATTCCTGTTGTCCCATCGACGAGAGGTCCCTCCACGAGTGCACGGGCGGCTGCCATGGAATACGTGACGCCCGCCTGCAGCGGCGATTCATGCCTGGCGATGAGCTGTACGGGGATGGAGTGCGCTGCTGAAGGCAACGCACTCTGTGCCGCCGCCGGCAAGATCTGCCTGCAGTACTCCACGCCGCCGTGCGCGGTGTGCGGCGACGTGCCGCGCGCGGAAGAGACGCTTGCGGAGGCGATCCTCCGCCAGGCGTTCTGCGGCAACGGCCGCATCGAGGTGGGTGAAGCATGCGATGACGGCAACGCGCGAAACGGCGATGGATGCTCCGCGTTCTGCGGCAAGGATGAAGAGCGGGCTACATCTCCTCTCGTGACTATGCTCGGTACGATGGCTCCGGTCGTTCCCACGTTGGACGGCGCTCTATCTGCCGGCACCGCGCCCAGATTGGGCATACGCGAATTCGTCTTCGGCCGCGCCGCCGCCCCCTCCGTCGCAGGATCCTCCACCCAGGAGTTCTTCATGGCCCCGCCCGTCCACGCCCCCGTCGGCGACACCGGACCTGCGGCCGTCGCCGTCATGGCCGCAGGCGCTGCGGCAGGATGGTCGTGGGTGAGAAGGAGACGGAAGGCATGAGATGTTGGATGCGAGATGCTGGATTGACTTTCTGACAGCCGGGGGCAGGATGTCGGTGCCGATCGCTTTGCGATCGTGTTCTTTGAGGACATCGATTCATCGCATCCGGCGAAGCGGAGAAGTCACTTCTCTGGCTCGCCGGATGTGAAGCGCGCGTTTCCCCGGCCAAGACGTATCCCAAGAGGATTATGGTCATGTTGCATTGGCAGTGCGGACCCCTGCAGATCGCGTTCATCAGGGGTGGAGTGAATGTGAACTCACTCCGGTACTACACGGTGACGAACCCGGACGGCGCGACTGTGTCGCTGGCGGTTGCAGACACGCTGCAACCCAGCGCCCCACCACCCTACGAACTCGTGCCGCCGAGCGGCATCCGCCGTGAAGTGCCGCAGAGTTGCGTTCTTGTCTTCTATGCCATGCCCGAAGGCCAGGAACCGCGCATCCTGCGGCTCCGCGTGAAGAACGACTCGGTGGAGAGGATCAAGCACATGATCGCCCCTCCGCCGCCCCCGCCTCCGGCGCCCAAGCGCCGCGGTCGTTCACGGAAGACGGCCGCTACCGTCTGATGCGATCGATGTCCTTCCATGCCTGGCCCGTTTCCCACGGGCCAGGCTTTTTCTTGCTCTTTCCTCATATCTGAAATCCGCTATCATCTCTCCACCGCGATTTCTCTATGTCTGCGAAGGACGCTCGCAATCCCGCGCCGGCTCCCGAAAATCCGTCCGAGCAGCCGATGCTCGGCGAGACGCTCTCGTCGATTGGCCGCATTCAAGCGCGCCCCATCGTGTCCGAAATGGAGGAGAGCTACCTGGACTACGCGATGAGCGTCATCATGGCGCGCGCGCTGCCGGATGCCCGCGACGGGCTCAAGCCGGTGAACCGCCGCGTCCTCGTCACATTGAGCGATCTGGGACTGCGCCCCGGCGGCCGGTTCCGCAAGTGCGCCAAGATCTGCGGTGACGTCAGCGGCAACTACCACCCCCACGGCGAAGCCATCGTCTACCCCTCCCTCGCGCGCCTCGCGCAGGATTTCTCGATGCGCTACCCGCTCGTCATCGGACAGGGGAACTTCGGCAGCATCGACGGCGACAACCCCGCGGCCATGCGGTACACCGAGGCGAAGATGTCGCGTCTGGCGGAGGAGATGCTCCAGGATCTGGACAAAGATACCGTCGATTTCCGCCTCAACTACGACGCGACGCGCAAGGAGCCGTCGGTCCTGCCCTCGAAATTCCCGAACCTGCTCTGCAACGGCTCGGTCGGCATCGCCGTCGGCATGGCGACGAATATCCCGCCGCACAATCTGGGCGAGGTCGTCGACGCGCTCGTGCACCTCGTGGAGCATCCCGGGGCGTCTGTCGAAGAACTCCTCACGTTCGTCAAAGGCCCCGACTTCCCGACCGGCGGCATCGTCTACGACAAAGAGGCGATCAAGCAGGCGTACCTGACCGGCCGCGGCACCGTGGTGATCCGCGGCAAGGCCGAGATTGAAGAGGTGAAGGGCCGCTGGCAGATCCGCATCTCCGAGATTCCGTACCAGGTGAACAAATCGTCGATGATCGAGCGCATGGCCGAGCTCGTGAACGATAAGGTCATCCAGGGCATCTCCGATATCCGCGACGAGTCCGACCGCGAGGGCATCCGCGTCATCATCGAGCTGAAGAAGGACGCCTACCCGCAGAAAGTCTTGAATCAGCTCTACAAGTACACGGAGCTCCAGAGCAGCTTCGGCTACAACTGCATCGCGCTCGGCGACGGCATCCAACCGCGGCTCATGAACCTGCAGGAACTGCTCCAGGTCTTCGTCGAGCACCGTCGCGTCGTCATCACGCGGCGCGTGACGTACGACCGCAACCGCGCCAAAGAGCGCGCACACATCCTTGAAGGGCTCTCGATCGCCCTGGACCACATCGACGCCGTCATTGAAACGATCAAGAAGAGCGAGACAAAAGAAGAAGCGCACGAGAAGCTCATGAAGAAATTCAAGCTCACCGACGTCCAGGCGACCGCCATTCTGGAGATGCGGTTGCAGACGCTGGCCGGCCTCGAACGCAAGAAAATCGAGGACGAGCTCAAGGAGAAGAAAGCATTCATCGCCGAATGCGAAGCGATCCTTAAAGACAAGAAGAAAATCGACAAGATCTTCGTGGGAGAGCTGACGGAATTGAAGAAGACGTACAGCGGCGAGCGGCGCACGGCCGTCGTCCCGTCTCCCGCCGGGGAGTTCACGGCCAAGGATACGATTCCGAACGCGCCGATGATCGTGACGCTCACCCAGAGCGGCTACGTGAAGCGCCTCTCCCCGATGCAGTTTCGTGCGCAGCACCGTGGCGGCAAGGGCGTGAAGGGCGTCGAAACGCGGGACGACGACGAGGTGTTGTCGATCCTGCACGTCATGAACCACGACGACCTGCTGTTCTTCACGAACACGGGCCGCGTGTTCCGCATGCCGGCGTACGAGCTGCCCCAGGCGGGGCGCGTCGCCCGCGGGCAAGCGATCGTCAACCTGCTCCAGCTGAAGCCCGAAGAACGCGTCACGGCGATTCTCAAGGCCGATTTGAGCGGCAAGAAGCACCTCTTCATGGTGACCAGGAAAGGGACGGTGAAGCGCACGGAAGTGCCCGAGTTCGACAACATCCGCCGCTCCGGTCTCATCGCACAGAAGCTACCGCCGGGCGACGAACTCAAGTGGGTCGTCGCGACGAACGGGACGTGCGAAATCCTGATCATCACACGCAAGGGCAAGGGCATCCGCTTCAAAGAGGACGATGTGCGCGCGATGGGCCGCGCCGCCGCCGGCGTGCGGGGCATCCGTCTGCAGGGCAGCGACGTCGTGGTCGAGGCCTCCGCCGTCTGCGATCCGAAAATCAGCAAACTCCTCGTCGTGATGGAGAACGGCCTGGGCAAGATGAGCCCCGTCACGGAGTACCGCTTCCAGGGCCGCGGCGGCAGCGGCGTGATGGCGGCCAAGCTCACGCCGAAGACCGGCGATATCGTCGGCGCGTGCGTGCTGGAGGGCGATGTCGACGGCGATCTCCTCTGCATCAGCAAGAAGGGGCAGACGATCCGTATGAGCCTGAAGGACATCCCGAGCATCGGACGCGCTACGCAGGGCGTGATCGTCATGCGCCTCACGGGCGGCGACAAAGTCGCCACGGCCAGCGCCGTGATGCACGACAAGGCGGCCGAGGAGGCCATGGCCCAACTGGCCGAGGAGACGCGTGCGGAGGAGGTCGATGAAATCTTGAGCGAGGAGCGCAAAGTCGAGCGGGCCGTGCGCAAAGCGAAGAAGGAAGCGGCGAAGGCGTGAACAGGGGAGACCGATGAGACCGAAGAGCCCAAGGAGACCGACGACAGAGATTTTCCGTGGGTTTCCAAGCACTTGTCTTTTTCTGTATCCGCACTACACTCACATCCTCATGAAGACCGGTATCCACCCTGATCTGCACCAGAAAGCCAAAACGACCTGCATGACCTGCGGGGCGGTGTTTGTGATCCCATCGACGGTTGCGGAGCAGACGGTGGAGACCTGCCGTCTGTGCCACCCCGTGTACACGGGGAAGAAGCAGACGACGACCCGCGGTGGCCGCATCGAGCGGTTCAAGAAGCGGGCGAGTGCGAAGAAATGATGCTTCCCCCCCGCATTGTCACCGCCCTTTCCCTTGCGGCGCTCGCCGCGGGCGTCTTCGGCGTCGTCAGCCTGGGGCTTGCGCGGCATGCGCGCCTGCGCGCGGAAACGGCCGCGACCATGCTGCAGGAGAACTTCCGGTCGGATCAGCGCACCGGCCGCGACCGGTTTTTGGCCCTTCCGCCCGATCTGCAGGATGTCGTCACGTCTTCCCATGACACGCTCGTCAAAGCTGGTTTGAGCGACGCATTTCTCACGGAGCATGTCGCGCTCGCCGACGTGGGCGGGCAGCCGGGAGGACGGACCGTGACGTGGCATGCGCTCCTTGGAGACATCCGCATGGTCCTGGAAGACAGGATCTGGTTCGCCGTCGGCATCGGCCGCGTGCACAGTCTCGCCGCGCAGCTCGGGCGGGCGCACGATATCACGCCGCTCTTCTCCTCGGCGGAGGCGGGCAGAGTACTTGAGAAATGCATAGGCGTGTTCACCGACCCCGCGTTCAGCCTGCGGGCCGCTGTGCCCGATGGACCGGTCCGATTCCTCCTGCAGGCGCGCGCGGTGGAGGTATTGGATGAGCATGCCGTTGTAGGCACGCTCGACATGGAGACTGGCGAATGCCAGAAGCGCGTTCTCTAATAGCACTCGCATGGTATGAGTGCTATACTTGACAGGTATGGATGAGAGACAGGCAAAACTCCTTACCGCGATTATCGACCAATTCATTGAAACGGCCCTGCCGGTGGGCAGCAAGCGGCTTCTCGAGTCCGCGGATTTCGCCGTGTCATCGGCCACGATCCGCAGCGAGATGAGCGATCTGGAGTCCGCGGGATTCCTCCTGCAGCCCCATGTGTCCGCCGGGCGGATTCCCACGGCGAAGGGGTATCGCGTGTACGTGCAGGAATTCATGAAGCCCACCCGCCACGAGAAGGCCGTGCGCCGCAAGTTCGACGAGCTGCGCGAGCAGTATTGGCAGCGCAAGGATCAGGAGCGCGTGTACGAAGCCATCGCCCTGCTCGCGCACATGGTTCCCAACGTGGCGTTCGCCACCGTGCCTCACAAGGAGCGTGTGTACTACCTCGGTCTCGCCAACACGCTGCGCCAGCCGGAATTCCAATCCAACCCCCTGCTCGCGAGCGGCGTGGTCGAGGTGCTGGAGCACCGTCTGCACGACGTGATCCGCGATCTGCAGCTGGACGACGAAGTCCGCTACTACATCGGCGAAGAGCACATCCTGCCGCAGTTTCAGAGCTGCAGCGTGATGCTGACGCGCTACACGATCCGCGGGAGCGAGGGGGCGATCGGCATCATGGGCCCGCTGCGCATGGACTATGCCTACAACACCGTTGCGCTCGACCTGGTTGCCAATCTCTTGCGTTCACACTGATCCATGCCTCCGATGTCTTCCATTCTCCTGCGTATCCGGCCATCGATGCCGGACCCCGAAGAAGCGAGTGCCAACCGCGGTCCGATCATGATGGAGGCGACCTTGAGCGCGCTGCACTCCCTGCGCGGCGGCAACGGGCGCGTGAGCCTGGAAATCGGCTCTGCGGAGGGCAAAGTCGGCCTCTTCGCGCAGATGACGCAGGGCGCGGCTCCGCTCGTCGAAAGCCAGCTCTATGCGCAGTTCCCCGAAGCGGAGATCGAACAGGCGCCGACGGATTTGTTTACTCCCAAGAACGACGAAGTCGTCGTGTCGACGGATCTGGTTCTCACGGAATCGGAGCTGTTTCCCATCAAGCGGTATCCGCAGTTTTCGGATCTGATGACGCGGCAGAGCGTCGACACCATCGCCGGCGTCACCGGCGCGCTCGTCCGCTATCCGCTGCCCGGCATGCGCGGGCACGTCACCATCGCGTTCACGCCGGTGGGCGGTTCCTTCCGTCGCCGTGCGCTGACATTCCTGCCTCTGCTCGGGAAAGGATTGCCCAAACACTGGCCGGCCTACGCGCGTCTCTTCACCCGCGTCCATATGGCCCGCGGCTGGCGCAGGCTGTTGCTCCTCCCCGTGGACATTCTCTTCGGTGGCTTCCGCACCTGGTTCTCCCGCGTGCTGCCACAGATGTCCGTGTCTATGCTGACGGGACAGGAGCAGGCGATTCCGGAGTCCGACGACCCCGAACACCATGTCAGCATGCGGACGCACGAGCGCGAAGATGCCGTCTCCGCAGCCGTCGACAAACTCAATCGTCTTCTCTTCGCCGTAACGGTCCGCGTCAGCGTCATCGCGCCAAAGGCCGCGTCTGCGGCCGCGCGCGCCAAAGTCGACGAGATCGCAGGCAGCTTCCGCCAGTTCACTCTGCCCCAGTGCAACGGCTTCATCGCGTTGCCGGTGACCGAAGGACCTGCGGAGCCGCCACGGCATCGCGGCGGATCGTTTGTGATGAGTTCCGAGGAGATTGCGACACTCTGGCATATTCCCAGCGTCCTCGTGAAAACCCCGAACTTCGACTGGGTGTTGAGCAAAAAGCTGGAGCCACCGGTGAATTTGCCCTGCCCGGGCGTCACGGATTCCGAGGGGCAGCTGACGGTTCTCGGCGAAGCCGTCTTTCACGGCCAACGCATGAAATTCGGCATCCGCACCGACGACCGCCGTCGCCATGTGTACATCATCGGAAAAACGGGTATGGGAAAATCCACGCTCCTCGAGAACATGCTCTACTCCGATATCCTCGCCGGAAAGGGCGTGGGGCTCATCGATCCGCACGGCGATCTTGTCGAGGCCGTGCTGAAATTCGTTCCGAAGGAGCGCAGCAACGACGTGGTGCTGTTCGATCCCGCGGACCGCGAGTACCCGATTTCCTTCAACATGCTCGAAGCGATCCACCCCGACCAGCGCCCGCTCATCTGCTCCGGCCTGATGAGCGTCTTCACGAAGATGTGGCCCGACGCGTTCAGCGGACGCATGGAGTACATCCTGCGCAACACGCTCGTCGCGCTCCTCGAGAACGAGGGCCAGTCGATGCTCGGCATTCTGCGCATCTTCGCCGACGACGCGTATCGCGCAAAAATTGTCGAAAACGTGCAGGAGCCCATGGTAAAGGCGTTCTGGCAGTCCGAGTACACCAGCTGGTCCGACAAGTACCGGACGGAAGCCGTCGCCGCGATTCAGAATAAGATCGGGCAGCTGCTGACCACGCCGGTCATTCGCAACATCGTGGGACAGGTGAAGAGTTCGCTCGACATCCGACATGCGATGGACACGGGCAAGATCGTCCTGGTCAATTTGTCCAAGGGGAAGATCGGCGAGGACACGTCGGCGTTCATCGGTTCGATGCTCGTCACGAAGTTCCAGATCGACGCCATGAGCCGCGCGGATATCCCGGAGAATGACCGGCGCGATTTCTTCCTCTACGTCGACGAGTTCCAGAACTTCGCCACGCCGTCGTTCGCGACGATCCTGTCCGAGGCGCGCAAATACCGTCTGGCGCTGACGATGGCCAACCAGTACGTCGCACAGCTCACGAGCGGGGAGAGCAACAACACCCAGCTGCGAGACGCCGTCTTCGGCAACGTCGGCACGATGGTCAGCTTCCAGGTCGGTTCGGACGATGCCGAGGAGATGAGCATGCAGTTCGAGGAGGCGGTGACACCGAAGGACATCTTGAGCCTCCCGAAATTCCACGCGTACATGCGGCTGATGATCGACGGCATGCCGAGCAAGCCGTTCTCGGTTTCCACGCTCCCGCCCCCGCAGGGGAAGCAGGATCCCAAGCGCCTCGACACGATCCGCGGCCTCTCCCGCGAGCGCTACGCCCGCGAGCGCGGCGAAGTCGAGGAGAAAATCCACCGCTGGGCGGCGTCGGCGATGGAGGCCAAGGCGCAGGCCAAAGACGAGGCGAAGCGGAAGGAGAAGGAAGAGGAGGAGCGCAAGAAAGCCAAGGCCAAGGGCATGACGCTCGAGGCGTACCGCGCGTGGCGCGACCGCGAGATGTGGCTCAATGCCTTCAACGCCCTCCGCAAGAAGGAATTCAACGGCGAGAAGCTCACCGTCCTCGAGCAGACGCAGATGCAGGATCTCGTGCGCAAACTCGAGGCCACGGGCGGCGTCCCTCCGCCGAGCAAGACGATGCTGGCGGGGAAGGAGAAGAAGGACGAGAAGAAGTAACGCTCATTCTTTCTCCTCCAATGCGACGATGGGATCGCCAATGCTGATGATGCGGCCCCAGGCGTTTTTCTCGGCAACGACGTTGACGCCGAAGGTCGGGCGCTTGTCCGGCTTGCCGTCGTTGAGATCAAGGCGGCGGGGGCGGGCACTTTGGAACGTCTTGAACGGCTCCCCGTCTTTGGCGTGAACCCCGTGTTCCAGATCGACTTGTGTGACCTTGCAACGCACGCAAAGGCCGCCAAAGAGCATACGCATTTGCTCGCGGCTACGATCACGCTCCGGCCGTATTGAAGCGCTTGCGAGGACGTCCTCAAGGTGCGCGGGCCAGCCGATTACGGCGATGTTGGGCCGCGTGACGTTGATGGGGATGGGACGCACACTGTTCTGCCTGCTCTTCTGGATGAAGTCCCAGCTTGGCCATGATTCGAGGAGGATTTGGCCGCCGTCGCTCAAGAGCGTTTCGGCACCATCGATGCCGCACCGATGCCGATCCTCGACGACGCGCGGAGAGCCGGCGGCCGGAAAGAGGACGTGGATGCGATCGGCGTCATCCCGGAAAGATCCGAGGTAATCGCGGATGGCCCGCGTGATCGGCCCGTCACCCTCCACCTCCGTTTCGATCATGTCGCCGGCGACGACAACGTTGGTCCGCCGCCGCTTTTCGTTCGGCATGCTCTGTTCCAGCGGCATGGGAAACGCGTCGCGGCCCGGAATGTGATAGTGCAACGTCTCCGACGGACTCATGGATGCTTCGATGAGGGCGAGCTTCGGCTCTTCACGCTGGCTAAAACGTTTCAGCGACTCCCCCGAGTCCAGATCGCCGTGCGCGAGCATGACCATGCGGTCGCGATACATACCCTTGATATCGGCGAATCCTTGCTGCGTCAGGCGGACACTGCCCTTGCGCAATCCTCCGAGCGCCTTGAATGGATACATCCACAATCGTTCAATTCCTCCTTCGATGCCATTCACGTCCTTTGGCAGGTTTTGCAATGACGTGGTGTATGGATCCTCGGGGTTCCCCGTATCATCGAACCGCTGCTGGATGTACCGGTCGCGGATGGGCATAGAAAGATGAAAAGGGCGCCATTGTACGTTCTCGGGACCCGTGAGACAAGCAGGGTTAACAATGCCGGTCGATCCCCGGTACCGGGAATTGCTGACAGAAGGCCGTGACGTCGGAGCGGAGAGAGGCGAGCGCAGCGTCGTCCCCGCGCTGCTCGATTGCGCGCAACATGAAGTTTCCGAGGATGTCCATCTCCCCCTCCTTCATTCCCCGCGTTGTGATGGCCGGGGTGCCAAGGCGTATGCCGGACGGATCCATGGGTTTGCGCTGGTCGTCGGGGATCATGTTCTTGTTCAGCGTGATGTTGATCCGGTCCAGCGTTCGTTCGACTTCGCCGCCCGCGATGCCCCAGGACGCCACCGCATCGATGAGCATGAGGTGGTTGTCGGTGCCGTTCGTGACGAGTTTGACGCCGTGGTCCATGAAGAATGCCGCAAGGTGCTTGCTGTTGCGGATGATCTGCATGGCGTACGTTTGGAACTCGGGTTTTAATGCCTCTCCGAACGCTACTGCCTTCGCGGCAATCATCTGCATGATGGGACCCCCCTGAAATCCCGGAAAGACCGCCTTGTCGATCTTCTTCCCCAACTCCGCCTCGCGCGTGAGAATCATGCCGCCGCGCGGCCCGCGGAGCGTCTTGTGCGTCGTCGTGGTGATGATGTCGAAGCCGTCGTCGAAAGGATTGCGCAGCTGCCTGCCGGCGATGAGGCCCGCGATGTGCGCCATATCCGCCATCGTCACGGCTCCGACTTCGTCGGCAATGGCTTTCATTTTGGCGTAGTCCAATTCACGGGGATATGCGGAAAAACCGGCGAGCAGGATTTTCGGTTTCACCTCCAGCGCGGTCCGCCGCATCTCATCGTAGTCCATCGCACCGGTCTCAACGTCCTTCATCTTGTAACGGACGAAGCGGAAAATCTTCGTCATGTAGGTCACCGGGTGGCCGTGCGTCAGATGGCCGCCGTGCGACAGGTCCATTCCCATGACCGTGTCTCCTGGTTCCAGGAGGGCGAAATATACGGCTACGTTCGCCGGAGCGCCTGCGTGCGGTTGGACGTTGGCATGGCCGGCGCCGAAGAGCTTCTTCGCACGCTCGATCGCGAGCGTCTCAACGGCATCGGTGAATTCCTGCCCGCCGTAGTAGCGCTTGCCCGGGTATCCTTCGGCGTATTTGTTGTTGAATACCGTGCCCATAGTCTCCAGCACGGCAGGCGAAATGTAGTTCTCCGATGCGATCAATTCGACGCCATCGCGCTGCCGCCGCATCTCTCCAATGAGGGCGGCGTAGACGTCGGGATCGGCCTGCTGGAGTGCGTCGTATGTCAGTGCGGCGTGAGTGTAGGAGGTGCGGCAGCTGATGTGAAGCCCCGTGCGGTGACGATCGCATCGACGCGTTCGTCATGCGCTTCCATCGGCACGTGCGACACCACCTGGCATTCGTAACACACGCCCCAGAATCGCGTCTGCGGGTTTGCCGCGCGCTGCGCGCGGATCCAGCGGTCGTACCCCCCGTTCCCGCGACCCAGGCGGTTACCGGCATTGTCGAACGCGCGTCCGGGGACGACGGCGACGTCGAGCTGCCCCGGGTCGAGGAGATCGGCCGATGCCGGCGGTTCGGGGATCCGGAATGCTCCCGGCGCCAGCAACTGCAGATCAGCGGCCCTGCGGAAGACGAGCGTTTTCTCGAAGCAGGGGAGATAGAGCCGGATACCCCGTTCCAGTACGGCCGTCAGGAACGGACGAAGGTCGACTTCATCCTTGATGGGGATGAATGCGCAGATCGCCGCGCTCTCCGCCGGCAGCGCGTCCAGCAGTCGTCGGCAGACGGACCGGCTTTCACGCGCGCGATCGCCGACGTTCAGGCGCGCGAGGCGCTCACGCACCGCATCCTGCAGCCGCTGCTTTTCCGCGCGGGGATCCATTGCACCTAGAAAATCTCCGCCGCGGCGTCGGCGAGATTCACCACGTCGGATTGAGTGGCGGGCGTCGCCGCTTCGGATTCGAGCAGACAAGCGATGCGAACGGGGCGCTTGAAGATCGTTTCCAGCACGGCCTCAATGCCGCGGGCGGCCTCGGTCGCCTTCACCTTGTCGCGGTGGAAGGCCGAGGTGAAGTGTAGTGTCAGGGTGTTCCCCTCCACGCCGGCGATGCGGGCGTTCTTCAGGGACATGCGCACGGCGGGCGGGGTGGTCAGTTGCAGGACGCCGGGCCATGCGTTGCGGATCGTTTCGAGGGTGAGGTCAGGGGCTTCGACAATAGGGGAGGGGGCGGGGGGCGACGTTTGCTGCGCGGATGCGGCGGGCGCAGGGGGAGCGGACTCCGGCGCTTTCTGCGTCTTCCGTTCCCGTTCGGCCTTGGCAACGGGAGTGGCAACTTCCGTATCGCAGAGCGCCAGAAGAGCCGATTCGACAACGAGGGAGGGAAGAGGCGAGGAACGGGCGTCGCGTACCGCGTGGAGGATGGCGTCGAGCCTGCGCAAATGCGGCGCGGGGTCTTCCTTGCGACCAACGCCGGCGTGCAGTTCTTCACGGACGGATGCGAGGAGCAGGCGCAGGAACGTTTCCATGGGGACGGCCGACTGCTCCATGCGTTCGACGATCTGCAGGAGCGCCGCGCGGTCGCCCGCGGCGACGGCGACCATGGCCTCCTCGACGTACTCGTGCCCGCTCTCACCGACGCGGAGACGAACTTCGTCGGCAGTGATCGCGGGCAGCGTGCGCAGCTGGTCGAGCAGTGCGATGGCGTCGCGCATGCTGCCTTGAACCGCGTGCGCGATGGCCCGCAGGGCCTGGCGCTCGACCGTGATGCGCTCCTGGTCCGCGATGAACTGCAGGCGGCGGATGATCTCCTCCTCGCGGATGTGCTGGAAGAGGAAGCGCTGGCAGCGGGACTGGATGGTCGGGGGGATCTTGAAGAGTTCCGTGGTTGCCAGGATGAAGAAGGCGTATGGCGGAGGCTCTTCCAGCGTTTTGAGCAGCGCATTGAACGCCCCTTTCGAGAGCATATGCGCCTCGTCGATGATGTAGACCTTCGCCGAGGCGACGACGGGGGAGAACTGGATTTTCTCAATGAGATCGCGCATGTGATCGACTTGGGTGTTCGTTGCCGCGTCGATCTCGACGCAATCGACCAGGGAGCCGTCGTCGACACCGCGGACAATCTGACGCGCGAGCGTCTCGTCCTCGACGGCACGGGTGAGGAGGATCTTCGCGAGGATGCGGGCGACGGAGGTTTTGCCGGTGCCACGCTGGCCTGCGAAGAGATAGGCATGCGAAAGTTTGTCCTGTTTCACGGCCTGTTCAAGCGTCCCGACGATGTGGTCCTGCCCGACGACGTCGGCGAAGCTCTTTGGCCGGTAGAGACCGTAGAGGGACATGGGGATGGGAGTATAGAAGAAGGAGACCAAGGAGACCAAGGAGACCGAAGAAGCAGAGGCAATGCGAAAATCCTCGGTCTCCTCGGTTTCATCGGTCACGTCGGTTTCATCATCAAAGCCGCTGCTTCATTGCCCCCAAGGCGCCGTCGATCGCCGTTTGCAGCGCTTTTAGGTCGCTCTCCACCCGCTGGCCGTTGACGAAGAACGACGGCGTGCCGCTGACGCCAAGCGTCCGCCCTTCGTCGTACTCCGCCGTCACGATGGGTTTCTTCGCACGCGAGCGCAGGCAGCGGTCGAAGAGATCGGCGTCCAGCGCCAGGTCTTCCGCCCACGTGCGCAGCTGCTGGTCATTGAGCTTCTCCTGCTCCTCGTAGGCCAGGTCGAGGAATTCCCAGAACTTCTTCTGATCCGCGGCGCACTCGGCGGCCTGCGCCGCGGCGGACGCGTAGCGGTGGATGGAGGAGAGAGGAAAATTGCGGAATTCGTAGCGCATCTTCGACCCGTGCGACGCGAGGAGCGGCTTGACGATGCGCTCGTGAGCCGCCTTGCACGCGGGGCACTGCACATCGGCGTACTCCATGACGGTCACCGCGGCCTGCGGCGCGCTCGCGGGATGCGGTGTCTTCGTCGACACGCCGGAAATTCCGGTCATGTCGACGCAGGCGGCAAGCCCGAGGAGGGCGAGGGCGGGGAGGAGGCGGAGGCGCATGAACAGAGGATGGCAGGTTACTGGTTCGAGCTCAACTGCGCGAAGCCGATGACCCGGTCCAGAGCCGTATCGAACAAGACGACAGTGTGGATCGGCTTCTCGCTTTCCGGCAGCACGTAGTCCTGCTCGGCGTAGGGGCTGACGATCAGACCCAGGTCCCGGGCGGAGTCGTCGGGGAACTCCACGTCCCGCGGGTCCACGACATTCGTGACGAACACGTGCAGGGCCGGGCTGGGGACCGTGAGGAACGCCGGGGAGAAGTAGAGGCGGCCATCCACGGCGAGCGCTTCGCCCTGGGCGAATCCCTTCGCAGGAACGAAGTTGCCCATCGAGCCTTCCTGCTGCTTCTTCGTTGCGTCCTTGGCCCGCTGCAGACCGTCGCGGCGAGCGCCTTCGACAATGGATTTCTTGCGGGCATCGTCGAGCACGGGATCATTTTGAATGTCGAGCTGAACCAGCTGTTCGACGAGGTCGTCGAAGTAGTACTCGGCGAAGAGGGGATTGGCGAGTTTCTGCTCCAGTGAGGCGCTGGTGCGAGCGCCGCCTGCGCAGCCGGCGAGAGCAAGGAGACCGAGGAGGAGAGCGATGCGTTGCATGGTGCGTAGGGAAATGAGGGGCGAATTGTAGAGGAAAACAATGAGAGGACCAAGAGGGAAACATGCCGGTAGTTTCGTTTTACCCTGCGTACCTGTACTGCGCGTTGCGCGCTTGCAGCGATCGCAGGTCGCGAACGATACCCGGGAAGGCCATGCTCACCAGCGTCTGGTTACGCGCATGCGGAACGTTCTCCGGCACGACGACGGTCTTCACGCGGAAGTACCCGTTCTGCTGGTTGCGGTGGCACGCTTCCGCCACGACGTTCTGCGCATGCGGACTGTCCGGCGTGTGGAGCACCTGCGCGTGCGTCGGGGAGTCGTTGATCGCGAGGATGTCCTCCGCGCGGCCGCGGATGATGTTCTTCTCCAGGGCGTACTCGTGGCCGTCGCGCATCCGCCGTTCGGTTTCCTCCCGATGCCATTCGCTCTGCGCGTCCTGTCGCTCGACGCTGTCGTTGGTGTATCCGCGCTCCTTCGCGCGTCCGCGGTTGTAGAGCAGATCCCAGTACGTCGTGATGGCGCCGTTCCCCAGCTCCGCGCAGCGGATGGCCGCCGTGCGGACGGACGTCGGCAGGTTGTCCATCTGTGCGTTGATGCTGGCGCGGATTTCCTCGTTGGAGCGCTTGTCTGCGGCGGAGTCCGGCGCTTCCTGGGCAGCGGGGTGCGCGGCGACGACGTCGGCGAGCGCGGCGACGGAGGCATCGTTGGGGTAGGCCTTCCGCAGGGCGGCGATCTGCGCCCGGGCGCCGTCCCAGTCCTTGCGTGCCATTGCCTGGCGGATAAGGAGTTTCTCGTCATCTCTCGCTGTACCCCGCTCTTTCGTGTCCACGCCAAGTGCGCTGCGAACGCGGGCAAGCTCCGCCCGGCACGCGGCGTGGGACCATGAGAGGAAGATATTCTTCGGCGCGAGCCGCGGACGCGGCACGGCCTTGGCGACATCGGCCTCGACGCTATCGAATTCCGCCGCGGTCGCCTTCCAGCATGCGAGGAAATAGGGGAGCGTCGTGCCGACGTACTCCTCCGGCCGCGGGTGGGTCATCGCGTGCTTGAGCCATTTGCCGATCTTGTTCGGGTGGAAGTGCCCCTCCCGCGCGGCGTCTTCCAGCATGTTCTTCGTTTCGTCGTACAGCGTGTCTTTCCCCGCTTCCTTCGAAGCTAGTGCCGCTTCCACTTCGGCGATGAGCGACTTCTGCTCGCCGAGTGTCAGCTCGATGAACGCGTCCGCGTTGAGGAATTCGGCGATGCGGCCGACCTTCTCCTCCGGCAAGGTTTTGACGCGCGGCAGGGCGGTGAGCTTCCGCCGATGGCTCATGACGCCCCGGACCTTCTCGATCCAGTTCGGCAACTCTTTCGTCAGGAGCTTCTTCTTCCCCGGCCGCGAGAGCGTGAAGAACCGCCGTTCCCACTTGGCCTTCCCCTTCGGTCCGATGATCTGCGATCCGGCCGTCGCCAGGAGAATGTTCAACGACGCGAGCATGTCCTGGGCGGCCGTCGGCGCGGTTTCCAGCAGATACCGCTCCCATTCCCGAATTTCCTGCTCGTCGAGCTTCACGTGCGCAAGGCCCTTTTCATACGCCTGGATATCCTTGCCGGTCACCAGCATTCCCACGCGCGACTTGAACGCGTCGAACAGGGATGTTCGCAGGTGCTCGCGCCGTTGCGCAAGCCTCGTTTCCTCCGGATTGCGATCATCACCCTCCTTCTCTTTCGCCGACGATCCCCGCATGTCGGTATCGAGGACGGTTGCGTGTCCTCTCGCGGCGTAAGCGAAGAGAAGCCGGTGCTCATTCAGCATGGGCATGGACGTGCTATTGTGGGGACCGGTCACCCCAGGTACAAGTGTTTTGGACCGTATCTATGGTGTGATGCTCGTCGCTCATCTACTATTCCTTGTGTTTCTATGATTCTCTCCGATCGAGACATCCGGAAGGCCATCACCTTGGGACATGTGAAGATCGAGTCCGACCCCGCGACCCCACTCGGGGCGGGTCAGCCCGACCTCGCCGCGAACAAGGATCCGACGATGTTCCTCCACATTCATGCGTCGAGCATGGATCTGCGACTCGGGAACACGTTCAAGCTCTACGAACACAGCAAGTTCGCCGTGCTCGATCCGAAGAAGCCCGAGACGTTCGCTGGGAACATGCGGACGATCACGGTGCCGGACGGCGACTCGTTCATCGTCCAGCCGGGGGAATTCGTTCTGGGCGTCACGCGGGAGAAGATCACCGTTCCCGACGATCTCGTGGTGCGCGTCGAGGGCCGCAGCTCGCTCGGGCGCCTGGGGATCATCGTCCACTCGACGGCGGGGTTCGTCGATCCGGGTTTCTCGGGGACGATCACGCTGGAAATCAGCAACTTAAACCGCCTGCCCGTCGCCCTCTACCCGGGTATGCGCGTCTGCCAGCTCGCCTTTGAGCAGATGTCGAGTCCGGCCGAGACGCCGTACGACGCCAAGCCCGGCAGCAAGTACCAGGGCCAGGTGCTTCCCGAGGAGAGCCGCCTGTCACTCGACCGCGAATTCGCCGGACGCTAAAAAACCGCCACGCGCGGTTGCTGCGAACGGGGTGAAAAACTACAATGGCGTCCTTGCACAGGGGCGATTAGCTCAGCTGGCTAGAGCGTTCGATTCACATTCGAAAGGTCACTGGTTCGAATCCAGTATCGCCCACCATTCTGGACGTTCACCCCGTTCAAGCGCCTCACGGAAGGGGGAACGCAAGTCGCAGCTTCCTCTGTGTTTCTTGAAGCACGGCGAGGACGCTGGGAACATCCGCATGCTGCTCACAGTCGGCCAGGATGCTGCTTGGTCCGGCGACAATGATCCATTCCGGATCGGTGAGCGTTCGCCATCCGCCGTGACGCGTACGCACGATTTCCTGGATTACGGAGGGATAATGCGCGCAGGCCGCGAGAACGCCTTCCTCCGGTTCGAGTGCACGGAGGATGACATCCAGGGCGTCGGCCTGGTCTTCACCCTCGGAGTAGTGCAGCGGCCCCCGGCATTCATGTGCCACGTCGTATATGCCTTTGGGAAGCGGTGTTTTCTTCGTCAGCGGTCCGATGAACTGCTTGCCGATGTAGCGCTTGCCGCGTGCGAAGACCGGAGGGGGATCGCCGGTGGGAAGAGACGACGGTTCTCCTCTGTTCACGCCGTAGAAGAGATGGGGAACATAGTGGGGTGCGAGTGCCGTCAGCGACACGCCATCGACGTCGTGTTCTCGCGCCGCGATTTGCCCGACGGCGATTCCCATTCCGGTTCCCAGCTCGAGCCAGCGCAAGCGGCGTCTGCGCATTGCGGCGATCTCGGCGAGCACGTTGCCGACGTTCGTCAGGCGCCCGCGGTTCGCGGCGAAAACGGGGAACTCTGCGCCCGCGCGATTGTGGGTGAAATGGGAGTCGGCATCCGCGAAACCGAACGGATCATCGGGAGGGTTGGCGACCACGATGTTCCCGGCCGTGATATCCGCAAGGATGTCGTCGATGTGCTCTTGCTCGGATCCGTCTGTCCTCACATTCCAATTATACGAATTTTATTGTATAATGCAAGTTTAGGAAAAGAGGCTCAATGGAGCCAAAAAACAGCGGGGGCCTGCTGTCCCCCGCTGTCGCGATGGTGGGAATGAAGGAGTGGGTGTTCCGTAGGTTGGTTAGAAGTCGAGCTCGAACCAGGCATCCGTGTCGCTCTCGACGTCCGCATCCGCATCGACATTAACGTCCGCGTCGACGCTGCTCTCGAGCTCCGCGGAGAGATCCGCAGCGGCACCGGCCGCTCCATCATGCATCCAGGCATCCGCATCCGCATCGACATCGGCATCAGCGGAAACCTCCGCATCGACGTCTGCCTGCGCATCGGCGGATGCACGCGTATCGGACGAAGTCTCCATGGCTGCACCGGCATCGTCATCAGCGCCGATGGCGCCGAAGAATCCCGCGTGCAACATGGAAGAGAACGCCGCGTCCGCATCGGCCTCTGCCGAAGCATCGACGTCGGCCTGCGCTTCAACGTTCGTGTGCTGTTCTGCCTGCGCGCGGGCGCTCGCCTGCACGTCCGCTGACGTGTCGATATCCGTACTCAACCCCGCGCCGACGGCGGTGATGGCGCTCATGGTGACGGCGGTCGTGAGCATGTGAAGGCTGGTCATGTGAAGGAGGGGAACGTTGCAAAAGGAAGGAGCGGTAAAGAGCGAAGTGCTGTCCGGACACTGTGTATTGACGCTCGGTCGTTCCTTTTCTTACAAAATTCTCCAGGATCGTTTTTGTGCCTTGCGCTTGCGCGGAGCTCCACCTTGCTAACATCGATTATTCTGCTGTACGTTACGTCGCTATGTCGGAAACCGAGAATGCCCTTGTCGCGGAATACGATGCTTTCCTGCAATCGGTATCGGGACTGAACCGACGGATTGCTGAATCGACGCCCATGGGTACCGCCGGTCAGCCGCGTGCGATCGTCGAGATCAACGGAACGGGACTGCGCACGTTCCCGGAGGACGTTCTGAAAATGCGCAACCTCACGCGCATCAATATCGGCAAGCAGGCACCCGGATTCAATCGCACCATTGAGGTCGAAGACATGGAGAACGCGGACATCGCGGCTCTTCTGAAAGATATTCCCCTCGGATCGGTCATCATCGCGCATCAGGAAATGCACGTCTCGGCGGATTGGTATCGTGAAAAACTTCTCGACATCCTCTCCCGTTTCGATGACGGGAGAATCTATTGCATTGGTGTCACGGGGTGGAATGGAAAATGTGAGGGGATCCGTGATGCGTTGAAGACGGCAAAAGAGGTATTGGGCGCGCAGATTCAGATCACGCGGGACCTCATCGCCCCCGTTCTCCAAAATAGGCTCTTCCAAACGCTGTATAAGACTTCTGTGGGGAACCAGATGCGGACCATCATGGATGCGGCCCGGGAAAAAAATGGCGATGCGCGAATCGAGATTTTCCCGGGGAAATTTTCCGCCGAACATACATTGCGATGTTCGCCGTTCACCCCGAGAGCCGGAAGCGTTGAGTACTTGGGCGCAGGCGATGACGTGATCACCGTACGGAAGCTGACGGAAAATCAACGCAAGGCCATGCGCCAGGCGCAGCGCAGGGAGAAGGACAAGCAGCGCAGGAAGTGACCGCGAGGTACACTGCCGCCATGCCCATTGCCCCCGACCGCATCCTCTACGAGGACCAGCACCTGCTTGTCGTGCACAAGCGCCCGGGCGAGCTCACCGTCGCCGCGGGAGGGGAGGGGAAAATGCCGCTGTTCGATTTCCTGCATAAGGACCACCCGGGACTGCGCGTGGTGCATCGCCTCGATTTCGGCACGTCCGGCGTTCTCGTCTTCGCCAAGACCGCGGCGGCCGTGGCGGCGATCCGCTCGTCGAAGTTCGCCGGATGGAAGAAGGAGTACGTCACGCTCGTGCATGGCGTGCCATCGCCGTCGTCCGGCGTCATCACCAAGCCTCTGCCTGCGAGGACGCATGAGGATCTCGTGCCGGCGCGCACGGAGTATCGCGTGACGCACGCCTTCCCGCACTGCGCTCTCGTCTCGCTGACGATCGACACCGGTCGCAAGCATCAGATCCGCCGCCACCTTGCGGGAATCGGCCATCCGCTCGTCCTCGATCCGCTCTACGGCGACGCGCGTCAGGATCGTAAATTCAAGAAGCGTTTCTCGTACCGCCGCCTGTTCCTGCATGCGGCGTCGCTGACGTTTCCGCATCCGATCACGGGGGAAAAGCTCCACGTCGCCGCCCCTCTCCCGCCGACGTTCCGGGAAGTGATGGGGAAGTTGCGTGGCGGCAGGGCAGTACCCTAGCCTGCGATTCTGCAGTATTCTCGTTTTATGCGTCAGCCGACGACGTCAGGAAAGGCTCACCCCGTGCGTGTACTGTCTGCGATGCAACCATCTGGCCAGCTGCATCTGGGCAATTATTTCGGCTCGATGCATCCGAACATGGAGTGGATGGGCAAGGCCGAATCGAGTTTCTACTTCATCGTCGATCTGCACGCGCTGACCACCGTACAGAACCCCGACGATCTGCGGCGCTTCCGCCGCGACGCCCTCCTCGATTACCTCGCCTGCGGTCTGGATCCCGAGAAGGCGACGGTCTTCTTCCAGTCGGACGTGCCGGAACACTGCGAACTCGCCTGGATCCTGTCGACGGTGACGCCGATGGGATTGCTTGAGCGAGCGGTCAGTTATAAGGAGAAGGTGGAGAAGGGGATCGCCGCGACGGTCGGCCTGTTCACGTACCCCGTGCTCATGGCGGCCGATATCCTCCTCTATGACACCACCGTCGTGCCTGTCGGCAAGGATCAGAAGCAGCACGTGGAAATGACTCGCGACATCGCGATGAAGTTCAACCATACGTTCGGCGAGACGTTCGTTATTCCGGAGCCGCAGATTCAGGAAGCGGTTGCCGTCGTGCCGGGCACGGACGGACAGAAGATGAGCAAGAGTTACGGCAACACGATCCCGCTCTTCGGCGCGGAGAAGGCGATCGAGAAGGCGATCATGGGAATCGTGACGGACTCCAAGGGGCCCAGCGATCCCAAGGATCCGGAAACCTGCACGATCTATCGGATTCACAAGCTTCTTCTACCGCCGAAGGAAGCGGAGACACTGGCGGAGGAGTATCGCGCCGGCATCCCGTATGGCGAGGCGAAAAAGCGGCTGGCCCAGACGTATAAGGACTTCTTTGCTCCCATGCGGGCAAAGCGCGAGACGCTCCTCGCCAAGCCCTCCCTCTTGGATGACATTGCCGCGCAGGGGGCCGCAAAGGCCCGGGCGGTCGCCTCCCGCACGATGGAGCGCGCTCGCGAAGCGACGGGATTGAGCGGAAAGGCAAAATAGGGTATACTGGAGGAGAACATCCACCCCAAACCTATGACGAAGAAACGCGTTCAGGCCGTCTATGTCCTGTCGTTCACTGCTGCCGCCGTCGTCACGACGCAGCTCCTCCTCGGCTTGGCCGGTGGCGCGTTGGTCGGCGACAGCAACCGTCCGATTCCCGTGGTGAACGTGCGGTCGCTCGTGCCGTCCCGCGAGGAATTCGGCGCGAAGCACCGTGAGCAGCGCAGCATCACGAAGGATTGCGGCGATGTTATCGACGACACGGATGAAGTGGAGTGCCCCGATGTGAACGACCCGAAAGCCGTGCGCGCGTTCTTCGAGAAAGTCCGGCCGTCGCACGCGGCGGCTCCGGCGAAGGCGGGCCTGGCGGAAGAGGATTTGACGGACAAGCAGCGGGAGATTCTGGACCAGTACCTGGATGAAGAGCGTTGCCCGCAGAGCCTGCGACGCGTTGCGCCCGGGTTCTACCAGCTCTGCCTGTCGTTGGTCGTGCCTGAGAAGCGTGGCGAAATTGATATTCCGCTTCGCGCCAGGGCGGTGGAGCGCCGTCGCGAACGTATTCGAGAAGAGACACGATAACGCTGAATTTTTGAAGCTTTGGAAGTCTGACTGCCGGTAGGCGGCCTTGTGCGGCTACTATTCTTTCGTGCAGCCTCTCATTCTCGCCTCCGCCAGTCCCCAGCGCCGGTCGCTCCTGACGGATTTGGCAATAGCATTTGAAGTACTGCCGAGTACGGTCGACGAGCGCGCGTGCGCCGTCGCTGATCCCGCCGAACGTGCCGTCCATCTTGCACGCCTCAAGGCCCGCGACATCGCGGGTCTGCGGCCGGACCGTTTCGTCCTGGGGTGCGATACGCTCGTTGTCTCGCAGCGCGGGATATTGCTGGAGAAGCCCGTGGATGCCGACGATGCCCTCCGGATGCTCCACGAGCAATCGGGCGGTGTGTCCGTTATCCATTCCGCGCTCTGTCTCGTGCGTCCCGATGGCGAAGAGCGGACGGCGTTGTCCTCGTCGCGTGTGCGCTTTGCCGCGCTGACCGAAGAGGACATGCGCTGGTGGATCGGCACGCGCCTGTGGGAAGGCCGGTCCGGCGCGTTCCAGATTGACGGCCCCGGGCAAATGCTCATTGAACACCTTGATGGAGACTGGACGGGAGTCGTAGGACTGCCGGTGTTTCTCCTCGGGAAAATGTTGAGGGAGGAGGAACTCTTATAGCTTCAGAAGTCACAGACTAGGAAGCCGGTACTGCTGCAGCGCGTGGTACGCACGTTTGTAGCTCGGCAACGCGCGCTCCACGACCGCCCAGTACGCATCGGAGTGGTCGGTGACACGGCGGTGAGCGAGTTCATGGACGATGACGTACGTGAGCAGGGATGGGGGTACGAAGAGCAGAGCTGCGTTCAGCATGATCGTGCCGTGCGGAGAGCAACTGCCCCACTGGCTGCTGGCGAACTGTAGGCGCACGTCGCGGACCGGAACCCGCAGGACCTTGCGGTTGATCGCCCGGACGAGCTGCTCGACGCGGGCGCGCTCTTCCACGGCGACGATGCGCCAGAGCAAACGATGGAGCGCGCGCCGGCGAAGCTGTGGACCGACGCCGACCGTCCACTGATTCGTTCCCGTCCGCCGCGCGGAGGACCGGGCCCTTGGTTGGAGCTGGATGGCGATGCGGCGGCCGCAGGCGAGACGGACGGTGAGGGACTGGCCGCCGTCGAGCAGATGGCGGAACGGCGCGATCAATGTTTTGCGCTGCTCGAGTAGCACAAGCTGCGTCATCCGCCGCAGCAGGCTGGTGATGTGCTCGCGCTCTTCGCTGCGGCTCAAATTCCGCGCCAGGCGGATCACGATCGTGTCCCCACGGTAGACCGCGCGGGAGTGTTTGTTCCGGGTGCGCACGATGCGGTGTCGGATGCGTTCCATGAAGCTGCACACTGTAGCAGGCTGTGCGGCGAAAACAGCTCCCTGTTGCGAGAAAATGCATCTATGGTCTCGCCAATGCCTTCCCTCAAAATCCGTGCCTTATGAGCGGCTTTCCGACGCCTCGATGATCAGGTCTTTGAGCAGGGTCTTGAGCGGGGCGAGGCAGGAGGCGAGTGAACGTTCGTACACGGAGAGCGCCTGGGCGGCCTCGGGGAGAGTCTCCTGGGTGGACGTTCGCGAGGATGCCAGCAGCGGTTCAGCGGCTTCGATGCATGCCAAGGCAGCGTCGCTCTCGCGCTGCACGCGCAGCCGATCCGCCGTGGAGTGTGCCGTAAGCACCTGGAGATGCCGCGCGATCCGCAGCAGCCATCGCCGGTGACGGTCGGCTCGGAGCAGCAGTTCCGTGTGTAGAGCCGGAAGTTGGTACTGCCTGAACAGGCGATGCTTGGCGTCGAGCAGGAGCTCCTCGCGGTCGTACACCCCGGCATCGATGGCGCTGACGATGGTCTGCACCGCTCGCAGCAGGGCCGCGGTTGTTCCCGTTGCCCGCTTCGCCGCTTCTCCGCTGTCGGCGGCCTGCCATCGTTCCAGCGCCTGCAGGCGCAGCGCGTCACTCGCCAGCAGACTGCGCGTGCAACGGAGCAGGACGCCAAAGCGCTCATCGCGTCCGGCCTCGCGCAGTGTCCGCGCGCAGTCGGCGAGTATGCCCTCGCGGCGTTCGTCATCGTTGCGGTCCTGCGTTGCGAGAGCGGGGACAGTGACGACCGCTCCCGACACGGCATTCATGCGCTGCAAGAGACCGTCGAGGCGCTCCTGCACGGTCAGGCCGCTGCCCGCCTGCGCGCCGCTGCCCGTTTGCTGGGCCGCCGCGGGGAGGGGGGCGAGTAGCAGTGCCAGCAGGACGACGAAACGCCATCGCGCCATCGGTGACATGCTAGCACGCATGCTACTTGCTGCTTGTCTTCATCTCCTCCTCCTTCGCGACAAACCGCAGCACCGTGTCGGCAAACACCGCGTGGCTCCACGTGAGAGGGGAGACGGACAGGTGCGCGCCGGACACAGGATGCAACTGCTCCGGCAGCATGCCCGCGGGATTCGCGAACTTCGCCGCCCACGAGAGCGCCTCTCGCGGACGCTCCAGATCCGCCGGCGTTTTCGCCAGCGCGATGTCCCATTGAGCGTCCCAGAGCGTCGTGATGACCCAGGGATTTCCGGGGACATCGGCGCTCGGTTCAACAGCCGCGTGGTAGTGGTCGCCCGTGTAACGCGCCATGCCGCCGACGGGGGCGTGCACGGCGAGGAGTTGCCGAAGCTGCGTCATCGTCGACACGACCCGCGGGTCGTCCGGAGGGAGGACGCCCAGGGTCCAGAGGACGGCGATGCTCGCATCGGGCCGGTCGTCGCGCTCGACCGTCGACCCGCCGCGCCGGATGATTTTCTTGAGGAAGCGCCCCTTTTGCTCGTCGTAGAGATGCTTCACGAGGGCATCTCGCATCTCGTCGCTGCTCTTGCGGTAGCGTCTCGCATGACGTTCATGCCCCAGGGCTTGCGCGATGTTGGACGCGGCGACGAGCCCGGCGATCGTGCAACAGACGGTGTACGTGAATACGCCGCGTTCCTCCTCCCACGGATCGTAGGAGGGAAGCGGCAGGGCGGTGTCCTTCTCGCGGAAATTGCAGAGGAATTCCGCGGCGCGCTGTACGAAGCGTTCGAAGATGTTCTGCAGGAATTCGAAATCCTGATCGTACGTGAAATGCCGCCAGATCGCGGCGATGACGAGGGCGGTCTCGTCCTCCTGGATCGGCAGCTGCGCCTCGCCGTCGCGGTACCACGGGTGCCAGGACGATCCGAGCGAACCGTCGGGGTTGTACTTGTGGAGGAGGTAGCCGTCCGGCGTCAGGGCCGTCGCGCAGAATTCGAAGAAGCGGTGGCTCACCTCGCTGTATCCCGCATCATCGAGCACCATCGACACGAAGGAGCCGTCGCGCGGCCATACGTACGTGTACGTGTCGCGGTTGAAGAGCATGATGTCCGCATCGGCAGCGGCGAGGATGCCCCCGCCGTGATCGACGTGCGCGCGGATGGTGAGGAGACTGCGCTTGTAGAGGTTCACGATCTCCGGCGAGAGGCTGCCGAAGGACCGGTGCGTCTTGTTCACCCAGCTCTTCCAGTAGTTGTGCGCGTTGCGCAGAAGGCGTTGCGGCGTCTGCTCCAAGACGATTTGCTGGAGCTGCACGACCTCGTCGAGAGAGCGGGCCAGACAGAGCCAGAGGGTGACATCCGTTTCGTTTCCGTCCGCGATGCAGTGAATGCCGACGGTGGAATCGACCGATCCCTGTTCGATGGGGTTCTCGGAGAGGTTGCCGTCTTCGGCGTCGCGCCATGTTCCCTCCAGACCGCGGTACTGGGCCTTGCCCGTGGTGAACGACGCCAGGCCGCAGCTGTGCAGTCTATGCGCGCTCTTCAGGACGGAGGCGTACTGTCCCGCGATCGCGTTCGTCCGGCAGGACTCGGGCCAGCTGGTATCGCCGCCGACGAGGAAGTAGCGCGATTGCCGGTAGTGGATGACGCTGTTTGTGTATGGCTCGTAGAACGCGGTGTCTTTCTGCTTGTCGCCGTAGATGTGGAAGTTGTGGTTGAAGAAGAAGCGGATGCGTCGCTGCTGGCCATCGGTGGTGCGCACCGCGAACTGGCGCAGCAGGATGTTGTGCACGGGATGAACGCAGTCTTCGGCCGTGATGTCGACGGCGAGTCCTTCGTGGCGCAAGGTCGAACGGCCGACGAGCGTTTCAGGAACGTAGCCGGAGGCGATCTGCCACGCCGGGTCGTCCAGCCAGGCAAATCCCTTCCCGTCGACCCAGACGCCGACGCGATGCATGTTGCCGAACGCCGTGTGGTCCTCCGATCCCACGTGCGGGAAGTAGAGGTCGCGCATCTGCGCCCGCGCATCGAACGTGGCGAGGACGGAGCCGTTGCCGAGAATGTAGGAGCGGGGCATGGTGTTACGAGGGATTCGGGAAGAGGGACTCGGACATCGGAGCGGACGTGCGTGACCGATGTTTGTATTGTGATTTCCTTCCCCTCCGTCCTGCTCCCGATTCCCGATTTCCCAGACGCAACCGCAGATCCTCCAAGGCATGACTGAACCGCCGGTACGCTTCGTAGGGGGATTCGTAGGGACTGAAGTACTTGTGCACGTCGCCGTCGTTCCAGTACTTCGTGCACATGTAGTACAGGTGATCGGAAGTCTGCAGACGCCGCCATGCCTCTATCAAATCGGGGTCGCCGGACGCCCGCACGGCACCCTCCAACGCGTACACCGCGGTGAAGGCTGCGTGCTGGATGTCATTGCCGAGCCACGCTGACAGATCGCGTTCCATGTCCGCCCACGATATGCAGGCATGCGCGTCGAACGTGCCCGTCTTGTTGCGGTGCGGTCTCCAGTCGTCGATCACCTGCGACGGCGTGCGCGTCGCGATGCCGCGCGATCGGAATGCGGCGGGGAGCGAGCGGAGGAAATCGAATATGCCGGTGTCCGCCCATTGGTGCTCGCCGAATGTTTCGTAGTCCATGAACAAGTTGACGCTGTGGCCTTCGCTCTGGGCGACCCAATCGGCGAACGTATCCGCGTACAGCGGGAAGCCGGCCCACGAGCGGTTGGAGAAGCGGAACGCGATGTCGTCCGACAGGCGGTAGTTCTTCAACAGGATCGTGATGTCCGTGCTCGGGCGCACGTGGGGGCGGTGCGTGCGGATGACGCGTTCGCGCTGCGCCGGCAGGCGGAACCGCGGCGGCGCGTAGGGGACGTTGGGGGTCTTGCCGTCGAGGATCGCATCGGCCCCCTCCGCGAGAATGCCCCGGAATCCCAGGAGGCGCGCCACGTGCGCCAGGTCGTTGCAGTAGACGAGCTCCGTGTTGCGGAACACCGTCGGTGTGCAGCCGAAGAGGCGTTGTATTTTTTCGACGTGTGACCGCACTTGGAGGCAGAATTCCTCCAGTGAGCCGAGGTAGGAGAGCGAGTGCGCGTCGGTTTCCGCGAGGAATTCGACGCGGCCGGTCGCGGCCAGCGCGCGGAAGGAATCGAGAACGTCCTCCCCGTACTCCTTGCACTGATCCAGAAACACGCCCGAGAGCGAGAAGGAGACCGCAAAATCCGGATCGGCCGCGAGCATGTCCAGCAGCAGGCGATTCGTCGGCAGGTAACACTTCTCCGCGACTTTCCGGAACACCGCGCGATTCTTCTCGTCGTCGAAGTACTCCGTGTCCTCGCGCCCGATGTCCGTGATCCGCAGGTCGCGGAGACGGTAGGGTTGATGCACCTGGAAGTAGAAGCAAACGTTCGGCATGGGTTTAGATTCGGAGGAGATGTTCGTAGAGGGAGCGGACGGCGCCTGCCTGGCGCTGCCAAGAGAGGCGCTGCAGGATGCGCGGTGCCTCGGAACGCAACTGCCGTGCGAGGGGTTGCTCCCGCAGGATCGTCAGGATGCAGTCGGCCATCTTGTCGGCGTCCCAGAAGTCGACCTTGAACGCGTGTTCGATCACTTCGCTTGCGCCCGATTGTTTGGAGAGAATCACCGGGACGCCATGGCCGATCGCCTCGAGGGCGACCAGTCCGAACGGCTCGGAGAGCGACGGCATCACGAAGCAATCCGCTTGTCGGAACAGGGCCTCCGCCTCTTCTTTGCTCACGCGACCCGTGAACGTGACTGCGTTATCCAGGCCGAGCGCGCATGCACGCCGCATGAGTTCGCCGAGCATCGGTCCCTCGCCCGCCATCACGAAGCGGACATCGGGACGCATAGCGCGCACGAGGCGGGCCACATCGAGGAATTGCGAGGGATTCTTCTGCACGGTGAGACGGCCGAGGAAGAGGATCAACGGTCCGCGCTTTTTTCCATGCTGCGCGACCAAGGGAGCCACCTTCGGATCGTGGCCGTTGTGAACGACGGTGATCTTCCGGTCGGGGATGCCGTAGTGCTCGACGAGCAGGCTCTTCGTGTAGTTGCTCACGGCGATCACGCTGTTGGCGGCGAGGAGTCCGGCCCGCTCGCGCGCGGCGATCCAGGGGTGCGGATGAAAGTCGGTCCTGTCGAGTTCGGTCGCGTGGATGTGCGCCACGAGGGGCGCGTCATGGTGCTTCGCCGCGCACACACCGGCCGCGTACGTCATCCAGTCGTGGCAGTGGACGACGTCGGGACGGACATCGCGTGTCAGTGTAACGCTCTGCGCGGTGTATCGCTCGACAGCAGCGCCCAAATCGGGACCGTAGAGATTGATGTCACCGGGGATGCCCGCGCTCAATCGCACGTCGAAACTGTCGTGGTCGTCGTACGCCTGCAGCATGCTCTCGACCGCGACGACATCCATGCCGTCGGGCACGCGCACATCCACACCGTCCGCCGTCGTGCGGTGGGGGAGGACGAGCGTAACATTCACGCCGTTCTTGCGCAGTCCGCGCACCAGGCCCTCGCAGGCAACGCCCAGGCCGCCGGTGTGCAGCGGCGGGAATTCCCAGCCGAACATGAGGCAGCGCAGAGGGTGCACGGAGTGGGTGTGGGTGTCTCGCGCGCACGCGCGCGAAATCTCTGAATTATAGCAGATTTTGGTCGTTTTTCCTAGGTTCTTTTGGTGTTGTCGACGCTCTCCGCAACCTCCGAAAAGAGGCTCTAGAGAGCGTCGACAAACGATGTTTGTCGACGTGCCTGATGGTCAGCGATTTTCCGTCCGGAGACGAATGGCCCGCCTCTGCCTTTTGCGTGGGTCATCGAAGCCTACCCCACGGGACGTCGTTAGCCGCTGGCTTTCCTCTTCCGCTCTCTCATCCTTTCCACAGGATCGATGTTCGTCGATCCCTCGTGGATGGATGAGTGCACAAAGAGTTTTGCCTGCGGGTCCCACTCTTCGAGCGCCTGCCGGTTCTTGCCGGAAGCATCGAAGATGCCGAATTCTCCGCGCCACGATATGTGCCAGATGAATTCGTCCGCGTCCGTGCGGTGGGTGAGCACGTAGGCTCCCTGCATGTCGTACCATCCCTCACCCCGGTGGATGAAGATGGTGACACGCGGGATCTCGTGTCTCTCGCAGAGCTCAAGCAGCTCTGCGGTGTGCATGATGAATGCACACTCGGCGTCCTCTCGGTCCTTCCACAGCTTCTGAATGGTCTCGTTCATGGTCTTGCTCCTGTTTGGGGTACGGTTTCCGAACACAAAACGTGAGAAGCGCGAATGCGTTTCTCGTGGTGTGACAGAAAGCTGTCAGGAAGCTGTGAAAGACCTATTGGATAAAATACGTATATACAAATAATTGTCAATTTTTTCTCTTTCGCCTCCATATCTGATCATGCCTCGGGTTCCCTTGGGAGATCATGACGGACGATCGCCGCGGTCAGATCGCGGCTGCCGGTGAGGGCGTTGAAATTATCAGCGATGAACGTGGCTCCGACATCCGCGAAGGGACGGCTGGGCGGATCCATTGGCGCCTTCAGTGCAATGTGGTGGCGATAACCGATGATGCGAATCAATTCGCGCGCAAAGACATCGCGCAGATTGAGCTCCGTGAAGCAATTCAGGCGGAGATTCTCCGTGAAAGGCGGATGTGGAAGCCCCGTCATGATGAAGCGGCCCTGGCCATCCGCCAACTGCCGTGCTTGGATCAGCGTCAACGCCATCTCACGCGCCTGCTCCCGCACACGCTCATCCAGAGCTCTCTTCGCTTCAGTATCCCCCGCTTTTGCTTTCTCGAGCAGGGCATTGAACACAATTTCCCAGGTGAAATCATGGACTCGCGCTCGATCCGCCATCCGGTCGCGCTGCGAAGGGATGTCGGCGTACGTATCCGTGAAAGCGCGCGGACTGAAGTCAATGGCGCCGTCCGTCGCGCCAAGCACACGCGACGTATAGCATTTGACCAATTGCCCGACTGTTTCCATGTGTCGCTTTGATACCTTTTCACGCTCGATCATGGTCATGGGGCTCATAGGCGCAGCCTTGCGCTCGCGTTTTTCTTTCTTCGACACCCTCGGTGGGGGCGGAAGAATATCGCCGAAGCGTTCGCGGATGTTGGCCACAAGCGCGCCCGACGTGAATTCCGCCGGCCATCCGAAAACCACGGGCAGGGGAACACGATCGGTCTCCAATCGCTGCTTCACAAAAACTTGTCCGATGCGTTGCAAATACAATGAAAGCACGGCATGAACGCTGTCGGCGGATTTCGGCTGTATCGGTTCGGTCCATGTTTCTTGGGTACGAATTTCCTCCTTGCTGTTGCCGGCAACGACACTCGTGGACATGCGCAGCGGCGTGCCGTGAATAGCTGCATTGATGGCGTACAATTTCGTCACTGTTGTATTTTACTGACTAATTCAAATTGGTCAAACGCCGCTCCCCGTAGACATTCTTGCTATACTGCGCATCGTCGCGGGTATCGTACAATGGTAGTACGCCAGCCTTCCAAGCTGGAGACGCGGGTTCGATTCCCGCTACCCGCTCCATCCGGCTTCGTCTGCGGACTACGCCGGGATTTCGCGTTCTATGAGCTAGTGGAACGTCAAGCACACTTTCCTGAAGCCCAAAATCGGTAAACGAAGCCGGATGCCCCGGCGTAGCCGATCCAAAGAGAGACGGAGCCGGGCAAACTATCCGTATGTATTTCGTCTATCTTTTGCAAAGTATCTCCTGTCCCACGAGAAAGTACGTTGGTATTAGCGATGATCCACAGCGGAGACTTATGGAACACAACAGCGGCCAGAGTATTCATACAAACAGATTCAAACCGTGGAAACTCATGACATATGTAACGTTTGATAATCGGCAGAAGGCTGAATCTTTTGAACGCTACCTCAAATCCCACTCCGGCCGCGCATTTGCCAAGAAGCATTTATAAGAGTGATTTGGCTTGGAGGGGCGGTCTAGCCAAAGGCAGGGCTACCCGCTCTACCTAATTCATGGCTTATCCAAGCTATCAGCTTTTTTACTGGTAGCTGAAATACAACTATGCTCCTCACATATGCATCCTGAAAATGTCGAGGCCTACGAGGCGAATCTCAGCTCCGAAGTACAAAGATTATCAAATGGCATTGCTGGACAAGTTGGCATGGGAAAATCCGAAGCAGAAGCCATAGACGCTGTTATTGATTTTGGAACTCTGTCGCACACTGCAACCGATCAATTAAAAATTGCTGCCTTGATGAAGGCAGATGCAAAATTATTCTGGCAGTTATTAGAGGGGCAATTAGCAAATATAGAGAATTCAAAGGTAAGGGAATGTGTCCGAGCAATGTTTACCAGTCGATACGAACGATTAATGAGCCACCAGAAATGATGGGGATATATCATGGACACAAACTCCTAGAACCACTCATGACGGTTGCAATAATTTCCAGTAACTCACTCCACACTTCTTCGACTTTCGCCAAAGTGGCATGAGGAGTTCGAATATTCACCGCTCGGAGAGCTTCAGTATTTTCTCCTCACTCACGCTCGCCCACGGGTGGCACGTCAGTAATCGGCGGATGGTCAGCAGGCTGCCGGTGAGCGCTCCGCGCGTTGCGATGACCTGCCGCGCGTACAACGAACACGTGGGCTCGTGGCGGCAGAAACCATACGGGTGCAACGCCTTGAGCGGCCCATGATCGGGCGAGAGCGTGCATTGGTAGCCGATGATCATCGCACCGAGGATGCGGCGGGGGAGCAAGGCAATCGCGCGCGCGATGTTGTGGATCGTATGCATGGGGCGTACGCTATGCTATACTGTATGGAAGTGCCGGACACCCTGACCGTCGCTGGCGTGCAAGCGGGAATGTGGATCGCCGTATCGGTCCTCCTGCTGGTCGTCCTGTACCACGTTCTCTTCATCGTGGTCGACGTGCGAAAAATCGTCCGACGCTTCAATCGGCTGACGGAGGATGTGGAGTCCGTGCTCGAAAAGCCGCTCGCGATGACCGACCGCCTGCTGCGCTGGGGCATCGCCGCGATCGAGGAGAAGACGGAGAAGCATCAACATAAGAAGCACCATTAAAAAAACCATGCGCGAAGCGATGGGTCTTGTGGGTCCCGGCGCTGAGCGCTCCTTGTGAGGAAGGGTGGGTTCGCGGGAGGGACACCAGGGGTGGCCATCCCACGCTACAACACCGGCTGTTTATCAATGAAAATGCGGATGAACATGCGCTTCACCACGTCGGTCGACGCTTCCCAGATCTGCGCGAGGAGGCCGTTGAGTTTGCGGATGCGAGCGTAAAGCTGCGCGAGCTGAAACGCCTGACCCGGGCGCCCGATGCGCGTGATGGTCTTCGCCTGTCGCCGGAGCGTGCGCACTTCCTTCGTAATATGTTTGGCGATGTCCCGTTGCATGACCTGGGTGGCCGGGAGATTCTGGATCGCCTGATCCCGTGGCGAAACGACTGGAGTGTCCCCCTGTGTTTGCGTCATCGCACCGCCACTGCCCGCGCCCATGTCTCCCGAGCGATCTTCACCGGTTTTCTCGCTGATCTGCATGCTGTCGATCTGATCCAGGATTGCTTCGATGCCCGGCGTCTTCGCTGGCTGCAGAACGCGCTGTTCCGGCGAAAGCGTCGGAACGGTTGGAGCCTTTTCTGGCGTGTGTGGAGTTTGCGCTGCCATCCTTCCTATTCTCCTCCTTTTTCGTGTTTTAGGCAAGTTTTTCCTCCCTCTGCTATTCTGTATGCCCATGGAAGAGCGCACGGTGTTCCACAAGATCCGAGACGGGGAATTGCCCGCGGAAATCGTCCAAAGCGACGAGGACGTGATGGTGTTCAAAGACATTCACCCCAAAGCGCCGACGCACCTGCTCTTCATTCCCAAGCACTTCGTCGCGTCGATCGCCGACGTAACGCCGGAGACGGCGCACTTGCCCGGGCTGCTGATTCTGAAGGCGCAACAGTTTGCAAAAGAGCAGGGGATCAGCGGCTACAAGCTCACGTTCCATGTCGGCGAAGGTGGGGGGCAGGAAGTGCCGTATCTGCACCTGCACTTCATGAGCGAGGAGCAAATCGCGTGAGGATGTCGGGCACTGCGTCCAGTTGGGTGACGAGCGTATCCGCCTGCGACAGATCCTGTTCGCCGTTCACATCGGTTCGCAGGGCAATGCACGTCATGCCAGCGGCCTTCGCCGCGGCGACGCCGTTCGTCGAATCCTCGATGACGACGCATGTCGCGGGCTCGGCGCCAAGGTCCCCGGCTGCCAGGAGGTAGACGTCGGGATGCGGTTTCGTCCGGTCGCCGACATCATCGCCGCTGCGGATCGTGCGGAAATGATGTCGCAGGCCGAGACGCTCAAGGGCCTTCTCGATCCACCGGCGTTTCGACGATGAGGCGATGCCGATGGGGATGTTGTTCCGTGCGAGATACGCGAGGAGAACGTCGAGGCCCGGGAGCGGCTTGGCGCGCTCGCCGTAGACGACGTCGACGCACTCCTCCAGCCGCCGCGAAAATTCGGAAAATGGCATACGCAAGCCGTATTCTCGTGTCAAAAATTCGTGGCTGCTCTCGACGCCCAGTCCCATCATCCGCGCTCCGTCCGCGCGGGTCCATCCGGGGACGATGCTCGGGAAGAACACGTCATCGCCCAGCGTGATCCAGTGTCGCTCGCTGTCGACAATGACGCCGTCGAAGTCGAAGATGAAAGCTTTCATGAGAAGATGCCAACGATACCAAGGAAACCAAAGAAACCAAGGATGCTTGATCCCATTGGTCTCTTCGGCTTTGTTGGAATCTTAAGCAGAATATCCAGCCGCTTCGGCCTCTTCCTTTGTGGCGAATGCGACGCGCTTCTCGGGTTTGATCTTCTTGCCCTGGGCGCTGTCCACCGCGTAGTACTTCTTGCCGTCCTTCGAAGCGACCCACGCACCAGAGCCTGCGGCTCGGTGCGGGGCAGGCTCTTCGGTCTCCTCGGTTTCCTTGGACCCCTTGGTCTCTTCGGTCTCCTTGGCTTTTGCCGCTTCCTCCTCCCGTTCCTTCTTCAGCCGCTCCAGCGTTGCCTTGTCGATGGGCAGGAGCGCCTTGATCGAGAGGCCGATGCGCCGCTCGTCGACGTCGATGTTGATGACCTGCGCCTCGACCTTCTGGCCGATCGTCAGCACCTCCGCGGGATCGGTGACTTTGTGGTGGGCCAGTTCGGACAGGTGTACGAGGCCGTTGATGTCGCGCTCGAGCTTGAGGAACGCTCCGTACTCGGTGAAGCGTACGACGGTGCCCGCGACTTTTTCGCCGACGGGGTAGCGCTTGGCGACCTCCTCCCACGGGTCCTTGGTCAGCTGCTTCATGGAGAGCGAGAGCTTGTCGCCGTCGACGCCGATGACCTTCACCGTGACGCGGTCGCCGAGTTCGGCGCACTCGGCAGGATTGCGGACGTGGCCCCAGGCGATTTCGGAGATGTGGACCAGGCCCTCGAGGCCGTCGAAGGTCACGAAGAGGCCGAATTTCACGACGCCGCTGACGATGCCTTCCTTCACCTCGCCCGCCTTCAGGCCTTCCAGCGCCTTGGCGCGCTGTTCCGCCATGGCTTCGCGCTCGCTCACGACGATCTTGCCGGCTTCCTCGTCCATGGTGACGATCTTCACCACGAACGTGTGGCCGACGAATTTCTGCAGGCGCGACATGATTTCGGAGCTGTCGGCGTTGTTCACCCGCGGGTAGTTGGCGGGGGAGAGCTGGCTGACCGGCAGGAACGCGCGGATGCCGTCGATGTTCGCGATGAGTCCGCCCTTGTTCGCCTCCTGCGCCGTGAAGTTCATCGTGCCGTCCTCCTCGAGCAACTTGTGGAAACGGTCCCACGCCTTCTTCTGGCTGGCCATGCGCAGGCTCAAAACGACGAGTCCTTCATCGTTTTCCTCCTCCAGGACGAGTGCGGATACCGAAACTCCGGTCTGCAGTTCGCGGAACGTGTTGAACGAATCGCGCAATTCGCGGCCCGAGATGATGCCGGTCGCCGTGCCATACAGGTCGATGAGCAGCTTGTTCTTGCCCTTGAACACGACATCGCCCTCGACGAGCTCGCCGGGTTTGGCACGGAATAAAGGAGGGGACGCCTTGAGGAGGTCGTCCATGATGTGCGGAGCTTTGGCCTTGGCTGCGGGCATACAAAGAGGAGGTGCAAGAGGAAGAAGTAAAGGCACCGATCCTTGCACGAGCGATCGGATGCGGGGGGATTGTGCGGATGAAGAGCAGAGAAGTCAAGGAAAGGCAACGTCACAGCGTCGCCTCGACCAGCTTCAGCGGCTCGATGTCGCCGGGGATCTTCTCCTGCTGGCTCGTCTTGGGGTTCAGGATGTTGTAGTACAACTCCAAGAGGTCGCGCGTCGAGAGGCGGCGCACGTGCAGGCCGATGTTCGTCAGGCCAGCCTGGACCAGATCCACGCGCTCGCCGAGCGCTCGCAGCGACGGACCGAGATCCTTCATGCGCTGCTGCGCCTTGGCCGACGAGTCCTCGGGGTGGATCCAGTCGAAGAACTTCTCAACCAGTGTCTTCTTGCGCGTGCCGCGGTCGAGCGGGACGATGACGTAGAAGCGCTTCTGCATGATGTCGGCGACTTCGAGCAGCCGTTGGATGAACGTGACGTAGGCGGTCGTCTGCTGCTTGAGCAGGTCGTTGGTTTGCTTCTCCGCCAGCACCGTCAGCTGCCGCAGGTACTCGTCGACGTTCGTCCGCGACGACCGAATGACGATCTGCAGAGGGAAGGACAGCGTGTTCACGAACGAACCGTAGCCGGCGATGATGCCCTGTTGCTCGGTCTCGCTCTTGAGGTTGAAGTTGAGCGCTTCCACGGCGATCACGGCGCGCATGCCGCCGTTTTTCAGGAACACCGTGTCCTGGCGGATTTCCCCGATGGGGAGGAACCGCTGGGTTGCGGCCTTGGGGTTCTTCTTGCGCCCGCGGACGGTGTCTTTGGGTTCAGGCATGGGCGGTGCGGCCGGAAGGGGATGCGGCGTTCTTCATGATTGTGTCCACGGCGTTCTCCGGCTCCAGAGGATCTACGGCGACGCGGCTGCGGTTCACCGCGGCGGGCATCTCGATCTCGTCCATCTCCTTCCGGGAATCCAGCAGCGTGCTCACGCGGGAGATTTCCTCGTCCTTCGTGACATGCGGCGCGATCGTCGCGCGCTGCGGGGTTTCGGGTTCGGCGGTGCGGATGTTGATGGTGAGGCCGCGCCGCGGGGACCACATCCTGCGCGGCGGCTTGTTGAACCGCTCGAGCATCAGGAAGCAGATGCGCATCATCGAAATGTCGTTGATCCGGACGAAGGCGAAGACGGCCGAGAGCGCTCCCGGAATCCATACCATCACCGTGAGAGGGATGCTCAAACCGCCGTACGTTTTCGCCAGCATCGACCACAGAACGTAGCTGAAGCCGCCGCCGACCGCGACGATGATGATCTGGCGCAGCGTGAGGAATCCGACGATGCGGTCCTCGATGTAGACGTTCTGCGGGATTTTGACGGGCTGGATAGGCATAGAAATCTCATCATTGTAGCAGAAAACGGCTCTGCGGAGAAGCGCCTTTCCACGAGCGCGATGACGGTCAGGACGACATGTTCGCCGTCTCGGGCTTCTCGACCTCCGCTTTGACCTTCTCCTTCGCGCCCGGGACGAAGTCCAGCGTGTCGTTGCTCTTGCGGATGACGCGGATGACGTCGCCGGCGCGGAAGACGCCCTTGAGGATGAGCTCCGCGATTTCGTCCTCCACCATCGTCTGGATAGTGCGGCGGACGGGACGGGCGCCGTACTCGGGGTCGAAGCCGTTCTTCGCCAGTACGCCGAGCGCCTTGGGATCGATGGCGAGCGTGAAACCCTTGTCCTTCAGGCGACGCTCGAAGTCCTCCAGGTGAATGCGAACGATCTTGCGGATGTGATCCTGCGTCAGGGCGTTGAAGACGATGATGTGGTCGATGCGGTTCAGGAATTCCGGTCGCATATTGTCCTTGAGTTCCTTGAGGACTTCCTGACGCTTGCGGTCGTATTCCTCCTCCTCGGTGTGCGCGTCGCTTTCCAGCTTGAAGCCGATCTTGCCGGCCTGCTGCGTGAGTTTGGCTGCGCCGATGTTGCTCGTCATGACGATGATCGTGTTGCGGAAGTCGACGACGTTGCCCTGTCCGTCCGTGAGCTGGCCGTCCTCCATGATCTGCAGGAGCAAGTTGAAGACCTCGGGGTGGGCTTTCTCGATTTCGTCGAAGAGCACGACGGAGTACGGCTTGCGGCGGACCGCTTCGGTCAGCTGGCCGCCCTCCTCGTAGCCTACGTAGCCCGCTGTCGTTCCGACGAGGCGCGAGACGTTGTGGCGCTCCATGAATTCCGACATGTCGATCTTGATGAGCGCGTCCTCGCGGTTGAAGACTTCCTTTGCGAGCGTGCGGACCAGCTCGGTCTTGCCGACGCCCGTGGGGCCGAGGAACAGGAAGGAGCCGATCGGTCGGCGCTGATCGCCGATGCCGACGCGGCTGCGGCGCACGGCGCGCGCGACCTTGGTCAGCGCGTCGTCCTGTCCGATGATGTGCTGACGGAGGATCTGCTCGAGGCCGGCGAGGCGCTTGGCCTCGGGCTTGAGCAGCTTGGTGACGGGAACGCCCGTCATGCGGCCGACGACCGCGGCGATGTCGTCCGCGGAGATGGTGATCGGCGTCCGCTTGTCGCCGTCGATGCCCGCGACAATGCTGTCGCGGCGCTCCTTGAGTTCTTGCTGTTCCTGCTTCAGGCGCAGCGCCTGGTGGTATTTCTGGTCCTTGACGGCCTGCTGCTGCTTCGCGGCGACCTTCTCCAGTTTCTCCTCGAGCTCGCGGACCTCCGGCGGCTGCGACTGGCGTTGCAGGCTCTTGCCCGCGGCGGACTCGTCGAGCACGTCGATGGCTTTGTCCGGCAGGTAGCGCTCGGTGATGTAACGCTTGCTCAACTGCACCGACGCCTCAAGCGCCTCATCCTCGATGTGGACGTGGTGGAATTGTTCGAACGATCCCTTGAGCCCCTTGAGGATGGCGAGGGCGTCCTCGGCGGACGGCTCCTCGACGATGATGGGCTGGAAGCGACGTTCGAGGGCGCGGTCTTTCTCGACGGTTCGATATTCGTCCATCGTCGTCGCGCCGACGACCTGGATGGCACTGCGGCTCAATGCCGGTTTCAGGATGTTCGCGGCGTCCAGCGATCCCTCGGCCGATCCCGCGCCGACGACCGTATGGATTTCGTCGATGAAGAGGATGATCTGCTTCTCCGATTGCGTGGCCTCTTTGATGATGTCCTCGAAGCGCTGCTCGAACTCGCCGCGGTACTTCGTGCCGGCGACGACGGCGCCCAGGTTCAGAATCAGCACGCGCTTGTTGCGCAGCGCGTCGGGGACGTTGCCCTGTGCGATGCGATGCGCCAGACCTTCGACGACGGCGGTCTTGCCGACGCCCGGTTCACCGATCAGCACAGGGTTATTCTTCGTCTTGCGATTCAGGATGTGGATGAGCCGCTCGATCTCGGTGTCGCGCCCGACGATCGGGTCGATCTTGCCCTGCTTCGCCTTGGCGATCAGGTCATCCGTGAAGTAGTCGAGCGCAGGCGTTTTGCTCGTGCTGTCCGACCGCTTGCGGCGAAGGCCTTCCGGCTCGGCGCCGGCTGCCCCCTGCGACTGCAGGCCCGCGATGGCGCCCTGCAGACCGTGGAAGAACGCCTCGAGCGATTGCTCGACGTTGCGGTTCTGCTGGCGGAACTGGCTGATCTGCCCGAACATCTCCTCGATGTGCGTCTTGAGGTCCTGCGGCTCCACTTGCATCGCCTCGAGCAGGCTCGTGGCGGCGTTCTTGCCGGTGGCGACGAGAGCGTAGAGAAGGTGTTCCGTGCCGACATTCGCGTGACGGAATTTGTGGGCTGTCACGACCGCCTGCTCGATGACGTTGTGCAGGGAGACCGACAGACCGTGCTTCACGTGCTTGCCCTCCGCGTCCTGATGGTCGCTGGTCTTGAGCAGGATGCGGACGTTCTCGAGTGTCACGCCCGCGCCGGTGAAGATGGAGAAGGCGAGGGACTTGGGAATGCTCAAGAGGCCCAGGAGCAGGTGCTCCGTACCGATGTAGGGGCTCTGCATCGTCTTCGCTTCCTGTTCGGCGATCTGGAGCGAGAGCTTGGCGTTCGGCGTGAAACGATCGAAAGGGTGCATGGGGAGGAGGTTAGGTAAGGTGCGTAAAGGTACGTAGGGGGGAGGGGGGTGATTTAGCACTCTATGTTACCGAGTGCTAACGCGGCAAGAATTTCGTCGGGAAAGTGCTAGCGAAATCCGGACACATTACCACGTTGCGCGCGGGGAGGCGAGTGACAGCAGTGCCCGAACCATGGTGTGATCATCGTATGATGAACACGATATTTGTTCAACGTTTTGGCCTTGCCGGAGGCAGGCAAAAGGCGACGGCATATCTTCAGGCTGCGATCGTATTTCCTTTTACCGCTGCCGCAGATCCTCCAGGAACAGCGCGACAATCGTCGTGAAAGGAATGGCGAGGAGGATGCCCAGGATGGGATGCACGACGCCCGGGAAGCTGATGCCGACGAGCATGGCGACCATGATGGCGATGGGGGAGAGGCCGACCGCGCGCTTCATGATGAGCGGGACGAGCAGGTTATTCTCGCACCATTGGATGACGTAGTAGATGCCCATGACGACGAGCGCCCACAGGAAGCCGCCCTCCGTCAGGGCGATGAGCACCGCGGGGACGGCGGCGATGAAGGGGCCGATGTACGGGATGAATTCCGTAAAGCCCGCGAGGACCGCGAGCGTCAGAGCGTAGGGGATGCCCAGGATGGCGAGCGCGACGAAGACGAGCAGGCCGACGACGAGGCCCAGGATCAGCTGGCCGCGCGCCCACTGGCCAATCTTGCCGAGGGCGGCCTCGATCTTGGCGTCGAAGTAGCCGCGCCGGTCCTCCGGCAGAAATCCGCGCAGCCAGACTCGCACCCGTTCCTTCTCAATCTGGATGAAGAAGGCCAGGACGAGAACCACGATCGTCTGGACGATGAAGCCGACGACGGAACCCGCGACGCGCGTTGCGAAGACGAACGATCCCTGCGCGACGCTGGACAGGTTCTGGCCCCACTGCGCGAGGACGTCGGCGAAGTGTTCGATGGACAAGTTCTGCAGCGTGCCGCGCGCGAGCTCGGTGAAGCGCATGTTGAGATCGGGCGGCAGCAGCGGGATGGCAATTTGGGGATTCACCAAGAAGCGGTCGAGCCGCTCCGAGACCATCTGGGCGATACCGGTGATCTGCTGCGCGAGGATCGGCGTGAGCGAGAGGAGCAGGAAGAGGATAAGCACGAGAGCGACGGCGTACTGTACGAGGATGGCGAGACCCCGCGGGACGCCGCGGCGCTCCAGGCTGCGCACGCCGGGGTCGATGATAGCGGCGAGAAAGAAGCCGAGCAGCAGCAGCATGATCGTGTCGCGGACCATGTACGCGAGCCACACGGCGACCGCGACGCCGAGAATCGTGAGCGTCGACCGCAGAACGGTGGCGGACGGCAGGCGGATCGTGACGACGGGCTCGGCCGCGCGCGCCGGACGGCGTCCGGACGGCGTCCTTGGCTCCCCCTGGCGCGCGCGTTGGAGAATGTCCTGCGCGCGCTTGCCGATGATGCGGAAGGAGGTGAAGGCCGATGCTGGAGGGCGTTGCTTCGGGGTCATCCGACGAGAACGGTAGCGGCGAGGTCAATGATGAGGAAGGCGCAGACGCTGACGACAAAGCCGATGATCGCCCATTGCAGGCGGCGCATGCCGCTCTCCCGCCCGCTGCCCGTCGCCGCGCCGATGGCGATCTCATAGCCGGCGTACATGACGTTCACGAGGAAGAAGAGTCCCAAGAGGCTGAACAGCAGCTCCACGAGGTGCGCGATGAACATAGGGACGCACTCTGCCGTGTGCATGCCCGTCTTGAAGTCGCAACCCGGAATGCCTCCCGTGATCAACGCGAACTGCGCCGCCGCGGGGAGGGGGACGAGGAGGAAGGGGAGGGCGTTGAGAATAGCTGTGGATCGCTTCACGGAGAGCTATTGTCGTCGAAAGCCCCCGTATGCGCGACGTGCTTTCGGTTGAGAAAAGGCTATATTGTGATGTGGTTATGGCGTCATTCTCCTGGTCATCGGCTCCCAAGCCCGTCGTCGCCCTCGCGCCGATGGCGGGGGTGACCGATGCGTCGTACCGGCGGTTCATCAAGCGGCTCGCGCCGGAGACGATCGTGTACTCCGAGTTCTTGAGCACCGATGCGATCCACTTCGGCGCGCGCAAGACGCTGTCGATGCTCGCGTTCGATCCGGCCGTCGAGCGGCCGTTCATCGTGCAAATTTTCGGCGACGACCCCGGGCATTTCCTCTCGGCGGCCAAGGTGATCGAGCAGCTCGGCGCGGACGGCATCGACATCAACATGGGTTGCCCCGCGGCCAAGGTCGTCTCGTCCTGCCACGGCGCGGCGCTCCTGAAGGACGCCGATCTCGCCGCCGAGCTCGTGCACGCGACGAAGAAAGCGGTGTCGATCCCCGTGAGTGTGAAGACGCGCCTGGGGTGGAACACGAAGGACGGGCTGATCGCGTTCTGCACGAAGCTCGTCGAGGCCGGGGCCGACGCGCTGGCGGTCCACGGACGGCGGTACTGCGACAAATTCACGGGGGCCGCCGACTGGGAGCCGATCTACGAACTCAAACGCGCGCTGCCCAACATTCCCGTGATCGGCAACGGCGACATCGCCACGGCAGCGGACGCGGTGGCGAAGATCGGCAACCTCGACGGAGTGATGGTGGGGCGGGGGACATGGGGGAATCCGTGGCTCATGGCGGATATCACGGAGGCACTGCGATGTCATGCGAGCGGACAGCGAGCAGCCCCACTTCGCCAAGGCTTCGAGGGGCAAGCGGACAGCGAGCAGCGAAACACGGTTGCCACCATGACGTTCACCGACAAAATCCCCTTCATTCTCGAGCACTGCACATTGGCCGTGGATGTGAAGGGGGAGAAGCGCGGCATGCTGGAGATGCGGCGGCACCTCTCGAGTTACGTCAAAGGTTTTCCCGGCGCGGCGGACTTGCGCATGAAGCTGATGCAGGTAGAGCGGCTCGATGACGTGCGGGCGCTGCTCGTTGCCGTCTGATGTCTGTAGGCGTGTTTTCCCCTGCCCCTTACCCCTACCACCTTAAGCGGGGGAGAGGGGTCATGTTGTGCTATCATCGGAACATGGAGACGCGTCAGGATATGCCGGCGCAGGAGGGGGAAGAGCCGCGCATTCTGCTCCTGCCGCGCGCCGTCGGGGCGTTCTATCAGTACTACCGCGATTTTGAGACGGCGCACGGTGCGTGGACGAAGAAGCCGTCCGAAGAGATGACGCTCGAACAATTTGCGTTCTGGTGGACGAATCTCCCCGCGGACGACCAGCGATCGGCCTATGAAAAATGGCGCTGCACGCCGCAGGAATGGATGGCGCGGCATTTGGAAACCGAAGGCGCTCCGGAACTCGGCGCACTCATCCGTGCAGAGTATGCGCGGGTGATGACGGGCTAGGGGTGTCCCGCCTGCGGCGGCGTAGGCGGAACAATGTGCACGTTGGCCGGGTTCACATGCCCGCCGAAGAGTTGCCGCAGGGCGAACTCCTGATCTTCGAGCGTTCCAAGAATCGGAACCAGGCGTTCCATGCCGTCGAGCACTTGGAGCTCCTGAAACCCGCGTCCGCAGAACCAGTTGAGGGGATCGTTGCGCTCAAGCGATGCGCGCATGAACGTGAGCAGTTTGGGATGCTTTTTTGCGAAACACCGGTCCTCGTCATCGTGACGATCCTCCGGCGTGAGCGCCGCATGAAGCAGAACGCCGATGACGGAATGCGGTGGCCGTCCGTCCGCGTTGTATGCCTCCTCGTACTCGTCGGTGAATTCTTCGAAGCGCGTGTCCAGGTCCGGGTGCATAACGGGCATTATGCCTATTTGCTAAAATTTGTCAAATATGGTGGCCCGTGCTTCTCTGGCTGACACGGCCTACTGGCTACCGCCTCGCTTCCGTGGTTGAATGGTCGCATATTCGGCAGGCGGTCTGCCGATGATCCTTCAGAAGGGAGGCCATTGTGGTTCGCACGTCCCGCTATCTCAAATGGCCCCGTCGTTTGGGGCTCCCCGAGAATCAGGTTGCCGAGATCGAAGCATGGCACACCGTGCTCGTGGAAGAACGCCGAGCGTGGCGAATATTTTTGGCATCGTTCATTCTCATGCTCGGATCCTTACAGGTTGCTTTTTTTGGCATTCTTGTATGGACGGGATCAACTCCATGGGCTGCGGTTGCCATGTTCGCTGTGGGATTCCCGCTTGCGTACGTGAGCGGCCAGCTGCTGAAGAAAAGCCTCCGGCTTCTTCTGGCCAGGGAAGAACGCAAGAAGAGCATGGATGCGCAATTGCTCCGTATCTATGAATCCGGCTTGAAGATCTACGGGCGATAGCCGGGAGACATTCTGAAGGAGGGGGAAGTCATTGGATGACTTCCCCCTTTTTTATCAGATTTGCACTTTCACCCCCGGACCCATCGTCGGCGTGACCGTGACGGAGAGAATGTAGATGCCCTTGATGCCGCTTGGCTGGGCTTCCTTGATCGCCTGCAGGAGCGCCTCCAGGTTCTGCTGGAGCTTCTCCGCTCCGAAGGAAATCTTGCCGAACGGGACGTGGATGATGCCCTGCTTGTCCATCTTGCATTCGACGCGCCCCTTCTTGAGCGCTTCGATAGTCTTCACGATGTTGTCGCTGACGGTGCCCGCCTTGGGACTGGGCATCAGGCCGCGCTGGCCCAGTGTCTTCGCCACCTTGCCGAAGCTCTTCATCATCGAGGGAACGGCGACGGCGATGTCGAAGTCGATGGTGCCGCCGTCGATCTGGGCGATGAGATCGTCATTGCCCGCCAGGTGTGCTCCCGCCTTCTTCGCGTCGTTGATGAGATCGTCCGGGACAAACGCCGCGATGCGAACGCTCTTGCCTGTGCCGTGGGGCAGGTCGACGGTCGTGCGGACGAGTTGGTCCGCCTGCGTCGTGTCGGCGTTGATGCGGATGTGCGTCTCTGCGGTCGCGTCGAATGTAGCGGTGCTCACCTGCGTGAGCAGCGCCGCGGCTTCCGCGATGGGGTAGGCGCGCTTCTCGATCAGAGCAGCCTTCTCGCGGTACTTCTTCCCATGGCCGCCTTTCGGGCGCGGCGGGGTATAGGTCTTCGTCTTCTTGTCTGCTGCGGCTTTCGCCATAGAAAGAGGGGGAACGTGGTTTACCCTGATGGCGGCTCAAAGCCGCATCGAAGGGTGCAAGCATCCGTGACTTGCTTAGGAGAATTCTGCGGACTCCCACGAAGCGGGCGGAGTCTGCCGCAGGACATGGCGAAAAGCAAGAACAGAAAGCCTCACCTATTTCCTCCGTTTCTTCACGTGCACCATCCGCCAGAGAGCGGTATGCGCCGGCTCGGCGGGGGAACGGGCGAGCCAGAGGAGCAGCGTGCCATAGAGCATCGCCGTGACATGCATCGCCCAGCTGGACAGTTCGGGGGCGACGCCCAAGAGGAGTTGCAATGTGAGCGACAGGAAACCGAGGAGCACGGCGGCCAAGCCGACCACGCGCCAGAGCAGCTGCGAAAGGGCGACGGGGACGGCGGTCGCCGCGGGTGGCAGAGAACGCAGGACGATCTCGTAGCGCAGGAGCAGAACGCCGCCCGTGCAGAAGAGGAAGAGGAGCGCGAACGATGCGCCGAGGGAGAGAGGAGCCTGCGAGAGCATCGCCGCAACTGCGGGCAGGCCGCCCAGAGTCAGGAACACGCCGCCGACCGTGTGGGCGATCATCGCAAAGAGCGCGCGTCCGACGTCATCGGCCTTCGCTCCATGTTGCAGTCCGGCGATGAAGAGGAGCGACCCTCCGACGAATACGGCGCAGAGCAGCATCACTGCCCACGAGAACATGCCACCGCCGCTGATCAGGACGTCCAGCATAGTCGCTGGAGGCCCAGCCTACCGTCCCCGGGGTTTCCCGCACGCGAAACCCGTTGCATTGCCGTATTTTTGGTTTTTACTCACTCAACGGTGATACCCATGCTCCGGGCGCTTCCCGCGATCGTCCGCATCGCCGCGTCCAGGTTGGTCGTATTCAAATCGGGCATCTTGATGGTGGCGATCTCCTTGAGCTGCGCCTTACTGATCGATCCGACTTTGGTGCGGTTCGCCTCGCCCGATCCTTTCTCGATCTTGGCCCGTTCCATAATCAACGCCGTCGCGGACGGTTGCTTCACCACGAAGGAGAACGACCGGTCGTCGTACACGGTGATCTGCACCGGCAGTTCCTTGCCCATACGGTCCTTGGTCTTCGCGTTGAATTGCGTGCAGAAGCCCTGGATGTCCACGCCGGCCTGGCCGAGAGCGGGTCCCAGCGGAGGCGCGGGATTGGCTTGCCCGCCGCGTGCGCGCACTTTGATGACTTTCTTGACTTGCTTGGCCATAGGTAGCGGAGAGGGTAGAGGCGGACCGTGTGGATGTAAAGGGGATGAACATGAGGAAATTGGGCAACCGAAGCAACCAAGGATCCCAAGGATTTTCGGCGTCTTTGGTTCCCTGGCTTATTGCGACAGCGCCTCGATTGCCTTCTCCATCTTCTCCTCATGGCCGGCAGCCACGTGGATTTCGAGCAGACGGTTGCGGACGCGGAGGAGGACGACTGCGTCCACGCTCAACGCGGGATCGCTGAAACGCACGATGTTGCGGACCGGGCCGCCGTCGCCGCCGTCGGTGATGTCCTGCAGTCCGGAAACCTGCGGTGAGAAAGCGGGGAGGAGTGCGTCTTTCACTGCAGACAGCGTGGCCTTTGCGTCTGCGGTTTCCATCCACGTGACCGAGCCGGCGTAGTCGCCGCCATCGGCGACGAGCATGGTGTGCAGTGAGGCGTTGGGCAGCAGCTGGGCCAGCAGCGATTCCGTATTTCCCTCGCGCACGGCGATACCGGCAATGCCCTGCAGGCTCGCTGCGACATCCGGGCCATTGGCGGGAGAAACGCCGGTAACCGCATCCGGAGCCGCATCGCCCGCGGGCATGGCGACATCCGCCGCCGCATCATCGTTCGTGATCAGCGATGCCAGGCGCTTCTGCGTGAGCGCGTCGGCAACTCCCAATCCCGTGAGGACTAGGAGGAAGGCAACGGTGACAGTGGTGGCGGTCGATCGGCTGACGATCATGGGGCGTAGTGTAGCGCTGGGGCAAAGCGAAGGTTAGTAGTGTAATTTATCATTTTATTATTTTTTGTCAAATACTCTTCACCTCACTCATTTTTGCCTTTCCTTCAATATCTTCGTACGAGGCAGTGGCCCCGCCACGTTCTGCCTTGGCAGTTTCAACATCTTCCCGTCCTTTCTTTGTCTCCCCGCAACAAAGAAAGGACGACAAAGAAAGTGCACCGCCGCCAATTCCT
>VMFU01000007.1 GCA_007376205.1 Candidatus Peregrinibacteria bacterium Gr01-1014_25
GTCAGACGGCGGAGACTTTTCTTTGGCTACTTTCTTTGTGTGGTGACAAAGAAAGTGGCGAAGCTGCTGCTACCAAAGAAGGACGAAGAAGATGTTGAAAGCAGCACGAAAATGGATGAATGGCTGCGATATGAATAATATGGTATAATAACCATCGAAACCCACACCTATGCCTCCACCCCTTTCCGTCGCCTACTTCACGATGGAGATCGGCCTGCGCAGCGAGATGCCCACGTTCGCGGGCGGACTCGGAATCCTCGCGGCGGACATCCTGCAATCCTGCGCCGATCGGGGCGTCGCTGCCGTGGGCATGACGGTGCGGTGGCGTCACGGCTACCTGCGCCAGCGGCTCAAGCCCGACGGCAGCCAGGAGTACGAGAACGTCTCGTGGAATCCGGAACACTTCCTCCGCAGGCTGCCCCAGACGGTCACCGTCGACATCGACCGGCATCCCGTGCGCATCGGCGTGTGGCTTTTGGAGCTGCGCGGCGAAGGCGGACACGTCGTCCCCGTGTACTTCCTGGACACCGATCTTCCGGAGAATGCCCCGCAGGACCGCGACATCACGGCGCGGCTCTATGGCGGGGATCAGGCGATGCGCATCCGGCAGGAACTGGCGCTCGGCATCGGCGGCGTGCGGATGCTGCGCGCTCTGGGCTACGGCGATGTCGGGACGTTCCACATGAACGAGGGGCATGCCGCCTTCCTCACGCTCGAACTGCTGCGCGAACGGGGATTTGCGGATGATGCCGTGCGGCCGAGCTGCGCGTTCACGACCCACACGCCCGTGCGCGCCGGCCACGACGTGTTCCCCTACGATCTGGCGTGGCGCGTCGCCGGAGACAATCTGCCGTGGCACATCCGCACCCTCGCCGGCGACGACGCGCTGTCCATGACGCGGCTCGCGATGTCGCTCGGCCGCTACACGTGCGGCGTGTCGCAGATCCACGGGGCGGTATCCCGTCGGATGTTCCCGGGCAGCCACATCGACGCGATCACAAACGGCGTCCACCACGTGCGCTGGGCTTCGCCGGAAATGCGCGAGCTGTTCGACGCGTCGCTCCCCGGGTGGCGCAGCCACCCAGCGCTCTTGGGGCAGGCGCTTCGGCATTTGCCCGACGAACCGCTCTGGCGTGCGCACGATCTCGCCAAGCGCCGCCTGTGCGCCTACGTCATGGACCATGCGGGTATGCGCTTGGACCCCGACGTTCTGCTCATCGCCAGCGCGCGCCGCGTCGTTCCGTACAAGCGCCCCGAGCTTCTCTACACGAACCTGGAGCGCTTCCGCGACGTCTGCCGCCACTCCGGCAAATCGCCGCGCGTGCAGATCCTCCACGCGGGCAACGCCCACCCGGACGACCCGTTCTCGCAGGAGGTGATCAAGAGGATGGTGCAGCGCTCCCATGAACTCAAGGACTGCGCTCGCATCGTGTATCTCGACAATTACAACCCCGACCTGGCGCAGCTGCTCGTGGCGGGCGCGGACGTCTGGCTCAACACGCCCATCCGTCTCATGGAGGCGTCGGGAACGTCGGGCATGAAGGCGTCGCTCAACGGCACGGTCAATTGCTCGACGCTCGACGGTTGGTGGGCCGAGGGCTACGCGCGCGACAGCGAGGCGGGCTGGCGCATCGGGCCCATGGCGCTCTACATGAATCCCGACGAGGACCGTGCCGTCGATGCCGAAGACCTCTACACCCAACTCCAGTTCGAGGTCATTCCCCAGTACGAAAATCCGGACCGTACCAAGTGGACCGAACGTATGAAGCGTGCCATCGCACTGATCGGGCACTTCAACACAGACCGCTGCGTGAGCGAGTATCAGGAGAAGGCGTGGGGAGGCTGAACACCTTCCGTTGCATTATCCCACCAGGACAAGCAGCACGAAGTTGATCGCGACGAAGCTGATGAGCACGATCGCCAGGCCGATGAGCGCCCGGACGATGAGATTCTTCATCGCGCCGAACGTCTCTTCCTGTCCGACCGACAGGATCATGCGGATGCCCGCATAGATGATCACGGCGACAGCCGTGAGCGTCAGGAGCAGGAGCAGCGAATTGAGGATGTCGACCGCGCGTGCCAGGATGGGGCCGGGCGACGGTCTGCCGCCGCCGAGTCCGAGGGCCAGGATGATCGCCTCGGTGAAGAGGAGCAGGACGATGCCGCCGATCACGCCGGCGATGGTGCGCTTGAGTTGAGCCATACCTTCTTCATTCCCGAAGCTGGTGATCGCCCGCAGGCCGCTGACGATGATGACGGTCACCGCGCCCGCGGCGAGCAGCACCAGGATCCATTGCAGGAACCCGTACAGCTCCGTCGAGAGGATCGCCGCGTGCGTGATGGGATCTTCGATCGCGGAGCCCGGGGTGCCGACGCGGTATCCCCCGTAGAACATGTCGACGAGGCGCGGAGCGAGGAAGATCAGCACGATCGCCGTGATGGACGACGCCACAGACCGTTTGGCGCTCGCCAGCTCTTCGTCGCTGCCGCGGTACACGAGGACGAATCCCGCGCGTACGAGGATGAGCGTCGCGATGACCGCGATGAGCGGCTGTACGCCCTCCAGGATGCCCTGCGCGAGTGTGGTGACGCAGGCCGGGCCGTAGCACTGCAGGTTGTTGAGGAACGGACCGCTGACGATGGATACGACCTGGCTCAAGTTGACGTCCAGCGCCGCTGCAGCCGTGGGGATGCCGAAGATCAGCTGCAGGAATTCCATCAGAGCGCGAGGAAGTAATTCACGAGGACGTACGACGTCAGGATAACGACGATCGCGAGCACGGTGGTGAACATCGTCTTCTTCGCGCGGTCTTTGAGCGACTCGTCGAACGACACGATCATCATGACGCCCGCGGCGATGAAGGCCAGCACCGCGGCGCCGCCGGCCAGTACCAGGAGGAAATTCGCGAACCCGACGATCTCGGTTGCGAGGATGCCCGAACGCGCTCCCGGATACGCGGCCGCGACGATGGCATTCGCCAGGAGGACGAGGCCGACGCCGAGGAGACTGTTGAAGAACTGCTTCTTCTGCTTCTCCATCTCGCCCTCGGCTTGCCCCTCGAGCAGCACGAGGCGGACGCCCTGGATCGTGATGCGCATGATGACGACGGCCGTCAACGCCGCCTTGAAGTAGAAGATGACCGCGGTGAGCCCGGTGATGAGCGGTTCGGGTTTAATGAACGCGCCCGGGATGCCCGGCGTGAACGTCTCGACGATCATGCTGGCGAGCATCACCAGCACGCAGCCGAAGATCGCCATTTCGTAGGCGCTCTTCGCTTCCGACTGGACGCTCTCCTGCTGGCGGGCCAGCATCAGCTGGATTCCGTAGTACACGAACATGAGCAGGGCGATGCCGACGAATGAGACCCGCAAAAACGGGAAAGCCGTGTTCCAGAAGTACGCATTCAATCCCTCGACGCCCCCATCGCCGCACGGCAGGAAGGGCAGGAGGCAGTTTGGCACCGGAATGTACGCCGCAGCGGGCTCCGGCAGGATGAGCAGGCCAAGAAGCGCAAGACGCAGGAACAAGGACATAATCTCGGTAGTATAGCAGGTTTTGGCGAAGAGGTCGAGGATGCCTTTTCTCCGCTCTTCGTTTGCTCGATATTCGTTGCACCCTATACTTCTCCCATGCCCTCCTTCTCTTCCGTCACCAGTCGTCCGATCGCGTTGACCCCCGCCCGCGAAGCCAAAGTCTACGGCCTGTTCGCCCTTGCCATGGGTCTGACTGCCCTCGGGATCATCGTGGGGATGCGTTTCGCAGGCATGCTGCTGTCGTCCGGCGTTCTGATCTTCTGCGTTATCGCCGAACTGGCGATCATCTTCACGGCGAATTGGTGGAGGAGCCAGTACCCGCTCAATTACCTGCTGTTCGGCATCTTCCCGCTGCTCTCGGGACTCACGGTCACGCCGTACCTGATGGCGATTCTCGCGGGGTATGTGAATGGCGGGGCTATCCTTCTCAACGCCATCGCGTCGACCACGTTCATGGCGCTGGCCGCGGCGGTCTTCGCCCGTGCGACGTCGTGGGATTTGTCCGGCATGGGCAAAGGCCTCTTCTTCGCCATCATCGGACTGCTGCTCCTGGGCATCCTGCAACTCTTCGTTCCGATGCTGCGGGTCGGCTCCTTTGAGCTGCTGCTCTCCGGCGCGGGCGTCGTGATTTTCGCCCTGTTCACGGCCTATGACATCCAGCGCGTGCAGGCGGCCGCCCGGATGGGTATGGATCCGTTCATGCTGGCCTTGAGCCTGTATCTCGATATCTTCAATCTCTTCCTCTACGTTCTGCGGTTCATGACGGCGATTTCGGGACAACGAAGATAAGATGGCAGATAACCGATGACAGCAATCAACACTGCTCCACCCGTCATCTGCTGTCTGTGATCTGTTCGTCGGCAAGAATCCCTTTACAGCTGCCATTTCTCTCCCTACGCTCTCCTCCCAATGGCCAAGCGACCTACCCCAAAAAAGCGGCGACCCAAGAGCAGAACGCGCGTCCAGCGCTCGACCTACCTGATGACCGAATCGCGGCGCCTGCGCGCGTTGTCCAATTCGCCGTACGCTGGTCCGGCCGCTCCCAAGAAGCGCGGCGAGAAAGCCGTGGAGAAGATCACGAGGATCAAGGCGTAATACTCCACTCGTTCCCATGGCCCGCCGCAGACATCTCTCGCGCATTGCCGTCATGCAGGTATTGTTTGAACGGGAACGACGGGCGACGATCGATCCGCTGGTAGTTTTGAAGAGGAACATCGAAGAACTCGGCGAGGTGGACGACGGATTCGCCGAGCAGGCGCTGACGGGCATTCTCGAGCAAGAAGTGCGGCTGAAGGAGATCATCCAGCAGCACGCGCCCGGATGGACGCTGGAACGCATGGACCCCATTTCCCGGACCGTACTGCTCATCGGTGCTTACGAGCTCCTCCATGGCAATGATGCTCCGCCCGCAGTCGTGATGAACGAAGCCATCGAGATCGCCAAGGAGTTCAGCAGCGATGAAGCGGGAAAATTCGTCAACGGCGTGCTGAACGCCATCGCGAAGGGGAAGAAATAATCTATACTCACACCATGCCCCAGTCGTTCACGATCCTCGAGAAGCAGATCGGCATTGTCTTCCGGGACAAGGAGCTGCTCGCGCAGGCGCTCACCCATCGCAGCGCCGTGCGGGAATCGCGGACGCGCGGCCACAACGAGCGTCTGGAATTCCTGGGCGACGCCGTGCTGGAACTGGCGACGACCGAGTACCTCTTCCGCGTGAGCGACAAGCCGGAGGGCGAACTGACGAACTGGCGCTCCGCACTCGTCCAGCGCGAAAATCTCGCCGAGGTCGCGCGCCAGATCCGCCTGGGCGATTACCTTTTCATGAGCCGCGGGGAGGAGGCAAGCGGCGGACGCGAGCGATCCTCGACGCTCGCCAACGGCCTGGAGGCGATCATCGGAGCCATGTTCCTCGACCGCGGGTTCGACACGGCGCGGGATTTCTGCGACCGGTTCATCCTGCAGCGGCTGACGGAGCTTTTGGCCAAGGGCAAAGACCGCGATTTCAAGAGCGTCTTCCAAGAACTCGCCCAGGAGAAGACGGGCGTCACGCCGCACTACGATACGGTGTCCGCGATCGGCCCCGATCATGACAAAGTCTTCACCTGCGCGGTGTTCATCGGCGAGGAGAAAATCGCCGAGGGCACGGGCAACAGCAAGCAGCGCGCCGAAGCCGCCGCCGCGGAGGCGGCTGTGAAGGTGAAGGGGTGGAAATAGAGAAAGCCCTGTACCGCGGAGGGTACAGGGTGTGTTCCAGCGTTGCTCATGCGTTCTGTACTCCTTTCGGAGCGACAAGCGCGGCTTTGCGTTCCGCATTGATGCGCATGCGTTTCCGCTTATCTTCGACGTACAGTTTGTACTGCACCCAGACGAAGCACGGAGGCAAAATGATGATCATCACGACGATGCTGATGACCCACGCAATACCAATGGCGATCGCAACAATTGCGTTCTTGAACACAATAGTTCCTTTGCGAATCCCAAGCAGTATTTTCTTGAGCACAAAAGCTCCTTTCGGGTATGAGGAAAGATCGTAGCCGGAACAAATCCCGTTCTACCGCTATTTCATCTTGATTTCAATGTCCACGCCGCTTGGGAGGCTCAAGGACTGGAGGGATTCGACCGTTTTGAACGTCGTTTCGGTCAAATCGATGAGGCGGCGGTGCGTGCGCATTTCGTACTGGTCCCGCGCGTTCTTGTGGACGAAGGTCGACTTGTTCACGGTGAACTTGCGGATCTGCGTGGGGAGGGGGATCGGGCCGTGGATGACGGCTCCCGACCGTTCCGCTGTGTCGATGATCTTCGCGGCGGCCTCGTCGAGCACGCGGTGATCGAAGGCGCTCAAGCGGATGCGCAACCCCGAAATACCCGCCGGTCGGTGGGCGGTCTCCTTCTTCGCCGCGGGTTCCTTCTTCTCCTCGGCCTTTGCGGTTTTACCCTCCGGTTTGGCTGCGGTTTTCTTCTTCGGTGCGGCCTCATTCGAGGTCTTCGCCTTCTTCGGTGCCTTGGCCGCTGGGGACTTCTTGGTGGGCATTGAGGAGGGAAGGAGCGGGAACCTCCCGCAGGGCGAACGTTATGCCCTACGGGAGGCAGAAAGGCAAGTTTACTTGCTGATCTTCGTCACCACGCCCGAGCCGACGGTCCTGCCACCCTCGCGGATGGCGAAGCGCGTGCCGCTGTCCAGAGCGATGGCCGAGCCCAGCTTCACGGAAATCTTGATGTTGTCGCCCGGCATGACCATTTCCACGTTGTCGGGAAGGAGCACTTCGCCCGTCACGTCCGTCGTGCGGAAGTAGAATTGCGGCTTGTATCCCTTGAAGAACGGCGTGTGGCGGCCGCCTTCCTCCTTTGTTAGGACGTACACCTCGGCCTCGAATTCCGTGTGGGGCGTGATGGAACCGGGCTTGGCCAGAACCTGACCGCGCTCGATGTCCTCGCGCTCGATGCCGCGGAGGAGCAGACCGACGTTGTCGCCGGCGATGCCCTCGTCGAGGAGCTTGTGGAACATCTCGACGCCCGTGACGACCGTCTTGCGGGTCTCGCGGATGCCGACGACTTCGACTTCCTCGTTCACCTTCACCTTGCCCTGTTCGATGCGTCCCGTGGCGACCGTGCCGCGGCCCTTGATGGAGAAGACGTCTTCGACCGACATCAGGAACGGCTTGTCGACTTCGCGCTTGGGTTCGGGGATGTGCTCATCGAGAGCCTTGAGGAGCTCCTTGAGCTTGCCGACGTTTTCGGCGTCGCCTTCGACGGCCTTGAGGGCGCTGCCGCGGATGATCGGCGTCTTGTCGCCGGGGAAGCCGTACTTCGTGAGGAGCTCGCGGACTTCCGTCTCGACGAGTTCGACGAGCTCGGGATCTTTCACCATGTCGATCTTGTTCAGGAAGACGACGATGTATGGGACGTTCACCTGGCGGGCGAGCAGGATGTGCTCGCGGGTCTGGGGCATCGGACCGTCGGCGGCCGAGACAACGAGGATCGCGCCGTCCATCTGCGCCGCACCCGTGATCATGTTCTTCACGTAGTCGGCGTGGCCCGGACAGTCGACGTGCGCGTAGTGGCGCTTCTCGGACTCGTACTCGACGTGCGCGGTGTTGATCGTGATGCCGCGAGCCTTCTCTTCGGGCGCATTGTCGATCATGTCATAGCTCTTCTTCTCGCCTTCCGGAGAGAAGTTGACGGAGAGCGCTGCGGTCAGCGTGGTCTTGCCATGGTCGACGTGACCGATGGTGCCCACGTTGACGTGGGTCTTGCTGCGAACGAATTTCTTGGCGTCTGCCATAGGGAAGGGGAGAAGAAAAGCTACAGGGGAGTTGCGGGGTCTAGCCCCGTAAAGCCGGAAGAGTGTAGGGAATACCCCTCGGAGACGTCAATACCAAGTTACTCCCCGCGTTACGGGCTCTATTTGCTTGATTTATTCAAATATATTCCTATAATACTTTGAGTTCTTTCCCAAACGGACGATGTGGGCAGCCCTCTGTAGTGGATCGACCACTGCAGACGCCCTGCCCATCCTTGGCTTACGGTGAGTGAAGGAGGGGGCAACGGAGGATTCGGTTATGCGTCGGGGTATCGTGTCTGTGACGGTTCTGCTGGCGATCGCGCTGGCCATCGGGATGTACGCCAAGTTCCTGGCGTGGAAGGAACGCTCGGATGCATGGATGCAGTTTCAGAGTGACGTCGTGAAAGAACGGGCGGATGCCGGTGACCGTGTGACATACACGGCTCTGCACTTCGGCCGCGACATCCTTCCCGCCGGACGGCGCGAAGTCTTCCAGTACAGACGCGGCAAACTGGCCGAAGCCGCGCAGAGTTCATGGAGAGAACCGCAGGAACCGTGGCACGCGTTGCATTTCGACATTCAGCGGGATCTGGTCCATGCGGAGATGCAGAAGCGCGGAACACGGTCGGAGCGCGCAGCACAGGACCTGTGGAAAGAGGAGCCCGCGTGGAAACGGATGGGCGACATCTTCCACGCCTATTCCGAGCTCCATTTCCTCGTCGATAGCATTCGCTTTGCGGGCACGCCATCGCGCGAGGAAGATGCGGCGAAGCGTGCGGAATTCAAACAGGCCAAGGAACGGCTGGACAATCTGCTCGCTCAAAAGTGAGCGGGCGGACCGGAGGCTGAACGCCTCCGGTTCTTTTTGATGTCATCGCACAGCATGCAGCAGCGCTTTGATCATGGCGTCGAGGCGCTTGCGCACGTCGTCGTTCGTCAGCACGCCATTGGCGAAATCCTCGCTCCACGTGTGCACGGCGGGCTGGACGGTGGAGCAGTGGCACTCGAAGGCGAGGATCGTCATCAGGTGCGACGATGCCATGGACGAGCGGATGCCGCCGGAATTGCAGAGGATGCCGACGGGCTTCCCCTCGAAAGCGTCGCTGACGATATCGAAGAAATTCTTCAGCGGACCGGATACCGAGTAGCAGTACACCGGCATGCCGACGATGATCGCGTCGGCCTTGGCGATCGCCGCGTGCGCCGCCCGCAGATCTTTGCCGTACTCCTCCAGATCGCGCCCGTCGCAGAATTCAAGCTTCAGGTCGCGCAGGTCGATGACCGCGTGCGGAACCTTCTTCTTTTTCAGCGCCGCCGCGGCTTCCCGCACGACGACCGCGGTGCGCGAGTGCTTCCGCAGGGAGCCTTGGATCAGGACGATACGTTTCACTCAGCCAACATACCATGACTCTGCAGTTCAACCATCTCCTTATAGATGTCGCATGTTTTCATCAGTTCTTCGTGGGGCGCGCAGGCGATAAGACGGCCTTTGTCGAGAACGGCGATGCGATGGACGGAGCGGACCGTCGAGAGCCGATGGGCGATGATGAACGCCGTACGTCCGGCGATGAGTTCCTTGATGCCCTCCTGGACCGCGCGTTCGGTGGTCGAATCGAGGGCGCTAGTCGCCTCGTCCAGAACGACGATGCGGGGATTTTTGAGGATGGCCCGCGCGATGGCGACGCGCTGGCGCTCTCCTCCCGAGAGCCGCACACCGCGCTCACCGACGAACGTTTCGTATTTTTGGGGGAACGCCGAGATGAAATCGTGGGCCGAGGCGCGCTTGGCGGCCTCGATGACGTTTTCGTCCGTGGCATCCGTTCTGCTGTAGCGGATGTTCTCCAGGATCGAGTCGTTGAACGTGATGTTTTCCTGCAGCACGAGCCCGATTTGGCGCCGCCACCATTGCACGTCCAAAGCGCGCAGATCGATTCCGTCGATGAGAATCGTTCCCGACGTCGGATCGTAAAAACGGTTCAGGAGCATCGCCACCGTCGATTTCCCGGCACCCGAATGTCCCACGAGCGCGATGTGCTCGCCGGCGCGGACGTGCAGGTGAATGTGGTGCAATGCGTCGACATCGCCGTAGGAAAACGTGACGTCATTGAGCACGATCTCGCCGCGGAAGGACGGAAGGGTTTTGGCGTGCGCATCGCTCTGGACGACAATGGGCTCGGCGAGCAGCGTTTCGCCCCTTCGGACGCGGTCGATTTTCTCATTCAACTGCGGCAGGAATTTTCCGATCATTTCCAAGGGGACCATGATGCGGAAGAACGAAAATTGGAAGAAGAACAGGGACCCCAGCGTCATGCGGTCGTGGATGAACAGGTAGATGCCGACGCCGACGATGAGGATGCGCACGAGCATGAAGTACCCGATGCCTTCGAACAACGCGCCGGCGATGTTCGCCCGCCGCAGGTGGCGGATGCCCCTGCTGTGGGTTTCGCGCATGGCGTCGAGCTCCCGCTCTTCGGCTCCGGAGGATTTCACGGTGAAGATGTTCGTCACGGCGTCGTACGCGCGCGCCATCGATTCGACCCACAGCGCATTCGACAGTTCCATATCCCGCCGGGTGACGCGGATGTAACCGGCGGCGATGATGGCGTAGAGGGGGACGACGATGGCGATGACAAGGGCGAGTTGCCACGCGATGGCGAAACTCAAGGCCATGAATGCGAGGGATGTGATGATGCTCACGGGCAATTCCAAAAAGAGCGACCGTACGAGGTCTACCGCGCTGTCCGCGGCATTGTCGATGGTTTTCATGAGCGCGCCGCCGCGGGATTTCACGTGATGATGGATGTCGAGAAGGAGGGCGCGCGCGTAGTAGTGTTCACGGGTGCGGGCGAGGATGTCGTGGCCGATAGCCCATCGCAGGTAGTGCATCGCCGCCTGAAAAAGGTTGATGAGCAGGTAGACGCCGACCCACCCGGCCATGATGCGCAGAAACGGAACGTGACCTTGTTCCATGCCGGCCAGCATCCGGTCGATCGCGTATCGTCCGTACAGCGGTTCGGCGATCCACAATGCCGAGAGTCCAAGCATCGTCGGAATGAACGCGATCAGATACCGCGGGCGGTCCTTGAGTGAACGCCAGAGGATCGTAAAGAGAAGAGACATCGTTATCGTGGAAGAGACCAAGGATATACTGGGAGCATGCGACATGACGAACGTATTGCCGGTTTTGTGGAGGCCATCTGGGAATGGTATGGGCGTCACAAGCGCGTCTTGCCGTGGCGCGATCTGATGGACAGCGACCCGGATGTGCGGGCGTACAAAGTGCTCGTATCGGAAGTCATGCTCCAGCAGACACAGGTACCGCGAGTGATCGTGAAGTATAAAGAATTTGTTCAGAGATTTCCTTCATTGGAAGCCCTTAGTAATGCGTCGAACCGCGACGTCATCCTGGCGTGGCGCGGCATGGGATACAACAGCAGGGCACTGCGGTTGCGGGATGCGGCACGTGCCCTCACCCCCCTTCCCCCCTCCCCCCTGGGGGGAGGGGGGGTAGAGAGGGGAGAGGGTTCAATGGGTGAGAGAGATAATGACTGCCGATTTCCCTCTTCGATGTCCGTCCTCCTCTCCATCCCCGGCATCGGCCGCTACACCGCGGCGGCGCTTCGGAACTTCGCGTTCAATATTCCCACGCCCTGCATCGACACGAACATCCGGCGCATTCTGCATCGCACGTTCGTCGGACCGGAGAAGACGGATGGGACGTGGGAGAGGGATGATGTATTCCTATTGGAGTTGGCGGGGGAGATTCTCAAAGTCGCTGGCAATCCGAGAGAATGGCACGCCGCTCTGATGGACTTCGGTTCTCTCGTCCAGACGAAGAGGAATCCCAAGTGGGAGATCTGCCCGCTCACTGCTCGCGGTCTTATGAAAACCACGGAGCGCAGCTATAAGCGGTCAGCGGTCAGTGGCCAGTGGGGAAAAGTACCGCCTTCCGCTCATCGCTCATCGCGCACCGAGCCCGGCCGCGTCATCGGCGGCCGCTTCACCCCCAACCGCATCGTCCGCGGACGCATCGTCGAGTTGCTGCGGGACGCGAAAACGCCGCTCACGCTCGAGCGGATCGGCCGGGAGGTCTGCATCGACTGGGAAAAAGAGAAGCATCGTTCTTGGTTGAATACGATCGTCGAGAAACTCACTCGGGACAGACTGGTCGAACGCAGAGGAAGGAAATTGCTTCTCTGTTCGTAGCGGCATGTATGGATTCGGGACGGCCACGGTTTGTGACCGTGGCCCCTCACCATGACATGCTGCTTACTTCGCCATTTCCTCTACGCGCCGTTCGCGGATCACGTTGACCTTGATCACGCCCGGGTACGTCAGCTCTTTTTCGATGCGCTGGGCGATGTCCTTGGCGAGTTGCTGCTGCTTCAAGTCGTCGACCTGCGCCGTGTCGACGTAGACGCGGACCTCGCGGCCGGCCGAGATGGCAAACGCCCGCTGGACACCGGGGAACGCCTTGGCGACCTCCTCCAGTTCCTTCAGGCGGCGGAAATACTCCTCGATGGATTCGCGTCGGGCACCCGGGCGCGCGCCGGAGATCGCGTCCGCCGCGGCGACGACGAAGGCTTCCGCCGATTGCATCGGGATGTCCTCGTGGTGCGCCGCGACGCAGTGGATCACCTCGGGACGGATCTTGTAGCGCTTGCAGATTTCCACCCCGATCTCGACGTGCGTGCCCTGCACCTCGTGGTCGAGCGCTTTGCCGACGTCATGGAGCAAACAGCCCTCGACGACCACCGATTCGTCGGCACCGATTTCGGCGGCGATCATGCGGCCCAGGTTCGCCATCTCCACCGAGTGTTTCAGGACGTTCTGGCCGTAGCTCGTACGGAAGCGCAGCCTCCCGATGATCTTGAGCAGATCCTGCGAATAGCCGGCGATGCCTAATTCTTCCGTGGCGCGCTTGCCGAATTCCAGCATCATCTTGCCCACCTGTTCCTTCATCTTCGCGACGATCTCCTCGATGCGTGCGGGCTGGATGCGGCCGTCCTGGACGAGCTTCTCCATCGCGAGCTTGGCGACGTAGCGCCGCGCCAAGTCGTAGCCGGAGAGGACGATGACGCCGGGGGTGTCGTCGATGATGACGTCGACGCCGGTGGCCATTTCAAACGCGTTGATGTTGCGACCTTCCTTGCCGATGATCTTCCCCTTCACGTCGTCGGACGGCAGCTGCACGATCGTCGCGGTCGATTCCGTGGCGACCTCGGACGCGTAACGCTGCATCGCCTGGGCGAGCAGGTTCTTCGCCTCCTCTTCGTAATCCTCCTTGGCTTTTTCCTTCAGGAGCTTCACTTCCTGCGCGAAGAAGCCGGAGAACTCCTCTGTGAGCTCGTGCTTGAGTTCGGTCTTCGCGTCCTCGGCCGAGAGTTTGGCGACTTTCTCCAAGGCGGATCGGTGCTGCTGCTGGGCGTCTTTCAGTTCCAATTTCAACTCCGTGATGTCCTGCTGTTCACGCTGCAACGCCGTGCGCTGTCGCTCGACCTCCTTCACTTTTTCGTCCAGTCCCTTCTCCTTTTCCTCCAGGCGCGCCTGCTCTTTCTGCTGCTTCGACTCCAGCTCGTTCGCCTGCAGCTTCGCTTCGGCGATGATTTCCTTGGCGGTACTCTTTGCTTCGACCTCGGCGGCTTTGATCTCGCTGCGTTTCTGTGAGAGCTGCACGGCAAGCTGCTGGAGCTCCTGCTCCTTTCCATCAATTTCGGCCTGCAGCGCTCGGCTGATGCCCTTACCCTTGCTGAACCAGAAAAACCCCGCGAGGAGACCTAGGAGGAGACCGGCGAGGAGTGCGAGGAAGATGACGAAGTAATCGAAAGGCATGGGGAAGAGGGGAAGGCGGATGAAGATCCGCTCCCTCGCTCACGGCGTGCGCACTCCTGCTGCCGTGCGACGGCGAAGGCAGGAATGCGGAGGCCCAAAGCGAGCCGGAGGAGGCAGATGAGGGAGTGCATCATGCGGATGCGTCGTAGCGGATCGTGCCCACTATACCCAACGATTCCGCGCAAGGCGAGGATTTTGCGGAGCCCTTCTGTAAGCCATTCTCACGCATACAAGCGCAGGAATCGCCTTGCGTGTTTCCGGCAGTGCTGTTCTGCATGGCGATGGAACGTGCTGCGGCCTGGAATGGAGCCAAAAAACGATGACGGAAACGTTCGGTTCCTCCTCCTGTCGACGCGCGCTCATCAGATCTTGATGAAATGAGGGCATGGCCTATCGCTGGTGCACATTCCTTGCGCTTGCATGCACGGCATCTGTCGCGATCGTTCGTGCCGAGCCTTCTCCGCCCGACGTGCGTGCCGTCATCACCGAGGTCCTCTGGGCCGGCAGCGATGTCAGCAGCAGTGACGAGTGGGTGGGGATAGGGTGTATTGAGGGTCAGGAGGGTATGGTGAGTACAGGAGGTGTAGAGCGATGTGCGGTAGGCGGTTGGACGTTGACGTCGGTCAACGGTGCGGGGCAGGAAGTAACGATCGCACGATTAACCGTTGGCGCGTCGATCCCCGCTGGCAGCGAAGCGGTGATCAGCCGCATGACGCGCGAGGCGTCGCGCCTGGACGTCGATCCATTCCTTATCAGTCCCGACCTGACGCTCCCGAATACCAAGCTCCTTCTTCGGTTGCGCGATGCCTCGGGAGCCGTCGCAGACATCGTCGATGACGGAGCGGGAAGCCCGCTTGCCGGTGCGAACCCGAGTGGCGGAACCGGCCGCGCGAGCATGGAGCGCATTGATCCTCGCGCGTCCGGGACGGACGCGGCGAACTGGCGGACGGCGACCGAGAGCAGGGGATTCGATGCCGGCGCGCAGGTGATGGGAAGCCCGGGGCTTCTTGAGGAGACCGAGGTGACCGACGTAACCGAGGAAACCAAGGATGACGGAACAAGCAGTTCCTCGGTCTCTTCAGTCTCTTCGGCTTCGTCGGTCTCCTGTCGCTCCGTCGTCCCCGACATCGTCATCCAATCCGGCTCTCCGCGGGGCATCGGCAAGATCACGATCAACGTGCAGGCCGTCGCCCGCGAAGGGTCGCTCCAGGGAGCTGTATGTCGCTGGGAGTATCCCGACGGATGGAAGAGCGAGAGTTGCAACCCGCCCGTCCGGACGGTGCGGACGGAGGGCGCCTCCGCAATCCGCCTCGCAGTCACGGATGCATGCGGCAATCTAACGACGCGCGATCTGCCGGTGGAGGTGATCTCGCAGACCGAGGAAGAAATTGCACAGAGATGTATTCCAACAGCATTCACTGGCGTGTTGTTGAGCGAACTCTCGCCCATGGGCGATGAGTGGATCGAGCTTGTAAACCATAGCGGCATGGAGCGGATTCTCTGCAGATGGAGCATCGACGACGGCGACGGCGGCAGTGCCGCATTCGCTCTCGACGCGCAGCGCATCGGCGATGGGGGCCGGCTGCTGCTCCCCCGGAAGCTCACGAGCATTGCCCTGAACGACGACGGCGATAGTGCGCGCCTCTTCGCGCCGTCGCTTCGCGGGCAGTCGGGAGGACTGGTCGATGTACTGACGTATGAGGACATCGAGGAGGAGCACGTTCTTGCGCGCCGCGAGGACGACGGCACGTGGCTTCAGACTCCCTATCCGACGCCGGGCGATAGGAACCGTTTCCGCGATCCGCTCGCAGTGAGCGGCCGCGCGTCGCTCGCTATCACGGCGGCGCTTCCGAATCCCGCGGGTGAGGACGATGGCGGCGAATGGATCGAGATTACAAACATCGGCGGACGCCCGGCGTTGTTGCGGGGCATGTCGCTGATCATCCGGAGCCCTTCGGGAAGGGAAAATCGGGTGGCTCTCCCCGCGGACGCCGCCCTTGCCAGACTGGAAGTCATGGCTCTGCATGGGGATGAATTCGCTCTTCGATTGCCAAGCGACGGCGGGACGGTTGTGCTCGTGGATACCGATGGCAACGCACTTTCCGCGCTGTCGTGGGACCACACAGGTGAGGGCAAGATCGTCCGTGCCTCCGCGGATCGGCCGGAGGTTGTTCGCGCCGAAGTCCTCGCCGTGATCGATGGTGACACCATCGACGTGCGCACGCTCGATGATCGCGGAGCCCTTGCGGATGCGATGTTGCCCGATGTGTTTCGCGTCCGGCTTCTCGGTATTGATGCACCCGAGAACCGCGAGCCGGGGAGCGCGGAAGCGGCCGCTGCGTTGGAGTTTCTCCTCGCCGATCGTCCGCTCCATTTGCTGTTCGACCGCCAGCGCAACGACCAATACGGACGCTTCCTCGCGTACGTCGAAGACGCGGAAACGCGCGACGATATCGGACGTCTCCTCCTGCGGCGCGGTCTTGTGAGCGTGCTCACTGCATTTCCTTTCGCGCGCATGGACGACTACCGCGCGGTTGAGGAGGACGCGCGCAGAGATGCCGTCGGCATCTGGTCCACGTTCACGCGCGGCGATATTCTCCAGAGCCGGAAAACAAACGATGTTCTGCAGACGATCGTCAGCGATGGCTTCGCCGTCGCCGCCGATCCGCCGCCCGGCATTGTCGCATCGGGAACGCTGCTCCGGCTGCGCACCGACATCAATGCTGCCTTATTCGTCTCGGTGAATTCGGGAGCGTACCAATTGTCCGATGGTGATCTGCTCATCAATGCGCCGGCAGTCATCCGCGCCTACGCGGTTGCGTCCGGCGTGCAGCCGTCGTGCGGCACGGTCGCAACCCCGGTCTGGAGCGGCCGGTACGACGTGTATCAACCCGTCGAACAGCCTGTCACTATCGGTGAAATTCTGCCGTCGCCACCGTTAGGCGAGACCGAGTGGATCGAACTCATGACGACAGGCAGCGGGGTGGTGAGCCTTGGCGGATGGACGGTCGACGATGTGCGCGGCGGAGGCAGCCGGCCGTGGGTGATTCCGCTGGGGACGATTTTGTCGGCGAAAGAGCCCTTGCTGTTGCGGAAAGATCAGACACATCTGACGCTGAACGATAGCGGCGATGACATCTGGCTCCTTCGGCCCGATGGGAGCGTCTCCGATCATGCAAACTACGCACATCTCAAGCGCGGGCAGAGCTGGACTCCGGAGTGCGTCACGTCCACGCCGACGCCGGGCACAGAAAATCGCTGCGAATCAACGCCGGTTTTGTCGCTTATAAAAGGGCTGAAGTCGAAAAAGACCAAGGCGAGAAAGCCGCGGACATCTCCCGCAGGATTCCCCCCGCTGCTCCCCGCTGTTTCTTGGAGCGACGGGTCGTCGCTGACAATGGATATTCGCTCTGTCGCTGATACTCGTGGAGCCCTAACCCTAGCCATTTTAATCCTTACAATGGGCGTACAAGGCGCGGCCCTCTGGGCAGTGCGCAGACAGGGGGTTGCTGCATGACGGCGTAGGGCAGAGAAAAGCATTGCCGAAAAGCCTCAAATCTGCTACACTAGTGGGAATGCTCAAACAAAAAAACACAGCCGCATTGGGCATGGCGATGTCCCGCCTATGCGGGAGAGAGGGCAGGCTCCTCAAGCAGCAGCTGACCCCGCAGGAGGTGGCTGATCTCGAAGCGGTGATCCAGCAGCCCACCTTCAACGCTTTGGCGCCCCAGCAGCGCGTGAATGCCGTTCGCACAGCGATCAATCAGATTTTGCAGCGTCGTCCGGCGCAGCCTAACCAACCTGCACAACCCAATGCCCCGGCTGGCGGCAACAACGCTGCGGCGAATGTCGTCCCGCCGGTTGCCGCGGCCTTTATGCCGGGTGGTAACGCCCCGGCGCCTGAAAAAACACACAGTCTGCCGCGGGCGCTGACCATCGGCGCTTCGACCGCGGCGGTTCCGGCCGCGGCGGCGCTGGCAGCTACGGCATGGAGCCCAACGTTCCTCGGGCTGACCACCGGTCCCATGATTGGAGCTGGTGCAACCCTGGGATTTCCTGCTGCGGTTGGAGCGGGAGCTGGATACTGGCTCGGAAAAAAGGTTGGTCATCCGGTGGCGGGTACGGCCGCAGGGTTTGCCGCCGGCACGGTTGGCGGATACGCAATCCTCTCGCAGATTCCCGCTCTTGCCGGTTTGGGCTTGAGCGTATCGGCCTTGCCCGTCGCCGGTGCCATCGCTGCTCCGGCCATCGGCGCCGCCGGCGCCTACGGTCTGGGCCGCGTTCACCGCTGGGCATGGGATACGCCGCATGATGTTGGAACCTGGGGAACCCTCGGCCGTGGTGTCCTCGCCCCTGCGACGCTCCTCGCGGGCCGACCGCTCAACTGGCTCCATGAGAAGGCGTGGAGCGCCAACAAATCGACGCACCGCGGAACGCAGCTGCTCCGGACGCTGATCGCGCCGGCCTCCGTACCGACGGGGATCGTGTGGAACCGCGCCGGCGTCGGCGCAATGCTCGGGGGCCTGTGGCGTGGGTTCGGATTCGACTACAAGCCCAAGCATGAGTCGGGCTGGAAGAGTTACACCGAGGCGCTTGGCTCGATTCCGGGCCGCATTATCCGCTGGCCGTTCTCCGCGATCGCCAAGGTCCCGGGCAAGGTGAAGAGCGCCTGGCACTACCTCTTCGACAAGACTGGCGGCGCATCATCTTCCGCTCCCTCGCACTAAACCATGCCTTTCCCCAATGCTCCCGACGGCATGAACCTTCCCGGCATGTGGGACCAAGACCCCAATCTGCCGCCGATGCCACAGGGCTTCGATACGCACGGAGCCGGTTGGCAGGGAATGCCGATGATGCCGATGGAGATGCCCCAACCGATGGTACAGCCGGTGTGGCCGGGCATGCTGCCCGCCGAGGGCGAAGTGCCCTTCGAGACGCCGCTCTCCGGTCGCATGGACGCGCGCATCCCCGGAACGCTCGAGCAGGCCAACCTGCACCGCCTCGGCGTCGAATCGCAGCATGCGGTGATGGGCGGCGAGATCAACCAGCTGGCGATGCACGAGTGGAACGCCCGTCCGTGGATGGCATATCCGTTCCTCGCGCAGCGCCTGACGCCCAGTCCCGCCCTCGCCGCGCTCGAAGAGTGGTATGCGGTGGCGTCACAGGCGGGAGACCCGCGGATGGGCGACGCGTTCGCCCAGCAGTGGGCGGTGGAGAATCCGGAGATGGCCGCGCTCGTCCGTCAGGAAATCCTGGCGCTCGGCCGAGGGCTGGGCGACGTCCAGCAGGTGCGCACGAAAACCGCCGAACATCTGCGCTCGCTCAAGGAGGATCGCGCCGGTTTGAGCTCGCTCGAAGACAACCTGCGCAAGGGCAAGGAGTTCATCGTCGACGATTTCCGCAACCACCCGATGACGAGCGTCGCGGTCGTCGTCGCGGGCATCATGCTCTACAAGATGCTCAAGGGCACGCGTGCCGGAAAATTCCTCGGCATCGGCGCGGGCGTCCTCGTCATCAGCACATTCCTGAAAGATCGCTACGGCATTCAGATCGGCGAGAAGGCCGCGCAGTTCGCGGAGGGCGCGTTCGGCAAGAAAGCCGGCGACGCCGTCCGTAACTTCCGCGACACGCTGCGCCGTCCGTTCGTCGGACCGGAAGGACAAGGCTCCGCCGTGGGCTTCCTGCAGGAGCGCATGGGCATCAACAGCAACGAAGAGAAGGTCGTTTTCCCCGCGCTCATCCGCCAGAACCCCCGCGAATTCCTTGCGTGGTACGACACCGCGCGCATGTGGCAGCACGCCGGCGTGCCTGCGACGGCCGATCTTCCGCCCGGTCTGAAAAAGGCGCTTTCCGGCCCGAGCGTTCCCACGTGGTTCAAGTCCCTGACGAAGAGCCAGAGGGTCGAGATCGTTCTCCGCGTCGCCGACAAGATGTTCGGGCACATCGCGCGCAGCGCGCCCGGCATCGATCCGGTCGCGTACGTCATGACGCGCTATGTCGAGGGCACGCAGTTCCAGGACGAGTACGGTCAGTGGCATAACTCGGTTATGAACGCGCAGCCCGGCGACGAGCTGTACCAGATGCAGATGTTCGATCCGACGATGCGCGACATCGCGGGAGGGTTCCAGAAGCAGACGCGCAACGGCGCGAAGTCGATGGACTTCCTCGACATCCTTCTTATGGAGATGCGCGACAACGACTGGAACGATTTGAAGACCTACAACGGTGCCGGTTGGAGCGCCAACGAGGTCTGGAAGGGGACGAAAGCCGGCGCGACGGCCGCGGTCGAGTTCGGCCAGGACTGGGTCGCGCGGCCGCTCATCAACCTGTTCACGACGCATATCCCCAGCTTCTGGAAGAACGATGTGAAGCCGTTCATGGACCGCAATGGCATCACGCAGGAGAACTTCGAGAAGCAGTTCATGAAGGCGTACCGCGAAGCGAAAGCGGCGGGCAAAGATGTCGTGACCTTCGCGGAGGGGACGACGGTATGGCGTGCACTCAAGAGCATGGGCATTCTCACCTTCAATCAGGCAACGCGCGCATGGGAAATGTCCGCAGATCAGGCCGAACGTCTGGCGGTATACCTTGAGTGGCAGCGCATTGAACAGCGCGCGAATGCCGCAAAATTCCAGGAGTGGCGCCAGGACGTGTGGGATGCGAATGCATCTCAATTGCGCCCTCAAGTGCTTCCTGGCGGCATTACGGTTCCGCCCGGCCGTCGGGGATTTTTGGTCAATCCCAATGTGCCGGCAACGCGACAGATGTGGGACCTGCTCGTGGAAATTCGCGTCATTCAGGATGGACTGCAAACAGTGCAGGGTCCGGCGGGGGAGACGGTCATCACCATCAGCGATGCCGACGCATCACGTCTGAATGCGTGGCTGATTGCGGTGAATTCTTTCCTATTTACAACTGCTGGCCAGGGCGCCAGTAATGGTCAGGCCGGAGGAGGCCTGCCGAACAATGTTGCCGGCAGCGGCCCTGCAGGCGGCGTGAACCAGCCGGCGAATGCGCAGACTCAACCGAATATTGCAGGAACCCATAACAAGCTGTCACCCGAGCGCGTCCAGCAACTCATCGGCGCGCTCCAATCCCGCATCGATGCTCTCGGATTCACATCAGTGAAATTGCGTCCCAGCGGATCCCATCCGGGCGATATCGAAATTTGTCAGGCGGATGTGAACTTCAATGCGGCACAGCCCGAACTGATCGCGCGTACGAATGCCGATAATCTCGCAGTGGATATTGCAAACGCGGCACAACTGCAAGCGATGGCTTCGGCTACTCACCAAGCTTATGCGCGATGGCTCCGTCACTTCAGCACCGAACAGCGGCGTCTTGATACAAATAAGAATCTCTTCGATGCAAGGATACCAACGACGGGCGAGCCGGCCCCGCCTGTAGACCTCTGAAGACATCAAAAAAACCCGAACGCGCTTGCGCGCGCTCGGGCAATAGTCAGTTCCCTCCGGCATCGACCATCCGGTAGGACGGCTGAATCAGCAGACACTGTGCTTTGTGCTGCTCCCCACGGTGCGGCGGTCCGAGCTTTTGTGTCAGTCCGCCCATGACTTTCTGCATCCATGCTGTGCTGTATGCCGGTGTCCAGATGTCCTCCTGGAACACCAGCGGCACCATGCACAGTTTTCCGGGCGGATTGAGCGCTTGCTTGCTCTTATCCAGCGCATTGCAGAACACCCACGCACCGCTGATGCGTTGCAGATCCTCGCTTACCATGAACTGCACCTTCAGGATTTCCTTTCCCTTCACTCTGTTGCCCGTCGATACCGGCCTCTCGAAGGCGAAATCGACTTCCTTGACGAGAGTATCGATCTGTTCCGGAGACAGGTCTTCGTTTTTCAGGGTGAAGTGGTAGGGCTTTATTCTGAAGTTGACGTCGAAGTTCGCCTTCCGCATCTCGTTGTATGAGAGCAGGTCGGCGAGTGCCTGGGTCATGGGGAGGAGGGGATCCCCGAGCGTGACGGCAGGAGGTGCGGGATTGTTGGCAGCAGGGCCCTGCCCCGACGTTTGCTGATCGGGTTTCAGTTTCAGGACGCCTGCCTGGTGCAGGAGGCCTGCCCCCACGCCCGCCACAATCACCGTGGCGACCAGAGCAATGAGAACCTTCTTCATACGCGTTTCTCCGCTTGTTGGACATCCGGTCATGCACCCACAATGGGTGCCGCGCCTATGCTGAAAGGAGCTTCGGACATAAAAGCAGAATAGGTGTTATTTGTCAATATTTGACAAAATCATGAAAATCATGATAATTGGCTAGTTTGCAGGAGGCCTGCAGACGCTGTGGTCCTTCGCAGCAGCGGTTGTTCTCAAACGGAGAAAGTCCCATGCCGGAAACTGTCAAACCCAAGAAAATCGTCTTCTACGATTTTCCACCCTTCCTCTGTGCGTGGCTGATCATCGTGCCGGGGTTCCTCCTGGCCGGCCTGCACTACATCGCCCCGCAAACTGTTACCGAAAACGTCATCGGAGCGATCTGGGTGACCTGTGTCATCGCGCTCGTGACCACGAACGGCATCGACATCGATGCCCGTGGCACCATCAGCCTCATCCTCGTGCTCGTGATCGGTGGCCTGGCCGCCTGGATCCTGTCGATCTACGGCGTGCCGGTTCTGTCCCACATCATGCGGGTCATTGGCGGGCTGAACTTCAAGATCTCGGCCGAAGCCATGCTGTCCGTCAGTTCGCTCCTGGGATTCTTTTACATCGTCATGCTCCTAAACGTGTGGATCAACCACCGATGGGAGGTGACCCCAGGTTTCATTCAACGGTCAAAATGGTTCTGGACGAAGGAAGAGCAAATACCCATTCACGGCGAACATCGAATAACGCACGAGGTTGGAGACCTCCTGGAATGGGTGTTCTGCATGGGCGCAGGAACGCTGCACGTTCCGCATGGAAGCGGAAGAGGAAAGCCTCTGAAGCTGTTCGTGATGGGAGTGAAGAGCCTGAGCGAGTCCATACAAGGCTTCGAAGCACTGCCAGTCACAACAAGTACCACTCCTTGATGTAACAACTCTGCTGCGTGACCGGGTGCGCACAAACGCGCCCGGTTCATTTCGCGATAACGACTTTGGTTCCCTGTTTCCAGCCGGTCCCATCGTTGAATTGCATGATCACGCGGATCTCCTGCCCCTTGATGCTGTCAGGCAGAGTGTAACGGAACACGCCACCGGACATGCCCGTGGGCGGCATGGGCGTGGGGGTCTGGCCCGCTGTTCCGATGCTCAATCGTATGGAGCCGGGTGCCATTTCCTTGGGGAACTGGAAGGCGAGAACATCGCCGGTTTTCTGCACGCTGCATCCGTCGAAACCAAGGGGCTTCGGTGGCACGGCAGGTGGTTTCACCAAGTCGGGAGTGGGGCCGTTTCCCGTATCGGGTCCCATGTTTTTTACAGCCTTTCCGATCAGCCCACCTCCAAGTAGCAGACCGACGGTGGCGATTGCTCCGTAGATACCGCGGCGATACAACCGCTGGCGACGTTCAACCCGCTGCTCGTACTCCGGTGTATCGTTCTGCATGACGACGTTTGGCGGACGATGACGATGACGCTGGATTTGCTGTTCCATTGCCAGGGCAAGATCGCTCATTGCTTGCAGAACTTCGTCCAGATTTTGGATGCTGACCTCATCGGCCGGGCGCCCCGCCATAGGGTGAATTTGTCGTCCGGTTCTTCCGTCCAGTTCTCTGGCGAGAGTGGCGATCGTGCGATCTCCGAGACGCAGATCATCACGGTTCCAGAATTCCTCCCCGACGATCAGCCTGGCGACATCGCGCATTTCATCACGGCATGCCAAATACCTTCGTCCCGTCGTACCCGTGACGACGCGGGCGGCGTCGTCAGCCGGGGTGACAGGTCGGCGATTCACTTCACGCGCCATTCGTCCACTCAATGTGTCGGCGGCCGCATACAAAGCGTCCATAGCGGGGTAGCCGCCTGCGAATCTGCCATCACCCTGGATCGTTGTGCGCAGCAATGAGAGGAGTTTATTGATGTCCACATTGATTGGATCTCCGGTTGTTTGGGGCAATTGCCAGTGGGGCAAAATGGCAAACCCCAGGAGCAAGCCTTCCAGTCGTCCGCGAATACTGACGTAGTCTGCGTGTCTCGGTCGAACAGGAGGCGTGGCACGCGGATCACCAATGTTCCAGTATTGGTCTGTACTCCGCTGCGGATGATTTTTATCGGTTGTTGTCATGCCCAAAAAATCTCCGATTGCCCGGCTGAATTCATCGGAATTTGCCCGACCGGTTGTGTTCAGATCATTCCAAACAGGTTCTGGCGGCGTTCCGACATCCAGTCTGACCGCCTCTGCAAGCAGCCCGAATACCGCGTCCATCCTGCGCCGTATGTGCGTGGCTCGTTCAATGTTCGTCGCGTACCGCGCATTCTCCCGTCTGGCGTCGATGCTTGTTGTAGAAGGAATCGGTGGCGTAGGAGAAGGCGGAGGCGTAGCTGTGGACATGTAGGTATTATACTACTTTTTTGAAAATTATCAAATTTGGCGGTAACGCGAGGTTACCGCCAATGGCTGCTATCGACATGCTACGGCTGCTGGACGAGAGGTTGGGACACTTTCGTCGACCACCGCTCTTCGTTTCGGGTGTCTTCCTCGTGATACGCCCGAGTCGATGTCGGCGTGGGGACGTGCGGCGGAAAACTGAATTCATTCCTGTCAGGGCCGGCGGCACGCAATCCGTGCATGTCCTTGTCATCGACGAGGACGACCCACACACGGCCTTTCGGCGGCTTGGGAAGCATGATCGTCCGCGGCTCCTTCTGCTTCCACACGTACCCGTCGATGTTGGGCGTGGTGTCGAAGTAGGGATTCCGATCGTTCGTCGGAGCATCACTCTTGCCGCCGCTGGCAGTCATCCACCAGAAGCCACCGACCAATGCCGCACCGAAGAAGAAAGGCACCCATATCCCCCAACTTTTCATAGAGTTTTCCGGGGATTCGGGGATCTTTATCGTTCGGAGAACGAAGATAAACACGACCGTGATCAGGATCAGCAGCGTACCCAGTAACCAGGGATTCATATGCCACCTCGTTGTTTTGACCTTCTGCGCATCTCCGTACACCGGCGATGTCGAAGGATCAGCCTAAATTGCAGTATATCATCAATTATTGACAATTTCAATAATTATTATAAAAAACCCGTGGGGAGCAGGCGTAGGGGAGAAAGGGGAATGCCGGCGGCTCCGCCGCCGGCATTCGAATGTCATTTTGGAACGGCTTTGGTTCGGTAGTACGTGTGCTTTCCTATCTTGATGTACTCACCGAGCTCATCCTTGCCGCGCTGCACGTACTGGTCCTTGTACGTTTCCTTCCAACCTTCCGGAAGAGGCGGCGCGTCGAAGTCGATCCAGATGTCCCCGTCGAAAACGAGTTCCTTCCCGTTCTTCCAGAGGACCCGGACGGTGACCCAGTCGGACACGACCATCGTTTGATTGGTGATCGTGTTGCCCGTTCCGGCGTTGACGTTGTTGTTGTTCCCGATCACGATGTTGAGATTTTCAATCTTGATCGGGGGCTCGTCGAAGAACTTGTACGTCCTCGGCAGTTCCACGACGTCGATGTACGTCCGCACAGGGCGTTCAACGACCGGAATGTAGTACACCTGATAGACGGGTTGCGCTGGCGTGTAAACCACGGGTGGCGGCGGATAGTAGTAATACCCATGCCCCCAGTAGCCTTGGGCCAGCCAGAAGGTGTAGGTCGTTGTGACCTTTTTCTTCTTATCCCCGGCTTGCGCCTGGGGCACGCAGAGTCCGATCAGGAGGACCACGGCGGCCAGGATGGCCAAAACGCGCTTCGACATGACATTTCTCCTTGTTGCACTGCTCCCTTCACGGGAGGCCCCTTCCGAAGTGAAAGAGGCGTCGATGAAGGGAGAGACGGTGGTGGGAAAGGGCAGAGGAGAGAACTTTAGTAAAGTATCAAAAATGATCGAAATTGTCAATTACGCATATAGAGGCCAATCGGCGGGTGCCTTGCCAAGTTTCACGTATTCCACTATAATGGAAGCAACAGTCACATCAATCACTCAATGCCCACTCCGCTCCCGCAGTCCGGCGTGCATGCCGACCTCGCCAATGACGAGCTCGCCAAGCAACTGTACGACATCCTCATGGCGGACATCGAACCCGATTTGCTCCTTGCAAACATCCCCGCGCTCGACGCCCAATACGCCGGCGAGACGCCGGAGGAGCACGAGGCGCGGATGAAGCGCTACGAAACCGCCTACAAGAAATTCGACGCAGCATTCGCCGAGTTCATGTCCGACGTGAATGCGGAGGTCCGCACGAGCAAACGCGAGAGTCTCGCGGCCAAAGAGGCCGCGGCCCAACACAGCGATCAGCAGGCCCTTTCCTCTCTGGAAACCGCCTTCTCCTGATCATCTTTTCCCCATCACGGTATGGAAAACACACACATGTTCCGGTTCCGAAACTGCGCGTCGCAGCACGAGGCGCGGTTGTGCCACGAGAACGAGGCGCCGAAGAAAGCGCCCGCGGAACTCCACGAGATCGATCCGGAGAGCGATTCGACGGAGAAGATCGATCAGCTTAGCAAGCGCCTGACCCGCGACGACGCGCAGAATTTGCGCGATTCGCTCCAGGAGTACGACAAAATCAAATACGCGCACAAGAAGAACCTTTCGACGCTCACCGCAAGCAAGAAGGAATGGGAGGATGACAAGACGGAAGCAAAGGAATCGAAGAAGGAGGACCTTCATATGAAGGGCATGGAGCTGGTCTCCGGACAGCGCCAGGAGATCTACACGCTCGCTAAGAACACCGAACGCCCGGTCTTGTCGCTGCAGATCATCTCCCAGCTTGCGAAGAACATCGAGGGCATTCAGGGAGTGATTCCCGAACTCAAGAACTACAAGAAGATCGTCGACAAGAAGGATGGCGAAGGAAAGGTCATTGGAAAGACGCTGGAGAAATACGAGGTCGAGGACACGGAGAAGGCGGACAACGCCCTCGGCGTCATCCGCAGCCGCCACGAATCGTTCCTCGCCGATTACCGCAGGGAAACAAACAAGGCGAAGAAAATCGAAATGCTGAAGAGTCGCATCGAGGATCTCTTTTCAGGGGACGTACAGGCGGGACCCCGTGGTATCGCGTACGAGGCGAAAGAGTACATGTGGTACGGCGGCACGCGGCACATCAATGAGTATCTCAAGCAGATCAGAGAACTCGAGAACATGAAACATGGAATCCTGCCGAGCAGAGGTGGTGCCCTGCCCGAAATCGAAACGAAACCCGGTGAATTTCCGAAGGAGCTCGCCGACGGTCTCAAGCAGGACATCAGGGACGAGAACATCGGCAGCGCGCGCAGGAAGCTGGAGCAGATCGACGCGAAGGCAGGCGGCGACGGCCGCGTCCAGAGCAGCTTCCAAGCGGAACTCAACAAGATGCTCGCCGACACGAAGTACCGTGTTGATTTGAAGGAAGGCAAGCTCGCCCTCGTGTCGCGCACGGCTCCTGCAACAGGCCCCGCGACGTATCCGCCGGCCGGCCCCGATGTACTCCAACACCTGCCGCCTTTGCCGCCGGGCATGGAGAAGCCCGCGAACCAGTTCCTGGATTCCGGCAGCTCCGTCCTCAAGTTCCTTGCGCAGATCGGCATCCTGCCTCCTCCGCTCGTCACGGCGATGAACGCGATGCAGGGACGCGAGATGCAGCAGCTGAACAAAGAACTCAACGCGCGCCAGCAGCAGCTTATGGAGCGTCAGGGCCGCCTGAACCAGAACATCAGCGAGGAGGACAAGGCGAAAATCCGCCTCGAGATCCAGGCGATCACGCTCGACATCAACCGCCGCATCACGCAGCTCAACGAGCTCAAGAGCGCGATGAGTGCGAACAATCAGAGTGCGGAGCTCTTCACGATGCTCTTCAAGGAATTCCTCAAGTTCCAGCGCCGCGGCCAGCGCATGGGTGTCATGCCGATGCTGGGACAGCAGGGCGGATTCGATCTCTACGGACTCAACAGTGGCGGCAACGCCGTCATCGGCCACGCACACAACCGCTACGGTTACGGCCAGGGGGTGAACTACTACCCTTACGGCCAGTTCCAGGGCTACGCCAGCCCGATGCAGTTCCCACCCCGTCCTGGCCCAGGCATGGTCGGTTCCCCTCCGATGGGATTCGGCTACGGACCCGGGCCGGTAGGCGGTGGCGTGATCACAGGCGGATTCTCCGTCACGGAGCACAAGCCCTCGGGCAGCAACTCCGGTCCTCGTTAATGTAGAAGCGGCGCCCGTCGCCCGCGTATCAGATGAACTTCCAAGCGGGGCCGGCGGACCACTGTCCGCCGGCCCCGCTTTCCATCCATGCCCTACGGTCCCGAATACCAACGGCCCCCGGAACAGCTCTACGGCATGCACCCGCAGGAGTGGCAGCAGCAGACGCTGATGCGCATGCGGCAGTCGATGCCAGCGGTGCGCGGTCACCTGCAGGGATGGCCCCAAGTCTCGCCATGGGGCGGCCAGATGGACGCCATGAATGCCCAGCAGTGGCAGCAGGCGCCGTGGCTCTCACCGCACCAATTGCAAACAGGCCCGTGGCCGGCGGCGTCCCCTTCGATGCCGACGGGTCCCGCGTGGGTGCATCCGGATCAGCAGTTTTTCCTGCAATCCTTCGACAGTCAGACCCGCGCGTACGGGGCCCACTACCCGGGCGGGCCGTGGCATCACATCGAGAACCTCCGGCGCATGCCGCCGCAGCACCAGATGCAGTACCTCCGGTATCTGCAGGAATTCCAGCCGGCTCCTCCGGCTCCTTTCCTGCGCAACGAGCCGCCGCCGTACGCGCGGATTCCCGCGTGGTACGGTCCGACGTTGTCCATGCGCGGAGCGCCCTACATACCCATCACCGTTCCGCCGTACATGGAATACCGCTCGGGGCAGCAGTTCGGGCAGTCCAACTGGATCTCCAACGCCCCGCCGTTCATCAACGCCGGCTATGGCATCCGCACGCGCCCCGATCCGTTCCAATACGCACCGTCTACGATGCCCGGCTACGCACCCTCCCACGGACTGGATGGCCGTCGGATGGGAGGCATGGGCGTGCGCAACACGCTGGGGAGACTTTCCGTTGACGGCAGACCGATCGACGCTCGCGGCGTCACGGGAACATTCCCGCAGCGCTACGACATTCCGACGGCCCGGCTCCCCGAGCATGGCAACCGCTTGCAACGGATGTCTATGCGCCTGGAGCAGGGGATCCGCATGGCAGGTTGGCCGCAGCCGCGTGTCACGAGTGACGGCCTTCGCATCTGGGCCGAGTTGCCCAGCGGCGAGGTCATGGTCGCGACGGGCACCCAGCTCCTCGTGGGACGCGGGAAACCCGGACGCGGCACCTGGCAATCCGTCGAGACGCGGACGCCCGTCCAGTGGACCGAGACCGCGAAGGGCGATGAGTTCCGCATCGGCGGAACGCGCATCGTCGAGTTGCGCGACGGCAGGATCGTTCGTGAGCAGTACTCGGGCGGCAGCGTCCCCGACGTGACGATGTACTACGACCACGGTACGGACGCGCCGCAGATCATCCGCGTCAACGGCCGGGGAGCGTCGGTCCCGCTCGGCGTGAACGGCGGACAGGCGGTCCAGTTGCCGCACGGCATGCATGTTGTCGGTGATCGCGGCGGCGTGGCCTCATTGAGCGCCCGTCCCCGGTCTTTGGAGCATGCACACATGTTCCTCAACGATGCAGGATCGCGTCTGCGCACGCCCGAAGCCGTCGGCGCGTTCGTGTCGTCGTATTTCACCGTCGAAGACACCGTCGCGCGCGGCGGTCGTCGTATCGCCAGTGCGTCGACCATGGATTTCAAGTCAGAGTCGTCCGGTCAGCAGTACATCCAATCGCCCGAAGAATCGATCGTCCGCGGATATGGTGACTGCGAGGACTTCGCCGTGCTTGCCAGTGCCCTCTGCGACCGCATCGGCGTTCCCAATATCGTCGTGCGCAAGAGCTCCGTTCACTACGTGTGCGCGTTCCTCGAGAGGACTCCGCAGGGAGGGTACGCGCTCTGCACCATCGACACCGGGGGCTTCAGTCGGGATTCGCGCGTGTTCCGGAGCGGCGCCGAGGCGATGATGTCTCTGTGGTCCGGCGGAGGCAGAAGCGGCATCTCTTGGGAGTTGCAGAACCCCCGCGGCCTGCCGCCACAGCTCGTTGCGAAAGGCAGAGCCATGGAGCAGTCCGGCGGCCTTTCGGTCTTGGCGACTCGGGGCATCAGCGGCGGGCGAGCCCAAATGGATTTCATTCCGTTCCACGGATACAACTGGGATCAGATCGTCTACCGAAGATGATGAACCTCCCGACCCTGCGCGAGGCATTTTCAGCGCTCCTCCGCCAACGGATGGACGGCGGCGCGACACGGGCGCAGGGGATGCGCGACGTCTACGACAAACTCCGGCAGGGTCTTTCGCAGTGGCAGGAGATGCTCGCCCTCGTGCGCGACGCGGTGCGCGACGCGATCGCCGCCCGATCGCCGGTGTTTCTCGCCTCCACGGAATCACTAGACGGCGCTTTCGGGTTCCAGCCGCTGGAGCCGCAGTGGGGGCCTGATGTCCAGGATGCCGCCATCGAATCGCAGGCCGTCGATGCTCTGCAGCAGCAGCTCGCGATGCTGACGGGCCTGGCCGGCGCGATCCGCAGGATTGCCCAGCAAGCGGACGTCGAGGTGCCGTCGGAACTAACAGGCATGCTCGATGCTCCGTTCCGTTGCGAGCAGAGCCCGGAGAAACGCCGCGAAGAGAAGCGCAGTCCGCTTGTCGCCTCCACGCGCGTCGTCGATGTCGTCAAACAGCGCATCGAACAAGTGCCGGAGGGCAAGAACATCATCGCGGAGAAGGTGCAGAAACGTTCATAGCAATCAGCGTCTCCTTGGTTTCATCGGTCTCTTTGGCCTCCTTATCAAATGTACCCCTCGATGTGCACCCGCTCTTTCGGAATGCCCCAAGAGCCCGCGCAGAGCAGCTTCACGTCGTCGACCATGGCGGGGTTGCCGCAGGCGTAGACGTCGCGCGCCGCCAGGTCCGGAACAACGGAGGGAGCAATCGTCTGCACTCTGCCGCGATGTCCCGTCCATCGCTCTGACGGTTGCGTGAGCGTGATGTGCAGCCGGGCAGCGGGCAGCGCATCGACGCATGCCTGCAACTCCGCGACCCAGAAGAGATCGTCCTCGCTTCTGCAGCCGAAAACGGCGTCCACGGCGCGGCGGTCGCCGGACCGCGCCAGATCGATGAGCTGCGCGCGAAAGGGGGCGATGCCGGTGCTCGTTCCCAGAAGCAGGAGCGGCGACGTGCCGGAGCGGAGCGTAAACACGCCGAATGGCCCCTTCATCGCTACGCTCGTGCCTGGCCGCACTTCCTCTGCGACCCACCGGCTGGCGCGCCCACCATCCTTCAATTTGATGGCAAAGAGCAGTTCGCTTTCCTGCGGAGCGGAAGCGATGGAGTACGCGCGCGGCTGGACGTCGGCCGGGTTGTCGACCAGCGGAACATCGAGCAGGACGAACTGTCCGGCGGCGAAGGCCAACGACGACGGCCGCGTGAACGTGCATGCGTAGACGTCGCGGGCGATACGCTCGGAGGACAGGCAGGTGATGGAGTATACGGGAGTGGGCATGGAGCAGGAGATCGAGGATTACGTCGATTGCCGCATGACCGCTGCGAATTCGTCGAACAGGTATGCGGCGTCCTGCGGGCCCGGCGCCGCTTCCGGATGGAATTGTACCGCGAAGAAGCGTCCGTTCCTGTGACGGATGCCCTCGATCGTTCCGTCATTCGCATTGCGGAACCAGACGGACCAATCCTTGGGGAGCTCCTCCTTCACGGCGAAGCCGTGATTCTGCGAGGTGATGATGCAGCGCTGCGATCCCGCCTCCACGCACGGCTGGTTCGCGCTGCGGTGGCCGTACTTGAGCTTGAACGTGTCGCCGCCGATGGCGAGCGCCATGAGCTGGTTGCCCAGGCAGATGCCGAACGTCGGAATATCCTTCTCCAGCGCGCGCTGCACCGCGCGGATCGTGGGGGTGCACTGCTTCGGATCCCCGGGACCGTTGCTGATGAACACGCCGTCAATGTGTCCGTCGTAGCCGTCCAGGTCGAAATTCCACGGGACCCGTACGACACGCATTCCGCGCTCAAGGAGGCTGCGCAGAATGTTGCGCTTCATGCCGCAGTCGTACGCGATCACCGTAGGTGATCGCGAGCTTTGAGCATCTGCAATTGGTTCGCCTTCCGTCGGCTCATACACCATCACCTCCTTGCAGCTTACTTCTGCTACCAGGTTTCGGAGATTCGGATCCTCGGTTTCCTCGGTTTCATCGGTTGCCTTGGTCTCCTGTCGTATGCGTCCCAACATCACCCCATGCTCGCGCAGGCGCTTGGTGAGCGCGCGGGTATCGATCCCGGTGATCCCCGGGATGCCGTGATGTTCCAGCCAGTTATGCAACGAGCTCACGGATGCATGATGGCTGTGGCACGCGCTCGCCTGGGCGACGATCACGCCACGCACGTGAATGTTTTCGCTCTCCAGGAACGCCGCGAATCCTCGGCCATCCTTCTCCTGGGTCGGCACCCCGTAGTTCCCGATGAGCGGATACGTGAACACGAGGATCTGCCCGCGGTAGCTGGGGTCGGTCAGGCTCTCCGGATACCCCACCATGCCCGTCGTGAACACGACTTCGCCGTCGGTGTCGACAGCCGCGCCGAAGGTTTCCCCTTCGAACGTCGTCCCGTCGGTAAGCGCAAGCGATGCCATCCCTCGCATCCTATCGTATCGTCACCAAAGCCGCACACGATTGTTCTGCAGGAGCAGGGAGTCCTTCTCCGTTTTTGCTGTTTCCAGATCGATGCGCGTCAGGTGCACGGTGAGCGGGGCAGAGCTCGGTGAATGGAGGGCAAGCGCGGATGTCTGCCGTGCCGCGTAGCGCACGCCCGCGCGGGGCGGGATCACGATGCGCTGCAGCCCTAGCCGTGGCGGATCGACCGTGAAGAATGCGAGAGGAGCGCCGTGTGTTTCCAGCCTCCGCCACTGTGCGGGCACGAGCAAAACGAGGTTCGTCGTACCGTCGTGAGCGATGTCGATCAGCATTCTCCCGCGCGAGAACGTCGCCGTCACTGAAAGTCTGCGTTGCGTGTCGTACTCCACCGCGATGAGCGGCGCGTCCGCGTCGACCGACGCCGTCGTGCGGGCGGGGGAGAGGAGCGCCGCGGTTTCTCCGAGAAGCACGGCAGTGGCGAGAGCGGCGAGCGCGGCGATGGATACGGCGATGCGGGCCATGGGAGGAGAGTAAGCATAGCGTACGGCGTTGAGTTTTACCCGCGTGTCTGGTATGCTGGTGTCGATGGACTTGGATCCTCACACACTTCACCTCATCCTGCAGAAGATCCGACAGCAGATGCGCTGTCCGCAGTGCGGCGGAAAGGTGCCTGTGGAATTCGCCTCTGTCCGGATAACGGGAGATGATTTCCTTCTCTTCCAGCTGCGGTGCGAAGCGTGTGATGCCTACATCGTTCTTCACGCGTCCCTGCAAGGGGCGACCAAGGCGGCGAAAGCGCCGGCGGAGGACGGCGCACATGGACTCAACGCCTCCTCGATGCTCGGGGCCCATGAGAATGAAGTGAAACTCGTCCGCAAGGCGCTCACCCAAGCCGACGGATCGTTCGCGATGGTCTTCGGAGCATCCGAGGCGCAACCTGACGCGCCGCGCGCGTAGTCGCCGTCACGCACACAACACACCATGACGCAAGAAAACATCGTTTCTCGGGAGGGAGAATCGTACGACCAGGTCAATCCGCACGCCGTTCTGGAGCGCGTGCTCGGCGTCCTGCCTCCTGATCTGCGGGCGGAGCTCCTTGCCCTGGACGACGCGCAGCTCGTCAGCGCGATCGCCGCGTACCGCGATTGGGCTGCGATGACGGCCGCGCCGGAGACGTTCCTCGGTCCGGTGAATGCGTGGGAGAATCCCTACCTGGGAACGGATCGCCTCGCGCCTGGGCGGATGCAATCGCAAGAACTCACCGCGGACGAACTCAAAGAATGCCGTTGCTACCGCGACGAGGCGCGCAAGATCGTGCTCTGCCGGTATGGGCTTTTTCCCCAGATCAAGCCCAGCCTGCGGCGGGAGGAATGGGACAAGTATGAGCGTGCGTACGGACAAGATTTTCTCAATCCCGAGACGCACCGCGACGAGACGGGAACCTCTTCGTTGTCGCCCCAGCAAGAGGCGGAGGCGGTCGCAGAGCATGCTGCTTTCGGGGCGCTCCGCGAACTTACCCTGCGTGCATGGGCTTTGCGCCGCGCCATCGATGAGCGACAGCCGGAGGAGCGCATCGCTCTCCTGTCGCGGTCGCTCGACCACTGCTTCCGGCATTTCTACGTCCGGTACTACATGCGGGAGGATGAGCACAGGCGGATGGTGCAGGGCTGGGTCGCATCGCTGCATCCGGTTTGGCGCCGGTGGGCCGACGATGTTCTCCGGCAGGTAGCCCACCTGGCGGGATATGTGCAGTTCTCCCCGGCGGCCTATCAGGAAGTACGGGACGGAGATTTGTCGCGCACCAACCGCTCGAGAACCATGCAGACGGGCAGAGTGCTCCGCATCGAGCGGCCGGTACTCTACAAGGTCGACGAACACGGGAGTCGCTTTGTGCAGATTCCCGGTATTGTGGACGTCGAATAGACCCTTTTTGTCCGCTACCGCTTGCGGGGGCGTGGCACAGTGGGGCCATTGCTCTACAGAGGGTTTTCATGCTATAATGCATATCGAATAAACACATACCCCATGGACATCCACACCTTCACGCAGGCGATCTACGCGTTGCCGATGCTGCTCGCCAGTTTGCAGCAGCGGATTATCGACATTGCGACACACACGCCGGCCAAGCGGCGCGAGGCATTGCTGGGTGTCGCACAGACGGCCAGCGGAAAACTGCAGGCCAATGTGCAGGAACGCGCGGCGACACTCGATGCGTGGGAAGTAATGATCGCCAAGGCGGAACACGACGTCGCCCACGCGGAGCGCGAGCGCGCCGAGGCGTTGGAAGAGGCCAATGAGCAATTGCCCGATCTCGATTCTTAACCACACAAAGTATGCGGTATTTCTCCTTCACTCTCTCGGCGGAACAGCGGCGCCTCTGGCGCGGCCGGATGAATCAACCGCAATTTTGCCCACCGGAAATGCAGCCCAATGCCGATCGTCAGGCTATGACGCCGGAGCAGGTGAGGGCACTGGATGAGCGGATGACGTCGCTTGTTGCCCGCCGCGATAAAGTCGTGGGACGTATGAAAGCGCTGCGTGATGCAAACGTCGACGCGTCTCATCCCGCCAAACAGCTGATGGACAAGCAAAAGCAACACTGGGCGGAGCAGTACGACAAATTCAAGAACGGCTGCGATCAGCTCGCGGACCAGTACAACCGACAGGGTGCCGATTACCATGCGGTTCTCAACGAACTCGATCGTGTGCTCCCGATGTGGGAGCAGCACGTCGAGCAGACGGCGGGCGAACAAACCAAGGAACGTGCAGATGCCGTGCGGCCGGAGATTGTTGAGCAGCTTGGGCGCCTTCGCGCCAAACATCGTAACGCCGCGAACTTGATCACTAGTGCAATCGCAGGCATGAAAGAAAGCCGCAGGTACATTCCAAAGGGGACAACCGAGGTAGACAATGAGTTTTTAGCCCTTCAACGGGAGCGACGGGACATGGAAAACAAGTACGGAGAGGCGCTTCTCAACGAGATCCTCCGCGGCACGCAAAACGAGAAAGACTATGACGGCGACTACTTGGAGCACCAGGGGCTCACCTACACGTACGAGCTAAAGTATAAAAGTTTTCTCGATGACGCGACTCTCGGCGAAGAGCGTCAGAACGAGCAGGGGAAAATCATCCAGAAGAAATCCCCGGAATCCAACGGCTGGCGTGAGGTGACACCGCAGGGACTCGGGACCCAGGAGCTCGGACCGGCGGACTTGATCAAGGATTCTTGGAGCTACCTCGGTCAGGCGCCCATTGCGAACCGGCGCGGTGAGGAGGCCGTTCCTGCCAAGCCGAAGCCGACCGAAGAACCAACGAAAACCACAGAGTCCCCCGAGCAGGCGATGGTCAAGAAGCTCGATGCGGCTGCAATCGGCACGCGCGTCGAGGCGGATGGACCGAATGGAAAGATTGCCTATCAGAAGACAGAGCAAGGATGGCGCATCCGTTTCGGTAGCGGAGAACTGAATGAAACGGGCTACCCTATTTCCTCGCGAGACATTGCGAACCAGAATCCGAAGTTCGTTTCCGGTGAGATCAAGCCGGAGGAGAAGAAAACCGCTCCGGACGTGCTGCGCAATGATCCCAGCAAGGCGAGGATGGGGGATGTCTGGGATAAGCCCCACCCGCACTTGCGGAATGACCGTCTGCGTTTTCAGAAGGTGGGTACGAACCGGTGGGAGAAGAAGATCGGCGACCACACAACCGCCCTGGAAACGAAGACGGACGCTCAAATGGCACAGGAAGGATTCGCGCCCACGGTGGACAGGCTGGCGAAGAAGCAGCATCCTGTAGAAAAAGCAGTCAAGATCGGCGAATGGCAGTCGAAAATGCCAGGCATGCTCACCCTTCCAAAGGGAGCGACGGTAGAACCCGGTTCGCTTTTCCTCCAGCACGAGGCGAACATCTACGTGGCCAAGGACGGGTACATCCTCAAGTCCGTCGCGTACGCCGATGCCGCATCCGCAAAGGGAAAGCCGCCGCTCGAGATCACCACTCCGGAAGAGCGCCGGCCGCTCTACCAGGCTGCGTTCGACCGCATGCCGCAGAATGTCAGAATCACCGGACAGGAAAACAAGGAGCTTGGCGCGGTCTTCGGCGAGAAGGCCACGTACTACCGCACTGCCGAAAATTTCTATGCCATGATCAAGACAAACGATGGCGAGGAAGTCTGGAGGCGATTTGACTGGTCGAAAGGTGATTGGGACACGAACACCAAACATCTGCCACCCGACCAGCAGGCGCATAGCTCTGACATGTAGTGCACGAGACAAACACCGTCTCAAAATCCCTTGCGTTGGGTGGTCGCAGGCGTAGAATACGCCCGGAATCACCGGACGGTTTCCGCGCGGGTTAGACGACCGCGGTCTGGAGCCGACCGGCGTTCGTGCGTGCATAATTGAGCTGTGAGCTGTGAGATATAGGCTTTGAGAACCGCCCCTAGGTCCGAATCCCGAATCCCCATTCCCTCTCATAATTATGGCCTACTCCGCCCCCTCGTCCGCTACCGATTCGTTCGATGCCGTCGCGCTCTCCGTCGCGAGCTCGGATGACATTCTCGCCTGGTCCCGCGGCGAAGTGACCAAGGCCGAGACCGTGAACTACCGCACACAGCGTGCGGAGCCGGACGGCCTCTTCTGCGAGCGCATCTTCGGTCCGACGAAGAACTTCCAGTGCTTCTGCGGCAAGTACAAGGGCATCCGCTACAAGGGCGTGATTTGCGAGAAATGCGGCGTCGAGGTGACGCGCTCCATCGTCCGCCGCGAGCGCATGGGCCACATCAACCTCGCCGTCCCCATCGCGCACATCTGGTTCCTGCGGTCGAGCCCCTCGCGCATCGGCTTGCTCCTGGATCTGCCCATCAAGACGCTCGAGCAGATCGTGTATTTCGCAGCGTACGTCGTGATTTCCGTGAATGAGGAATCCAAGGGCGACGCGGAAAAAGAGTTGTCGAATGCCATGGACCAGCGCAAGAAGCAGGTGAGCCGCGAGTACGAAGACGCGAAGAAGCAGCTCGTCGAGAGCAAGGCGACGCGCGCGCAAATCGACGCGCTGGACAAGGAGGCGGCCCAGCAACTCGATACGCTCAAGCAGAACCATCGCGAGGCACTCGATGACCTCAAGAATCTGCGCATGGGCGGGGTGCTTTCGGAGCTCAAGTTCCGCGAAATGAACATGAAGTTCGGGCACGTCTTCCGCGCGGGCACCGGTGCCGAATCGCTGCGCGAAGTGATCATGAACGTGGACCTCAAGGACCTGGCCGTGCAGCTTCAGAAGGAGCGCGAGAAATCGAGCGGCCAAAAGCTCAAGAAGATCATGAAGCGCATGAAGTTCGTGAATTCGTTGATGCAGGCGCAGATCAAGCCCGAGTGGATGATCCCCACGCGGCTCCCGGTGCTGCCCCCCGACCTGCGACCGATGGTCCAGCTCGACGGCGGCCGGTTCGCCGCGTCGGACTTGAACGACCTGTATCGCCGCGTCATCAACCGCAACTCCCGCCTGAAGAAGCTGATGAGCATCGGCGCGCCCGAGGTCATCTGCCGCAACGAGAAACGCATGCTCCAGGAGGCTGTCGACACGCTCCTCAACAACTCCGCGCGCGGCGGCAAGACGCTCTTCACCGCCGGTGACCGCCGCAAGCTCCGCTCCCTTTCCGACATGCTCAAGGGCAAGCAGGGACGCTTCCGCCAGAACCTCCTCGGAAAGCGCGTCGACTACTCCGGCCGCTCCGTCATCGTCGCCGGTCCGCACCTGCAGCTCAGCCAGTGCGGTCTGCCGAAGGAGATGGCGATGAAGCTCTTCAAGCCGTTCGTCATCGGTACGATCCTGCGGCGCGAGCTGGCGCACAACGTGAAGGCCGCGGAGCGCCTCATCCAGGATGGTGTGAAGGAGGTGTGGGACATTCTCGAAGAGGTTATCAAGGACAAGTACGTCCTGCTGAACCGCGCGCCGACGCTGCACCGTCTCGGCATCCAGGCGTTCCAGCCGACGCTCATCGAAGGCCTTGCCATCCAGCTCCACCCGCTTGCCTGCACGGCGTTCAACGCCGACTTCGACGGCGACCAAATGGCCGTCCACGTTCCCCTCTCCGAGAGGGGACAGACCGAGGCGGCCACGCTGATGGCCTCGACGCGCAACGTGCTCAAGCCGTCCGCCGGCGAGCCGATCATCAACCCGGTCCAGGACATGGTGCTCGGGTGCTACTTCCTGACGCAGAACCACGACGGCAAGAAGGGGCACGGCATGCTCTTCGGCAACCCCGACCAGGCGCAGCAGGCCTACGATCACGGCATCATCGACCTGCAGGCGCGCATCAAGGTGCGCGTCCCCAAGGGCGCGCCGCTGCACGCGTTCAACCCGGCCGATCTGGATTCCGACGTCGAATGGGAAGTGGTCGACACGTCCGTTGGACGCATCTTCTTCGACGCGATCCTCCCTGCGAAGGTCGGCCGCGTGAACGATGTCATGACCAAGAAGAAATTGAGCAACCTCCTCGCTAAAATCCTCGATATCTGCGGCGAGGCAGATGCGGTCGGCTTCGCCGACCGCGTGAAGGACATCGGCTTCCGTTTCGCGACGCAATCGGGCATTTCTATCGCCGCCGCGGACATCCTCGTGCCGGCCGAGTGGCAGACGCTCGTCGATGAGGCCAACGAACAGGTCCGCCTGATCAACAACTACTTCTGGAAAGGTTTCATCACGGCGGACGAGCGGTACATCCAGTCCATCCGCCTCTGGAGCGAAACGAAAAATCGCATCACCCAGGCGATGGTCCGCGACTTCCTCGCTGCGCCAGAGAACGACATTACGTACGTCATCGACTCCGGCGCACGCGGCAACTGGGGCCAGGTTGCCCAGCTCGGCGCCATGAAGGGATTGGTCGCCAACCCGTCGGGACGCACCATCGAGCTGCCGATTCAGAGCAACCTGAAGCAGGGCTTCTCGGTACTCGAGTTCTTCATCGCCACGCACGGTGGACGCAAAGGAAAGTCCGACACCGCTCTGAAAACCGCCGAAGCCGGTTATCTGACGCGCCGTCTCGTCGACGCCGTGCAGGACATCGTCATCCGCGAGGACGACTGCGGCAGCGAGGCCGTCCACCTCATCACGAGGGAGGATTCCGAGCGTATCGGTGAGAAGCTCGAGAGCCGCATCTTCGGCCGCACGCTCGCCCAGGATATCAAGGATGGGGGCAAGACCGTGGCCAAGCGTAACCAGGAAATCGACGCCGACATGATCGATGCCTTCCGCGAGCACGGCGTCAACGCGGTTCCCGTCCGGTCCGTCATGACCTGCAAGACCCGCGGGGGAATTTGCGTGAAGTGCTACGGGCGCGACCTGGGGAACAACAAGACCGTCCAGGCCGGTACGCCGGTCGGCATTATCGCCGCGCAGTCCATCGGCGAACCGGGCACGCAGCTCACGATGCGCACCTTCCACATGGGAGGCGTCGCCGAAGGAGCGGACATTACCCAGGGTCTGACGCGTGTCGAAGAACTCTTCGAAGCGCGCAACCCGCGTACCTGCGCCCAGCTCTCGGACGTCGCGGGCCGTGTGAAGGTGCACCACCAGGGAGGCAAGACCACCGTCACGGTCGCCGAGGAGGAGCCGGGAGAGGACGCCTACACGGTCCCCGCCGGTTACGAGATCTGCACCAAGAAAGGTGAGGAAGTCGCCGAGCGCGCGGTCATCGCGCGGTCGCAGCACGACAAGTCCGTCATCCGCGCCGCGCTTGCGGGCAAGGTGACCGAGATCGGCGATGCGAAGATCCGCATCCGGCACATGACGCCCCAGGAGCGCATCTACACGTTCGGGCCGCGCGAGTCGCTCGTCGTGAAGACCGGCGCGATGGTGGACGTGGGAGACCCGCTCAACTTAGGTCACTTCAACCTGCAGGACCTTCTGGAGAAGAAGGGGGTCTACGCCGTGCAGAATTACATCGTGCAGGAGGTGCAGCACATCTACGCCTCGCAGGGACAGACCATCAACGACAAGCACCTGGAGATCATCGTCCGCAAGATGTTCAGCAAGGTCCGCATCACCGATCCCGGCGACACGAACCTGCTGCCGGGCGAGACCGTCGATCGCAGCGAAGTGGATTACGAAGCCGAGCAGATGCGCAAGCGGACGAAGAGCAAGGGCAAGATGCCCGTCGTCGAACAGCTGCTCCTCGGCATCACGCGCGTCGCCCTGGCGACCGATTCCTGGCTGTCCGGCGCATCGTTCCAGGAGACCATCCGCGTCCTCGTGGATGCCGCGACCACGCGCCGCATCGACATGCTCAAGGGTCTCAAGGAGAACGTCATCATCGGGCGTCTCATCCCCACGGGCGAGGTCTATCGCCAGCGCTTTGTCGGCGAAGAAAAATAGCTTACGAAGCTTCAGAAGCTTGTGCAGCCATCCATCTTTCACTACCATCCCAGCCTCATGCCAACGATCAACCAGCTCATCCGCCGCCGCCGCCGCCCCAACAGGGCCAAGTCCAAGGCGCCCGCGCTCCAGTACACCTGGAACGCCCTCAACATGCGTCCGGTGCCGCTGCCCAGCGGAGCGCCGTTCAAGCGCGGCGTGTGTCTCAAAGTGACCACGATGACGCCGAAGAAGCCGAACTCCGCTCTCCGCAAGATCGCCCGTGTGCGCCTGACGAATGGCCATGAGGTGAAGGCGTACATCATGGGAGAGGGCCACAATCTGCAGGAACACTCCGTCGTCCTCGTCCGCGGCGGCCGCGTCAAAGACCTTCCGGGCGTGCGCTACCACATCGTCCGCGGCATCCTCGACACCGAGGGCGTCCGCAACCGCAAGCAGGGCCGCTCGCGCTACGGAGCCCGCAAGCCAAAGGAATGATCCTCTCTCCACTGGCCTGCCCGGCGGTCAGCGGGCGGCGGCCAGCGAACAGCTTCTTCCTCCTCACACTGACCGCTGACCACTGATTGCCGTCCACTCATTGTATGCCCAAGCCCGTCAAGACCTTCATCCCGGCCAACTCCTCGCCTCTCATTGAGAAGTTCATCAACTGCCTCATGATGCAGGGGAAGAAGTCCATCGCCCGACGCGTGTTCTGGGATGCGATGGAGGTGATCAAAACCCGCACGAAGGACCCGCCGCTCGAGGTCTTCCAGAAGGCGATGCTCAACGCCACGCCGCTCGTCGAGGTCCGACCCAAGCGCGTCGCCGGAGCCGTCTACCAGGTGCCGGTCGAGGTCAACCCCAAGCGCCAGCAGGCGCTGTCCATCCGGTGGATCCTGGGGGCCGCGCGCGATCGCAAGGGCATCCCGATGTCCCAGAAGCTCGCCCTGGAACTGCTCGACGCGTCCGCGGAGCAGGGCGGTGCCGTAAAGAAGAAGCAGGATGTCCTGAAGATGGCCCAGGCGAACAAGGCCTTCGCACATTTTGCAAAGTCCTAGGCTCGCTCGCGCCTTGGGTTCGTGAGTCCCTCCCCGTCTCGGGCTATTCGAGGGACGCTGTCTGTGCTATACTCGTCGTCCGCTCTTTGGACATTGGATACGGGTTACACACGTGCGGAGGGTGTTGTGTGCCTGCGTTGCAGGCGCATCGTCCGTACGGTGTACCCCGATGGGGTTGGAGGTGAAACGTGAAACGGTTGCTTCTTTTGGTTCTCATTGTGTGGATGCCCATGGTCAGCCAAACCATTGCCCAGGAGAAAAAGGAGACTCCCAAGAAGTCGCTGGTGATGAAACATCATGAACATGTGCTAGCGTCCTCCCTTAAGGGATGGACCAAGGAGTCAGATCAGACGAAGAACATGCTCGATATGCTCAATGCATGCGAACGTCTGCTGTCTGGCGCAAAAGGCAATGAGGCTATACGGGCCCATGAAGCCGTTGATATGACCATTGGCTTGATCAGCAGAGTGCACAAGCTTGAGCAGATGGGAATGGATCTGCAGAAAACGAATCGTGAGCTTCTCGAGAAGATGCAAAACGTGGACAAGGCCCTTGGCAAGCCGGTGGCAGCGTTGCCGCCGGCAAAGAAGATGACCCCATGCGTCATCGCATGGGATGAAAAAGAGGGCAAGTGGACTGTCAAATGACGGAAACCCCGTCGGTTTCCCGGAGGCGGCATAGCTGCCTCCGGGTTTTTTCGTTGCGATGGATGTTTCTCCTCCCTTGGCACGGGTTTGCATGTTGCCCAGGGCTTCCCTATAGTCCCTCTACGTTTTCTTCAAGGAAACCCCAGCGTATTCGGTTTCCTCGGTTTCTTCGGTTAGCCCGAATTCCTCCTCTTCTATGGACCTCAAGCACGTCAGAAACATCGGCATCATCGCCCACATCGATGCGGGAAAGACGACGACGTCCGAACGCATCCTCTTCTACACCGGTCGCAACTATAAAATCGGCGAGGTGCACGAGGGCGAGGCGACGATGGACTGGATGGAGCAGGAGCGCGAGCGCGGCATCACGATCACGGCCGCCGCGACGCAGTGCCATTGGAAGGGGATGATTCCGGGCGAAGGCTCCGAGCCGATCGATTGTGTCATCAACCTCATCGACACGCCGGGACACGTCGACTTCACCGCCGAGGTCGAGCGCAGCTTGCGCGTCCTGGACGGCGGTTGCGTCGTTTTCGACGGCAGCCAGGGCGTCGAGCCGCAATCCGAAACCGTCTGGCGACAGGCCGACAAATACCACGTTCCGCGCATCGCGTTCGTCAACAAGATGGACAAGACCGGGGGTGATTTCTACATGTCGCTGGGTTCCATCCACGATCGCTTGAGCAAGACCGCGGTCGCCATCCAACTGCCCATCGGCGCCGAGAATACCTTTGAGGGCATTGTCGATCTCGTTCTGAAGAAGGCCTACAAGTTCGAGGGCGAACACGGCGAGACGCGCATCGATATCGAGATTCCCGAGGACATGAAGCAGCAGGTCAGCGAGTACCGCGCGGTGCTCATGGAGAAGGTAGCCGAGGCCAACGACGATCTCATTGATCACTTCCTCGAGAACGGCGCGCTCACCGACGAGCAGCTCTTCAAGGGCATTCGCCATGCGACCGCAACCGGCAAAATCTATCCGGTGCTCTGCGGATCCAGCCTCCAGAACATCGGTGTGCAGCTGCTTCTGGACGCCGTCGTGGCCTACCTCCCCAGCCCGCTTGATCTGCCACCGGTGAAAGGGGCCAACCCCAAGACGGACGTCCCCGAAGACCGTAAACCCAGCAATGACGAGCCCTTCTGCGGCCTGGCCTTCAAGATCGCCACGGACCCGTTCGTCGGCAAACTCGTCTTCGTTCGCGTTTACTCCGGCGTGCTCAAAGGCGGCACGGCCGTGCTCAATACCCGCACGGGCAACACCGAGCGCATCGGCCGACTCGTCCGCCTGCATGCCAATTCCCGCGAGGAAATCACCCAGATCGAAGCCGGCGACATCGGCGCCCTCATTGGCATCAAGGACGTCCGCACGGGCGACACGCTCTGCGACGCCGCCAAGCCCGTCCGCCTCGAAGCAATCACGTTCGCCGAGCCGGTGATCTCCATGGCCATCGAACCCAAGACGAAGGCCGACCAGGAGAAAATGGGCGTCGCCCTCCAGAAGCTCTCCGAGGAAGACCCGACGTTCCGCGTGAAGACCGATGACGAGACGGGACAGACCGTCATCTCCGGCATGGGAGAGCTGCACCTCGACATTCTTGTCGACCGCATGAAGCGCGAATTCAAGGTCGAGAGTAACGTCGGCAAGCCGCAGGTCGCCTACCGCGAGACGATTCAGAAGACGATAGAGGGCGAGGGCAAGTACATCAAGCAGTCCGGCGGCCGGGGTCAGTACGGGCACTGCGTCTTCACCATCAGCCCGCAGGAACCGGGTAAGGGGTACGAGTTCGTGAACTCGATCGTCGGCGGCAAGATCCCCCGCGAGTTCATCTCCCCGTGCGACAAGGGATTCCAGGAGGGCATGAGCCGCGGCATCATGGCAGGCTATCCGGTCGTCGACGTGAAGGTCGAGCTGACGGACGGTTCGTACCATGACGTCGACTCCTCCGAAATGGCCTTCAAGTTCGCCGCGTCCATCGGCTTCCAGGAGGCCGCACGCCAGGCGGATCCGGTGATCCTCGAACCGATCATGAAGGTCGAAGTCGTCACGCCCGAGGAATTCCTCGGCGACGTGATGGGCGACCTCTCTTCGCGCCGCGGGCTGATTTTGGGCCAGAGCGATCGTGGCACGGCGAAGGTCATCGACGCGCGCGTCCCGCTGGCGGCGATGTTCGGCTACGCAACGGACCTGCGCAGTATGACCCAAGGCCGCGCGAGCTACTCGATGGAGCCCAGCCATTATGACAAGGTGCCGCGTAATGTCGCGGAGGAGATCATTAGGGTGCGCGCCGGGGGAAAGTAGTCGGTCCATGGCGACTATTGCCTTTGTTTCTGCTGGCATAACCACACTGTATTAATACATTGACACAGCTGGCGGCCGGGGAGAGTATCGGGGTATGAAGCGCCGTTTCACCGAAGATAGCTGGCGGAAGGAACCGTGGTTCCGCGCGCTCGTTGCCGCACTTCGCACGGCGGCGCGCAGCGAGGAGGACATGGAGAATGTGCTACGCGATATCGGGACATTGAGTGAGCTGCATGCATGGAGCGAGCGGCTCGAGATCGCACGCCTGATTGCGAAGGGGTTGAGCTACCGACAGGTCGCCGACGCCGCGAAGGCGAGCACGACCACCGTTACGCGCGTTGCGAATGCCGTCGAGAATGGCACGGGCGGGTATCGCAAAGTCCTCCACGCCCACCGCCACCACCGCCTCCATCGATCTTCGGAACTGTCGACGCATGTTCAACCGTTTTCGGCAGCGAAGACCATGCCATCTCCAACGACTGCTTTGCAGAAGTATCTGGGGAAGAAGGCATAGGTATTGCGCATGTTTCGTAGGTACATGTTTTCTTCGAATGCCTGCACCAAAATTCTACTGTATTAATACAGTAATACACGCGCGAATGACGGCAGGCATAGGGTACCCTGTCCAACATGCACGATGTCTTCATACGCCGGTGCCTGGAGCTCGCCGAGCGGGGCAGAGGCTCTGTCGGGAATGGCGCGATGGTCGGGGCAGTTCTTGTGCGCAGCGGACGCATCGTTGCGGAGACGTGGCATGAGACGTTCGGCAAGCCGCATGCAGAGCGCATGCTGCTGGAAGACTATCGCGATGCAATAGAGAAAGCCGACACGCTCTACATCAACCTTGAACCGTGCTGCCACCACGGCAAGACTCCTCCGTGCACGGACATCATTGTGGGACGAGGCATGCGGCGAGTGGTGTACGGCATGCGCGACCCGGATCATCGCGCGTCGGGAAAAGGCATGGCCGCGTTGCGTAGCGCCGGTATCGATATCATCGGTCCCGTCCTGCCCGATCTCTGTCAGCGCTTCAATCGCGGATTCGTCAGTGCCCGCAGCATGGGGCGACCATGGATCACGCTGAAGCGAGCTGTTACGCGTGAAGGCAGTTTTTCGGCTTCCAATAGGGCTCCGTTGAAAATAACCACACATGATCAAGATGTGTGGTCGCACACATGGCTACGCTCTCGACACGATGCGATCCTCGCCGGCGTTGGGACCATTCTTGCCGACGACCCTCAATTGAATACAAGATTTGTGCAGAAAATTCATCAAGAATCAGGGCTAAACGATCATTCGACTCTTAAAAAATATGCACCGCTTCGCATCGTGCTGGATCCGAAGGGGCGTATTCCCATCGACGCCCGCGTCGTGAACGACGACAGCCGGAGTCGAACGATCGTCGTCATGGGACAGGGTTCGGTAGAGGCGCAGGACAAGGTTTCGACTTTGCGGAAGCAGGATGTCCGGGTGTTGGAGATTGCTCTGTCAGCCGACGGAAACTTCGTCTGGGCAGATCTGTGGACAGCGCTCCTCTTGCTCGATGGCGGGGCGAAGGGAATCACGAGCATCCTCGTGGAAGGAGGGGCAGAGACGTGGCGGCGCTTTCGGGAATCGGGAAACGTCGACGAGGAAGTCACGCTCGTCGGCCAAGCCTAGAACTTTGCCAGGATGCGTTGGCCCGTTTTGTACCCGCGCATGAGCAGCCGATAGTAGAGCGGCAGGGTGCCGGTGCGCAGGAGGCGTGCCGTGAAGGATGCAAACCGCTCCCCGCATCTCTCGGCTTTGGCGAGGGCGTCGGGGCGCTTGTCGATGACCAACCCGAATACCCCGCTGCCGGCCATGCACTTGCCCTCAAAGAACGTCCCCACGATCGTGCAGTGGTAGTAGCGCAGAGCCTCCTGCACGTGGCTGGTCGTGAAGCGCATCAGCCCCTTCCAGGCGGCCTTCGGCGCGCCTCCCGTGAAGAGGAAATACGCCGGCTTCCCGCGCATCAGGCCCTTCGTCCGGGTCTCGACATCGAGCGCGACGGCGCCCAGGCGGTCGATCGCGTTCTTGAGGTGCGCCGGCACCGAGAAGTTCCAGATCGGCGAGGCGATGACCACGCCGTCGGCGGCGAGGAACGCATCCTGCAGCGTGCAGAAGTCGTCGTCGCGGCGGCATTCCGGCTGATAGAACTCCAGCGTGAAGTGCCGGATGTTCATGTCTTTCAAACGCATGACCTGCACGTCGGTGTCCGGTACCCGTCGCATGCCCCTGGCGAATGCCTCCGCGAGGAGGGCGCAGTTGCTCGGTTCGCTGGTTCCCGCGACGATAACGAGAATCTTCATGCGCAAAGGATAGCAGGGAATCCTGGTTCCTCGGAGGCACCCTGTGAACACCCGCCGACACACCGAAAAAGTTTTCCCTTGCGGCCCAAATGAAACATGACTCCGTACTACTCATCCGACGACGGGACACATCGACTCTTCGTCGTCACGATAAGGAAAATTCATCGTCGCCCACCCGTGAAAAACTGCGGGAAATTTTGATTGGTATTCTCCGACGATTCCTATACCTTGTGGTGTTGCACCATCAGGAGACACAACATCGTGTGTTTCCGTTTCCCTGCTTCCCCAAGCCGTATGAACCCCTCGTTGACCGCCGCGGAGGCCTCTGCGCGTCCCGTTTCCGTCCGCCGCCCTGGGAAGGGGCTCTCCATCCGCCGCGTTTTCACGACGCCCGGGAACGATCCCTTGGAAGAAATCGTCTACGAGAAGCGCACGAGCCGGATCAAGAACCCCGACGGGTCGGTCGTCTTCGAGATGGAGGGGGCGGAAATCCCCGCGGACTGGTCGCAGGTGGCCACCGACATCGTCGTCAGCAAGTACTTCCGTAAGGCGGGGGTTCCGCAGCTCGACGCGCAGGGCAATCCGCAGCGCGATGCCGCGGGCAGCGTGGTCACCGGTCCAGAACGCAGCGTCAAGCAGGTCGTACGCCGTCTCGCCGGGTGCTGGCGGTGGTGGGGGGAGACGCACGGGTACTTCGCCACGTCACAGGACGCGCAGGCGTTTGAGGACGAGCTCTCCCATATGCTCGTCCGCCAGATGGCGGCGCCGAACAGCCCGCAGTGGTTCAACACCGGCCTGCACTACGCTTATGGCATCACCGGCCCCTCCCAGGGGCACTACTACTGCGATCCGGCGACCGGCGAGGTGCGGCGCAGCACCGATTCGTACACGCATCCCCAGCCCCACGCGTGCTTCATTCAGTCCGTCGGCGACGACATGGTGAATGAGGGCGGCATCATGGACCTGTGGGTTCGTGAGGCGCGTCTCTTCAAGTACGGATCGGGGACCGGGACGAACTTCTCGAACCTGCGCGGAGCGGCGGAGCCGCTCTCCGGCGGCGGGAAGAGCTCTGGGCTCATGAGTTTCCTGAAGATCGGCGATCGCGCTGCCGGAGCCATCAAGTCGGGCGGGACGACCCGCAGGGCCGCGAAGATGGTCTGCCTGGACTTGGACCATCCCGACATCGAGGAATTCGTCGACTGGAAGGTCAACGAAGAGAAGAAGGTCGCGGCCATGGCGTCGGCGGGGTACGACACGGACTTCAACGGCGAGGCCTACCTGACCGTCTCGGGCCAGAACTCGAATAACTCGGTCCGCGTGCCGCATGCGTTCTTCGAGGCGATCGAGCGAGGCGGCGATTGGCCACTCTACTGGCGCACCGAGCTTCGCAAGGCGCAGAAGGAGGGGCGCGACCCCAAGCCCTCCAAGGTGCTCAAGGCTCGCGACCTGTGGGACCGCATCGGTTACGCGGCTTGGTCGTGTGCCGACCCCGGTGTCCAGTACGATACGACGATCAACGACTGGCACACGTGCCCGGCGGACGGCCGCATCAACGCGAGCAACCCCTGCAGCGAGTACATGTTCCTCGACAACACGGCTTGCAACCTCGCCTCGATCAACCTCCTTCGGTTCTTCGACCAGGAACACGGAACGTTCGCGTTGGAGCGTTATAAACATGCCATCCGCCTCTGGACCATCGTCCTGGAGATCTCCGTGCTCATGGCGCAGTTCCCGAGCAGGGAGATCGCCGAATTGAGCTACCGGTTCCGCACCCTGGGCCTCGGCTATGCCAACCTGGGCGCGCTGCTCATGCGCATGGGCATTCCGTACGACTCTCCCAAGGGCCGTGCGATCTGTGCGGCGCTGACGTCGATCCTCACGGGCGAGTCCTACGCGGCGTCGGCGGAGATGTCGCGGGAGTTGGGGGCGTTCCCGGGCTATACGCCCAATCGCGAGCACATGCTGCGCGTCATTCGGAATCACCGCCGCGCCGCCTACAATGCGCCGGCGAAGGAATACGAGGCGTTGAACGTCGTTCCGGTCGGCATTGATCAGGATCTGTGCCCCACGGACATGCTGCAGACGGCGAAAGAATGCTGGGACCGCGCGCTCGTCATGGGCGAGGAGCACGGCTATCGCAACGCCCAGTCTACGGTCATAGCCCCGACAGGGACGATCGGCCTGCTCATGGATTGCGACACGACCGGCATCGAGCCGGATTTCGCTCTCGTGAAGTTCAAGAAGCTTGCCGGCGGCGGATATATGAAGATCGCCAACCAGTCCGTCGAGCCCGCGCTCCACGCGCTCGGCTATGGCCAGGCGGAGGTCCGCGAGATCATGCGGTACGTCATGGGGACGATGAGTTTGGAAGGCGCGTCGCACGTGAACCGCCGTTCCCTGCGTGAGAAAGGGTTTACCGACGAGGACATCGCCAAAATCGAGCAGCAGCTGCCGCAGGTCTTCGACCTGTCCTTCGCCTTCAACCGCTGGGCGCTGGGCGACGCCACGCTCAAGCGCCTGGGCTTCACCGATGCCCAGATCAACGATCCGTCGTTCCACCTCCTCAAGGCGCTGGGCTTCACGGATGACGAGATCGCCGAGGCGAACGTCGTCGTTTGCGGCCACATGACCGTTGAAGGCGCGCCGCATCTCAAGCCCGAGCATCTGCCCGTCTTCGACTGCGCCAACAAGTGCGGAGCCATCGGCAAGCGCTTCATCGACGTCGAGGGGCACATCCGCATGATGGCCGCCGCCCAACCGTTCATTTCGGGCGCGATCAGCAAGACGATCAACCTGCCTCACGAGGCCACCGTCGAGGACATCAAGAAGTCGTATCTCCTGAGCTGGAAACTGGGCCTCAAGGCGAACGCTCTCTACCGCGACGGCTGCAAGATGAGCCAGGCGCTCAATACGAGGGCGGACACGAAGGAATCGAAGACGACGGAGGTGGTGAAGGAGATCGTCGAGAAGATCGTGTACAAGGAGATGCCGCGCCGCCGCAAACTGCCGGACGAGCGCATGTCGGTAACGCACAAGTTCTCCATCGCCGGACACGAGGGGTACGTCATCGTCGGGCTCTACGAGGACGGCTCTCCGGGCGAGATGTTCATCAAAATGAACAAGGAAGGATCGACGCTCTCGGGCATCATGAACAGCCTGACGTTGAGCCTGTCGATGAACCTGCAGTACGGCGTGCCGCTCGAGGTGCTCTGCGAAAAGCTCGTCCACACGCGCTTCGAGCCGTCGGGTTTCACGGCGAACGAGGAGATTCCGATGGCCAAGAGTTTCATGGATTACCTGGGCCGCTGGCTGGCGCTCAAATTCCTGACGAAGGAGAAGGCGAAGCAGTTCCACAATGCCGAGCTCGTCGAGAAGGCCTACGCTACCGGGACGAAGAGCAAGGATGCCTTCGCGATGCGATTGCCGGTGCTCGACGAGGGCGCGCAGGTCCCGACGGACTTCCTGGTCCGTACCGAGGAGAAGACGGCCCACGAAGTCGAGGAGGCGTCCTCCAAGGTGGCGACGGTGACCACCAAGCGCGAGCAGGCCAAGCTCCAGGGCTACACCGGGTCGATCTGCGGCGCCTGCGGCTCCGTGAAGGTGAAGCGCAACGGCAGCTGCGAGGTCTGCATCGATTGCGGCGCAACCTCCGGGTGCAGCTAGGCATCCCGGACGGACGGTGACCGTCTTTTGTTGCAACCCTTGGGAAGGTGTAACACTGTATTAATACAGTGAATGGGGAGGAGCGGTTCTGTGCATCCAGAAAGGGAAATGGGCTATCATTCCCGCATGTCCGATCCCTTCCTGGATCATCTGCCATCGCAGGAGCGCGAGAAGATCCGCAAGCGGCTCCGCAGCCCCGAGGCGTATGAGGCTCTGCGGGACAAGGTGAAGGGACCCGAGGATCTGGAGAGGGAACTGCGTAGGTCCGAGCAGCTTGCAGAACTCCAGTTCAGCCTGGAGACGGAACCCCACATGCGCGGAGCGCTCCGGGAACAGATGCGGGAGGATATTCAGGAGAAGGGGATCGATGCCATCCTGGAGGCCGATGCACTCTCTCCCGAGGGCAAAGGAGCCATCGAGCAAGGCAAGTTCGATGTCCGCGTCGATGCTCATCCCCAGTCGCATGAGGATGCGATCATCGCGGTGCCGGAGGGCAACGTGCAGGAGAAGGCGCCGGTGAAGACGGTTTTCAGCGACCGGTACGTGGGGCAGTTTGTGAAGAGGGTGTAGCTATTCTTTTCCTTCAACATTTTCCCGTCCTTGTAGAGGCAGCAGCCCCGCCACTTTCTTTGTCACCACACAAAGAAAGTAGCCAAAGAAAAGTCTCCGCCGTCTGACGTTCCAGCCGGGCATGGGGAGGTAAGGAAGCGGGAGGAGGGGTCATTGGTCGCGACGGCGTTCTTTGTTGTCCTTTCTTTCGCCGGAAAGAAAGGACAGAGGCAACTGCCTCTGACGGAGAAAGTTGCGTGTTTACCTTACATCGACAGAAACAACACGCCGAAGACGGTGATGAGGAGGAAGAATCGCACAGACCGTGCACCCTACGCTTCCCGGAATGCCTTTTGCAATACCCGATGGGCAAAGAGCCCTTGATCAAGATGAAAAAACTGAACACATTACTATTTCAATGCTGTGAACCTGCTGTGGAAAAATGGCTTAGGGAATCATCAGGAGCGCATTTATTGGGCTGTCGTTTTCCGCAGACCGTACAATGGTGAATGATCATCCAGCCCTTCTTGGAGCGGAAATCGACGCTCTCCGGTTCCATCATCCCTTTGCAGAGGGCAGCGCGGTCTCCCGGGCCATGCTCATCGACATGCCTGCTCCACAGGCACATAGGGCAGTGATTGCGGTACGTACCTGCTCCCAAGGGCTCCACGTGCACTCCGCAATGGCCGCAGGTGAACGCCTCTTCGCGGGGAATGAAGACCATGGACTACACATTGAACCGGAAATGCATCACATCGCCATCCCGCACCACATACGCCTTTCCTTCTTGCCGCATCTTTCCCGATTCTTTGGCTTTCTGCTCGCTTCCATATTGAACAAAATCTTTATACGAAATTGTCTCCGCGCAGATGAATCCTCGCTCGAAGTCGGTGTGGATCACGCCGGCAGCCTGTGGAGCTGACGCACCGATGGGGATGGTCCATGCGCGGACTTCCTGAACGCCGGCGGTGAAGTACGTCTGGAGTCCCAGGGCCTGGTACGCGGCGCCGGCGAGGCGATCGAGGCCGGAGGAGGAAACCCCCAGATCATCCAGGAAAACTTTCGCCTCATCGGCTGACAGATCCTGCAGGTCTTCTTCGATCTTCGCGGAGATCGCGACGACCACGGCCGTCTCTGGAAGGCCGAGTTCCTTTTTTATGGCTTCAGGCAGGGCTCCGCGAAGTTCGTTCTCCGCTACATTCACGGCGTAGATGATGGGCTTGAGCGTGAGGAGGTGCAGGTGGCGGGCGATGGCGCGCTCATCCTCGCCGAGGGGGACGGACGATGCGAGTGAGCCGCTCTCCAGCGCTGCAAGCATTTTCTCCAACACGGCCTGCTCGGCGATGGCCTCTTTGTTTCCGGTGCGCGCGCCGCCCCGCACCCCCTCGATGCGCCTGCGCACCGTTTCGAGGTCGGCGAGGGCCAGCTCGGTTTCGATGATCTCCCGATCGCGTTTGGGATCAATGGAACCCTCGACGTGGATGATGTCGCCGCCGGTGAACGCACGGACGACGTGGCAGATGGCGTCGACTTCGCGGATGTGACTCAGGAATTTGTTGCCGAGTCCCTGGCCTTCGCTCGCGCCCTTCACCAGACCCGCGATGTCCACAAACTGAACGGCGGCGGGAACGACGCGCTCGGGTTTCACGAGGTCTGCGAGCTTCTGCAGGCGGCTGTCGGGCACTTCGACAATGCCGATGTTCGGGTCGATCGTGCAGAATGGATAGTTTGCCGCCTGCGCCCCGCGTGATCGCGTGAGAGCGTTGAAGAGGGTGGACTTGCCGACGTTGGGTAATCCTACGATGCCGATTTGCAGTCCCATAACCGGTGTAGAGTACCGAATTTCAGTGTTTTGCCTAGGAGATCACCTTTTATTGACAAAATGTAATAATATGACTATATTCTACACAATGCATTCCCGGATGATTGTTGGCATTTTCGCGCTCCTCGTGGGCGTTGTTACCCTCCCTGCGGTGGAGGCATCCGCACAGGGGTACGGGGGACTGACGCGCGCCGAGGCGATCGCTCTGCTTGTCGAGTCGCAGCCGGACCTGCAGCCAGCTTTGGAATCCAAGCGTGCGGCGATGCCACCCGTACCGCTCTTCCGCGATGTGCGGCAGCACCACTGGTATGCGCCGTACATTGAGGTCGCGTTCGAGCAGCACCTGATCCGCGGTAACCCCGACGGAACATTCCGCCCCGGTTCGATACTCACCTCCGAAGAAGGCGCGATGCTCCTAGCACGGGCTTGGGCGAAGGAGAGCGCGGTGCTCTTCATTCCCCGTGACGGAGGCGCGGTCGCCTACGTGCCGTCACTTGCAGAGCTCGCATCGGCGTACGGTATGCGCACATCCGTTGGGCCGTTTCCACTTCCCCGCGACGAATTCCTCTCGCTCCTGGTGCTTCTCTACGACGGCACCGCGGCCGCGGGGTTATCGCAGGAAGCGGTGACTTGGGTAGGCGTCGAGCCTCAGCTTCTAGAGCCTCCAGTGGCACCGGTTCCCGTTGCCGCTCCGCAGCCTCGGCCGGTTGTTCCCGTCACAATGTCCCCCACGCCCCGCCCCCGTCCGTCGACGACCGTGGTGACGTCGCAGCCATCGCCCAATGTCACTGCGGCGCCGACACCTTCCGTCAATGGTACCTCGGGCTTCAGCATCAGCATGTCCTCGCTTGGCATCCAGAACCTGACCGTCACGCACCCGGACAATCCCTTCACGCATGAAGGGCTGCTCGCGCCGCTCAAGCAGGGCGTCGGACACCTCTTCAGTTACCCGGGACGCGGCGGCAAGATTCTCATCTACGGACACTCCAGCAGTTATCCGTGGGACGTGTCGGCCTACACGCGCATCTTCCGTCAGATCAACAAGCTGGCCGTCGGCGACACGGTCACGGTCAACTACGACGGGCGCCAATACACGTACCGCGTGCGCGAGAAGAAAACCGTCCCCGCCCGCGACCTGGCGAGCTACCAGGACGAAGGCAACGGCGAAGAGCTCGTGCTCTATACCTGCTGGCCTCCCGATTCCGTGAGCGAGCGGTACCTGGTGATCGCGGAGCCCGTCTAGAGGCCGAAATCACACGCCGATACGTCGGAGGATTTCGCGGCTTACGAAGTCTTTCTGTCGGCCGTACTTCAGGCGCGAGAGTTGCTTGAAGGCCTCCGCAGCCTGGGCATCTTTCGGGAACGTCGTGTCCGTCCAGAACTTGGGGACTTCGATGCTGAACGGCCTGCTCGGCTGACCGTCGATGCACAGCTTGATGCATCCGCGGAACGCTTCCAGGTTCACGAGGTCCTGCTCGCTGAACACCGGCGCCATTTCCTTTGCGGCGACTTCGGCATCCTGCGGGCCGATCTTGTAGAAGAGCATGGTGCCGACGTTGCCGAAGACCGCGCCCTTGAGGCTGACGGCTCCGGCGAGCTTGTTCTCCTTCTCGAGCTGGTCGATGTACTGGTGCGCCAGAACCAAACCCAAGCGGTACTTGCGAGCTTCGGAGAGGATGGACTCGATCGACGGCGTGACGAAGTTCTGGAATTCGTCGATGTACAGGAAGAAATCCTTGCGCTCGTCCTTGGACATGCGCTGCCGGCGCATCGCGGCCACCTGAATCTTGTTCACGACGATCATGCCGAGGAGTTGCGAGTTGATGTCGCCAATCAGACCCTTCGACAGGTTCATCAGGATGATCTTTCGTTCGTTCATGCACTGCGCGATGTCGAACGAACTGCGCGTCTGGCCGACGATGTTCCGCATCAGCGTGTTCGTGTAGAACTGGCCGAATTTCGCCGCGAAGTAGGGGATCATCTCCTGTTTCTCCCGTGCGCCGGTCTTGGCCATCTGGTTGTTCCAGAACGATCGCACGATGGGGTTCTGGATTTTGCTCACCTTGTACTTCTGCCATTCTTCGTCGGTGAAGAGACGGACGAGATCGGTGATCGCACCGCCTTCTTCGGGGTCTTCCATCAATGTCAGACAGCCGTTACGGAAGTAGTCCTGGATGCGCGGGCCGAAGATCTCCTCGCCGAACATCTTGATCATCATGTTCATCGCGTCGAGGGCGATGAGATCGCGTTCCTCGGGCGTTGATCCCTCGAGGAGGTTGAGGCCCATCGGGCGTTCCATATCCGCAGGATTGAAATAGATGACGTCGTCGGCGCGGCTGCGCGGAATGTACGCGAGCAGATCTTCGATAAGGGATCCGTGTGGATCGACGACGCAGACGCCCCGTCCTGCGGCAAAGTCCTGGCGCGCCATGTTCACGATGGCCGACGACTTGCCTGTTCCCGTCTGTCCGATGATGTAGAAGTGACGGAAGCGGTCTTCGTTCTTCATGAATACCTGACGGCGCTCGCTGCGGTACGTGTTGTACCCGAGCATCAAACCGTCTTCCGGAATGGCATTCGGCGCGGCGGCGATCTTGAATGTCTGCCACTTGATCGTCTCCGCTTTGTTGTACTTGATGTGCGGGAGGTGATAGAGGCTTGCGAGTTCATTCGTGCCCAGAAGCATGCGCGGAAACTCCAGCCGCTGATGCAGGCTGCGACGGGGCGAACGGCGGAGGAAGCGCTGGACGATGCCCTTGCGGTGGGCCATGCGCGCGCGTTTGAAGCCGTTGCCGCGGATGTCGTTGAACTGGGCGAACGATGCCACGATGCCATCGAGAATGGCGTCTGCGCGCGGGGCCGTGGGAGCCGAGGCGACGATGCGGATTTCGCACTTGAAGCCCGGCGTCGATGCCTTCTCGTCGACGGCCTTGCTGTACTCCTCGACCATCTGGGAAACACGCTCGCTGGTGGGGGATTCTTCCTTGAGCTCGACGACGTCGCCCGAGGCCGTCAGGAGTTCAAACAGCGACCGTAGGATGGTCACCGGATTCCACAGGGACCCGCGGTGCTTCTTCTTGGGATTGAGCAGTGCCGCGGCATGCTTCTGGAGATGCTTCTGCCAGCCGTCGCGTACAGGCCGGAGCACGAACTGCACGGCGGCACCCTCGTCGCGGTGGATCTTCGAGAACGCGTTGGTGACGGCGTTGAGGGGGTCGCTCTTCATCTGCTGGTACGTCTTGAAGACGTGCTCGTACGTCTTGGACGGCATCAGTGTTGCAGCAGCGACGGTCGATTCGGGGGTGAAGATGTTGTACTCCTCGACTTCGTCGATCACGCAGTCGGGATAGAAGGACGTCAGTTGCTTCTCGAGCATCGGCGCCAGCGACCGCGGGCATGCGGCGAAGAACAGGATCTCGCCGCTCAACGCCGCATACTCCAGGGAGAAGAACGGTTGCCCTCTCCACAGACGCTTCACCGTCGGATCGACGATGCTGTGCAGTGATTGGAACAAGTGGTCCATCACCCCGATCACCTCCTTGAAATCTTTGCCGAACTGATCCGAGGCCTCGTCCTTCTCCTCCCGCGTTTCCTTCTTGGGGATCATCATCTGCAGGAAGATCATCGATTCCTCCCGCGCGCGGTTGACCAGCGTGCGCACCAGCCACACCGCGGCGATCGCCACGAGGATGCTGCCGGCGGCTGCAAGGAGGATAAGGCCCATCGGGGGCATGGGGGTATCCTACCATTGTACCATACTTTTCGATGAGAACGCTCTGGTTTTGGCGGCAACGACATGTGCGGACCATGATCCGCGTCGTCCGGCGGCTACTGCTGGGCCGCGAGGGGCAGCGCCTGGTGCGGGGTTTGCGGCTGTTCTACCGCCTCCGGACGGAGGTCGTTCTGCAGTCAGAGCAGGTGGGGCGGCTCGCCAAACGCACCGCCGTACGCGTGTGGATCGACGGGACGGAAGCCTTTGCCCGGATCGAACGGCTCCTGCGCAGCGCGCGACATACCATCATCATCCAGATGTTCATCTGGCGCGACGACGCGACGGGACAGCGCATCGCCGCTCTGCTGCTGGAGGCCGCGGACCGCGGCGTGCGCGTGAGCATCGCGAAGGAGGCCGTGGGAGACGTGTTCGAATTTGAGCGCGATTTCCTGGGGACAAGCATGAACCCGGATGGCGTGTGGAAGCGCTTCTGGTCGCATCCGAACATCGACGTCACGCATGCCAAACACAACGATCACGCCAAGGTGTACATCATCGACGATCACACATTGCTCCTCTCCGGTATGAACATCACCGACGCATGCCGCTACGAATGGCACGATTACCTGGTCGAGCTGCGCGGGAGCGGGTTCGTCCGGCAATACCTGACGGGCGAAGTTCCGGTTGCGGGGAACGGTCAAGTCCAGCTCGTCATGAATGGCGGAACGGCGCACGGCATCCGGTCGGCACTGATGCGCTTCCTCGAAGGCGCGTCGTCCACGATCGTCGTCGAGCATGCGTACCTATCCGATCAGCGCGTCATCGATCTCCTTGTCTGCAAGAGCAGAGAAGGCGTCCGCGTGACCGTCGTGCTCCCCGAGCACCCCAACCTGCACGCGAACGCCAACCTGCTGTCCGTCGCGCGTCTTCTCTCCGAAGGAGCGAGAGGATTCCTCCACGTCGTCCTCTACCCCCGCATGGTGCACGGCAAGCTCATTCTCGTCGACCGGACGCGGGCGTTCCTCGGATCGGCGAATCTCATTACGTCATCCATCGACGAGATGGGCGAGGTCAACGTGCTGATCGACTCGCCGTTCAGCCGCGCGATCGCGACGATCCGCGACACGCTCCGCGAGGACATTCAGGCCTCGCGCCCGCTCACGATGGCCCCTTCCCTCTGGTGGCTTGGGAGGATGCTGGCGAAGATGGGGATGTAATAGGGGTTTACCGCTGTCTTTTTGCCAGGACCGCTTCCACCATCTCGACCAGCTTTCGGATTGTCATGTCCTTCTTCACGAAGAAGTCGTCCACGGCCAGCTGGCGGCCGCGCTCGCGCACCTTCGCATCATCGAAGTTCGTCAGCACGATCACGGGGTAGGACCTCTTCTCCTTGGGCAGATGTTCCAGAACGGTCATGCCGTCCATCTTGGGCATGTGGACATCGAGGATGAGTACGTCGGGTGAATGTGATTGGAGTTCGATGAGGCACTGCTCGCCATCCTCGCAGGTCTTCAAATCGAAGCCTGCCAGGCCGAATTTCTTCATGTACAAATTCCGCAGGGCGGCGTCATCCTCGGCGATCAGAATGGTTCCCTTAGCCATAAAGAGGGAGAAACAGGGTGATCCTAGTCCTCTTGCCCGTCGGGAACAACCGCCTGCCTCTTTCCGAGAACTGTCAATTCTGCTATACTTATGGGATGCCTTCGTGGAGAAAAAGCCATCTCCTTGCCCTGATCGCGTTCTGCGCAGCGAGCTTGCTTGCCGCAGGAGTGACGCTGCGCGCGCAGGTGACGGGCACGAAGGACTGCACGGGATTGCCGTATGGCACCGCCGGGTGTCCGTTGCTCGAAGACGAAGATGAGGAAGAGGAGATCGACCCGCCGCTGCACTGCGGCGACAATTTCCTGCAAGAGAAAGAGGGCGAGGAATGCGACAACGGCTACGTGCACAACGGGCGAAGCAACTGCACAGATGACTGTCGTCTACTCTACTGCGGTGACGGGGAAATCAGCCCGCAGATCGGCGAGCTGTGCGAACCCGAGGCAACATTCGTCTACGCCAAGGATTCGAAGGGGGAGTATCTCCTGCTGCCGGAATACGAGACGCCCGAGTGTGGACGCATCTGCACCGCGCCGACGTGCGTTGTGGTCAAGGATGCCGTCGAATGCACGGGGGGATGCAAACCGATGTTCCTGCCCGCGTGCCCCGTGGAGGGGGCGGGGGGCGGTTCGAGTCTCAAAGGAGCAGCTCCGTCATCGTCGTCAGGATCGCAGACGAGCTCGGGCGGCGGCGCTTCGGCGGCGCCATCCATCTGCGGCAACGGCAAAGTCGACCCGGGTGAGCAGTGCGACGATGGGAACACCAGTGACCGCGACGGCTGCACGAATGCATGCAAATTGCCATTCTGCGGTGACGGTATCGTGCACGCCGGCGAGGATTGCGACGATGGAAACCGTACCGACCGCGACGGTTGCACGAATGCGTGCACGCTTCCGGGGTGTGGTGATGGAATCGTCCATGGCGGTGAGCAGTGCGATGACGGCAACAGCAACGAACAGGACGGTTGCACGAACGCGTGCAAGATCCCCATGTGTGGCGACGGCATCCTCCGCATTGGCGAGGAGTGCGATGACGGGAACGGCAATGATCGCGATGCCTGTACGAATATCTGCAAGCTCCCCGTCTGCGGCGATGGCATCATGCACAACGGCGAGGAGTGCGATGACGGCAATCGCAACGACCGCGACGGCTGCACGAACGCATGTCGGTCCCCCGCGTGCGGCGACGCCATTCTGCAGACGGGCGAGGAATGTGACGATGGGAACGATGCCGACGAGGACGCGTGCACATCGCTCTGCAGGCAGCCACGATGCGGAGACGGTTTCGTCCAGCGCGGCGAGGAATGCGACGACGCGAACGCTGACACGCGAGACGGGTGCAACGTGTGCCGAAGGACGATCTGCGGCGATGGCATCACGCAGTACTGGGAATCGTGTGATGACGGCAACCGCTCGGACCAGGACAGCTGCACGAATCGTTGCACGCTCACGTCCTGCGGCGACGGCATCGTGCAGGCAGGTGAAGAATGCGATGACGGGAATCTGGATGATGCGGATGAATGTTCCACGCTCTGCAAGATTCCTGGGTGCGGGAACGGCGTCGTTGAGCGAGGCGAAGATTGCGACAGCGGGCGGGAAAACAACGATGCCGCACCGAATGCGTGCCGGAGCGACTGCCGCGCGGCGCGTTGCGGCGACAACGTGGTCGATCGCGGAGAGGAATGCGACGGAGGTGATGCATGCGGCATCGACTGCAAGCGAATGTCAGCCGCCACGGTGGTAACGACGAATGGCGACGCAAGCGGCGCCGTGCCTGTTGCAGCCGCGGCAATGGGAACGACGGGCATCGGATCAGTGTTGGTGTGGCTGTTCTTCCGTCATCGGATTCGCGCCTTCTTCGCACGCCGGCGGCATGTGGTCTCCATCGATGACATTCCGCTCGATGAAATCGAAATGCCGTGGCGCCACTGGTAACTTTCCCTCCTACGAATGACAAACCCCGATAGCCAACCGTCGAATGATCCCGAGACACCGCAACCGATTGTTCTGCGCCTCCAGAAGCTCAGTCATGCTCCTAACTCATGGTTCCCTGTTGAGCGGGTGTCCATAGCGATACACTCGACGAGTCGGAAGCGCACCCTGCCGGCATACATCTCGAACATCAACCGAGAGCACGACAATCTCAAGGCCCTCATCGTGTTCGAGAATGATCGAGGAGCGAAGCTCATACCTCTGGAAGAAGTTCTCCGTCAGAATCCGCACCTTAGGCTGGAGTGGCCCGAGAACGAAAACGTTCTAGAGCGCCTGCGGGACAGTTGTCGCAGCTTGTTCAAGAGAAAGTGATTAGAGCACGGACAGGCGAACGTAAGCCGTGACCTGTGCAGAGCCGAGATACTGCTCGATCGTCTTCGACGGGTCTTTAACGAACGGCTGCTTCACGAGAGCGTTCTCCTCGCGAAACTTCTTCTCCTTGCCGATCATGATCTTGTCGAACATGGCCTCGGGCTTACCTTCCTTCTTGAGCTGCTCGCGCCAAATCTCCTTCTCTTTCGCGATGATATCCTCGGACACTTCGTCGGGGGACCGGTACTGCGGGCTCATCGCGGCCGCATGCATGCCGACATCGCGCGCAGCCTCCCGCGAGCCGCCGGAGAGGCCCACAAGCACGGCCACTTTGCCGTTGGTGTGCACGTAGGTTCCCACGACGGGGGCGGCAGCAACGGCGACTTCATCGAGGGAAACGTTCTCGCCGAGCGCTTGAACAGCTTCCGGAATTTTGGCGTCAGCTAGGGCTCGGGCAGCGGTCTCACCTTGGAGAGCTTCCTGCGCGAGAGCGTTGCCGAGAGCGGTGAACGCGTCGGCGCGGGCGACGAAATCCGTCTCGCACCGCAGCAGCACGAGCGCGGCCTTGCCGCCGGCTTCGGCGGAGAAAATACGTCCTTCGGTCTGCGCGCGCTCGGCCTTCTTGGCCGCCTGCGCGATGCCACGCTTGCGGAGAAGCTCGATGGCCTTCTCTTCGTCACCGTTGGCTTCCTCAAGGGCTTCCTTGCATGCGAGGATGGAGACGCCCGTGCGGGCGCGGAGGTGGGAGACGGCGGAGGCGGAGACGGGGGACATGGTGATGAGGGGAGGGTGAATGACGGAGCATTAAGCAGCATCGTCCTGCTTTGCGGGACGCGCGTCTGCGAGCATGTTCTCGACGGTCGTCAGGACGATTTCGACGGATTTCGTGGCGTCATCATTGCACGGAACGAACGCGGCGAAGTCGTCCGGATCGGCGTTCGAATCGCAGATACCGTAGACGGGAATGCTGATTTTGCGCGCCTCTTTCACCGCGACGTTGTCGCGCACGGCATCGACGATGAACATCGCGTCCGGCGGACCGGCCATGTCGCCGACGCCCGCGAGCGCCATGTCGAGCTTCGCCAGTTTCTTACGCATCTGCGTCTGCTCCTTCTTCGTGTACTTCTCCACCTCGCCCGTCGCGAAGCCGTGACGCAGGTCCTTGTAGTACTGCAGGCGCTTCTTGAGCGTGGCCCAGTTCGTCAGGAGTCCGGGGATCCACTTCTTCGTCACGACAGGCTGCGACAGGCGCTGGCCGATTTTCTCGACGAGCGGAATGCTCTGTTGCTTCGTCGAAACGAACAGGATTGTCTTGCCGGCGGCCTGAAGCCCCTTGAGCTCCTCGCACATCGTCTGCAGGTGGGCCGCAGTTTTCGTCAGGTCGATGATGTGGATGCCCTTGCGGGTGCCGTAGAGATACGGTGCCATTTTCGGGTTCCACTTTTCGCGGGGGTGGCCAACGTGGCACGCGGCGGCGAGCAGTTCCTGTTCGGCGGGATATGGCATGGAAGGAGGAAGTGAGAAAATAGGAAGGCGGTGGTCAATCCTTCGAGGCTGTGCCGTGAACCCTTCGCGGGTCACGGTCCGACGTCATTTCGCTGGTGCGGAGGAATCCCGGTCACCATTCGACACGGCCGTGGGGCCTTGCTCATGGTGGTCCTTCGGGACCAGGACCGCTGCGATCCGTCGGAAAGCCGGATAGGTATATCGCCTTGGCGGGCGGAAGGCAAGGAGAATTCGCCTTATCGAGCGGCGGAGAGGGCATCGACGATGCCCCCAAGCGACACGCGCACCTGCTCCAGGGAATCGCGGTCGCGGATGGTCACGGTGTCTTTATCCCCCTGCTTCTCGTCTTCGCCGAGCGTCCCGAAATCGACGGTGACACACTTGGGCGTGCCGATTTCGTCCTGGCGCCGGTAACGCTTTCCGATCGAGCCGGTGACGTCGAAGTCCACGGTGAGCGGTGTTTCATGAACAATTTTTTTGTACAGTTCTTCGGCCTTCGCGACGAGGTGCTCTTTCTTCGACAGCGGAAGCACCGCGACGTCGACGGGAGCGAGGCGCGGGTGGAAGCGCATGACCGTCCGGGATTCGCCGTCGGGTAGCGTTTCCTCGGTGTACGCTTCGAGCAGGAACGTCAGCACCGTCCGATCGCAGCCGAAGGAGGGCTCGATGACGTGCGGCATGAACTTCTTCTTCGGGTCGTCGGGGTCGGTGTACGTGAGTTCCTCTCCCGAGTGTTTGCTGTGTTGCGCCAGGTCGAAATCCCCGCGGTCCGCCAGTCCGAAGAGTTCCCCCCATCCCCATGGGAACGCGTATTCGATGTCGATCGTCCTGCTGCTGTAGTGGCTCAATTCGTCCTTCGCGTGCTCGCGGACGCGCAGGCGGTCGGGAGCAATTCCCAGTTGCGTGTACCACTCCCACACGCCTGCCTTCCATTCATCGAAGTGCATCTTCTTGTCTCCCGAGGGATCGACGAAGTACTCGATCTCCATCTGCTCGAATTCCCGCGTCCGGAACGTGAAGTTGCCGGGCGTGATTTCGTTGCGGAACGCCTTGCCGATCTGCGCGATGCCGAAGGGCAGCCGCGGACGCATCGTCTCGAGGATGTGTTTGAAGTTCACGAAAATGCCCTGCGCGGTTTCGGGCCGGAGATAGGCGAGCGAACCCTCGTCCTCAATGACGCCCTGGTGCGTCTTGAACATGAGGTTGAAACGCTTGGCTTCGGTCCAGGCGCACGAGCCGCATGCGGGGCAGGGGATGTTCTCCGCAAGGAGCATCGGCTGGACCTGATCGATCTTCAGAACGGCCACCGCCTCGACGCCGAGCTTCTCTTCGAGGAGCTTGTCGCCGCGGAAACGCTGCTTGCACTTCTTGCAGTCGACGAGAGGATCCGCGAATGAACTTACGTGTCCGCTTGCTTCCCACACCTTGGGGTTCATGAGGATCGCCGTGTCCAACCCCGCCATGTCCTGGCGGCAGCGGACGAATGCATCCCACCAGGCGCGCTTCACACGATTCTTCAGCTCCGCACCGAGCGGGCCGTAATCCCACGTGTTCGCGAGGCCGCCGTAGATCGCGGATCCCGGGAAGATGAAGCCGCGGCGCTTGCAGAGGGAGACGACCTGATCCAGTGAACTCGCGGGCATGCCGGCAGTATAAAGGAAGAGGGCGGGTGGACTAGGGAATCCCGCTCCGTCAGGCGGCCTGCAGCGCGAGAATGAAACCGATGCACAGGGACACGAGTGACCAGCCGGCGCTGCGGACCGTCCATCCCCACCACCGCGGCGCCGAGACGGCTTCGCGGGCGGCAAAGAGGGCGACCGGCAGCGCGAGGAGCAGGGAGTAGCGGAAATCCTGGCTGGACGTGAAGGGGTACGCGATGCGGAAGGCGATGTGTCCGCCGAGGATGCTGGCGAAGAGGAAGACGAGCGGCGCGGTCAGGGGCCAGCGATCCGCGTACGCCCGCAGGACGCCGAAGCCGGCGACGGCCAGCATGAGGAGGCCGAGGGCGGTGATGGCGATGCTGAGCGGCTTGAGCCAGTCGGGGAACTGGAATTCCCCCGAGAATGCGGAGCGGAAGAGGTACTCCAGGAAGAACTCGCGCCGCGCCCCGCGCCACGGGTTGTTGTAGACGTTCTGCAGGATGCCCTGCGGACTGAAGGTGAGGAAAGCTTCGAGCGTGTTCGGCACCACCATATCCCCCGTGATGGCGCCGATGTTGCCGACGACTTGGGGGCCGTTTCGGTGCTCGGCGGCGCGCGGAACGATCATGGCGGCGCTGATGCCGACGACGAGGATCGTCGACGCGATGGCGCGGGTCCACCGCGTGGGCATCCGCGATCGGCGGTCGAGCAGGAGGCAGGCGATCCCCGCGGGGAACAGCACCAGTCCGTTCGTTTTCGTCAGTGCGCCGAGGATGATCGCCGCGCAGAACCCGTACCATCCGCGGATCCATCCTCTCTCCCACCAGCGCAGGAGCAGCGCGACCGCGGCCAACTCAAGGAACAGAAGCAGGACGTCGTTATTGACGCGTGCCGACACGAAGATGATGGACGGAAGAAAGGCCCCCAGCGCCGTTGCGAGCGCGGCAGCCCTCGGGTGCGTCGGGAATGCGTCGCAGGCGATGCGTCCCCACAGGACGAGACATCCGGCGACGAGCACGAAGGAGAGGATTTGCAGGAGGAATGCCGGCTCCGCCAGCGGACCGAGCAGCCATTGGCTCCCGACGAGCCAGACCGCGCCGAGTGCGTAGTACAGCGGCGGATGGAAATATTCCCAACCTTCGTCGACCGGGGGCAGGCGCCAGTGCTCCGCGATGTACTGGACGTACTCCAGATGGGCGGTCGCGTCGTGGCCGCGGGTGACGTACGTGGTTCCCAGAACGTAGACCAGGTGCACGAGCAGCGCGGCGATGATGACGAAAGCGGCTCCCCGCTGCGGCGCTGTCGATGCGATGCGGCGGGCGATGCGCCACCCGTACCACGCGACGAGAATGAGGAGAAACACGCGTGCCAGCAGCGGGGCAACGGCGAGCGAGTGGGGGACGATGCGCAGACCGCCGACATTGCCTGCATCCGAGATATCGGCGCGCAGGACATTGCGGCCGATGTGGAGCGCGGAGGAGAGATCGAGTGCGACACCGCCGCCGTAATCGCAGCGGTGTTCCGGAGGAACGGTGACCGGGTGGTCGTTGATCCACAGGCCTTCGAGGCAGTCATCGGGAATGACGCGTAATTGCCGCGTCGACCACCGTCCGACGTCGAGGGGAACTTCCACCCTCATCCGCGACTTCTCCGTCTTGATCGCAACGGGCAAGATCGTCTCCAATGGCGGCAATCCCTCGCGGTGGACGGTTGCCATGCCGGCGCGGGGCGACGCACCGCGGTGGAACGCGATGATCGCAGCAAGGCCCAGCGCGAAGAGGGCCGTCGAGGACAGGAGGGAATACGCTGCGGATGAACGCGCTCGAGCGGCCGCGGAAATCATGGCGCATAGCGTAGCAGCAGGGGTGCTCTCTTTTTTCTTGCCAAAGTGTATGGGAGGATGCCCGCCATGAATGTCTCCATCGTGCTGCCGTGCTACAACGAAGAGGCGACGATCGCCTGCACCGTCGCGGACGTCGCCGCGTGGATGGAGCGCGAGCACATCGGCGGCGAGATCATCGTCGTCGATGACGGATCGCGGGACAGCACCCCGTCAGTCCTGGCCGGGCTGTCGGGAGGGCATCCCGCTCTGCGCGTCGTGCGGCACGAACGCAATCAGGGGTATGGCATCGCCGTGCGATCCGGATGCGACGCGGCCAGGGAGGAGGTGATCGCGTTCATGGACAGCGACGGGCAGTTCCACGCCGAGGACATCGGTCGACTGCTGCCGCACCTCCAGCGCTACGCGTTCGTCACGGGTCGCCGCCGCCGCCGCGCGGACCCTCCGCTCCGCGGCCTCCTCGGCAAGCTCCTGGGCATCCTCACGTGGATCACCTTCGGTCTCTGGGTGCGCGATGTGAATTGCGGCCTGAAGGCGTTCCGTCGTTCGCTCTGGCCGGACATCCGTCCCGAGCACGGCGTGGAAAAGCTCTTCAACACGGAGATGTTCCTCCGTCTCAAGCGCCGGAATATCCCCTGGATGCAGGTGGACGTTCCGCACTATCCGCGGCTTGCGGGAACCCCCACCGGCGCGAAGTTCTCGGTGATCGTGCGGATGTTCCGCGAGCTGTGGGCGCTGCGGCGCGCCTAGCGTTCTTCCTGCGGCGGGGGCGGATGGGGCGTGGCGATTTTGCTCTGGCGCGAACACCGCGCGCAGCGCATCTCCCACAGGTCGTTCCAGTTGCGCAGCTCGAACGCCTCGTCGCTGATCGGCTCGTAGTAGGTCAGCGGTCGGAAGACCTGAAACGCTCCAAACGTGAGGATGGCAAGAAGAAGGATGAAGGCGGAACGGTGCTCATCGCGCAGTTGCAGCGGCCCCCACGTGCGGATCGCGCGGACGCAGAGGGGCAGCATCATCAGCGTGAAGAGCAGCGGCAGGAAGTAGTGGTACAGATAGAGCACGCGGTCGATCTGACTCATGACGCCCATGAAACCGACGTACATCACCAGGAGCGTCACCAGGACGGGGCGTTGCGGGAGAAGCTGGGACGAGCCCAGGAAGAAATCGGCGAGCAGCAGACTGACGGTGAGCAGCAGCGCTACGAGGCCGATGCCCCATACGGCAGGATTGGGAACGAGGTAGAGGTACTGGTAGAGCGTGCTGTCGGGGGTTTCCCAGCGATAGCTGATCGTGCGCGAGCCGATGGGCCAGAAGAACGGATGGCTTCCGTTCTCATCATCCTTGCACAGGTCCAGCGCCGGCACGCCGCTCTCGTAGTGGCTGACGTAGCGTAGATGATCCCGCAGCAGTCTGGGGAAGAGCAGCAGCGACGACGTCCGGCCTTCGGCGAGGACGCTCTTGTAGTGCTCGGATGCCTGGTAGTAGCCGTTATCCGACAGACTGCTGACGACCCGGGCGCCTTGCGCGATGTGGAAGTACCACACGGCGGAGAACGTCAGGAAGAACGCCGCCGCGGAAAGGCACGCCGCCTTGATCAGGAATCGCCGCTGCTTCCACAGCGACCACGCTATCAGGAGGGCGAGGGGGCCAAAGATCAGCGAGAAGACTTTCGTGGTGACGGCACACCCCAGCGCGACACCGAAGAGGATGCATGCGGCCAGGCAACGCCGGGGGTTGTTCTTCCACTCAACCGCGAGCAGCGCGCTGAGCACGGTGAGCATGCTGAAGAAAATCAGTGGCCCCTCCAGCATGGCTCCCCGCAGCTGCACGATGAAAGCGTTCTCGAAGACGTAGAGGAAGCTGTAGAGCAGCGCGTGGATTGGGTTGCGACTGAGGAGGAGAAAGATCAGGAAGAGCAGGGGGGCCGCGAGCCACGCGAGCATGGCGGGGAAGAACCGATAGCCGACGAGGGAGAAACCCCCGGGCGGATTGCTCGCGTAGTCCGTACCGATGAACTGATCGTTCCGCTCGTTCTGCCGCAGAAGAGCCTCGCCCGCGGCGATGAGAAGTTTGCCGAGCGGCGGGTGCGGTTCCATGAAGTACACGCCGTTCAGGTACTTCTGCGCGGCCGCCACGTGGTAATTTTCGTCCCAGTAGAAGGAACGGGGGAACGTGTAGCGGTAGAAGTACGTGAAAAAGGAGAGCAGGGTGACGAGGCCGAGGCAGAGCCAGAACAGACGGCGCGGCGACGCCGGTGCGAGGGCGACCATGGCGGGAAGTCTAAGAGAGGCCGCCTGGGCCGTCGAGGGCGCTGTGAAGGCGAATTGTCATCTATGGCTATGCAGAGCCAAAAAAATATGCTATACTACGGAGATTCATGGATAGCCTCCTGACAAGCCACACGGCGGTCGTCCTCCTCGCGGTCGGGGCTCTCGCAGCCTTCGATCTCTCGCAGCGCCTGCGCCACCGCAACTTCCACCTGCTCTTCGCGGTGACCTTCGGATCGATCTGCTCCGCGGCGATCATCGCGGTGGGAAAGGCACTCCTGACGCCGGGTGCGGCGGTGAACGCATACCTGGCGACGCTCGTCGTCCTCCTGCTCGTTCTCGGATGGAAAGCGCTCTTCGGCCCCTGGGAACCGGAGGCCAAGGCCGCGGTCCTCGGAACGTTCCTGTTTTGGATCGGGCTGATCATCCTGGGCGGACAGAATCCCAAGGAGCGCTACGCGCACCTCATCGCAGGCGCCGTCGCGTTCGTGCCGGCGTTGATCTGGTGCTCTCTGTTCCTGAAGTATCACACCGAGCGGCGTGCCGCCGTCCTGCTCCTGTTTCTGTCGGGCATGCTTGCGACGGTGCCGATCCTCTTCTACGACGCGCTCGTCCGCCATCACATCGAATTGTCGCTCTTCCTCGGGCGCATCGTGCCGGAGGGATTCCATCAGACGACCGACGCGTTCGTCCGCGGCTCGCTCGGCCTGGAGGGGTTGCGTGCCGTGCTCGCCGCGAGCTTCGGGGCGTTCCTCGTGGTCGGCCTGATCGAAGAGTGCAGCAAGTACTGGGTCGTCCGCCGCAGTGGAGCGCGCCTGTTCTCGAGTATCGACGACGTCCTCCAGCTCTCGATCATCGCGGCGATCGGCTTCTCGTTCGCGGAGAACATCGTAAACCCCACGTACTTCCAGAGCTTCGTGCAGCAGTACCTCCTCCAGCCCGGCAAGACGGATGCTCTCGGGTTCGTCAGCAACGTGCTCGGCCGTTCGGTGCTTACCAGCATGGTGCACATCGTTTCGACGGGCGTCATGGGCTACTTCCTGGGACTCGCGATCTTCGCCCATCCCTACCTCCTCGAGCGCCGCTCCTCGGGCGCGCGTCTGGGCATCTCCGGCGTGCTCGCGCGCGTGCTGCGCGTCAGGGAGGAGCGCATCTTCCGCGGCGAGATGGTCGTGCAAGGCATTCTCATCGCGGTCATGCTGCACGGGACGTTCAACTTCCTCGTCACCGTCAGCGACTTGCTGCCCTCGCAGCCCCAGACCGTCGGCGATCTGCTCGGCGCGACCGCTCCGGCCGTCCTCCAGTCCATTCCGCTCCTGCTCATCCCCGCGCTCCTCTACGTCGTGGGGGGATTCTGGCTGTTGACGTGGCTCTTCCTTCTTAAGGAGAATGCGAAGGAGCGCGTGCGCGTCGATATCGAGGAAGTCGGGGCATGAATATTGCTCTATGGCTGAATAGCCAAAGGGTTTGACGATGTGAATTTTCAAGATTTCTTGGATCGTGAATATATATTTGTTGTTTCCTTTCCATATCTATCTTGCCTACAATGCCGCGGTCATGCGCATTGTTCGTGCCACGATTGGCTGGTCGCTGACGCTCGCCACGGCGCTGGCGTTCGCGCTGCCCGGTCCATCCGCGTTCGCCGCGACGTACTGGTTCGACCGGCTTCCCCAGAGCGACGCGCCCATCAGTCGTGGGGATTTCATTCGCGCCGCCATCGATGCTCTCGAGATTCCGACCGATGCCCGCACGTCTTTGCCCTACCGGCGCCCCGTGCCGTCCGCCATCAAGCCTTTCGTTGCCGCGGCCTATACGCGCGGCGCGCTCAAGCATTTCGGTGATGAACTGTTCCCTGGCCGCCCGATCACGACGGGCGATGCGCTCCAGATGCTTGTGGCGATCCAGGGTCTGGATGCCAAGGGCAAGTCGCGCACTTTTCCGGATGTCCCGCCGGGCAGCGCACTCGATAACGCCGTGCAGGCGGCGCTCGAAAAAGGATGGATCGAACCGGGGCGTCCGAACCGCTTCGGCGTCGATCGCGTGATGTCCGGCAAAGCGACGCGCATCCTCCTGCGCAAGGTGCTCGGCGAGGATGACGATACGGGAGAGAAGATCGTCATCCGCTTCACGAACAACGTCTCGCGCAAGCCGTTGCCGCGCCAGGAACTCCTGCAATCCATCTGGTACCTGATCAATGAGCAGTACCTCTATAAGGAGAAGATCACGGACGATGCCGTGCTCAAGGCGGCGGAGGCGCTGGTGCAGAGCCTGGAGGATCCGTACACCGCCTACGTCCGTCCGGCCAAAACGGAGGTGTACCAGAGCCGCATTCAGGGGCGCGTGACGGGAATCGGGGCGCAGGTCGAGTACACCGACAACGCGCTGGTCATCGTTGCGCCGTTCCCTAATTCGCCGGCGAAGAAGGCCGGCCTGCAGGCCGGCGACCAGATTCTGTTCGCCGATGGCGTCAGCCTGGCCGGAATGACCGTGGAGGGGGCGGTGAGCAAAGTACGCGGTCCAGAGGGCTCGACCGTGGTCCTCACGGTGCGTAGGGGGTCGCAGACGTTCGACGTCTCCGTCGTTCGCGCCGTGGTGGCGGTTCCGGAAATCGATACCTCGTGGATGCAGGGCATCGCCGTGGTCCATCTGTTCCAGTTCGGCGAGCGAACGGAGCGGGAGCTGCGGCCGACGCTGCAGGAGATCGCCCGTCAGGAACCCCGCGGCATCGTCCTTGATCTGCGCAACAATCCGGGAGGACTCCTCGATGCCGCCGAAGTCGTGTTGAGCAATTTCCTGCCCCAGGGATCGGTCGTCGCGCGCATCGTCGGGCGCGATGGTGAGTACGCCGAAGAGACGGACGACCCGCCGGTCATTCCGGAGAAGACCCCCGTCGTCGTGCTAGTGAACAAGGGGTCTGCGAGCGCGTCGGAGATCGTCGCAGGCGCGTTGCAGGATGCGGGCCGTGCCGTCCTCGTCGGCGAGAAAACGTTCGGCAAGGGCACGGTGCAGCAAATCATCGACTTCCACGACGGATCCAGCCTGCGCATGACCGTCGCCGAATGGCTGACGCCAAGCGGCCGCAAGATTAATAAAGAGGGCATCGAACCGGACTTCACGGTGCGCGGCGATGAGGAGCGCGACGCGCAGCTCGTGAAAGCGCTGGATCTGATCAGCGCCCGCACGATTCGATAGTCGTTCCGGCAAAGAAACGTCCTCGGTTTCATCGGTCTCACCGGTCTCCTCCCGTCATTACATGTTCGAGTAGAACTTCTTCTTGCGGTTCGCCGTGCGGAATTCCTCCCGCTTCAGCGCGCGCAGGCGGCCAAGACGCTTGTTTGGCTTCTTCTTGCGGACGTTGCGCTCGCGCATCATCTTGATGAGGCCCGATTTCTGGACCTGTTGTTTGAACCGCTGCTGGACGCGGTCGTTGGATTCGTCGGCCTTGCGGATAGCGTAGATAGCCATAGAAAGCCTGGAGAGGGTAGAGGAGTGGATTGGTGGGCGCAAGGCTTTTCTCGCCGCCTGTGATCCTCTACACTCCCCCCATCCCTTATGTCGGCCGCTTCGACGTACACATCAGAGAACATCCAGGTGCTGGAGGGTTTGGAGCCCGTCCGCAAGCGTCCTGGCATGTATATCGGCTCGACGGACGCGCGGGGCTTGCATCATCTGGTGTGGGAAGTCGTCGACAACGCGATCGACGAAGCGATGGCGGGACACTGCAGCGAGATTCTCGTCACGCTCCACGACGACGGTTCGGTGAGCGTCGAGGACAACGGCCGCGGTATTCCGGTCGATGTCCACAAGCAGACCGGCAAGTCCGCACTGGAAGTCGTGCTGACGACGCTCCACGCCGGCGGCAAATTCGGCGGCGACGCCTCGGGCTACAAAGTCTCCGGCGGTCTCCACGGCGTCGGTTCCTCCGTCGTCAATGCGTTGAGCAGCTGGTTGCGGGCCGAGGTCTACCGCGACGGGAAAATGCACGTGCAGGAGTACAAGCGCGGGAAGCCGACGGGTGACGTGAAGGCGGCGGGCAAGACGGACAAGCGCGGCACCCTCATTCGGTTCATGCCGGACAAAGACATCTTCGACACGCTCGAATTGAGCCTGGAGACCGTGCTGACGCGCTTCCGCCAGCAGGCGTACCTGACGAAGGGCGTAGCCATCGCCGTGCTCGACGCGCGTCCCAAGCGCCCCGAGGCCGACCGCGTCTTCCCCCGCCTCTACCGCTTCCAGTTCGAGGGTGGCATCGGCGCCTACGTGACGCACCTCAACGAATCCAAGGAGCGCATCGGACAGGTTATCGTGTTCGAGAAGGACACGCCCGAGGGCCAGGTCGAAGTTTCACTGCAGTATACGCAGACCTTCCAGGAGTGCGTTCTGTCCTTTGCGAACAACATCCACACGGCCGAGGGCGGCCATCACCTCACTGGATTCAAGGCCGCGATCACGCGCACCATCAACGCCTACGCGCGCCAGTACGAACTACTCAAGGAGAAGGATGAAAACCTGACGGCAGACGATGTCCGCGAGGGGTTGACGGCGGTGATCTCGGTCCGCCTCCGCGATCCGCAGTTTGAGGGGCAGACCAAGTCCAAGCTCGGCAATGCCGAGATGAAGACCGCCGTGGAAACCGTCGTGAACGAGAAGCTCTCCGAGTACCTGGAGGAGCACCCGGGCGAAGCGAAGGACGTCGTCGCCAAGTGCATCCTGGCCGCCCGCGCCCGCCTGGCCGCCCGCGCCGCCCGTGACAGCGTCATCCGCAAGGGCGCGTTGGAGGGCATGACCCTGCCGGGCAAACTCGCCGACTGCAGCTGCCGCGATCCGTCGCAGAGCGAGCTCTTCATCGTCGAGGGGGACAGCGCCGGTGGTTCGGCGAAACAGGGACGCAACCGCGAGTTCCAGGCGATCCTGCCGTTGCGCGGCAAGATTCTCAACGTTGAGCAGGCGCGTCTCGACAAGATGCTCGCGAACAACGAGATCAAGGCCCTCATCATCGCCCTCGGCATCGGCATCGGCGAAGTGAAGGACATCGCGAAGTTGCGCTACCACCGCGTCGTGATCATGACCGACGCCGACGTCGACGGCGCGCACATCCGCACGCTCCTCCTGACGCTCTTCTTCCGCTACTTCCCCGAACTGATCGAGAAGGGCTACCTCTACATTGCCCAGCCGCCTCTCTACAAAATCGCGCGCGGCAAGGAGATGCGGTACGTCTTCTCCGACGCGGAGAAGGATGCCACGCTCAAGGAGTGGGGCGTGAACATTGACGAGGTACAGGAGACGGAGGAGGAAACTGATGAGACCGAGGTGACCGAGGAGACCGAAGAGAAGCTGACCAAGGGAAAGCCCAAAGTCCAAAGCCCAAAGCCCAAAGCTTCAAAGGTGGGCATCCAGCGCTACAAGGGTCTCGGCGAAATGAACGCCGAACAGCTTTGGGATACGACGATGGATCCCGAGCACCGCATTATGCTTCAGGTGACGATGGAGGACGCCGAGCGCGCTAACCTCGTCTTCACCACACTCATGGGATCGGAAGTCGCACCCCGCAGGAAATTCATCCAGACGCATGCGAAGACAGTGAAGAACCTCGATATTTAGGAGACCAATGAGACCGAGGAGTCCGAGGAAACCGACCGGAACGTTCTGCTAATCTTCATCCACCGCCCCGAATCCGTCCTTCAGCACGTAGCGGTCCAGGTTCTTCTTGCCGATGAGCTCGACGACCGCTGGGAGCGCCTCGTCGAAGGGCATCTCCTTCTGCTTGCCGGCCTTCATGTCGCGCAGGATCACCGTGTTCTTCAGCACTTCCATCTTGCCGAGCAGCAGGCAGTACTTCACGTCGAACCGGTCCGCCAGGCGCATCTGGCTCTTCAAGCTGGCCTCGCCGAGAGCGCCGAGCGTGTGAACGCCCCGGTCCCGCAGCGTCGCGATGAGCCGCAGACACTGCTTCTTCGCCTCGGGGCCGAGCTGTGCGACGAAGATGTCCACCTGATCCTTGTTGGGCGCCTGAATGCCCGCCTCCTTCATGTGCCAGACGATGCGTTCCATGCCGCAAGCGAATCCGACACCGGGCGTCGGCTTGCCGCCGAGGAGCTCGATCAGCGCGTCGTACCGTCCTCCGCCGCCGACGGCGTTCTGTGCGCCTTCCGATCTGTCCCAGTACTCGAAGACCGTCTGCGTGTAGTAATCGAGACCGCGCACCAGTCCGGCATTCTCGACAAACGGCACGCCGAGCTCCTGGAGATACTCCAGCACCGTTGCGTGATACAGCTTGCTGTCGTCGCCTACGAACTGCGCGAGCGTCGGAGCGTTCTTCAAAAGAATCCGCGTATCCTCCTCCTTCGAGTCGAGCAGCCGCAGAGGACTGGTCTGGAGCCGCTTGCGGTCGAGCTCGGGGAGGTGGCGCTCTTTGCCGATGAAGTACTCCTTGAGCGCCTCGGCGAATGCCTTGCGGTTCTCGGCGACGCCGATGTTATTGATCTGCAGCGTGAGGCGGTCGAGGATCTTCAAGTCCGCGAGGATGTTCGAGAGCACGTGGATCATCTGCGCGTCGAGGCTGGGATCCTTCAGGCCAATGATCTCGAAGTCGAACTGGTGGAACTGGCGGTAGCGACCCTTCTGCGGACGGTCGTGACGGAAGCACTGGCCGATCGCGTACAGTTCGACCGGCTGCGGGAGCTGGTCCATCGCGTGCTCAATGTACGAGCGGCAGATGCCCGCCGTGAATTCCGGGCGGAGCGCGAAATCCTGGTCGGCCTTCTCCGCGTGCGGCGAGCCGACGACGAAGAGCTCCTTCTCGACGATGTCCGTGTGTGCGCCGATGCCGCGCTCAAAAATGCCGCGGTACTCGAACATCGGTGTGTCGATGCGCTTGTAGCCGGCCTGGCGTGCGCGGTGACGCACGGCCTTCTTGATGAAGGTCATGTAGACGTGGTCCTCGGGAAGGACGTCGTGCGTGCCTTTGGGAGTACGGAAGAGGGGATCGGCCATAATGAGGTGTGCGGAAAAGTGTACCAGCCGCGCACCGCATCGGGAAGGGTGAATATCAAGTGTTCAGCGCTGCAATTCGACGACCTAAGCAAAGCAACACCGTTAGCGCCTCGGTTTCTTCGTGGACGGTTCAATGAGGAGATACGGAGGAGTCAGTATCAGATGCGATTCCGCAAATGCGCATCAATTTGCTGCTGCAGGCTTATAGCCAGCTGACAAACTTCTGTCGGATAAGACGGAGTGGCAATGGCGATGAGAATGTCTCTCGCAATTGCATAGTTTCCATTTTTCATTGCCTCTTGAACTATTGGGATCATCAGCGGCTGTTTCTCTTTCGGCAAGAAGGCACCACAGCCAAATGAAATATAATGCCAGTCACCCGCAGGACACCTTGTCGCAGCCAGATATGTGCGCAGAAGATGTTCACGATAATCGGGGTCGCAAGCTGCGAGCAACGCGACGAGCTTCTGATCCTTCATTCCGAGCAGTTCGAGTGAACGTTGAATTTCTTGGAGTGATGTATGTTCTTGCCCATCCTCGCTTGCGGACCCCCTCAACTCCTTAAGAAAATTTTGCAGTCTTGTAATTTCTCCTTCGAGAAGCCCTTTCACCCTTTCTGTGCAGAGTTCTTCATCGTAGTTTGGCAATCGGCCAACAAACTGACTTTCGTCATCAGTTGCTCGCTCGAGCCCGATTGCAGCGGAGCTTGTCCCTCTCAAAGTGCGTTGGACTATCTCTTTACTAGCCATGGGCGGATTGGGAAAGTTATTTGTAATTTAGAATCTCTGTAGTATTTGTCAAGTGGGGCGAGCGACGGGATTCGAACCCGCGACCTTCTGGACCACAACCAGACGCTCTAACCAGCTGAGCTACGCTCGCCGCGGCCCGAACATGCTACACATTCTGGGGGAGAAAACGAAGAACGGATTTACCATGAGCCTTAGCCGATGATTGACTGCACTAGCACAGTATGTACAATTCACTTTCTCCGGTATTGCCGGAGCGATCTTTCCGACGTTCCGCCTCCCGCTTGCGAAGCATTCATGCGAATGTTTTGCGAGCGGAAGGCACTGGGCTGACCGCGATTCAACCGGAGGCACGCATGGAGAAGAATATCGGCCCGTCCGTCGTCGTGCGGCGAAGCACGCTGACGGTCGGGAAGAACCGACACGAGATCTGGCCGGGCATGAAGCTCTATGTGTTCGGCATCGATGCCAATGATTCCGACTCTTTCTCGGTTGGAGAAGAAGGGGGTAGGCCGATTGGGTCCATTCCCAAAAACGCAATGCTGCGGCTGACGTTCAACGCCGATGGCGAAATTTACTTCGTTGACCGCGTGCTCGCAAAAGATCGTTTTCAGATGAAGGGCGTGAGAACCGGAATGACCCGAATTGTTACACTTCACAACTTCTTTCCGGAAATCAGCCAGGCGCCTGACCCGATCGAGGAGGTGCAGAAGTGCGCCTACCTGGCTTGGGCCATTGGCACCTACTCGCCGATTCCGTCGAATGAAGATTTGGACAAGGCCGCGGCCTAGCCCCCGGAACGTCGACTTTCCCTGATGAGCATGCGCTCGTCAGGGATTTATTGGTGCGTCCGGCGCAGGCGGACTCGGCGGAAGGGGAGGAGTTTGCGGCTTTGGGAAGGGCTCCAGGCTCTCTACGCGTACGATGCCGATGGGGCGGTCATCACTGGCCGCAGGCGGCTGCGAAGGCGGTTTCTGCTGCTCTGCAGGTTTTTCCGGCGATGGCATCCTTGCAGGTTGAGCTTCTGCTTTTGGCTTCTCCAAGGGCTCTTCGGTCATCGGAGGCATTCCCGACACGGCATCAGGTTTCGTGGTGGCGGGTGTTTTATCCTGCATCACGGTTGTTTTTGCCGTTGTGGGCTTTGGCAGAGTCGGGGGCCTTGGCGGGGAGGGAGGCTTGGGCGTGGTTGTCTGCTTCAGAGCAGCGGGCCGGGGCTGCTGTGGCTTTGGTGGACGCGGTCCTTTCTGCATTCCTCCGCCAGTCGGCCTTTGCCCTGGGACGGATCCACTGCGTTGCTGTGGCTTCTGCATCGGCTGCTGCGGGCGCGGCGGAAGCGGCGGCTTGGACTCGGTGCGCGGCGCAACGGGCGTTGCAGCCCGGGGCTGTGCCGTCGCAGCAGCGGGAGCGGCCATCTTTGCAGGAACAGGAGGCGCGACAGCAGGAGGAATGGGCTGCGGCTGCGCTGGTGACGCCTCAATGATCGCGGGAGGCGGCGGAGGAATTTCTTTCTCCGGTGCCGGAATGAGATTCATGGGTTCCGCCGGCGCTAGCGTGGGCACAGCTGCGGGTACGCCGGTTTGCTGCGTAGCCTCTTCCATCCCACGCTGCAGCCACGCCGGAACGGGTTCTGCGGGTGGGGCCTCCTTGGGGGCGGGCGGCGTCCACGGTTTTTCCTCACTGCCTGGCTGCGGAACCGGCGCGAAACTGATCACCGGTGGAGGAGTCGTTGGCGTCTCTGACGCCGCGGCCTTCGTTTCTACAGGAGCCGCAGGCGCAGCTTCTTTCTCCGGCGTCTTCGCCTGCTCGGCGAGCCCTGCCGCAAGCCATGGAGGCGCAGTCGTGGTATCGACTACGAGCTCGGCGGCTGCAGGGACCTTCGGCTCTTCCTTCGCGGGCGGCATCTCCTTCGTCTTTCCAGTATCCGCTGTCGTGGCGGTGTCTGCCGGAGTGGGAGCACTGACCGATGGTGCAGGAACGATGTTCTCTTCTTCCGGAGTTTTCCCTGCCTTGCGCTTCTCATCGGCGGGTGTTTTCACGATTGCCGCTTCCATCTTCTCGATCGTCGTTGGCAGCTTGCGCAGGCTCTTCCGAACGAACCGCAGCACCAACAGGATGACCGCCCCGGCGATCATCGAGAGGACGAAGACCACGACGAGGACCAACCAGGATATACCACCCCCTTCAGTGCGATCCGCTTGCGGGGCTGCGCTCGATGTCGCTTGCGGGGCTGCGCTGGAGGCGGCGCCGCCAGTTGTCGTCGCTGCGACGGTGATGCTTTCTTCCGTTCGGGCGATCTCGTTGCCGGAGGCGATGTCGATCAGGCGGACGACCACCGTGTATGTTCCCGGGGAGAACGTATGCTGCGGATTGGCCAGGAGGCTCTGCTCGCCGTCGCCGAATGTCCATTCCGTAAGGAAGCCTTCTGCAGGGGGCGCTTCATCGAAGGCCACCGTGAACGCGACCGTGCCGTCTTCCTCGGGACTGCCGTGCACGATGCGGATCTGCTTCGACGGAGGAGTGCTTTCTTCGGGTGGCTCATTGATTGCGGAGCCGATGGAGAAGCCATCCGTGCGTGATCGATCATCGGTGAATACCATGAGCGATCGCTCCGTGACGGGCTCCAGGAACCAGACGGTCAGTGTCGTCCCTTCGGTCTGGAAGAACGTGCCGGCGTTCTGCGTGTCGTCGTCTGCCGTGCCGTTGCCATCGGCGTCCGTTGCGGCATCGATGTCCATGTGCAGCGGAAACGGAGAGCCATCGGCGGCATGAAGTTGGACGATGCGGTTCGTCGGGTCCATGGGAATCGCGCCGCTTGGCCCGCGCGCGGGAGACGTCCGGATCAGCGAGCCCGAGAACGTGTCAAAAGCGGTCTCGGTGAATTCCTCGCGCGGCAGAACGGTCAATGCCAGCACGCCGTGCACGCGTTCGTTGCGATCCGCATCGAAGAAGTCCGCGGTCACGATGTACTCGCCCGGCTGGACGATGCGCGTCCGGAAAATGCCATCCTTCGACGCCTCCAGGAATGTCCGATCCTGCGTGCGAATCCACGCGGCCTCCGCCGAGACGAGGCTGTGCACGGGGAGGATTTCCAGGACATCACCGGCTCCGATCGTGAGCCGCGTGGGCTCTCCCAGGTCCTGTACCTGCGCCAGGCCGCGTGCGCCGAGCAGCGAAGCGCAGAGGATTCCGGCCCCGATGACGAATGTTCGTGTGCGCATGACGCTCTAGACGGAACGGCCAAGGAAGACGACGAATTCGACGATGATGCGGGCGAACAGGATGACGAGCATCCCCGCGATGCAGTAGTAGATGATGCGCTTCGCACGGTCTTTCTGTTGCTCATCGCCCAAACTCAAGATCAGTACGAACCCGGCGATGATGATGACGATCACGGCGATCAGCGCGACGAAGTTCAGCACGCGGCGCACCAGAGTGACGATGATCGAACGCACGCCTGCGTCGCTGCCCTGTCCGGCGACGAGGTAGAAGATGATGCTGACAATCTCGCGCGCAAGGACGACGAGCAGAATGCCGATGATCGTGTAGATGATAATGCGCTTCGCGCGATCCTTCGACGCCTCGTCGCCCAGGCTAAGAATCAGGTAGAACCCGGCCACGATGATGGCGATGATGCCGAGTAGAATGAGGTATGCCAGGATACGGTTGATGATCGCTTCGATGTGCTCGGCAAGATTCGATGAACCGATCCCCGCGAGGTAGAAGATGAAATCGACGATGACCGCGGCGAACACGATCAGGAAGATGCCGATGATGAGGTCGATGATGATGCGCTTCGCCCTGTCGCGAGCCGATTCTTCGCCGAAACCCAGGATGAGGTACAGGCCGGCGACGATGACGGCGACCAGCGCCATGATCGCCAAGAACACGAGGATGCGGTTGATGACGCCCTGCACCGTTTCGCGGTACGGACCGTTGCCGATGCCCGTGAGGTAGAAGATGAAGTCGACGATGAGATAGGCGAAGACGATGATGAAAATGCCGATGGCGACGTCGAAAATGATGCGCTTCGCCTTGTCGCGCGCGGACTCGTCGCCGAATCCCAGCACCAGATACAGCCCTGCGACGACGATGGCGATGACGGCGAGAATGCCGACGAAGACCAGCACGCGCCGCATGACGCCTTCGACGACGGCTCCGGCATTGGTATTCTCCACGCCGGCCAGGTAGAAAATGATGTTGACGATCAAGCGCGCGAAGACAACGACGAAGATCCCGATGGCGGTGTACAGGATGATTTTCTTCGCCCGGTCGCGAGATGTTTCATCGCCCATTCCTAGGATCAGGTAGAGCCCCGCGATGGTGATGACGATGGTCGCGATGAGCGCGAGGAAGACGAGGAGGCGAGTAATCACCGCTTCCGCGATGAAGGCCGGATGGCCGCGCAGCAGGCCGATGATGCCGCTGGCGTACCCCAACCCTTCCAAAATTCCGCCGCCGGTGAAGCACGGGGATGGGCAATCCGCAAAGGAGATAGCCGATGCAATGGCAGGCACGAGGCCTCCGACGCAGGCCAGGCCGCGCGCAACCCACAGGAGTGTTTTGTGTGAGGGCATCACGATATTGTAGCACAAGAAGCGACGCATGTGAATGCCGTTTCTCCGTTAGCGGCAGCGTCCGGAGGCCACATTCTCGTATGTACGTATCAGTGTATTAATACAGTGGAACATGACGGTCGTGGCAAATCGGGTGCGTCAGGCTGGCCCTGTACCTTTTGGGCCCAGCCGGGTAGGTTTTCATCCATGCGTCCCTCGGCAGCAAAACTTCTGGCAAGCGCCGATCTTCCGGCTTTCCTGGTGACCGATCCCGTGAATATCGGGTATGTGTCGGGCGTGCGCGCCAGTGCGGGCCTCCTCCTCGCTCTTCGCGGTACATACCATCTCTTCGTCGACGGTCGCTACAGCGAATTTGCCAAGGCTACGGCTCGTCCCGATGTACGAGTGCACGATGTCCAGTCCGTAGAGAAAATTCTTCGATCGCTTCCCCGCGTCGGTTGTGAGGCGGAGCATGTCACTCTCGCACGGCTGTCCGGATGGAAGAGGCGATTCAAGAATACAAAATTTGTTCATAGTAAAGGTCTCGTGGAAGGGTTCCGTCGAAAAAAGTCCCTTGAAGAAATTGCCCGCATGAAGCGCGCGAGAGGGCTGACGAAGGAACTCCTGCGCCGTGTTCCGTCCGCGCTGCGTGTCGGCATGACCGAGCGCTCTCTCTCCTGGCGCATCGAACAATGGGCGAGGGAACTGGGGGCCGAGCGCATGGCCTTCGATACGATCGTCGGGTTCGGTTCGCACACGAGCATGCCGCACCATCGACCGACATCGCGCACGCTGCGCAAGGGGCACCTTGTGCAGATCGACCTGGGCATCGTGTACCGCGGCTACTGCAGCGATCTGTCGGAAGTCTTCTTCACAGCGCGGCCGTCCGCGATGGAGGAGAAAGTCGTCGGAGCCCTGAAAGAAGCCAAAAAAACCGCAACCCGCGCGGCCGTTGCAGGAGCGGTTGCAGCGGATATCGATCAAGCGGCGCGGCGGATTTTGCGATCGTACGGTCTCGAAGAGGCGTTCTGCCACGCGCTGGGGCACGGCGTCGGGTTGGAGGTGCACGAAGGGGTCACGATCTCGCCCAAGTCCAAGGACCGTTTGCTGCCGGGGGAAGTCATTACCATCGAGCCGGGAGTCTACTTCCCCGGGAAGTTCGGCATGCGGGTGGAGGATATGGTTTTTGTGGAGTAGGCTCGTCCTTTCTCTGTCTCCCCAGTGCAAGAGTGCTCCGTCCTTTCATTCCGGCTACGCCGTTCGCTACTTTCTTTGTCACCACACAAAGAAAGTAGCCAAAGAAAAGTCTCCGCCGTCTGACGTTCCAGCTCGGGCATGTATTGCCGGCATGATGGAAAAATGGGCCTGGAGTTTGCTGTCATTGGGCTGGTCCCTTCGGGACCCCTAAAGGGGCCGCGCGACGGCGGGAGGTGAACCAGAACACCGACAAAGGCCCGGAGGGTCGCGACCCTCCGGGCCTTGTTTCTGTTGGTTGTTTCGTCGTGGAGAGGTCCGCCGCCACGGGGGGTGAGGGGGTAGTGCCGCCGCAGATGCCTTTCGAGGAGCCGGACGGGAAGCCTTGGACCGTCCGGCGACGAGACACGGCGCGGTATGGAGGAGGAATTGGCGGCGGTGCACTTT
>VMFU01000008.1 GCA_007376205.1 Candidatus Peregrinibacteria bacterium Gr01-1014_25
CGGCGCGGTATGGAGGAGGAATTGGCGGCGGTGCACTTTCTTTGTCGTCCTTTCTTTGTTGCGGGGAGACAAAGAAAGGACGGGAAGATGTTGAAAAGCCTGAAAAGAAAGTGGCGGGGCCACTGCCTCATAATAAATCACAATACTTCCAAAAAATTGTCACTCTCCATCCAAGGACGTCGCAGGAAGGATCTGCTACAATTGCGTGATTTATGCCCACACAAAAACACATTCGCTTGCCGTGGCATGTCATGGCGATGGTGATCGCCATTACGGCCATCGCACCGCTGCACGTTGCGGGTGAGCCCACCGAGCCCTACATGCAGGAATTCATCCTGACTGCCTACTACTCGCCGCTGCCGGACCAATGTTGCTATGTCCTTGGCGGCGAACGCGCGGACAAAATCATGAATGGCGAAGGCAGAGCCGGCGCAGACGGCACGCCCGTCTATCCCGGTATGATCGCCGCGCCGGCGAGCTACCCCTTCGGAACGCGTGTCGATTTGCCCGGCATCGGCGTCGTGGCGGTGCACGACCGTGGGGGGGCGATCACCGAACTCCCGGGCGGCCCTCATCGATTGGATGTGTGGGTTGGTTTTGGCGAAGAGGGTCTGGCCCGTGCGCTTGCCTTCGGCGTACAGCGCATGCAGGCCCGCGTCTACCCCGTGGGATCGGCGCAGCCGCAAGAGCATGTCGACCTGGACGCCCTTCCCGCCCCGGCGGAGCGCTTGCAGGATTACTTCGTCGCCGACAGCGGATTGCTCGATGTCCGCGTGAAGCGCGGCGATCGCGGCCTGTCCGTTCTCCTCCTTCAAGAGAAGCTCCGCGCCCTGGGACATGACGCTCCTCCGTCGGGAGAATTCGACGCGCAGACCGAAGCGGCTCTTCGTGGTTTTCAGCGTGATATGGGGCTCCACGAGCCATCCGATTCTCTGACGCCCGCGACGGCGGCTTGGGTGCTTGCGGCATCCGTGACGGAGCCGACGCCACGCATCGATCATGTTCGGGAGGGCAGCCCGCGATCCGACATCAGCGAGGCCCAGCGCGTGCTCCGATACCTCGGCTACTACCACGGGCGCACGACCGGTTCCTACGACGACAACCTTGCCGCAGCCATCCTCCGCTTCCAGCAGAACGCAGGAATCGTCGGTGGTCCCGATCAGCCGGGTGCGGGAATCATCGGACCGCTCACGTTTAAAACCATCGCACACTCATGGTTCAAGAAAGCCGTTGCAGATCGTGCAGAGCGGTATTTGCTTTTCAAGAGGGTTGCCGAGCGCTTGACTGGGAAGGGCGTGCTGCCCGCCCGATTCTTGAGCGATGGCAGTACCGGTGACGACGTTCGTCTCGTGCAGGGGCTTCTTGCAGAACGCGGACTCTTCCCCGCGGACAAGATCAACGGCGTGTTCGGTCCGCAGACGAAGGATGCCGTATTGAAGTTTCAACTGAAGCACGGGCTCGTTTTGAAAGGATCGGATACGGGAGCCGGCAATATCGGTCCGGCGACATTGCGTGCGCTGCGCGTCGAGGAAATGACCGAGGCCTACCGAGCGGTACGAGGAGGAGGTTGGGGCGTGCTCTGATGCGCAAGATGCGCTAGTATTTGTTCCCATGCGTTTCGCCGTTTTTCTATTGCTCTGGTGTGTTCCGGCAGGCGTCTTCGCAGCGGAACCCATCAGCCGCCGCGACGCCTTCGCTCGTGTCTGGCAGAGCATTGCCCGTCCCGCGCAGGACGTGCGCGAAGCGCCGTATGCCGACGTGAAGGAAGGCTCTCCCGGCGAAAGGGAAATCACCTTTGCCAAGGCGCGCGGCATCCTCGGCGACGCGGAGAATTTCCGACCGGATGATGCGGTGACCGCGCGCGAAGCTCTCACATGGATCTTCCGGACGCGCAGCGTGGAACCCGTGGACTGGGACGCCGATCAGATCGCGATCAGCCTTGCCGAAGTCGAGGATGTCGGCCAGCTCCTTCAGCGTTACGGCATTGCCGTGCGCGACGTGGACGCGGTGCTGACGGAGGAGGATCTCATCGCGCTCCTCCAAAAGATCGACGCGGCGCTCGCCGTCGAGGTGCACGAGGCGAGCCTGTACTCCGAGAAATTCCACGGCAAAGGAACGGCATTCGGCGAATCCTTCGACATGCATGCGCTCACGGCGGCCCACCGCACCTATCCGTACAACACCCTCGTCCGCGTCACGAACCTACGCAACGGCAGGTCGGTGATCGTACGCATCAATGATCGTGGCCCGTTCGTCGAGGGGCGGGACATGGACTTGAGCCTGGCCGCGTTCACGACGATCGAAGACCGCAGCTACGGCAAGATCAACGCGACGTTCGAAAGGCTTGGCGACATCACGCTCGTCGGCCGGTGCGGCAACGACCGCTTCGTGAAACGCCTGACGCGGGACGTGCGGTTCGATTGGGGATTTCCGCATGTTCTAGGGCTCGGAGAGCAGCTCACCCTGACGGCGAACAAACCATTCGTCGTCCGCTCCGTGACGTATCCCGACGGCAATAGAATCAGCCTGCAGGACTGGGTACATCCCGGAGAAACGTTCCTCTTCAAGCCCGGCGTGGAAGGGGAGTACGCCTTCACGCTTGCGACGACGGAGGGGCGCATGCGCGTTCTTGCGACGAACGTGGTTGTCTGCCCGGATGCGCGAGGCGCGGACAATTGACCGAACAAGAAAAAAGCACTCAACAAGAGTCGCTTTTTCTGCTACAATATACGGATTCTCTCCATACAAAACGCACCCGCCGGCTTCTATGCTTTCCCAAGAGCTCGCATGTGTTCCCGGAATCGCCCCTAAGTCCTAGTCCCGCATCCCGATTCCCGTTCGTATCTCCATGGTCCTCTTCCTCCGCTTCTTCTTCTGGCCGCTCTTCTGGCTCTCGCTCTCGCTCTTCAGCTACCTGCTGGAGCCGGCGTTGTGGGTGACGATCTGGCGATGGGTTTCGCGCGATCCGTGGGAAGCCTTTCTCTCGGTTCTCGGTATCTACCTGACGTGGAAGTTCGTCATGCGGACAATCCGCTTCACGTATGCATACTACATGTCCAAGAAGCTCGTGGCGATGAAGGTGCTGCTGCCGCGATCAGACAGCAAGATCGACCAGGAGAAGCGCACCGAGAAGGATTTTAAGGAAAAGATCGCCATCATGGAGCAGCTCTACCGCGCGCTTTGGGAAGTGCGCAGTCTGACCTTCTGGCAGTCGATCCATTTCTGGTTCTTTCGGTACATCACCGTCAGCTTCGAGCTCTTTCTGGAAAAAGGAGAATTGTCGTTCTACGTTCTGACGCAGCCGAGCCTCGTTTCCATTCTCGAGAAGCAGATCACCGCGTTCTATTCGGATGCTGAAGTTGTTGTCACGCAGGCGCCCGAAGTGTGGCGTCCCGGCACCAAGCTCGTCGGCTACAACATGACTCTGGGCAAGAAATTCTACTTCCCCATCCGCTTCTATGAGCAGATGCAGGATGATCCGATCAATGACCTCGCCAACGTGTTGAGCAAATTGGAGGCCGACGAACTCGCGACAATCCAAGTCGTCGTGACGCCATCGTTCTCGAACAAGTGGGGCAAGATTGCCAAGCGCTACGCATCCGAAAAATTCAAGGGCAAGAAGGACCGCTGGGTATCGCGCATTCCGATTCTCTCGACGCTGGTGCGTGTCGTCGGCGGCATTGCGACGGGATCGGAGGGAACGCTCGCTCCCGGTGCTTCGCACGGCGACGCGTTCGTTCGCATGATCCAGCCGGAAGAAGAGCTCTACAAACAGATGGGAGAGAAGGCCGGCATGAGTCCGTTCCACTGTTCGGTGCGCATTCTCGCCGCGGGCAAGACGTACGCGCGGGCACTCGACATCACGAACAACCTGCAAGTGGCGTTCAACATCTTCAAGCATCTCTACGGCAATTACTTCATGAACCGGCGAATGTTCGTCGATTTCATGCCGCTGCCGCTCAATGCCCCGATGATTCACTGGCTCTGGCAGCACCGTTTCAACGGTTTCTATCAGAGGGACTGCATCCTGACAGAGCGGGAGCTTGCAGGGATCTATCATTTCCCCGACAGTCGCTACAACAAAATTCCGATCATCCAGTGGATCAGTTACAAGGTGCTTCCGCCTCCGCCGAACGCGCCAACGGAAGGCATTGTCCTTGGCATCAACCGCCACCGCGCGACCGACACGCCCATCCGCTTCATGGCCAAGGACCGGACACGCCACCAGTACATCATCGGAAAATCCGGTTGTGGAAAATCGAGCCTGCTCTCGTGGCAAGCGCGGCAAGACGTGCAGAATGGAGAAGGATTGTGCGTCGTCGACCCGCACGGCGACCTGATCGAGGACATCCTCGCGTACGTTCCGAAGGAGCGCGCGAAGGAAGTCGTCGTTTTCGATCCGTCGGACATCGAGCGGCCGATGGGCCTCAACCTCCTCGAAGCGAAGACCGATGAGGAGAAAGATCGCGCATCGATCGATGCGATGGAGATTTTCATCAAACTCTTCGGCAACGAGATCTTCGGACCGCGCATCCAGCACTATTTCCGCAACGGTTGTCTGACACTGATGGACGACGAGGAAGAAGGGGCGACGCTCATCGACGTTCCGCGCCTGTTCGTCGACGACGAATTCCAGCGGTACAAGGTGAGCAAATGCAGGAACGTCGTCGTCAGGAGCTTCTGGGAACATGAATTCCAGAAGACCGGCGCACGCGAGAAAGAAGAGATGATCCCGTACTTCTCGGCCAAGTTCGGACCCTTCATCACGAACACGACGATGCGCAACATCATCGGCCAGCCGAAGAGCGCGTTCGACATCCGCAAGGTCATGGACGAGGGCAAAGTGCTGCTCGTGAACTTGAGCAAAGGCAAGATCGGTGACGTCAACGCGCAGCTGCTCGGGCTCGTCTTCGTAAACAAAGTCAACATGGCCGCGCTGTCCCGCGCGAGCATCCCCCAGGATCAGCGCCGGCGCTTCTACCTGTACGTGGACGAGTTCCAGAACTTCGTCACCGACGCGTTCGCCACGATTCTCTCGGAGGCGCGCAAATATGAGCTGGCACTGATCATGGCGCACCAGTACATCGGTCAGCTCGTTGGCAAGACCGAGGCGTACGGGCAGGCAAGCACGAAGATGCGTGACGCCGTCTTCGGTAACGTCGGTACGATCATGAGCTTCAAGATCGGCGCGGAGGACGCCGAGTATATGGCGAAGGAAATGGCGCCGGTGCTCTCAGAGCAGGACGTGATCGGCATCCCGAACTTCCACTGCTATACCAAGCTGAACATCAACAACACGACCAGCCGCCCCTTCAGCATGGCAACGATCTGGGATCAGACCGGCAAGAGCGACAAGCTCGCGGCGCTCATCAAGGAATACAGCCGGATGAAATTCGGGCGGAAGAAGGTGTTTGTCGACCAAGAAATCGAAGACAGGATTGGCATCACGAGGAATGCGTAAGAGTGAAATACAAATTTTACTAATTCTCTAAAAAGTTGTATAATATTTTTGCTGTTTCACATCACCTTTTCGAGGGTCCAAGATGAGTCCGCAAGGCAAGGTTTTTGTGCTCTTTCTGGCGTCGATCGCGGCTCTGTTCCTCGTCGGCCTGCTCTACTGCCTGCGGGAGCGGTTCTCACTCCCCGAGAGGTATCGGAGAGCTGTCTGCGAGTGGCACGCGATCCAACATCTCATCCTTGCGAGGGAGACCTCGCGCCACGGGGACAAGAACTGGTCCCTGAAAGCAGCCTACGAGGACCAGGAAAACGTCGAAAGACGAATCGAGCGCCTTCGCCAAAAACTGCTCATCCGGGGCTATGACCCGGAAACGCTGTGACAGCACGGTCCCGCTCGCAAGGCGGGACCATTCTCTATGGAATTCCATGAATGGCTATCAGATGCGGCCCCGGTAGCATCTTGACATTTGGCGCATCTAAAGAATGATGTCTATATGTCTAGTGAACGTACATCGCGGTTGCGCTTGTATGTCGATGAGGGTCCGGAAGAGGCGGATGGGACGTCACTGATCGATGATCAAGCCAAAACGCCAGATGAACTTCTGGAGCGTTGCAATACGATTACACGTCGTGTGCATCCGGCCCGACTCGTCGATTCTTTGAAGAAGTGTGATGTGCCGAATGACTACGCTCTGAAAAAACTACGTTCGCTGTACTACCACACGTATATGGCATTGCTGCGCGCGGCACGACAAGTGTTGGGTGCGGATTTCCGTTCTACGCACTTTCAGGAGCACTCGAACCAATTTGTCTACGAACGTGCGCTCGATACGGCTGGCATTTCGACCGCGGTAGAGGATGTGGAGCATCTCATCGAAGAAATCGTCGATCTCGAAGAGCTCGTCGAGAGCGTGCATGTGGCGTGCCTTGCGGTGATCCCTCCAGATGGTCCTGATCCTCCGCGGATACTTCATTTCAGAGCGGCCTGATGAATAGACAAAGTTTGAATAAAAAATGTATTCATTTGACGCGATGCCATCTCGGGAGATGATGGGGGCATGCGGGAAGACACCACGGACGCCATCATCGGTGGGGCAGTCGATAACGAAATCAGCGGTGCGGATGCGGAAAGGAAGAAGAGAAGGTCCATCAGCGGTGTGTACACCACTGGTGAGGCTGCAGCCGTCGCCAAGGTCAGCCAGCAGACGATTATTCGTTGGATCGATGCAGGTCTTCTCAAGGGGTACCGCGTGCCCGGGTCCAGCCATCGTCGCATCGTGCGGGAGGTGCTGGAGCAATTCTTGCGGAACAACAACATGACCATCGACCCCGGTTGCGCGGATACCGGCGACGATTACGTGATTTAAGATGCGTTTCTGCTACTCTCTTGTTCCATGCCGTCCTTCTCCCAACTCCGGGACATGTACCGTCTTCAGCGCGAAGCGAAGCGCGTGAAGAAGGAATTGCAGAGCATTCACGTCGAGGCCGAGGCGCCCGGCGTGAAGGTCGTCGTGTCCGGCGAGCAGGAGGTGGTGAGCATTGAGATCGCCACCGATGTCGATCGGACAACGTTACCATCGGCGCTCAAAGACTGCCTCAACCGCGCTCTAAAGAAGGCTCAGATCGTCGCCTCGGAGCGCATGAAGCCCGTGATGGGACAAATGGGGATGGCGACAGGACAATAGACGAAGTTCGAGGCTCGAATTTTGAAGGAATTTTCTCATTTCAGCATTTTTGCATTTCCTTCGGATTTCGAATTTCGGGTTTCGAGTTTATACTCTATGCATGCGCAAAGCGCTGATTGTTTTCGTCGTTCTCCTCCTCGGTTTCGGGCTCTGGATGCGGGCCGCTCTGGGGCCGGCAGACATTCACTCCCAGGCACGCGAGATCGTGGAGATTCCGCGAGGGTTCAGCACCGAGCAGATCGCCGACCTGCTGGAGGAGCGTGGCGTCATCCGTTCATCGCTGGCATTCCGGCTGTATGCGACATGGAAGGGCCTGGATGCGCGCTTGCAAGCGGGGAGCTTCGTCCTCGATCCGTCGCTGACAATCCGGGAGCTGCTGGAAGCGTTGACGTCCGGCGTCGCGAGCGAAGGGGCGGTCACGATCCCCGAGGGTTTTGCCGTCGCCGACATCGATGCGCTGCTCACGTCCAAGAAACTCATCGATGTGGGGACGCTGATGCGCTGCGCGCAAACATGCGATGTTTCGTCGTTCGATTTCCTTCCGTCGTCGAAGGCTCTCGCGGAGCGCGGCGGGCGCATCGAGGGATACCTCTTCCCGGACACGTACTTTGTCATCCGCGAGGGATTCACGCCGCAGGCGTTTCTCGATCGGCTGCTCGCGACGTTCAACGAGCGCGTCGTGCGGGACATGAAGCGCGAGATCGCTGCGTCGGGCAGGTCGCTTCACCAGATCGTGACCATGGCGTCGCTGGTCGAGGAAGAGGCGGCGAGCGACGAGGAGCGGCCGGTGATTGCGGGCATCTTGTGGAAGCGCCTGGATAACGGCGTCGTGCTCGGTGTCGACGCCTCCGTCCGCTACATCCTAGGCAAGTCGCAGAACGCGCTCACCGCTGCCGACCTCGATGTGGATTCCCCGTACAACATCCGCAAGCGCAAGGGACTCCCCCCGGGCCCGATCGCCAGTCCCGGGCTGGCAAGCATCCGCGCTGCGCTGGCCCCAGAGCAGTCCGAGTTCTGGTATTACCTCCACGACGCCAACGGCAATATCCACTACGCCGGGACGAACGAGGAACACAACGAGAACCGAGCGAAATATCTACGATGATTGTTCGCCGGTATTGGCAGTTGCTTGATCTTCGTCGCCTTCAGGATCGGCATTGTTCACCGTGCGAAGATCTCGAATCGCATCGATGCCTGGGCAACATTCGAGGAGGCGTTGGCAGTCTGCGCTCTCGAGCAAGCCTCGGGCGAACAATACGTCGATGAAATCAGAGAAGACGAGGGAATTTCGCAAAGAGCCGTCGAAGGGCCACGCCTGAAGAATCACGGCTATCACCGATTCCGATTCGAGTGGAGCGCTGCTTCCCTCTAGACGATGACAAATGTTCCGCATTCCCGTCTTCTCATTCTTGTTCGCAGGAATGCCCATCTGCTTGCTCAAGCCGTGATTGGCGATGTAATGGAGCACATGCCCTTCGATGTTTGGCAGTCTCTTTCGCACTTCCTCGATGTACCCAGCCCGCTGCTGCCGAAGTTCGCTTGCGGAGCGTTTGTGCAGAGGCATTCCTCTCCTCCGTGTGCGTACTGTGGAACCATTCCTGTCTGAATGTGGAGTTGTTCCGCGCACGTCGCTGGTGGGAGCCGAGGTATGCGGTTGCTCCTGACCATTCGCAGCATCATTGCTGTGTCTTCCGATGGAATCGTCGAGTGCAAATACGTCCTGGGATAGTTTGGCAATCTGGTCTGCTATCGAAGGAATGGCGTTGAGCAGCGGATCGCTGGTGAGATAACCGACTGCAGTCATGGCACTGCCGACGTTGTTCTTTTTCAACGCCTGGCGGGCTTGGTCAAAGAAATGCTTCGCGATATCAAGGAGGAGATTGTGAATGTCCGCGGTTACCTCCGAGGCATTTGATGTGATGTTTTTGATAACCTCCCGCGCCTCGGCGAACTTTCCTTCCTTGCAATACTGCTGTGCGTTACGTAGGTGTTCTTGGCGGGAGAACATAGGGGGCGGGAAGGTCTCCCCTTGGGAGGGGTTCTGTAGTATAATGGAAAGAATCCATTTGTCATGAACCCCTTCCCCACGGGCGGCAACGCCCATTACCACCGGCTGAAGATCGGCGTCATGGGTTCGGCGAGCGGACCGCAGACGGAGGATCCCGTGGCGCGTGAGAAAGCCCGCCGTCTGGGCGAGGAGATCGCCAAGCGCGGACATATCTTCATCAACGGCGCGTGCCCCGGATTGCCGAACGACGCGATGCTCGCGTGCAAGGAGGCGGGCGGCTTCGCCATCGGCATCTCGCCGGCATTCTCGGAATACGAGCACGTCAACGAATACATGTCGCCGCACGACCATGACATGATCATCTACACGGGATTGGGATTCATGGAGCGCGATATCATCAACATCCGCTCTGCCGACGGCGTGGTCATCATCGGCGGTGGCATCGGCACGCTGAACGAGTTCACGATCGCCTACGACGAAGGGCGACCGATCGGCATCATCACGAACAGCGGCGGCGTCAGTAGCAAAATTCCGTACATCGTCGAAGAGCTCTGTCAGCGCAAAATGCTGCCGAGCACGGTGATGGATGACGATCCGGGGGCGCTCCTCGACAAGCTTGAGACGGCCATCCGCACCTTCCCGCTGCCGATCCGCGAGGACGGACGGGTGAGGGATAAGAAGCAAGGGAGGGGGTGACGGTAGCGGCAAGCGAACAGCGAACAGCAGTCAGAAAACAGAGTGCTTACCGCTGTCCACTGCCCACTTCATCACTTTTTCCGCACGATTCCCTGCGCCATCATCCATTCGAGGAGTTCGCGCGCAGACGCGTCGTCACCCGGCCTGTCGACGATCTTCTTGATGGTATCGAGCGCGAGGGCGGCGAGGTCGCGGTTCGTTTCCTGCTCGAGAGCAGTACGGAGGTGTCCGATGGCATCGTCGTTTTTGCCTTGTACCAGGAGGAGGGGGATGAGGCGCTGCAGCGCGGGCAGCAGCGCGGGCTGGGCGACGAGCGTCTGGGCGAATTCCTGCGCGGCCTCGTCACTGCGCCCCAGTGCCAGCAGAGCGACGGCGTAGTTGAAGTGTGCGTCACTGTAGTACGGATTCACGGCGAGGAGTTCCTTGAACATCGCCGCAGCCTCCTCGAATTTTCCTTCTTGGATGAGCAATGCAGCAATGTTGTTCATGGCGGGCGTGTGTGACGGATTGATGCGAAGGACTTCGCGAAGCTCCGCGATGGCTTCGGTTCGCTTGCCCTGGTTTAAGAGCATTTCGGCAAGGACGAAGTGGGGTTCGGGATTCTGCGGTTCCGCGGCGATCGCGTTGCGGTAGCGTTCAGCGGCGTGCGGGATGTCCCCTTCGTGTGCATCGATCTTGCCGAGCGCGATGTACGCGCTCCCCGTCGGTTGGATGGCGAGCGAGCGTTCCAGCGATTCCCGCGCCTTCACGAGATCGCCGCTCTTCGCGTAGAAGAGGCCGAGATTCGTGTGGGCGGCGACCGCGTCCGGTTCGACGGCGACCGTGTATTCAAAGAGCGTGCGCGTATCCCGCCATCGCAGGGATTGTTGATGGGCGAGGAACCCAAGCAGCGCGATGACGACGCCGCAGACGGCCACGGCCGTGCGCAATGCGTTCCCGTGAAGGCGCTCGCGCAAGATTGTCGCTCCGCCACCGATGATGATGAGCAGGCCGATGCTCGGCAGGTACGCGTAGCGGTCGGACGCCAAATACAGAATCGACCCCTTCGTGAACGTCATGAACGACGGTGCGATGGCTGCCAGGAAGAATGCCCAACCGGCGAAGAATATCCGCGTTCTGCGCAGCGAGAGAGCGCACAGCACCGTTATGAGGATGAGGGCCAGCAGCGAGACGGTGACCCTCGTAGAGAAGAGATCGGGGATCGTGCCCGGGTAGATGGGTGACAAGCCGACGGGCATGGCGAACTTCTGCACGTAGAAGGCAGTGCTCTCGATGCTCATGAGGAGGGTCTGCCACGGCGTGAGTAGCGAGATGATATGTTGCTTGCCGACGACGGCGACGATACCGAAGATGATCGACAGGGCAACGTAGGGGATTTTCTCGATCCACATCCGCCTGCCGCTGCGTCCCTCGTTCCAATCCAAAATCAGGAGGAGAACGGGCAGGGTGAACACGGTGACTTTCGCGAGGAGACCCAGCAAGAACAGGCAGACGCTTGACCAGTACATCCTGGGGCTGAAAAGCGTCCGCGTGCGCAGGTAGGTCCCGAGTGCCAAGAGAAAGAAGAATCCGGACAGCACGTCCTTCCGGCCGCTTGCCCAGGAAACGGCCTCGGTGTTGAGAGGGTGAACGAGGAAGAACAGGCCGACGCAAAGCGCTGGAATCGGGATTCGGGAATGGGACCTGGGGAGCAGGAGGTATGCCACCCATGCGACGAGCAGGGCATTCGCGGTGTGGAGTGCAAGATTCGTCGCGTGCACCATCGTCGCGCTCGGACCCGCGAGGAAGTAATCGATCTGGTACGACAGGAACGTGAGCGGAATGTAGAGCTCGGGATCGTACGACGTGAAGATGTGCCGGAGGCTCGTCAGCGAGATCGAACGGAGGAGGGGATTGCGGGCGATGAGGTACGTGTCGTCCCAGAGAACGAGGGCGTTCCCCAGTGATTGGCCGTACACGGCCAGCGCCACTGCGATGAAGAGCGCGGGGATCCACCAGAATTGACGCAGCGTGCGGATCATCGACCCTTGAGGAGGAAGCGGATGGGAACCCCGTCGAAATTGAACAGCTGCCGCAGGCTCCGTTCAAGGTACGTCAGGTGGTTGCGCTGCACGCGTTCGGGATGACGCAAGAAGATGGCGAACGTCGGGGGGACTTCATCCGCCTGCGTGACGTGCTTGCCCTGGACGAGAACGTGCGCCGGCAGTCGCTGGACCGCGCTTTCGTACCACTGATGCAGCGCCTTCGTCGGTACGCGCCGTTGGAGATTTACGAGGAGGGCGGAGAACAGCGGGAAGAGCGTGTGCAGGCCGCGTTCCTTCTTCGCCGACACACCGGCGATGGGGGCGAACGAACAGTACGACATGGTCCTGCGGATCTCGGCGACTTTCTCGTCGCGCTGCTCCACGGTGAGCATGTCGGTCTTGTTGAGGATCAGGATCAACGCCCGTCCCTCGTCGACCGCGAGTCTGGCGAGGCGCTTATCCTGACGCGAAATTTCCTCCGTCACATCGAGGACGAGCGCGACGATATCCGCCTGGCTGATCGCCTGGATGCTGCGCAGAGCCGCGTAGTGCTCGATGTCGGTGTCGATGTTCGCCTTGTGCCGCAGGCCCGCGGTGTCGATGAACACATATTCTTTTCCTTCATGGCGGATCGTGACATCCGATGTGTCGCGCGTCGTGCCCGGAATGGGCGAGACGATGCGCGCCGCTTCTTTGCGCTGCGCCTCGGACATGAGCGCGTTGATCAGCGAGCTCTTGCCCACGTTCGGCTTGCCGACGATAGCGATGCGCGGAATGCCCAGGCTGCTCGCTGTCCGCTGCTCGCTGTCCGCCTTCGCAAAATGCATTTTTATGAGATGCATCTCCATGATTTCCTCCAATTCCCCAACGCCCATGTTGTGCGCAGCGCTCGTGCCGACGATGTCGTCGGCGATGCCCAAGCGGTGAAGGTCACCGATGCGATCGTTCAAGATATCGGGATCGTCGCATTTCGTCGCGACGAGGATGACGGGAACATGTCCGCGTCGATGTTTGCGAAGATACTCGGCAACCGTGCGGTCGGCAGCCGTCAGTTCATCGCGCGCGCTGACGGTGAACAGGACCAGGTCGCAGTGCCGCATCGCGAGCAGGGCCTGGGCCGTGACATCCGCCTCCAGCTCCGTATCCGTGCTCCCGCCGCCGATGCCCGCGGTGTCGACGAGGAGATACCGCGTCTTTTCCCCCTCGACGGTCGCGGCTACGCGATCGCGCGTCGTTCCGGGAACGGGACTCACGATGGCACGTCGCTCTCCGACCAATCGGTTGAAGAGCGTCGATTTGCCGGTGTTCGGCCTGCCAATGATGGCGACGGTGGGTAGACGTGCCATGGATATGGAAAGTGTACGGTGCTCGTTGGATGTTTGAAACCGCTTGCGCCGCGATTATACGATCAGTTGCGGGCTCACTTGCACGGCCGGATAACTCACATACCGATCCTTCGCCCGCATTGCGTTGCCACTCGTGCGCACGAGCTGCAGCATGCCTGCAGCGAACGTTTCGGGGACTCCCGGTCCCACGATGCGGCTGGGTTGCGGCGGCGTCCGCAGCCCGCCGAGATCCTCGATGACGACCTGTTCCTCAATGACGTTCTCCGCCGCCTGCTTCTTCACCTGCGCCAGGAAGAACGCCGCCGTGTTCGTCGATACTCCGCTATTCGGTATACGCACCAGTCCGCAGAGCGTTTCCGATTGCTGTGCGAGGAGAGCGAACTGATGGCGGTCGAGGATGCGTTTGCCCGTGAGTTTCTTGGAGAATTCGTAGAGGACGGCCTGCAGCGCCGCGTCGACCTTGTTCGCAAACTCTTTCTTCGGCTGAACAGCATGCTGGCTGTTGTAGGGGCACGGGGCGTTCGATGAGCAGAGGAGCTGCACGCAGGACCGGATCGCCGCGATACTGCCGCGAAGGCGCGCCAATGTCTGCCGGCAGCCATCGACGCTCGCGGGCCGTTGATGCTGGATTGCATGCAAAATGCGATTCAGTTCGGTGCGGATCGGACATGCAACGTAGCAGCCGCCCTGCGCTTGGAGCAGTGTCAACTGCGAGACCGTCGGAGGCGGCAATGATTTTTCGAACGCCCACGTGATGCTGGACCAGGCAGTTTGATTACGTTGCGGGCCGCTCATCGGAGCATCGAATGTTAACGAATTCGTGTAGAGCGACTCGAGGTACGCCAGCTCCGCGTCCGCCGCGCGCAGCGTGTCGTCGGCCGATGGCGGTGTGTACGTCTCGACGGGCATGGGGAGGGGACATACAAGTTCCCTTCATCCACTTTGTCAACAGCAGGCGGGAGTTGTCGCTCCGGCACGGGCTCTGTAGGCTCTTTGCGTATGCAGTCGTACGACCCGTCGGGTGTTGAATCCAAATGGCAGGAGGCTTGGGGCAAGGCGCGTGCATACAGCGCCGACGTCGCCAAAGCGAAAAAGCCGTACTACAACCTCGTGATGTTTCCGTACCCGAGCGGCGACAGGCTGCACGTGGGGCATTGGTACAACTTCGCGCCGGCGGATACGCATGGTCGCTACATGCGCATGAAAGGATATGATATCTTCGAGCCGATGGGGTTCGATGCGTTCGGCCTCCCCGCCGAGAACCACGCGGTGAAGAACGGCGTGCATCCCGATGCGTTCACGGACAAGAACGTCGCGACGATGATCAAGCAGCTCAAGCGCATCGGTTGCATGTACGACTGGGATGCGATGGTGAACACGTCCAAACCCGAGTACTACCGCTGGACGCAGTGGCTGTTCCTGCAAATGTTCCAACGCAAGCTCGCCTATAAGAAGGAAGCGCCGGTGAACTGGTGTCCCAGCTGCCAGACGGTGCTTGCCCGCGAGCAGGCGCAGGACGGCACGTGCGAACGCTGCGGGACGCCGGTGATCCAGAAGCCCCTCAACCAGTGGTTCTGGAAAATCACGGACTACGCGCAGCGGCTTCTGGACGGGCTCGACGGGCTCGACTGGCCGGAGAAGACCAAGCTCATGCAGCGCAACTGGATCGGGCGGAGCGAGGGAACCGAGGTGCACTTTGCCATCGACGGGACGACGGAAGTGCTGAAGATCTTCACGACGCGCGTCGACACGCTCTTCGGCTGCACGTTCGTGGTGCTTGCTCCTGACCATCCGCTCGTGGAGAAGATCACGCCGAAAAATCACTGGGGCGCCGTGCATGCGTATCGCGAGGAAACGAAGAAGAAGACCGAACTCCAGCGGACGGATTTGAACAAGGAAAAAACCGGCGTGCCGACGGGAGCCTTCGCCATCCACCCCGCAACCGGCGAAAAAGTGCCCGTGTGGATCGCGGATTTCGTCCTTGCGCATTACGGCACGGGCGCGGTCTTCGCCGATGCGCACGACGAGCGCGATTTCGCGTTCGCTAAGAAGTACGGAATCCCGCTCAAGCCCACCCTCAAGCCGGAGAGCGGGGATGACGGTCCTGTCCGCCGCCTGGAGGAATGCTTCACCGGGGATGGTGTGCTCTACGACTCGGGGCAATTCACCGGGCTGCACTCCGCGGAGGCGCGGAAGAAAATCACCGCGTGGCTGGAGGATGAAGGGAAGGGGAGAAATGTCGTGCAGTACCGCATCCGCGACTGGCTCGTCAGCCGCCAGCGGTACTGGGGCGCGCCGATCCCCGTCGTCTACGATCCGCAGGGAAAACCGCACCCCGTTCCGGAGGAGCATCTGCCGTGGCTGCTGCCGACCGACGTCGAGTTCAAGCCGACCGGGGAGTCGCCGCTCAAGCACAGTGCCGAGTTCAAGGCGCGGACAGAGAAGCTCTTCGGCAAGGGCTGGACGCCCGAGTACGACACGATGGATACGTTCGTCTGTAGCAGCTTTTATTACTTGCGATATGTAGCGAACAGCGAACAGCGAACAGCGAACAGCGAAAAAAAACCCGCCCGCGTACCGCGTACCGCGTACCGCCTGATCGATCCAGAGATCGAGCGAAAATGGATGCCCGTCTCGATGTACATCGGCGGGCCGGAGCACGCGTGCATGCATTTGATCTATGCGCGGTTTGTCATGATGGCACTCAAGGATTTCGGCTTTGCGTCGCACGATGAACCGTTCAAAAAATTAGTTCACCAAGGCTTCATTACGAACAAGGGCGCGAAAATGAGCAAGAGCAAGGGGAACGTCGTCAGCCCCGACGCGTTCATCGACCGCCACGGGTCGGACGTCTTCCGCATGTACCTGATGTTCATGGGTCCGTTCACCGACGGCGGCGACTGGAGCGATACCGGAATCAAGGGCATCGATCGCTTCGTCCAACGGGTGTGGAGAACGCTTTCGGAGAAAGTGAACAAAAAAGTAGATCAGGATGAACCCGCTTCGGCTAGGGCTCTCCACGAAGCGATCAAGCGTGTAACGGAGAGCATGGATGCCTTGCATTTCAACACGGCAATCAGTGCGTTGATGGAATGTCTGAACGTCTTGGAGAAGGGCTCCGGGATCTCTCTTATGACAGCCCAGACATACATCCGTCTGCTCGCGCCTCTCGCACCACACCTCGCGGAAGAACTCTGGGAAATGCTCGGGGGGAAGGGCTTCGTGATCGATCAGCCCTGGCCTGCATTCGATCCCGTATTGCTCGTCTCGGAGAGCATGACCATCGTCGTCCAGGTCAACGGCAAGGTGCGAGCGAACATCGAGGTTTCCGCAAGGGCATCCAAAGACGATGTTCTTACCGCCGCGAAAGAGAACGAGAATGTGAAGAAATATCTCACCGGCACGCCGACGAAAGAGATTTACGTGCCGGGAAAGCTGGTCAGTTTCGTTATCTGAAAGGGATTTGAGGCATGATTGACAAACATGACTTTAGAGGTAGCATCGAACTGTTCCCCACATGTGCCATGGACAATAATCCCGAAGTCTCCACGTCTTCAGTCCGTGAAGAAGCGGCGAAGCAATTCATTGCGGACCAGTTGGGTGTGAGCGTTGCAGAGTTGAACCTCCAGGAGCCCATTGCGAAGTATGCCCGCGATCCGATCGAAGCTCTCCAGGCGACGTTTGAACTGCGCCAGTGGCTGGGAAAAGTCGGTGGTGATGCCCATTTCACAGACGCGCAGCTGGCCGCGGAGGTTCTTGACGACAGAATCTCTGCCGAGGAGTTCGTCAATTTGTGTACGGCAAAGCCAGGTATCAACCTGGAAGGTGTGTGGAGGCAGATCTGCGCCTCGGACATCCAGCTACAGGAATTACTGGGGGTCATCGTCAAGAAGCTCCCGAAGACCGACAAGTGCAGCATCGAGGCGGATTCGTGCGCGATCGTCACTTCGGCAAAATAGTACCGGTCTGCGAACTGTCGATTATCGCTGCATGCACGCCGCAGTCAGCACCGGTGAGGAAACGTGCGGATAGTGTCCGAGCGGCAGAGTCGTCGGGATAAGGTTCGTGCCATCGATGATGCGCGTAAGTTCTCGAGGGTCATGCCACGGATCCTGACTGCACGCGATGATGCGGATGTCGATGCCTTTGCGTACGGCCTCTCGCAGCAGCGCTATGGTTTTCTCGGCGAGGCGATGCTTCGTCGGGTCCTCCATCCGCATTATTCTCTTGAAACGATCGCCATACTCGAGTTGATGACGGCGCAGCATCGCGCGGTATACGTCGTAGTCCATGCCGTGGCACAGCGGTCCCAGGCAGCGATTCATCAAGCCGATGGTGAGATCGTCGGTGTCTTCCTCTGGCGGGCAGGGCACATTGTCATCGATGCGAGGGTACGAGGCTGTCGGCGGAGCGATGGCGACGACCGTGCGCACATGCGGGAGTTCCGAGATCGCCTGCAGGGCGTCCGCAACGCCTCGGGAATGAGCGATGACCGTGGTGATCCCCGTGCTCTGTATATGAAGCCTCAACTGGTTTTGCCACCAGCGTTGCCAATCTCCATCGGGCGCAGCATGCCAGTCCCATGATCCCGTGTGGAATCCGTTTCGTGGAACGAGGAGTGTTCGTTGTAAGCAAGCGCTCAATGCCTGCCAGTCATCGGGTGCATCCCCGATTCCGGGAGACACGAAAACTATCGGCCCCGATCCGCATTGCACAAATTCGGGCGTGGACGGAGTTCGATCCATGTGAACGGATTATTCGTTCTTGCTGGAATCAATCTGGAGGAGCGGGCGCAGATACTCCATCACGGTGCTCTGCAGCACCCATCCGATGGCATTGCCTTGTTCGCTCCTTCCCGTTTCAGGATTCTTCCTTCCGTAAAAGCCGCGATTTTGTTGTGCGCTGGCGACGAGATCATCGATTTGACTCGATGGTATGGTCCCGTTTGCATCCGGCTTGAGGTGGTTGAATACGTCTTGGACGATTTTCTCCTCCGAGGAAGCCTGTTCACGATCTTGCATGTTCTGAGTGAATGCCAATGCCTCATCTGCGACAATGGCACATGTTTCTCTATCAGCGGGGCGTCGCATGGGGTGATGGGGAAGACTGGTTGCACAGGGTACAACGATGAAGGCCATTGTCAAATGGCGGCCGAGACATCGCTCCGGACGATGCCCTGCTATCCTGCGCGGCGTGCAGCGACGCGCCCCGAATGTACCCGGCCTGCAGATCTTCGACCGCTACGCGGCGTTCGTCGACATCGATGCGCTGAAAGAGTTTTCCACCCGTCCGCTGCGCAAGAGCGTTCGCGTGAACACGCTGAAGTGCTCGGTGGAAGCGTTCCGCGCGCATGCGGAGGCGGAGGGGTGGCGACTGGAACCGGTGCCGTGGTGTCGTGAGGGATTCTTCGTCGATCGTGAGAATCGCGAGCGCGCACTCGGTCGCGATTTGCTCCACCTCCTCGGACACTTCTACATGCAGGAGGCCGCGAGCATGTTGCCGCCCGCTCTCCTTGATCCCCAGGCGGACGAACCGGTGCTCGACATGAGCGCGGCGCCCGGGAGCAAGACGACGCAGATGGCGGCGCGGATGGTGGGGAGGGGAGTGGTCGTCGCGAGCGACGTGCAGGAGAACCGCATCTGGACACTCATCACAGGCCTCTATCGCTCCGGCGTGACCAACGCGGTCGTCGTGAAGAAGGTGGGGCAGTGGTACGGCAAGCACATGACGGAGCGCTTCGACCGGGTGCTCGTCGACGCGCCCTGCACGGCGCAGGGGACGGCGCGGAAGGACAGCGACGCGCTGCGGTACTGCGGACTGGAGAACGTCGCGAAAATGGCGCGGCTGCAGGCCGAGCTTCTGGAAGCGGGCATTCACGCGGCGAAGGTGGGGGGCCGCATCGTCTACTCCACCTGCACCCTGACGCCCGAGGAAAATGAGGGAGTGGTGGTGTCCATGTTGAACAAATTTTGTGATCAATTGGAAGTCGTTGACCCCGACATTGCGTTGAGAGAGGAAGCATCGGCATGGAACGCCGGAAGAGCGATCGAGGACTCCCATCGTGTGCAAACGTCCCTATGTCCGAATCCCAAATCCCTATTTCCTTTTCTTCGCCTGTGGCCCCAGACATTCGACACCGAGGGATTCTTCTGCGCCGTGCTTCGCAAAACAGCGCCGACCCGTGCGTCGCTGCCGATGGAGCCGATCGACCGCCAAGAAGAAGGCGTGCCGCCATCCAGGCAGCGCGAAATATCCAAAGTTCTTGAGGAGCGCTACGGCACCTCGTTCCTCGACGAAGGAGATGTGCTCATTGAACGGGGCGAGCAGATCCTCGTCACGACAGAGGATGCATGGAACTTCATGCTGCCGACGCGCGATTTTGCGGCGGGCCTTCCGTTTGCTAAGCGGCTTGCGGATGGGCGCATGCGCATCAGCCACGAAATTGTGACGCTGCGCGGCAACCGCGCGACGCGGGGTGTCGTCGATCTGGCGGATGACCGGCTCGCCGATCTGCTCGGGGGCAAGGACATCGGTTGCGACGCCGACGCGTACGGGGATGTCATCCTCCGCCACGGCGGTCTGGCAATCGGCCGAGGACTCGCGAAAAACGGCGCGCTGAAGAACAACCTGCCGCGGGAGGTGATTCAGCGGAGCTGATGTGTCGGGATGATAGATGGTGGATGGTGGATGGTAGAGGTATTCTCTTTTCGTGCTTGCCTCTCTCCTCATCAGCACCCTCCTCTTCATCCCGACCGCCGAGGCGCGAGAGATCGGCTGCCGCCACGGGCTGGTGCTCATCCGCTACCGCGATTCGCGGAGTTTCGGCTGCGTCTCGCGCCACGTCCGCACCTACGGGTCGCGCTTCCGGGGGAGTTGGGGACGGGCGAGTTTTCCGGTGCGATGATGGTACACTTTCCTTCCTTATATGGACCCCGTTGCAGAGATCAAGGCGCGCCTGCCGATTGAGGAACTCGTCCGGCAGTACTGCCAGCTCCAGAAGAAGGGGCGGAACTTCGTGTGCCTTTGCCCGTTCCACAACGACACGCACCCCAGCATGCTCGTCTCGCCCGACAAGGGGATCGCATACTGCTTTCCGTGCCAGAAGGGCGGCGACATCTTCAACTTCTACCAGCTCATCGAGGGCGTGGAGTTCCCGCAGGCGATCCGGGATCTCGCCGAGCGCACCGGCGTCACGCTGCCGGACCGTCCGCAGTCCGGCCCCGCCCGCGACGAGCGCGAGCGGCTGCGCGCCTGCCTGGAGGCGGCGTGCGATTGGTTCCGCAGAGCCCTGGGCGAAGGCAAGGAAGCCGGCGAGTACCTGGCGTCGCGCGGCGTGACACCGCAGGAAATCCAACGCTTCGAATTGGGGCTCGCGTCTGCCGATTCCCACGCGTTGTACGACGAGCTCCTGCGCCAGGGGTTCAGCCGCGGCGAGATCGTTGGTTCTGGGATTGCCATGCAGCGCGATCTCTCGGGTGACCGTCCGATCGACCGTTTTCGCAGCCGCCTGATGTTTCCGATCCGCGACCCCCAGGGGCGCATGATCGGCTTCGGAGGCAGGACGCTGGTCAGCGACGACGCGAAGTACCTGAATTCGGCGGAGACACCGCTCTACCGAAAATCATCCGTGCTCTACGGATTTCCGCTCGCAAAGGAGGCGATGCGCGAGAGCAGGCGTGCCGTGCTGGTCGAAGGGTACTTTGACGTGCTCGCGTGCCACCGCGTCGGCGTGATCGAGACCGTCGCGACGTGCGGCACCGCGCTCACGGAGGAGCACGCGCATCTGCTCAAGCGGCACGTCGACACGGTCGTTCTGTGCCTGGATGCCGACCGCGCCGGGCGCGATGCGGCGGAGCGCGCCTTCGGCATTCTCGCCCGCGAGGGTATCGCCGTCCGCGCCGTGCGATTGCCGGAGAAAGATCCCGCGGATATGGCGGTCGCCGATCCCCCGGCGCTCGCGTCGCTGCTCGCTGCGGGAGGGCAAGCCTACGTTGATCTGGCTTTGGAAGAACTCCGGTCGACCGATATCGTGTCCGGCCCCGGGAAGCGCGTCGCGCTGGAACGGATGCTCCCCCTGCTTCAGGCTCTGTCCACGGCTGTCGAGCGCGCGCACTACGTGCGTCTCACCGCGCTGCTCCTCGGCGTCCCCGAAACCGCGGTCGAACGCGACCTCGCCAGCTCCGTTAAAAACCGCGCACAGGTCCCGCAGACTCCCGCTGTCCCCGCACAGAAATCGCCCTTCTCCTCCGCGGGCGTCGCCCTGGGGTTCTTCCTCTGCTTCCCGCAGCTTCTCGATCGCCTTCCCGAGCTGATTCCGCCGGAAGAGGGCGCCGTTGCAGATCTGTACACTGCGTTGCAGGGCGTGCAGGGCCGGTCGTCCTGGACCATCGACACGCTCGAGCTCTCCCCCGAGACGCAGCAGTTCGCACGCATCCTCATGCTCTTCTGCGAAGAGCACGGTTTCGATCAAATCAGCGAGTCGCTCGCCGCGCGGGAGCTCAAGAAAAACTGCCGCGCCGCGAACCGCGACTTCCTCCAGGGCAAAGTGCAGGAGGTCGCCAGGAAGCTGCGGGAGAACGATGCTGCCGGCAAGGACGCCGAAACCAGCCTCCTGCAGACACAGTTCGAGCAGCTCCTCAAGCTCGCGCGCAAAGTGGGATAGGGGAATTGTGCTCCCCGTTTTCTTTGCTACGCTGTCCTTCAAGGAGTATAGAGGTTCCCCCCTCGCTTTTCCCATGGCATCGCACCCACGCAAATTCATCGCCCAGCCCACCGACGACGATCTGAAGCGCTTTCCGGAAGCGGTGAAGCACCTCGTGAAGAAGGGGCGCGAACAGCGCTACGTGACGCACCAGGAGATCATCTCGGCCATTCCCAACGCCGAGGACAACGTCGAACTGCTCGACGAGATCTACACGCTCTTCGTGGAGCTCGGCATCGAGGTGATCGACGTGAAGGACGTGCTCATCTGGGACAAGAACAAGAAAGCGTCCAAGGTGCCCGAGCCCACGGAGGATCTGGCCGAACTGGTCAGCTCCGACAAGGACGCGGGCGAGGAGGGCGAGGAGGGCGACGAGGAGGAAACGGGTTCCGTCGCGGAGAAAATGGATCAGGGCGAAGACGAGAACCTCATGCAGATGGTCGCAACCGCCGGCATCGCCATCGACGAGAAGGAGGTGAGCGAGGAGGAGAAGAAGAAGCGTCGGCGCGAGCGCGAGGTGGACCTGCTGGAGATCAGCAACGACTCCGTGCGCATGTACTTGTCGGAGATCGGACGCGTTCCGCTGATCGATGCGAAGAAGGAAGTGGAGCTCGCGCGCCGCATCCGTAAGGGCGACGCCGCCGCCAAGCAGCAGCTTGCCGAGGCGAACCTGCGTCTCGTCGTCAGCATCGCCAAGAAGTACATCGGTCGCGGTCTGTCGTTCCTCGATCTCATCCAGGAGGGGAACATCGGACTCTTCCGAGCAGTCGAGAAATTCGATCCCGAGCGGGGCTTCAAATTCTCGACGTACGCGACGTGGTGGATCCGCCAGGCGATCACGCGCGCGATCGCCGATCAGGCCCGCACCATCCGCATTCCCGTACACATGGTCGAGACGATCAACAAACTCACGCACACGCAGCGGCGCCTCGTGCAGGAACTCGGCCGCGAACCGACGTTGGAAGAACTGGCCGTCGAAATGGAGATGGACATCAAGAAGGTCCAGCACATTCAGAAGATCAGCCAGGACATCGTCTCGCTCGAGGCGCCGGTCGGCTCGGAAGAGGACAGCAAGCTCGGGGACTTCATCGAGGACGAAGAGGCGGTGAACCCCTTCGAGGCAACGAACCGCCAGTTGCGCAAGGAGAACGTCCACGCGATGCTCGACTTCCTCACGCCGCGCGAGCGCAAGATCATCGAAATGCGCTTCGGTCTGCGCGACGGTATCGGTCATACACTGGAGGAGGTCGGTCAGGAGTTCGGCGTCACGCGCGAGCGCATCCGCCAGATCGAGGCGAAGGTGTTGCAGAAGATGCGCGACCACCCCCGCTCGCTCACCATCCGCGAGCAGGGCAGCGGTTCCAAGCGCGTCGGGTTCACGCTGGCGTCAGCCTTCGCGTTCAACGAAATTTGCGCGAAGTGCGGCAAGGGGAGCGTCGAGTCGATCCTGAAGAACGGCGCCCGCATCCGGAAATGCGACCACTGCGCGGCGGAATTCAAGGATGGGAAATGAGCCTCGGCTCGGCAATGAGCAAGGCGTAAGCAGGGTGGTCACCTTGAGCTTGTCGAACGAGCGACCACATGAACACCTGCATCTCACGACTTCCATGTTTTGAGGAATGATCGGCGACCATGGACAGTATGGAATTTTAAGGTGTTACAAAAATCGGACGGGAGGCAAGCCTCCCGTCCTCGGTCTCTGACTTACCAACCGGAGGAGCCGTAAGATTTATAGCCAATCAGATGGAGGCCGTAGAGCACCCCACCGATCAGAAGGGCCAAGGAGAGCATAAACAAGATGATGTCGATGGCCTTTGACTGTCGTGGCGGCGGGAGATTTTGCTCCACTGCTTCTGCGACGCGCTCTTCACGCGCGCAGAGACGGAACATCCCTGCGATCCCAAAAATGACCATGACCGCTGGAAGCGCCAATTCGTACGTGAACCATGCCAGAACCATACGGTTCTCCTTAGGTGTTGGAAGGATCAGAAACCTGCTGACAGTATACCTGATTTTTTTGGCTCATGCAGGGCATTATCCCCAGAAATACGCCTTCTGCTACGATGCACGCATGCCCGTCCGCGAGCGGAAAGCATCGGTGCTGAAGAAGAGCGCGCAAGGTGCGGCGTTCGACGAGGCCTATGCCGTGCTGAATCCCGAGCAGCGGAGGGCCGTGGACACGGTCGAGGGTCCGGTGATGGTCGTCGCCGGTCCGGGCACTGGCAAAACCCAGGTGCTGGCGGTACGCGTGGCCAACATTCTCAAGCGCACCCAAGCCCGCCCGAGCAATATCCTCTGCCTCACGTTCTCCGTGAGCGGAGCGACCGCGATGCGCGAACGGCTCCGGCGCCTCATCGGATCGGACGCGTACGGCGTGACCGTCGCCACGGTGCACGGGTACTGCCAGTCCCTCATTGATGCGCATCCCGTTCTCTTCGAGGATTGGTCGGCGCGCTCCATGATCACCGACATCGAGAAAATCAAGGAAATGAACAAAATAATTGAACAAAATTTCTCGCTGTGCGAATTGATAAACCCAAAGGACCCTTTTGGAAAATCATCGGAGATTCTCTCGCGGATCAGCCAAGTGAAGCGCGAGGGCAAAACGCTGGACGATCTCCGCCGCGTCGAAGGCGAGTACGACGCCGCGATGAGCGGCAAGAGCCGTGACGGAACGAAAGCGCATGCGGCGAACATGCGCAGCGCGAAGAAATTCCGAGATTTCACCGGCATATTCGCGGCGTACGAGGAGATGCTGCGCGGCAGCGGCCGCTACGACTACGACGACATGATCCTCTTTGTCCTCGCGGCGCTTACCCGCGACGAAGGGCTGCTCGCAGGACAGCAAGTCCGCTACCAGTACATCCTCGTCGACGAAGCGCAGGATCTCAACGGTGCGCAGTGGGCGGTGATCGAGCGCCTGACAACCGCGGTGGATGTTCCCCAGGATCCAAATATCTTCCTCGTCGGAGACGATGATCAGGCGATCTACCGCTTCCAGGGCGCGAACCTGACGCACATGTTGGCATTCCATCGCCGCTTTCCCCAAGCGCCGGTGATCGTGCTGGAAACCAGTTACCGCAGCACGCAGAAGATTCTAGACGCCGCGACGCGGCTGATCGACAAGAACGACGAGCGGCTCATCGGCAAAATCCCCGGGCTTGCCAAGCGCCTCCGCGCGTCCACCGGCGAAAAGGGAGTCGAGCCCATGCTACTGCGCTCTCCGTCCGACGCGGCAGAGCCGTGGTTGATCGCCGATCTCGTCGAGGAACGCATCGCGTCCGGCGTCGCACCGAAGGAGATCGCCGTGCTGACGCAGACCAACGCCGAGCTTCGCACGCTCTTTGACGTGCTGCGCGCCCGAAAGATTCCGGTCATCCTTCACGGCAAGGCCGATCTCCTGCAGCACGCTCTTGTGCTCCAGGCGCTGGCGATGCTGCGTGGCGTCGAGCATCCCCGGTCGGATGCGCTGCTGCTCTCGGCGCTGGCGTGCGACTGTCTGCGATGTCATCCGGCCGACGTCGCCCGCGTCGCGGGCATGGCCCGCCGCGACAAGCGCCATGCCATGGACGTCTTGCAGGACATCGAGGCCAATGCCGCGCAATTTTACGATGTGCCAACGCTCGTCCGGGCGCGTGATCTGCTGCTCGACCTCCACGGGAAGATCGACTCACGGACCGTGCTGGAAACTGTCGAGAACGCGATGACGGGAGGCGGGTTGACGCAGCAGGCCGTCGACGGCAAGAACCCGCTGGACCTGGCGGCGATCGAGGCGTTCTTCGGCTGGGTGAAGCAGCTCTGCCTCGACCGTCCCGCTCTCACGTTTCGCGCATTCCTCGCGGAGTTGGAGTATTACGCTGATCCTGCCTATGGCGACATCCGGCTGACCTACGCCTTGCCCCACCTCGTGACGGACGGCGTGCAGCTCATCACCGCCCACCAGAGCAAGGGGTTGGAGTTCGAAACGGTCATCCTGGCGAACTTCCGCGACGGTCACTGGGATAAGCGCCGCGCGCCCTCGCTCATCGCTCTCCCGGAGGATCTTCTGTTCGGGTGGGAGAAGGAACAGAAGGAATTCGAGAAGCACCAGGACGAGCGCAGGGTCGCCTACGTCGCGATGACGCGCGCCAAGCGGGAACTCATCGCCGTCTGCCCCCGCGAAATGTCTATCGGAGCGAAGAACCGGCCGGTTTCCCCCAGTGCATTCTTCGCGGAAGCTGGGCCGCTTCCCGAGCAGGATCGTGCGCTCGCCGATCCGGAGCGCGCCTCCCTCCTTCTCCTCAAGCCGCCCCGCGTCATCGACGCAGAGATGGCGGCATACATTCGCTCGCGCCTCGAGTCATTCGCGCTCTCGCCGACGTCTCTCAACCGCTTCCTCGAGGCTCCGCAGGAGTTCCTCCGCGTCGACCTCCTTGAACAGCCGGAGCACTTTGACGAAGGTACAATCCGAAGAATCGGCTATGGGAGCGCGGCCCACTGGGCGCTGCGTACCTGGGCGATCGGCATTCAGGCAAGCGAGCCGATTGCCGTGGAGAAATTCCTCGCCGCGTACGAATGGCATCTGCAGGAGCGCAGCATTCTGACGGCATCGCAACGGCGCGACCTGACGGCTTTGGGCAGGGCTTCCCTAGCGCGGTACTACGAAGAGCGGCTTGCGGGACATACGCCGTTCATCCATACGGTGGAGCGCGAATACCGAGCGCATCTTCTTGAGGACGGCGGCAACGACATTCCCATCAAGGGCAAGATCGACCGGATTGATCTGGCGAGCGCCGACTCCGCAACGGCGACGGTCATCGATTACAAAACAGGGGCGCCGAAGTCGCAGGAGAAACTCGCAGGCAGCAACGAGGAGCGTCAGCTCGTGTTCTATGCAATCCTGCTGGAGCGTGCGGAGGCTATGCTTAAACCGCAATCCTTTGTTCTCGATTTCCTCGGCGGTGAACGCGATGAGCCCGTGCAGCGGGCCATCCAGGTGACACATGCGCAGAAGGAGGAGCTGCGTCGCGTGATCGGCAGCGTCTGGCGGAAGATTCTGGCGCTCGATTTCAACCCGTTGTGATCGGCGCAGACGGTTTCAGAAGGGTCTCCTCGAGAAATGCGCGAAACGCGAGGAGCGCTTTTCCCCGATGACTTGTACTATTTTTTTGTTCGGGTTTTAGAGCGCTGTATACGGCTACATGACTATCAGGTCGAAAGCATGAAGAGAGGGGCAGGCCCGGATGAATCGGTGCCTCAAGCGTGGCAGTGATCTCGCCGTCACACACGCCCTCGAAGTGATGTGTTCGGCCGGCGTCATCGATGAACGCGAGCGCGCACACGAAGCGCGCGCGGCGATTTGCTTCACGTTCCATCCTTTTCAGGAAGTGTGCGATCCACTCGGCATCCGTTGCGGCTTCCCCCGCTCCCCAGCGGCGCGTGTGGATGCCGAGTTCGTTGGCCAATGCCTCGACGATGATCCCCGAATCGTCGGCGACGGTCGGCAGCCGCGTGTGTCCGTGATAGTGAAACGCTTTCGCCGCCGCATTCGCGGAGAACGTCGCACCCGACTCGTCGGCCCTGGGGATACTGGGGAACATCGAGAGATCACGGAGCCCTAGGGGAAGCCCCAAAAGTGCACTGCGCATTTCCACGGCCTTGCCGGAATTGGTCGTGGCGAGGAGAAGCTCCATGCGGCCAGTATACCGCGTTGCGTTCGGAGTTTTTTTCTGTGCTAGGATGCTGTGGCATCTACGGTGTTCTGTTGTTCTTTGTCAGAAGGGAGCATGCCCGTGTTTATTCTTCTGCCCAGAGTCGAGGGGAGTGAGGCCGACAAGATTCGCGAGGGCTCCGAGCGTCGCATTTCTGAATTGCGAATGACCTGTGCGCACAGGGAGATCGGAGACTGGTGGAATGACTGGTTGTTCATGATGCCGGTAATGACCCCGCCGCCTTACGAAATTCGGCAGTGTCGTCGCTGTGAGAGCATCGTTGCAGCACGACGTCTTTGCTACGCTTGCAATGCAGTCGTTCGTGAGGAGTCGGGACCGGATTGCGAAGACCGCATGGATGCGCTCCCCGGTTTGTGTCCCTCCTGTCAGGCGAAGCGCGATAAGGCTGCGGGCGAAGGCACGTAAGTGTAGATGCACCTTCACGCTCCTGCGAAGGCAGGAGCATTTTTGGTGTTGCGTCACCCCGCCATGTCTTCATCCGCCGACCCGACGGGCGCTGCGGATTGCATGTAGATCTTGCGCGGCTTCGCCCCTTCGGCCGGACCGATCAGTCCCTTCTCCTCCATGATGTCGAGCAACTTGGCGGCGCGGGCGTAGCCGACCTGCAGCCGGCGTTGCAGGAGACTGGCCGAGGCTTTGCCCGCTTCCCGTACGACTTTCACCGCTTCGAAGAAGAGATCGTCGCCGCCGTTGTCATCCGCTTCCAGATCGATGTGGGCCGGAACCCCGTTGCCGCCGGATTCCTCGCCATCGTCGGACTCTTCGGCATCCTCCGCCAGCCCGATCTGTTCCGTGATTTTCCCGCCGCCGGCGATCTTCACGGCGTTGATGACGCGCTCCGTTTCCTTCGTGGAAATGAAGATGCCCTGGATGCGGACGGGCTTCGGCGTCGACGCGGTCATGTAGAGCATGTCACCCTTGCCGAGGAGGTCCTCCGCGCCGATGCCGTCCAGGATCGTGCGGCTGTCGACCGAGCTCACCACGCGGAACGCGATGCGCGTCGGGATATTCGCCTTGATGAGTCCCGTGATGACGTCGACGCTGGGACGTTGCGTGGCGATGATCAGGTGCATGCCCGTCGCGCGCGCCATCTGCGCGATGCGGACGATCATCGTCTCGGTGTCGCGACGGTACTGCCGCATCATGAGGTCGGCCAGTTCGTCGATGACGATGACGATCCGCGGGAGCAGCGTGGAATCATCGGTCTGCTTCTCGTTGTACTCGTCGATGTTGCGCACGCCGTTTTCGGAGAAGCGGTGGAGCCGACGGCCCATTTCCGCCACGGCCCAGCGCAGCGCCTGCAGCGCCTTGTCGGCGTCGGTAATCACCGGCGTGAGGAGGTGGGGGATGCCGTTGTAGGGCATCAGCTCGACGCGCTTGGGGTCGACGAGGATGAACTTCAGGTCGTCCGGCGCGTTCTGATAGAGCAGCGCGGAGAGGAAGACGTTCATGCAGACGGATTTGCCCGAGCCCGTGGCACCGGCGATGAGCAGGTGCGGCATGTCGCCAAGGCTTGCGACGACGGCTTCGCCGGAGACGTCGCGGCCGAGGGGGAATGCGAGCGACGAGGAATCCTTCCGGAATTGCGGGCTCTCGAGGATTTCGCGCAGGTGCACCATGGTGCGGATTTCGTTGGGCATCTCGATGCCGACGAGGGACTTGCCGGGGATCGGCGCTTCGATGCGCAGACTCTGCGCCGCGAGCGTAAGGGAGAGGTCGTCCTTCAGGCTGGCGATCTTGCTCAACTTCACACCCTCGGCCGGTTGCAGCGTGAACTGCGTGACGGTCGGGCCCGGGCGCGCGTCGCGGACGGTCACGTCGATCCCGAACTCCGCCAGCTTTTCCTCGATGAGCTTGGCCTGCACCTTGAGTTGTTCGTCGTCGACCGTCAGCTGGCTGTGGGCGGCATCGAGCAGCTCGAGCGACGGGAAGGTCCACTCCTCGTAGCGCGTGTCCTTCATCTCCAGGACGCCCGCGCGTCGCAACTTTTCCTTCACGGCCTTCTGCGCCTCCTTCTTCATCAGGCTCTGGGCCAGCGACGCTTTTTCTTCGTTTGCCTTGGCGAACGCCGGACGGACGATATTCAACTCGGGCGCTTCCCGATCGTCTTCCACCAAATCCGCATCCTCGTCCGCGATCGCATCGTCCGCCGCGGATTCGTCGAGGTCTTCGACGGAGATGGCGTCCTCTTTCTTGCGGCGTGTGGCGCGAGACGGAGCGAGCCAGGAGCGGAGAAGGTCGACGAGCGCGGCGACATTCGCCTCGAACGCGAGCACGATGCCGATGATAAAACTGGCGCCCAGCACCGCGAAGCCAACCGCGCGGCTGGCCACCAGATGGAACGGCGCGCTCATCAGGAAGCCGATCGCTCCCGCGAGCTCGTTGCGACGCGGGCCGATCTCTTCGAGCGGCGCGCCGACGTGCATGAGTCCGAGGAACGAGAAGAGCATGATGAGCAGCCCGACCGACCGCTTGATCTGCATGCGGCTGGTGCTGGTAACCAGATGGAGGATGCCCGAGGCGAAGAGGAACGCCGGGAACAGCGATCCCCAACGGCCGAAGAGGAACACGAGGCCGCGGTGCACCTGCTCTCCGACAATGCCCGCCTCGTTCCGCAGAGCGAGGAAGAGGAGAACGGCGGCCGTCACCTGCACCACGCCGCTGATGGACCGGCGCGTTTCCTCGGGCATCTGCCGGGTCCGCCGCCGTGCCACCGTTGTCGATCGCTTGCGTGCTATGCAAGAAGTATAGGAAATAGACGAAAGAGAAGGAAGGGAGGATTCGGGTGAGAAAACGCCGAAGCTGCTACACTCTGCTCCCGTGCGCGTCGTTCTCCTCGGTTCCACCGGCTATATCGGCCAGCATCTGTTGAGCATCTACCCCGATGCCCGGACGCCGCGCGTCGACATCGCCGACCCGTCCGCGGTCGCCGCGATGCTCGATGACGAACGGCCCGACGTCCTGATCAACGCCGCCGGCAAGACGGGACGCCCGAACGTCGACTGGTGCGAGCAGCACAAGGAGGAGACGCTCCGCGTGAATGTGATGGGCACCCTCGTTCTTCGCGAAGCATGTGCCGCGCGCGGCATCTACTGGGTGCACATGAGTTCCGGCTGCATCTACGCCGGAGACGCCGGCGGCGCCGGATTCACCGAGGACGACCCGCCGAATTTCGCCGGCAGCTACTACAGCCGCACGAAAGCGTGGAGCGAGCAGATGCTCAAGGACCTTTCGTCGCCGGAAGGCGGTCGCGGCGGTATCCTGATCGTTCGGCCGAGGATGCCGTTCGACGGGACGATGCACGACCGCAACCTCATCCGCAAACTCGTCCGCTACTCCCGCGTGCTCGACGAGCCGAATTCCCTGACGTACGTCCCTGACATGCTCCAGGCGATTCGCATCCTGGTCGAGCGGGGCGCCACCGGCATCTACAACATGGTGAACCCGGGCACGCTCTCGCCCTACGCGATTATGGAGCGGTACCGCGACATCGTGGACCCCGGGCACGCGTTCGAGCGGCTTCCCGTCAGTCGCCTCGGCACAACTGTCACCACCGGCCGGAGCAACTGCATACTCTCCTGCGACAAACTTCTCCGGGAGGGCATCGCGTTGCTGCATGTGGAAGAAGCATTGGAGAGCGCTTTGCAACACATGAGGGCACATGCCGGTGTCGCGGAGGTGAGGTTGTGAAAGAAACGGCTTCCCCGAGCGTCATAACAGTATGATGTGCCATGGGCTGGGCTTGTTTTTATTCCAGATAAGGTTAGAATAACCTCTCATGTTTTCTTGGCTCTCCCGCATCGTTCACCCCGTTCGGAGCCATCCTTGGCGGTCAGTCGCTACCGGATCTGCTGCACTCATCATCCTTGGATTTGGTTGGCGTATTTCCCAACCCTCCCAGCCCGACTACGTCACGGCCGTCGCGAGCCTCGGCTCCGTTCGCCAGACTGTCGAGGCGGTTGGCACCGTGATATCGGAGCGAGATCTGCAGCTGCACTTCCCGGTCTCCGGCATCGTCGAGCGCGTGCTCGTGAAAGAAGGGGATACGGTGAAAACCGGACAGACCCTCGTCGCCCTGCGCGCGGGGAATTTGTCTGCGGCGGTTGCGTCCGCGGCAGCCAGTCTGCGGTCCGCGCAGGCGCAGCTCCAGTTACTCCTTGAGGGGAATCGCCCCGAAGACATCGCCATCACCCAGGCGGAATTCGAGAACAAGCAAGCTGCGCTCGAGGCGGCTCGCGCCAGCCTGAAGACTGCCGAGGAGAGCGCGAAAACGGCGCAGGCGGAATTGGAATCGCTGCGCCGGGAGGCGTCCGTCTCCCTTGGCGGCGACGTGGCGACCGCCGGCTCGACCGTGAGCGCCGAGCTCGTGGAAATGCGTTCCTCGCTTGCGGTCATCGACGACGTCTTCGACGACGTCGATGTCCAGGATGTACTTCTGAAACAGGGGCCCGTCGGCTACTCGTTGATGCGTGAACGGAAACGCGTCGTCGACGCGGACGTGAACAGCCTTCTTGGCGCCGACCTGACGCCCGACGATTACGAAGCCGCGCTGCTTTTGTTGGAGGAAGCACGCACGACGGCGCTCGCCGTCGCCGACGTACTCGCGCGGTCGTACGACGTCATCATCAGCCTCCCCGAAACGGGCACCTTCGGCGTCGCCGAGCGCGAGAGTCACAAGAGCACCCTGACGACCGAGCGGAACACCATCCAGACATCGCTTGGGACGATCGAGTCCGCCTTGAGCGATCTGCGATCCGCGTCCGCGGGTTACGACACGAAGATCGTTGCGGAAGAAACCAGTCTCATCAGTGCCAAGGGCGCCCGCGACAGGGCGTTGGCGGACGTCCGGACGTACGAAACCGCCGTACGGATCGCCCAGGCCCAGCTCGATCTCAAGCGCGCCGGAGCGCGCCAGGCCGATATCGACGCCGCTCGCGCCCGCGTGCAATCGGCAGCGGCGGACCTGCAGCGCGCCCAGGCCCAGCTGCGCGACACGGTCCTGACGGCCCCCATCGACGGCGTCATCACCAAGGTCAACGTGAAGGCGGGCGAATCGCTCTCGACGTCGTTCCAGACCGAAGCGCCGGTGACGATGCTCGGCGCGTCGCCGTACCGCGTCGAAATGTACATCGCCGAGGTCGACATTCCCAAAGTCGCCCTGTCCCAGAGCGGGTCCATCGAACTGGACGCGTTCCGCGGCAAGCCCTTCACGCTGCGCGTGGGTGAGATCGCCCCCGTTGCCACCGACCGCGACGGCGTTCCGAAGTACCGCATCAAGCTCGACTTCCTGACGCAGCCCCAGGGCGTCCGCGTGGGCATGACGGGAGATGCCGAAATTCTGACCGCGACGCGCAGCGGCGTTGTCAGCGTTCCCCTCCGTGCCGTCCTGGAGTATCCCGACGGCAGCCGCTACGTCCGGGTGCTCGACGATGACGAAATGGTGGAGCGTCCGGTGACGATCGGCCTGGACGGCGAGAGCGGCGCGGTGGAGGTGACGGGCGTCGGATCCGGCGAAACGATCGTCGTGCTCATCCGAGAATGACCGCCATGACTCCGCCCCTGCTCGAAACACGCTCGCTCGGCAAAATCTACCTCAACGACGATGTCGAGACGCCGGTCCTCTTCGATGTTTCGCTGGCGATCACCAAGGGCGAATTCGTGGCGATCATGGGTCCGTCGGGATCGGGAAAATCGACGTTGATGCACATCCTCGGATTCCTCGATACGCACACGAGCGGCGATTTCTTGTTCCAGGGTGAGCAGACGCAGGCGTTCGACGACGACGCGCTCGCCCGCATCCGCGCCACGCGCGTGAGTTTCGTGTTCCAGGCGTTCAACCTCCTTCCGCGGACGACGGTGTTCGACAACGTGCTCCTGCCGCTGCTCTACCATCCCACCATTCCGACGTCCGAGCGCGAGGCGCGAACGAACAAAGCGATCGCCGCCGTCGGGCTCACCGACCGCGCGACGTTCTTCAGCAGCCAGCTCTCGGGCGGACAGAAACAGCGCGTCGCCATAGCGCGCGCCCTGGTCACCGATCCGGAAGTCATCTTCGCCGACGAACCGACGGGCAACCTCGACTCCGCATCGGGCGCCGCCGTGATGGAGGCGCTGCAGAAGCTGAACGATGCGGGCCACACGATCATTCTGGTCACACACGAGAGCGAGACCGCCGCCCACGCCAAGCGCATCATCCGCCTGCACGACGGGCGCGTCGTCGAGGACACCACATCATTCAAGCGTCGCGTCGCCAACGAGAACACCAAACTGAAGTAACTTTTTGGTTTCCTCGGTCTCATCGGTTTCCTTGGTTCCCTCATCATATGCTTCTCTCCGACACGCTCCGTTCATCGCTTGCCGGCGTCTCCTCCAACTGGATGCGCTCGGGACTGACGGCGCTGGGCATCGTGATCGGCGTCGGCGCCGTGGTGCTCATGACGGCGATCGGCGCGAGCATGGAACAGGTGATCCTAGGCCAGATCAGCAGCCTGGGCGCGCGCAGCATGGTGATCTTTCCCGGCCGTCAGGAGGGCGGCCCGCAGGGGGTCGGCACGGGATTCGACAGCCTGACGTTCGACGATCTCGCTGCACTGGAGCAGCTCAAGACGATCGAGACGCCCGCGCCCGTGATGTTCGTCCCCGGCGTCGTGAGCGCCGAGACCGAGGAGGATGCGGCCCGGGTGATGGGCGTCATTCCGCCCTTCTTCGAAAATCAGAATATCGACGTTGCGCGTGGAAGATTGATCGAATACGCGGATGAAGAGGCGGCTTTGTTCGTGGCCGTCCTCGGACCCGATACGGCGCGCAACCTCTTCGGCGACCGCGACCCCATCGGCAAGCGCGTGAAGATCGGCGATCACTTCTACTCCGTCATCGGCGTGATGCAGGCCCGCGGATCCCAGTTCTTCCAGAATTTCGACAGCCGCGTCTTTGTCCCGTTTTCCACCGCGCGGCAGGTGACGGGACAGAAGTACCTGAACTTCGTCACGATGCGTTCGCTCGTCGAGCCATCGCTCGCGCTCGAGGACGTACAATCGCTGCTCCGGCAACGTCATGACATCGCCGAGAGCGCCGATGACGATTTCACGGTGCGTTCCGCGGATCAGGCGAATGAGATCCTCGGCGGTGTCTCTCTGGGCCTCACGGCCTTCATCACGATGATCGCCGCCATATCCCTGGTCGTGGGCGGCATCGGCATCATGAACATCATGATCGTCTCGGTGACCGAACGCACGCGCGAGATCGGCCTGCGCAAAGCCGTCGGCGCGCGCCAGCGTGACATCCTGCTGCAATTCCTGCTCGAGGCCGTCGCCCTCACGCTCGTCGGCGCCGTCACGGGCGCCCTGGTGGGCGTGCTCCTCGCGGGCGTGATTTCGCTCATTGTTCCCATGTTCCTGGAGAGCTACCACTTCGCGCTCTCGCTGCCCGCGATCGCGATCAGCCTCGTCGTCGCGGCGTTCACGGGGATCGCCTTCGGGTACTCACCGGCGCGGACGGCGGCCAAGCTCCATCCCATCGACGCCCTGCGCTATGAATAGCAATGACCTGCTACGAACGGCACTCCGCGGACTACGCACCAACCGCGCGCGCGCGGCGATGACGATGCTGGGCATCGTGATCGGCGTCGCATCGGTGGCTCTGATGCTGTCGCTCGGTCGCAGTTTCCAGTCCTACATCCTCACGCAGATCGATCGGTTCGGGACGAACACCATCGACATCTTCCCCGTCGGTCTCGAGAAGTTCGGCGGCAATCTCGACAGTTTGACGCTGGACGACGCACGCGCCGTCGCGCGGCTCTCCACCGTGCGGTCCGTCGCGCCCGTCATCGTCGTCGGCAAGCCGGTGCGCTTCGAGGATGAAGAACGTTCCCCGATGGTGATGGGCACGACGCGGGAGATCTTCGGCAATTACGGATTGGAGCTGGAGGCGGGACGCCTCCTCGATGCGCACGATGACGACAGCACGCGCTTCGTTACGGTCCTCGCGGCGGATACTGCGCGGGAGCTTTTCGGCGACATCGACCCCGTCGGGCGCCGTGTCGACATCGGCGGATTCTCTTTCACGGTCGTCGGCGTGCTCAAGGGCATGGGATCGCTGCTGCTCCAGGACCTCGATTCCATGGTCTACGTTCCATTTAACGTGGCGCGCTCCATCACCGCGCAGAAACACGTGACGTACATCACGCTGAAAGCCGCGGCCGATCCGCAGCTGGCGAAGCAGGACATCCTCTCGCTCCTGCGGCAGCGCCACCGCATTCGGAATCCCGAGAACGACCCGGACAAGGACGACGTCATCGTGCGCTCCGCGGAGCAGGTGACGAGCATCGTCCAGTCCGTCACGCTCGGCCTGACGGTCTTCCTGGGCCTCGTCGCCGCCATCTCTCTGATTGTCGGCGGCATCGGCATCATGAATATCATGCTGGCGTCCGTCACCGAGCGCACGCGAGAGATCGGGCTGCGCAAAGCCGTCGGCGCGCGGCACAGGGACATCCTGTGGCAATTTCTCTGCGAGGCGGTTTCCCTCACGGCGTTCGGCGGGGCGGTGGGCCTGCTGTTTGGGACGGGTATGGGATGGATGCTGACGCGGGTGGCCTCGCGCTTCCTGGGCGAGGTGCCGTTCGCGCTCTCGCCGGTCGGCGCAATTCTCGCTCTGGTCATGGCCGCGGGCACGGGGCTGGTGTTCGGCGTGTTCCCCGCGCGCAAGGCGGCGCGCTTGAGCCCCATGGAGGCGCTGCGGTATGAGTGACTGTTTCCCTTTTTTGTAAGATTTTCCCCCGTCGAGCGTCATAGGGAGTATCGCAGCCATCGTGCGTTTTCCTTCCCCCCTCTCCCTATGCGCAGGATTCTCCTTCCCTTGATATCGGGTGTCATGAGCATGAGCATGCTCGCTCCCATGCCGGCGCTTGCCATGTCCCTCAACAGCCAAGGCCATTTCGGGTTTGGTTGGGGACGCGGCGACGACGAACGCCATGTCCGCGTCGATGATGATGCGGATGTCGAAACGCACACCGTCGATATCGCGTGCATGCAGAGAGCCGTGGATGCCCGCGAGGTGTCGGTTCGCACGGCAACGACTGTGTACATCAGCGCGTGGCTCGCCGCGCTCGACGCGCGCGCGGCAGCGCTCCATGCCGCCTGGGGCATGACGGACCGCGAGGCCCGTCGCAATGCCATCGTGAAGGCATGGATGGATTACAAGAACGCCAAGCGTTCCGCCGAGAAGACGTTCCGCGAGTCCAAGCGCACCGCCTGGCAGACGTTCCGGACAGCGGCGAAGCAGTGTGGTGGAGGCGCGGAGATGGACATGGGCATGTCCATTGATGCCAAGCTGTAGGAAGACGAGCCAAGAGCGTCATCGGCGAGTCCGTGGCCAAGCAGAAGGCCGCCCCGCGGGGCGGCCTTTGGCTGTGGATGACGTCGGTGAAAATCCCTATGCTATCAGCGCGGGCGAGCCACACTGCTGTTACACTTCCCGTGTGTTCCTTCGAAAGCTTTTGATTGGGTCGGTCGCATAGCGGCAATTGCACGTGGCTGTAGACCACGCGTCCTTACGGACTACGGGGGTTCGAGTCCCTCCCGGCCCACCATCCGGCTTCGTTCCATGCTGATGGAACTTCGCCGGGATTTTGGTCTGGGTGCATGATAAAAAAACTCCTCGGGACGCATCCCGAGGAGGTCGGAGCACCTACGATTGTTTGATATAGATGGCTACATGGATGATGATCGCGATCACAAGTAGCACAACTGCGACAAGATTCACGAGGGTGGCGACAAGGAAGCCACTGATTCCCCCTGAATACCAATGAACGTCGGCACCCGCTGCTGTTTTCTGCAAACTGCGCAATGTGTAGCAGCCGAAACCAAAGGAGACGACGACGGTCAACAACCACAGCCACCAATAGGTCGCGATGAAATGCATACGTGTTTCCTTTCGATGAGAAGGACCGAGCAGGTGCGCCAGTCAGCGTGACTGGATATGGATATTGAAAACCATTTATTGATAAATGTCAAAAAATAATGACGTGGCTTAAGCATGTGCTTTCCGCCCTTTAGTCGTCACACCGCAAACGTCCACAATCCCAGCAGTTCCGACAGCACGAAGGCGAGGAAGAGGGCGAGGAGGATCGCGCCTTCTTTCCGCGAAAGTTCGCCGCCCGAACGCGCGAAGCGAAAGAAGAGGAGCAGGCCCACGACGGTGACGGCGAAGCTGGGGATGAATTGCTGGCTTGTGAGCAGGAACGGCCCGTTCACGAGGGGCAACAGGCCGAAGATGAGCGTGTTCGCGGCGCTCGATCCCATGTAATCCCCGAAGGCGATGTCCGTCCGCTTGCCCAGCACGCACCGCAGGGCGATGACGAGCTCCGGAACGTTCGTGCCGATGGAGAGGAAGAGGAGGCCGACGAGCGACGGCGGCGTGCCGATGGTCTCGGCGAAGAGCAGGGATTCCTGAACCAGGAGATGTCCCGCGAGGAAGATCAGCACGCCTCCCGCAATGATTTTCAGGATGTCGATGACGTGCGCGTGCCTCGTGTGCACGATTTCTTCTTCGACCTCTTCGACGGTTCGCCGCGCTGTCGTCTCCGTGGGACGTCGGGATTGGATGGAGAAGACGAGGAGCAGATAGAGGAAGACGAGCGTCAGGCCCTCGCTGCGGCTCACGGAGCCGTCGAGCACGATGACGGTGGGCAGTGCGACAGTGCCGAGCAGGAACGCCATGTTCTCCCGCGTCATCGACAATTTCATGGGAATGCCGCGGCCCAACACCGCGAGGAGCGGGATGATGAGCAGCAGGATGACCAGTGACGCGCCGATGAGGTTGCCCGCGGAAATTTGCGGAACGCCCTCGATGCTTGCGTTCGCAGCGACGGAGATCTCACTGATGGACGTGAGGAATCCCAGGATCAGGAACGCCGTCGTGAAACCCGACCGGCGGTAACGGCGGGCAACCCGGTCCGTCGCCTCGACAATGAGACCGGAGAGGTACCAGATGACTCCGATCGATAGCGCGAAAACGGGGATGTGGGAGAGCATGCTAGGCGCGAGCATACCGGCGCTGCATGAACCAGACGATCCCCACTGCGGCGATGGCGAAAATGCCGAGGCCCATGCCCGAACCCGGCTGGGATGCGGGACGCGTGGTTTGCGAGAGGAGGGGAGGCGTGCCCGGCGCTTTGCCCGCGTACGGGTTGACGGGAATGTGCGTCCGCACGGTCTGTGCGGCGAGCGGACTGGTCGTCGGTGCGGCCTGCGTGGGCGAGGGAACGGTGGTCAGGGGAGTGGTGGGGGGCGTGGTCGGAGGTGCCGTGGGCGGCGTTGCGGGAGGCTCGCCGCTCGGTGGAGTGAGCGGGGGGATCGGTTCCTCCGGTGCGGGAGCGCCGCTGCCTATGACGATCGTACCGTCGTGCGCGGGCGACGTGCGCGAGATATAGGAATAGGTTCCCTCGGATGCATCCGCGGCGATGGTCATGGAGAACGTCTGGCCGGGGAAGATCGGGGTCGATTCCAGCGTCATGCCCTCGCTGGTCGGCAGCGTCTCCGAGGCGAGGACGTGCGGAATCGCGTCGCTGTTCATCCACGTCAGCGTCTGTCCCGGCGCGGCGAGAACCGTCGCGGGGAGGAATCCCTCGGCGGTGATCGTCACGTCGGTCTGGCCGCCTGTCTGCGCGGTGAAGTTCAGGTCGGGCTGCACGACCAAGAGGCCGAGGAGGAGCACGACGGCGATGCCGGTGACGGCTGCAGGACGGCGCGAGATCGCGGAGAGCGGTACGGCGCTGCGAGGTGCGTAGGTGTTCTGCTGTACCGTGGAGAGCGGCGCATCGTCTTCCGTTTCTTGCCATTGGGGTCGGATGACGCTCATGGGCGTGCGGGGAGGGCGACGAGCTGGCGTCGGAAGGCGATAGCGGTTCCGATCACGGCGCAGGCGACGAGGAAGACAAGCCAGACGGCGGGGAGACCCGCATCGCCGGCGACACCGTCACCCGTGGCCGGGCGGGGCGGGGCGATCGCGCTCGCCGAGAGCGGAGATGTCGACGTCAGCGGCTTGCCGACGGTGACCGCCACTTCGGGGCCGAAGTCCGTTTCCTGCCCCCGCACGTTCACGCCGCGGATGGCGACGTAGTACGTCTGATTCTCCGGAAGCGCGCGGATGACGACTGATTGCTGGTCGCCGGGAACGCTCTTGCGCTGGATGTAGCGGCCCGAGACTCTGCTGTAGTACACGTAGTATCCGGCGATTTCCGAGGAGGGTAGCTGGTCCCACGCGGCGAAAATGCTGCCGCCGAGCGTCGTGACCCGCAGATTCTGGACCTGGAGGGATCCGAACAGGCCGCCCACCGGCGCTTGAGGGGCGTCCGAGGGAGTTGTCGCCGCCGCCATGTCTGATGCGGACGACGAAGACACCGTTTCGGACGGCGCCGACGCGGTCTGACCGCCGGTCGCGATGGCGGACGAGGACGATTCCTCAACCGGCGCGGACGATTCTTCGGCGGTGTCTGCGCCTGCCTCGCTTGCGGGCGGCTGCTCCGCCTGCGCGTTTTTGATGATGATGTTGAGCCAGGACGGCGGTGCCGAGAGCCCCTCCACTCCTGCGCCATCACCGGTGCCCACTGTTACGCTCGTTGTTCCATCGACGAGAAACGCGAGGGCGGTGTTCTGGGATGCGTCCTCCGCGATGCGCACCTGGATGCGGGCGACGACCACCGTCGTCGAGCGCACGGACGAGGAAGCGGCGACGTCGATCTTGATGTAGCCGTCCTCCGGAACGAAGTCGCTCTCTTCCGGCGACGGTTGGTCAAAGTTGGAATCGAAGGTGAGCGATTCGCCGGACAAAATCGTCGGATCGTAGGAAAGCCATGCCCGCACGCGGCTGATCGGCAGCGTGCCCGGGTTGCGGACAACCAGATCCATGTCGAGCAGGTCACCCGGGGAGAGCGTCGGCGTGTACTGCTCCTCCGGACTTTGGACGAGGAAGCGGCCGCAACGTCCGCCGTCCGTCGGCGTCATCGTGCCTTCGATATCGGGAACCGGGCCGCCGAAGACGGACTCCTGTTCCTCGGATTCGCAGTGCGGCCGCAGCTCGAGAGCGGCGGTAGCCTGTGCTCCTGCTGACGGCAGGACGAAGAGAGACGCGGTGACGCTCCCCGCAAGAACGGCGGAGAGGAAACGGGAGCGCATACGTATGTTTGTTGGTTTAGCGTCCTGCCAGCGTTTGAAGGATGTGCAGTGCGTCATCGATGGTGACGATGCCGTCGCCGTTGGGATCAGCGCGCAGATCGTTCGGTGTGGGTGTTGCGTATCCATGGACGATTTCCAGGGCGCGGATCGCATCCGCGATGTCCATGACGCCGTTGCCGTCGAAATCGCCGTCGCCCAGAGCCGTGCCGGCTTCAATCGACGCGATTGTGCGAACGCTCTCCGACGTGCGCAAACCCATGGCGAAGGCCACGCCGACAGTGACCAGGCCCAACGTGGTTACCTGGAGGAGCCGGCGGGAGCGGGAATTCATGCGCATATCGATGTATTGTACCTTAAAGAGGCTTTTCTCTCAATGAAAGGATGATTGACTGATTCTGTGAATAGTTTGTATTTGTAGGGATGTGTCTTTGGGCCATTCAGGAGCCTTCCTTGGTAGCAGCAGCCCTGCCACTTTCTTTGTCACCACACAAAGAAAGTGGCGCAAAGAAAGGTCTCCGCCGTCTGACGTTCCAGCCGGGCATGGGGAAGAAGGAAAGGACGTGGAAACAGAGGCAACTGCCTCTACGCAGAAAGGACGGGAAGATGTTGAAAGCTTGACGGAAGAGGTCACTGGATATTGCCTCTCTCTTTTTTCCCTGCAAGGATGCACTGGTGGCGAATCTGTACATCTTCGCCGGCGAGAACGATTACCTTCTGTCGCAGGAGCGGCGACGGTGGATTGCGGAATTCGTGAAGCGGCACGGGGAGGACAACATCGTGCGCATTGCGGCCGAACAATTGCCGCTCCGCCAACTCCTCGACGAGACCGGCACCGCGCCCTTCCTCGCGACCAAACGCCTCGTCATCGTGGAGGGCCTCAAGCGCCTGTCGGGGAAGGATCTGGAATCCCTCTCGGCGGCCATCCATCCGGACGTCGTCGTCCTGCTGGCGATGCAGGCGATGTCGGGAAAGGGAGGCGTGCCGAAGGACGTGCCCGAGGGATGCGACGTGAAGATGTTTTCTCCGCCGCGCGGAAAGCAGGTGCGCGAATGGTTGATGCAGGAAGCGCGCTCTGTGGGAGTGGGCATGGAAGCCTCCGCCGCCGATGTACTCCTGACGCTCGTGGGCAACGATCAGGGAATGCTGGCGATGGAGGTGCGCAAACTGGCCCTCGGTTGCCATGACGGAGCGATCACGGCGAATGACGTGCGCAGGCTGGCCGTGCCCTCGCCGGAGGGCGTGATTTGGTCGCTCACCGACGCCCTCTGCGCGGGACGCCGCACGGAAGCGCTTGCGCAGGCGAAGGATTTGCTGGACCGCGGCACCGACCCGTTCGGCCTTTGGGCCGCGCTTCTCACGATGGTGAGGAATGTCGGACTGGTGTCGGCCGCCGTTGCCGATCACGCCGATCCGGGGAGTATTCCCGAGCAGTTCGACGTCCATCCGTTCGCGATCCGCAACGTCATTCCCTACGCGCGACGCGCCGATCACGCGCGCGTACGTTCGTGCGTCGCCTGGGTGACGGAAGCGGACATCGCGGTGAAGACGGGAAGCTACCGCGCGAGTGACGAAGCGCCGCAGGAGCTCCATGCGCTCATCGATCGGTGCATTATGGTGTGTCCTTGAGTGTTACTTTCCCTCGATCTCTTTCAGGACATCCTCCGTGCGCGATGATTCGTCCTGCCGCGCGCTGGATTCGGCCTGTTCGCGTTTCTCGCGACGCTTGCGCCGCTCGGAGCCGATCTGCTGGATGAACTGCTCCTGGCCGATGGCGCCGACCTCCTTGGCGTACTTGGCGTCGATGGCCTTCAGTTGCTCACGCTCGTTCACGAGAATCTCCTGCAGGTTTTTGAGCTGCTCCGGAGTCATGATCGGCAGGATGTTGATCCAGTACTGCCGCTCCTCGGTGTTCATGCTCTCCGAACCCAGGATGAGCTGGAGAATCTCCGGAAACTTCTGCTTGATCTCCTCCGGGATCGTCAACGCGGCCGCGGTCGGTGGTGGAGTGGCAGGATCCGCCATGGTAAAAAGTATAACCCAGGTGCTCTGCAAACCCTAGTCCTGCGTCACGCGACCTTCATCACCTCGTATTCCACCGGTCCGGACGGCGTCTGCACCGAGACCGTTTCGCCGCGGCGCCGCGAGAGCAGCGCTTTGCCGATGGGGGATTCGTTGCTGATTTTGAACTCGAACGGATCGGCCTCCGTGGTGCCGACGATCGTGTACGTCTCCGTCGTGTCGGTTTCTTTGTTCAGGACGGTGACACTGGAACCGATGTTCACCTCCTTGCCGGACTTCTCATGCTTTTCGGAAATGATGCGCGCGCTCTTGATCTTCTGTTCCAATTCCAGGATGCGCCCCTCGACGAATGCCTGCTCGTTCTTCGCCTCCTCGTACTCCGAGTTCTCGGAGAGGTCACCGTAGGAAATCGCCTCCTTGAGGCGCTGCGCCACTTCCTTCCTGCGGACGTTCTTCAGGTGGTCCAGCTCGTCCTTGAGCTTCTTGAGACCTTCCTTGGTGACGAGCGTTTCCTCGTCGTTATCGGACGTAGCGCTCGAGCCGGCTCCGGCATCATCGCCGGTTCCGCTCTCGTCGTTGAGGGCGACATCGGTGGGGAAATCGTCGTCAGAGGGCAGCATAGCAAGCGGGGAGTGTAGAGAAGGAAGGAGGGCGTTGCAATGAGGGACGGCCCCCGGAGAAGTGTTTTTTTGGCTTCGTGGGTCAGGATTCTACGAGATCGGGCCATGCCAGGCAAGGCAGAGAATCCACGGGCTCTTGCAAAAAAGCCTCGATGAATCGCTTGGCCAGCTGCACGTTGGTGATGAGGGGGATGCCCCGGTCGGTCGCCAGTCTGCGAATGTGATAGCCGTCCGAACGCTCGCTCGTCGGTGTGGCCAGGCCGGCCTTGCGGCGTTTGGCGTCCGCCCGGGCGCCGTTGCCCTGCGCGGTGGGGATGGCGATGACCAGATCAATCCGGCGGCCGGAGAGATACTCGCCGATGTTCGGGCTGCGAGGTTCGGAGATTTTGTAGAGGAGAACCGAGGGCACGCCGCGGCTCTGCAGGAACTCGTGCGTATTCTTCGTTGCGAAGAGCGCGAAGCCGCCGTCGTGGAGCGACTGGATCGCGGGGAGCAGGTCGATTTTGTCCTCGAGGCGGCCGACGGTCAGCAGGATGTTCTTCTTCGGCAGGCGGAATCCCACGGCGAGGAGCGACAGTAGCAGCGCCTGTTCCGCGTTCTGTCCGAAGCAGGCGACTTCGCCCGTGCTCGCCATTTCCACGCCCAAGCGCGGATCGGCTCCCTCCAATCGCGAAAAGCTGAATTGCGCGGCCTTCACCCCGACGCAGTCCAGGTCGACGGTCTGGTAGCGCACGTCGACGGGGGCGCGCCCGAGCAGTGCCTTCGTCGCGAGGGTGGCGAAGTTCTGCCCCGTGACTTTGCTGGCGAAGGGGAAGCTGCGGCTGGCGCGCAGATTGCACTCGATGACTTTCAACTTGTTCTCGCGTGCGAGCAGCTGCAGGTTGAACGGGCCGGAGATGTTCAGGCCGCGGGCGATGTCGGTGGCGATGGCTTTGGAGCGCCGCAGCGTCTCGACGGTGACGCGTTGTGGGGGCAGCACGATGGTGGCGTCGCCCGAGTGCACGCCGGCGTTCTCGACGTGCTCGCCGATGGCGTAGAGCAGGATCTTTCCGTTCTGGGCGACGCCGTCGAACTCGATTTCCTTTGCGCCCGATTCGAATTTCGATATCACGACCGGCGCTTCCCTGCCGACGAGCGCGGCTTGGTCGAGGTAGCTGACGAGATCGTCGCTGGAGTGCACGACGGCCATCGCCGCTCCGGAGAGAACGTAGCTGGGGCGGACGATCACGGGGTATCCCACTTTCTGCGCGAACGCCTGGGCCGAGCTCTCGTCAGCGAATTCCTTCCACGACGGCTGGTCGATCTTGAGCGTGTCGAGGAGCCCGGAGAACTTGTGCCTGTCCTCGGCGCGATCGATGTCGGTGGGGGACGTACCGAAGATGGGGATGCCTGCGCGCGCGAGCTTGGGGGCGAGGGAGTTGGGGATTTGCCCGCCCATGGACACGACGATGCCCCGCGGGCGCACGAGATCCGCGATATCGCGGACGCGTTCCTCGCTCAATTCCTCGAAGAAGAGCATGTCGCATTCGTCGTAGTCGGTGCTCACGGTTTCGGGATTCGAGTTGATCGTTGCGACGGCCATGCCCTGCGCCTGAAGTTCGTGGACGGCCTGCACGCAGCACCAGTCGAATTCCACCGATGAGCCGATGGAGTAGGGACCGCCGCCGAGGACGATGGCTGTTTCGGGTTTCGGGTTTCGGGTTTCGGTGTCGAACGCGACGTCGTGCTCAACGCCGTGGTACGTCATGTAGAGGTAGTTCGTCTGCGCCGGGAATTCCCCGGCGAGCGTGTCGATCTGCTTGACCACGGGCGTGATGCCCGCGGCGATGCGACGGGAGCGGACGTCCTCCGCCGTCGTCCCCGCGAGCTTGGCGATGCCCTCGTCCGAGAATCCCATGCGCTTCAGCAACCGCAGGTGCACGTCATCGAGGCCGTCGGCGGACCGCTTCACCGTAGCCTGGGCCAGTTGCCCGCAGGCGTGGATGCGCTCCAGGAACCACCGGTCCATCCCGGTCGCCAGCGCGACTTCGTCCACCGTCCACTCGTGTTGCAGCGCGGTCGCGACCGCGAAAATTCTGCGGGGGGTGGGCCGCTTGATCTCGCGAGTCAGATTCTCGAAGGAGAACGGATGCGGGTACAAGCCCTGTGTGCCGATGTTCAGCATGCGCAGGGCTTTCTGCAGGGCTTCTTCGAATGTCCGTCCGAGCGCCATCACCTCGCCGACGGACTTCATTTCGCTGGTGACCTGGTCGGAGACGTGCCGGAATTTCTCCAGGTCCCACCGCGGGACCTTCACGGCGACGTAGTCGAGCGCCGGCTCGAAGTCCGCGCAGGTGACGCCGGTGATCGCGTTCTTCAGCGAGGGCAGCGTGTGGCCGAGGGCGAGCTTGGCCGCGACGAAGGCCAGCGGGTAGCCCGTCGCTTTCGATGCGAGCGCGGAACTCCTGCTCAAGCGCGCGTTAACTTCGATGACGCGGTACGCGCGCGAGCGCGGATCGAGGGCGTACTGGATGTTGCACTCGCCGACGATCCCGAAGTGGCGGATGACTTTCTGGGCGATGGTGCGGAGCATCTGGTACTCGGTGTTGTCGAGCGTCTGGCTCGGAGCGATGACGATGGACTCGCCGGTGTGGATGCCGAGCGGGTCGACGTTCTCCATGTTGCAGACGGTGATGCAGTTGTCGGCGCTGTCGCGCACCACTTCGTACTCGATTTCCTTCCATCCGGTCAGGTCCTCTTCGACGAGCACGAGGGACGACTCGACGAATGCTTTGGCGAGAAGCTCGCGCAGTTCGTCGGCGTTCATCGCGCGGCCGCTCCCCTTGCCGCCCAATGCGAACGATCCGCGGACAATCACGGGAAAACCGATTTCGTCAGCGGCGGTCATCGCCTCCTTCTCCGATGTGCAGGGGAGAGAGCGAGGAACGTCCACCCCGATCGATCGGAGTTCAGTATTGAACAGCGCGCGGTCCTCGGTCAGGCGGACGCTTTCGATCGGCGTTCCCAGGATGCGCACCTTGCTGGCTTCCAGGATGCCTTTGTCCGCCAGTTCCAGGCCGCAATTCAGAGCCGTCTGCCCGCCAAAACTCACCGAAATCGCATCCGGTTTTTCGAGCGCGATGACGCGTTCGACGAACGCGGGCGTGATCGGCAGGAAGTAGACGCGATCGGCCAATCCCCAGCTTGTCTGATTCGTCGCGATGTTTGGGTTCACGAGCACCACGCGCTTGCCGTCCTCCTTGAATGCCTTGATCGCCTGGCTTCCGGAGTAATCGAATTCTCCCGCCTCGCCGATCTTCAGCGCCCCCGATCCGAGGAGGAGGATCGTCCGAACATCGGAAAACGCGTCCTCCGCGGGGCGATCCCCCGCCCGTGAGGCGGCGGTGTGCGCGCGTCGGGTCATGTGTCCAAGGAAGGGTAGCCGAGCACGGAGTTCGGAGCAACCGTGCGACGAGATGCCAGAGCACACGGCTTCTTGTAGATTGTGTCCATGCCTCCGAGGATCCTCGTTGCAACGCTTCTCCTGTGTGCATTGCCCGCGGCGGTGCACGCGGCGTCGCTCGGGGAGCTCAAGGGCATGCTCAAGGACATCGACCGGCTGCTCGGGGAGATTGCGGACGATCCCGTCGACGCGGAGGGAGTTGCCGGCGCGATTGCAGAGGGCGCGTCGGATGAATTGCTTCCTCCGTCCAGACAGCATGTGTCGTCATCGTCCGCCGGACAGAGCGTGCGCGAGGAACGCCTGCAAAGCGTGCTTTCCGTCGACATCGGCGGGCAGACGCTTGTGCTGCGCGATGTGCCGCGCGATGCGTGGTTCATGCCGTTCGTGCGCGCCGTGGTTCACGGGGGTGTGATGACCGGCTACCGCGACGACACCGGCGGCCTGAAGGGGGAATTCGGTCCGGGGAATGCCGTGACGCTGGAGGAAATCGCAAAGATCGCCGTGACGGCGACGGGCGATGCCGGGTGCGGTACCGACCCTCGTAATGACACTGCGCGCGACCGCTGGTCGGCGTCGTTCGTCGGCTGCGCCGAGGCGCGCATGTGGGGAGTCTTCGCGGATGGCACTGCGGACGTTCTGCGTCCCGCGACGCGCGCCGAAGTCGTGTTCACGCTGCTGCAAGCATTCAACGTTGCGGCCGTGCCCGATCTTGTCCTCGGCACGGGGTTCCGCGACGTTCCCGCGTCGTCGCTCTTTGCCGGCGCCATCGCGCGGGCGAAGCAGGACGGGATTGTCAGCGGGTTTACGGACGCGGCGGGAAATCCGACGGGAGATTTCGGTCCCGATCAATCCGTCACCCGCGCGGAAACGGCGAAGATCGTCAGTCTGGCGATGCAGGTGTACGGCAAATGACCTACGCGGTCCGGTGCGCGATGCGTTCGACGGCGTGACGTTTCACGTGCTCATCATCGTCATGCACGCCGAGGTACTGGAGGGCGATGTTGCCGATGATGATGCACGCGCCGCCGATCGCATGGAACCAGAGCACGCGCTCGCCGAGCAGTGCGCTGGCGATGGCGACGCTGACGATCACGTCGAACGTCGTCAGCGGCGAGATGATCTTGATCGGCAGATGATCCGCCGCGATGTAGAACGCGAAGGTATTGAGGAAGCGCGAGAAGAAGGCGAAGGCGACGAGCATCGGCACCAACGCCGACGGGAATGTCATCACTTCCTCGATGAAAGGATGCTGCAGGAACGGTGAAATCAGGAAGAACGCCGCCAGCGCCGTGCACGTTCTTCCAAGGACGGCGAGGTGCGGCGGGATGTGTGACAGGTAGCGGCGGAAGATGCAGCTTCCGAGGGAATAGCAGAACGCGGATGCGACGATCAGGACGTCGCCCAGTTGCGGCACGATGCTCGCCGTGAATCCCTGCAGCGCGATGATGATCATGCCGAGCAGGATGATCGAGCAGACGATGAGATGTTGCGGCGTCAGGCGCTCGCGCACCAGCGCGGAAGCAAGGAAGAGGAGGAACACCAGGTCGCTCTTGCCGAAGAACGAGGCATTCACCGCCGTCGTGTAGTGCAGGCCGGTGAACCAGAGGAAGGGGCCCAGTACGCCGCTGCAGACACCGATGGCCAGGATCGCCAGCTGCGTTCGGCGGTTGCAGTCGACAAGTTGGCGGACCATCGGGAAGAGACCGAAGGACATGCCGACGAACGCCAAACTCAAGAGTTCGCTGATGAAGATGAGCGAGAGCGGGGAGAGGGCGCTGCCCAAGGACTTCGCGAGCGGCGTGAACGTCGCGCCGGCGAGAATGGCAACGGCCAGTGCGCCATACCCCGTCGTTGCAGCATTAGGGTGCTGCCACGTGAGGAGAAGTCGCGGTCGATGTGCAGTGAGCATGTGTTTGAGAATATTATACAATATTTTTGTTACCTTGGGAATGGGCGCGGAGCATGAAGCATTTCCCTCGCCTCTGCCTCAAAAGGCATTAGGAGTAATGTTGGACGATTCCCAGTAAAATATCGAGACCGATGACTTCCTCGATCTGCTTCCATGTGAGCGTGAAATTTCTCGGATCCCGCTCCGGGTGCGGCATCATGATGAGCCAGCGTCCGTCGGGAGTCGTGATTCCCGCAATGGCATTGATGGAGCCGTTGGGATTATAGGGACGTTGTTGCGTGGGATTGCCCATCGGATCGACGTAGCGCATCGCGACAAGTTTGTCCCTCTCCATCGAGGCAAGGACATCCGGTTCCGCGTGGGTGCGGCCTTCGCCGTGCGCAACGCGGAGACGAAGAGTCCTCCCCTGCAACTTCTGCAAAAAGAGACATCGGCTCTGTTCGATGAGCAGATCGACCGGCCTGCACTCAAATCGGCCGGATGCATTCGGGAGCATGTATGCGTTCTGCTTCCCCAATGTATTGTAGGGAGCCACTCCCATCGCCGTGAGGACTTGCATATAGTTGCAAATCCCGATGCCGGTTTGATCATTCTCTTCAAATGACTGTGACGAGAATGCATCGGGAAACCTCTTGCGCAGCGCCAACCCCAATATTTCTCCGGAACGGATATCGTCTCCGAAGGAAAATCCTCCGGGGCCGCCGAAGATCTGCATTTCCTTCAGATCCCGATGCGTCAATTCGGAGATGTTCACGATGCGCGGAATGGCACCCGCGATGCGAGCGGATTCCGCAAGTTCCAGATCGCTGTTCGTGCCGGGGCCGCGGACGATCAGCATGCGGGGTTTGCCCCCCTTGCTGACGTTGTGACGAGTCGGGGGGATCTCCTGCTTCGTCGATACATGCGACAGCGTATCTCGATCGACAGGGAACGTCCGATCGAAGAATTTGTTGTGGTTGGCGTCTTTCAACTCGTCAATGCCAAATGATTGTGGTTCCAGACCGGGGAGATGGAGCCGCATCAGCTTGTCCTGCGTCGTGCTGCCAAGGACGGTGAAAGGAACATCGCGGAAGAGCGCGCGGGGGTCGGTGCCCTCCGGAAGCTCGATGATGTAGCGGCCAGCATGCTCGTTGAGGAGATGCCCCATCATCTCGTGTTCCTGACACGAAAGACCGACGTCCACGCCGATCTCGTTGCCGAAAGACATTTCGGCAAGTGCGGCGAAGACACCTCCTTCACGGACGTTGTGACAGCTAAGCACGGAGCCGCCTTTCATGGCGACGTGCAGAGACTGCGCGATCTGCAATTGTTTCTGCAAATCGTAGGTGGGCGTCGCATTCGTCTGGACGCCGGCCAATTTTGCGCCGACGGACGCCGCGAGTTGCCGCGGATCCACGTCGCCGAGCATCACGATCGTGCTTCCGGGCTTCTGGAAGTGCGACGATGTGACGTGCTTGAGCGTATCCAACACAGCAAGCGCCGTCATCACGACGGTAGGGGGCGCTTTGTTGAGAACTTTTTTGGTGTCTTTGTCTTTATGGGTCATGCCCAGGCTGTCTTTCCCCGAAACGAGGGGGAGATCCAACGCTCTCGCAGCATCGCAGATGCCATCGACTGTACGGTCGAGCGTTCCGATGTCCTCGGGGTTGTCCGGGGATGGGTGCAGAAAGTTGTCGACGAGGAAGATGTTGGCAGGGTCTGCGCCGCGGGCGATTGCATTCGCATAGGCCTCCAAGACTGCCGTGACGCCCGCCCAGTAGGGATCATGCTCCGCGATTTCCGGCGCAAGGCCGTGCGTCGTGAAGAATCCCTTATCCACGCCGGGCTTCGGACGAATGACAATGGCTTTGACCGCAGCGTCCTCGCGTTTTCCTCCGTAGTGCGGATCCATCGGCATTCCGCTGACGCAGTCATCGTACGTGCGCACAATTCCTTCGCGCGAACAGACGTTCAGATCTCCGAGAACATCCAGGAGAAGACGGCGCAAGGCCGCGGCATCCAATGTGGGCACGGCCGGATACTGAATCTCGGGCTGGGTATACGTTCCCTGGATTTCGGTCATCGGATTGCCATGCAGAAGGAATGCGAGGTCCATGTCGGCGATCGGATTTTCCTTGTCTTTGTTGAAAATTTTCAGACGTCCGTCTCCGGGGCCGAACACGCCCAAGTTGTCGAAATTCAGACCGTACTTCCTGCAAATTGCTTCCGCCTCGCTCACGCGAGAAGGATCGACGGCAAACACCATGCGTTCCTGCGCTTCGGAGATCCATTTCTCCCAAGGCTGCAATCCCTGATACTTCATCGACAAGCGATCGAGGTGCACGGTTGCGCCCGTCTTCGCGCCCATTTCCGTGATTGCCGAACTGGTGCCGCCCGCACCGCAGTCGGTGATGGCGTGGATAATGCCCAGATCGCGCATTTCCTTGATGGCGAGCGCCATTTCCCGCTGCAGAACGGGGTATCCGATTTGCACGGATGTGCTGTCAAGCGTGGCGGTTTCCGTCGACTGTGCGTCCGAAGAGAACGTCGCTCCATGGATGCCGTCTTTCCCCGTTTTTCCTCCGATGCAAATGATGTGGTCACCCGATTGGAGTTCTTCCTTTTTCGCATATTTGAGAGGAATCGTGCCGACGCATCCCGCGAGTACTCCGGGTTTGGGACCGAATTTCGGATGGAAAAAGACCGCGCCGCCGCTGTTGGCCAGCCCCATCTTGTTGGCGTAATCCATGATTCCCTTCACGACGCCTTTGACGATCTTAAGCGGGTGCAGACAACCGGGGAATACCTGACTGTCCTCAATCGTCGGGTCCCCGAAGAGCAGCACGTCTTGAACCGCGATCGGATCGCCGCCCAGTCCCGTTCCCATGACATCGCGAACGACTCCGCCGATGCCGGTATTTGCTCCGCCGAACGGGTCCAATGCCGAGGGAGCGTTGTGCGTTTCAAACTTGATGGCAATGCCGGTTTCCTCGTCAAAGATGACGACGCCTGCATTGTCCTCAAAGCAGGAATACACGCGTGGATGGTTGAGTTTTCTCGTGACGTCCTTGATGCGCGTGAAGAAAGGATCTTTTTCCACGCCGTTGATCTTCACCTTTGCTTTGAACGTCTTATGACAACAATGTTCAGACCATGTCTGCGCGATCGTCTCCAACTCGACATCCGTGGGATCGCTGCCGCGTGCTCGAAAGTATTCCTGGATCCGTTCGACTTCGGGACGCTTGAGGAACAATCGACGCTTCTGGCAAAGCTCCATCGCTTCGTCTGTGGGCATGCCGGTAATGGGAATTCTCTCGACGAGATCATTCTCTTTCACTTGGTGAACCCCGAGTTCGAGAGGGACGTGTTTGAGCGACATTTGTACCGTTTCATTCGTCATATCCTTGTCGATGCGCGCAAGTTCCGCAGCCGTCACGTTCCCCTCAAGTTTGACGATCTTTGCCGTCCCGATCGATTTTCCTGCCATGGAAATGCCCAGGAGATCGGTGATGGCAAACTCCAGCGAAGCCAGCTCGGGGTTCGTCATCGCCGGCTTGAACGCGGTGCAGATGAACGGCTGCTTAATGTCACCGGGAACATGCACTTCCGTGTGCACCGGTCGATGGAGAAGCTCGTCTTGGATAGTGGCGATTTCCGAAGCGCTGAATCCTCGAAAGAGATATGCCTTCCCTACGCGCGCTGACGTTACGCTGGCGATTCCCATATTGTGAATTTCTTGAAGCGTTCGGCCCGATTCGTGATCGGTCTCCGGCTGCTCAAAGAGAATAACGCCCTGCACGTTCAGTACTTCCGCTTCCGGTGACGCAAATGTTTCGAGCGACATAAAAGGGAGCGAGTGTCCCATTCGGTGGTCTAAAATGTCAATCGCGTTTGATCTTCATGACCGCGTTATGTCATCGCGAGCAGCCACGTAAAGCCGCCGTGCGGCCACTTGGCACGTAAACCTCGCTGTGGCTGCGCCACGTGGTTGCTCGCCGCGCGAGCAACTTTTTACGTGGTGCCGCCGGTTGGATTTGAACCAACAAGCCCTTGCGGGCAGGGGATTTTAAGTCCCCCGTGTCTACCCTTCCACCACGGCGGCGAAGCAGTGTGCAGTGAGTATACCTGCCCGGAGCTCTTGCCGGGTTGACGTTGTAAGCTCTCGCGGTACATTGACTCTCCAATGGGTAAGGAAACATTGCCGCCACAGTTTCAGGGTGCCATGGATGCCGTACGGATCATTGATACGGCAGGTACGCAGTGGTTGGCTGCCGTCGGAAAATTGGAAGAAGCGAGGAAGAACTTCGCGGATCTTCAGGATCGCCTGCGCACGATTGAAGAAAAAATCGATGGATCTCTTCCAAAAATTGCCGAGGCAAAACTCGCTCTGCAACGGGCGCAGGAAGAGTGCGCGACGAGCAGGCAGTTGTTCGACGGAGCGCTTCAGGATCTCATGAAATGCATCGACGCTGTCTGTACAAATGGGAAAAAGTCGCCCGTGCGCCTCGAGAGCGAACCCGGGAAATTTCTCGAGGCTGAGCACCGTTTGCTGGCGTGGCTTGACGCGCTGGAGTGCTCGAAAAGTGACGCTGATGCGCTCATGCAGAAAGCGCGTCTTGCCAGGATCATCGCGTCGGACGTCGATGCGCAATCCCGGAGAGCGGAATCGTGCAACGCAGCAATACAGGGCAGCGAGAAAGAGCATCGGTCACTGCTTGAAAGACGCAGGGAACTCCTTGCTCTCATCCAAGAGAGCAATGCGTCACTCCATACGCTTGCGGGCAAGGCCGATAACGTCGGTACCAAGGTGCGGCAAACGTTGCAAGAACCATTGGAGGCACTCTACGCATTCGACGCGAGCGTCAGCCATTCACCTTACGCGCAGCCTATTCCGCCCCTCACGGACGCAAAAAATGTTGCCGATACCGAGGCGCTTGAAAGGTTGCAGTCCCAGCTACATATTCGGCTGCGCGACGCTTTCCGCAGCGAAGGCGTATCCTTGCCGTCGGCGTTCCTCGAGAACGTGCGCGTGCACATTCGTTGGATGATCCGGCGGGACATGCCGGAAGTACTTGATACGGAGCTGCAGAGCTTTGAGTATGCATGGACGGAAGAAGATTTCCTCCGATGTCTGCGCCAGCGAAATTGCATCGGCATGGTTGCGGAGCGCTCGGAGAGAGTGGTGGGATTCATGATTTACGAATTGCACAAATCCAAGCTGCACATTCTGAATTTCGCCGTGCAACCCGATTCGCGACGGCGCGGCGTCGGTGCGCAGATGATCACCAAACTCATCGGCAAACTTTCCTCGCACCGCCGTACCAAGATCACTGCAGCGGTGCGCGAGACGAATCTAGACGCCCAGAACTTCTTCAAGGCGAGCGGGTTCAGAGCGGAAAAAGTGTTGCCGACATACTACGAAGACAGCGGAGAAGCTGCGTATGCATTCACCTACCGAGTGCCGGGGACGCTGCAAACCGACGAAGAAGAGGCCGCTGTCAGGAAAGAGACCGACTCTGCGGAGTGGTGACGGTCAGATCGCCAGCATGTCCATCCGCACCTTGGGTGCATCCGATTTCGTCGTGTGCTGACCGACCGCCAGAGCCTCGCCGGTGAGCAGGTCGACTTCCTGCGCCTGGACGATGAGGCGGCGGAGCGTCGTTCCGACGGGCGTGCATGTCATCAGCGTGCCCAGGCGCCTGTCCGTCGGCTGATCCAGAACGGAGACGTCGTTCGGACTGACCTCCTTCACTTCCGTAACGCGGTAGCGGTGCTTGTCGCCGTTGTGGTAGACCCAGTACTCATCGCCAGCTTCCAACTCGCCGAGGCGCGCGAACACCGTCTTGAAGTCGCCGGGCAAACCCGGGTAGTACGAGCTGTGTCCCGTGACGAAGAAATTGCCGGCCTGTCCCGGGCGGGCCGTTCCCGGATAATGCACGACCCCGTCCTCGAGGGACTGCTGGATTTCCGTTTCCAGAGCGGCCCAGTCCTCCCGAAGCAGCGGTTCGCTCGTCGGTGTGACGACGGGAACATTGAGTCCCAGCTTGGGGATCAGGAGACGGTTGTCCGGCGGGCCGACGGTCAGGGCGGCGAGAAGCGTTCCATGAGCGTTGTCGTGGGTGCTCTTGGCATTGTCGCTGCCACCGGTGAGGATCCGCGACATGCGATTGGCTTCGTCGACGGAGGCGAGCGGATCGATGCGTGCGCTCACGATGGTCGAGACGCTCTGGTAGTTGAGCGCGAGAAAGAGGGCAATGAAGAGGCAGGCGAACGTCGTGCCGAAGCGAAGGACATCGCCGAAGAAGAGCGCCAGCCGCGTTCGCTGCTTTGGCGCTTTGTTCCTGCGGGGGATCCACACGGGCTGCAAGAGGAGATCGCGCCCCTGCGCCATCGCGCCGCGGGCATCCCGCACGAGGCCGCGGGCGAAAGCGACCGCGTCGCGCATGCTCCATGCGACTTGCGATCGCGCCTCGGCGGCTGCGTCGGTGGTCAGCGCGTAGACATGGCTGCGGACCGAAGTGGCAACGGCAACAGGCTCTTCGTCCACAGTTTTCCAGATGCCGGGGAGCCCTTGCGTAAGGGCAGAAGCCGATGGTGCACGCTTTCTGTCGGCTCCTGTGTGTGCAGTGGGCATTCGATCACTGTCTCCTTCGTCCATGGAATCTGCCCTCTGTGATTCAGCCCTTTCTGAAGGGCTTTGCGGCATGTCATGTATTGGAAGGCGAATATTGCCGTCGTCGTCGTACATGGCGCGGTGCTGGCGGTTAGGCTGCATGGAAATCAGAGCAGTATAGCAGAATACATCGTTTTTGGCGATGGGTGAATGCCTCATTCACGCAGGGTTCCCTCGCGGCGAAGTCCAAGAATAGATCAAATTTTGTATTCAATAATTTGTCCTTATGTTAGGGCTCAACGACTCCTCCACCAATAATCTCTTCACCTCGATAAAGTACGAGGGACTGCCCCGGAGCCGCCGGCGGCTGCGGCTTTGCGAAGGTGAACGTTCCCTGCGTGCCACGAAAACGCAGATGACCGTGCAGACGCGCGCCGAGTGAGCGGGTGCGGCAGGCAAAAGGTTCATCGACATTTTCCTGCGGCATCCAGGACACCCACTGCAGAACGGAGAGACGCACGCTCGCGTGTTGCTCATCACCACACGGCGCGACGATGAGACGATTCTGCACGAGATCCTTCTCGACGACTTCCAGTGGAATAGGCTGCCCGCCGACGCCGACGCCGCGACGTTGCCCGGGCGTGTAGAGCGGTAAACCCTCATGCGTGCCGAGCACCGTTCCGTCGCGCCGGACGATCGAACCCGGAACCAATGCAGCGGCGAGGTGGCGGCGCAGGAATGCCTCGGGCGTCTTCTCGGGGAAGAAGCATAAATCCTGGCTCTCGCGGTACGTTTCGCGCTCGAAGGGGATGCCGTACCGTCCGGCGAGTGTAAAAACCTCGGACTTGCGCATCGCTCCGAGGGGAAACACGATGCGCTGTAGTTGCTCCTGGGTCAGGCCGTACAGGTAGTAACTCTGATCCTTTGCGCTGTCGACCGCTTCGAGGAGTAATGTCCGTTCGCCGCCGTCCGGAAGCCGCTCCCGCGCGAGGCGCGCGTAGTGCCCCGTGGCGATGCGATCACAACCCATGGCATCGGCGACCTCGAGCAGCTTTCCGAACTTCATCGTGCGATTGCAGCCGATGCAGGGGTTCGGCGTGCGGCCGTTTCTGTGCGCCTCCAGATAGGGATCGACGACGTTCGTCTTGAATTCCGCTGCCAGATCGAGGATGCGGTAGGGGATGTCCAGCGCCGTTGCAACGGCCTTCGCCCGTGCGGCGTTCTGCGTCGTGCAGCACTTGCTGGGGAGCACCTGCGCGAATGCCGGCGCGAGGGGGTCGGACCAGAGCGTGAAGCGCACGGCGACAAGTTCGTGCCCCTGCTCGCGGAGCAGATGGGCGACGACGGAGGAGTCGATGCCGCCGGAGAGGGCAAGAAGAATCTTCATGGTTTCAGTATATCGCTTTTGGGCTGTCATTTTCCTTGGCGTTTATTCAACATCTTCTTCGTCCTTTCCGCGTAGAGGCAGTCGCCTCCTGTCCTTTCATTCCGGCTACGCCGTTCGCCACTTTCTTTGTCACCACACAAAGAAA
>VMFU01000012.1 GCA_007376205.1 Candidatus Peregrinibacteria bacterium Gr01-1014_25
TTTCTTTGTGTGGTGACAAAGAAAGTGGCGAACGGCGTAGCCGGAATGAAAGGACAGGAGGCGACTGCCTCTACGCGGAAAGGACGAAGAAGATGTTGAGGCACTCAAAACTGTTCTGCAAATCGCATATCTCCTTCATAGAGCATCCGCAGATCGCGGATGCCGTGCTTGATCATGACCAGCCTCTCCACGCCGAAGCCGAAGGCAAATCCCCGCCACTCGTCAGGGTCCAATCCGCCGTTCTTCAGGACTTGGGGGTGCACCATGCCGCAGCCGACGACTTCCAACCAGCGGCCCTCCTTCGTCTCCGCCCCGCCCCGCCAGCGGACGTCGACCTCCAGTCCCGGCTCCACGAACGGGAAGTAGCTGGAGCGGAAGCGGAACTCGATGTCGCCGCCGAGCAGCGCGCGCATCGCCTCGATCATCACGCCTTTCATGTGGCCCAGGGAGATGTGCCGGTCGACCATGAGTCCCTCGAATTGGTGGAACATGGGCGAATGCGTCGCGTCGGCGTCCTTGCGGTAGACGCGGCCCGGACAGATCATCCGCAGCGGCGGCGTATGCGCGTGCATGTAGCGGATCTGCACCGGCGATGTGTGCGTGCGCAGCACCAGACGTTCGCCCTCTGTCCGATTCCCTATTCCCGAATCCCGAACCCAGAAGGTATCCTGCGCGTCGCGCGCGGGGTGATCGGCGGGGATGTTGAGCAGGTCGAAGTTGTACTCCTCGGTCTCGATCTCGGTCCCGTCGGCCACGTCGAACCCCATGCGGCCGAAGATGCCCTCGACGCTCCGGATGAATTCGGGGACGAGGTGCAGATGGCCGCGGGGCGCCCTCGGCAGCGTCAGCGTGACGTCCAGGGGATCGGTATCGGCGAGCGATCCGCGCGACGCCGCCCGCAGTTCCGTGCGGCGGCCTTGCAGTTGCTCCTCCAGACCCTGTTTCTGCGCATTCAGTTCTGCACCGCGTACGCGGCGCTCATCCGGCGACAGGTTGCCCAGCGCCTTCAGGGCCAGCGTCATCGCCCCCTGCTTGCGGCCGAAGAGTTCTTGCTCGATGGCATCGAGCGCCTCAAGCGTCGCCGCGCCTGCGATGCGTCCCTCGTAGGGCGTCCAATCCGTGGTGGACATGAAAAAAGTATAACACCCTCTGTCTCATCGGTCTCCTTGGTATCTTTGGCGCCCTTGGTGCCGTTATGAATGCAGCGCCAGCTCGATCGAGAGGAAGATCGCCACGGCCCACGCCACGACCCACCACGTCAGGATGCCCAGGATGTGGAAGAGAATGATGATGACCGCGATGGCGCCCAGGAAGACTCCTTCCCGCAGCCCGACGCTCAAAGCATGGCCTTCGCCCCACGTGGCGCCCCTCCAATGTTTCCACAGGCTATAGAGAGCCAGGCCGCAGCAGGCCGTGACTGCCAGGAAGATGCTGATGAAGAAAGCGGGGAGCGCCTGCAACGGGGCGGTCAAGGGACTCACGCGCAGGAGGATCACGAGCAGGGACGTGAGCGAGAAGAGCGCGGCGAGGGTGGTGGCGAAGAGGAGGGAGGTCATGCGGTGAGGAGGCCGAAGAGACCGATGAGACCGAGGAAGCCGAGGAACGAAGGTGGCGAAAAGACGTGCAGAGACCCGTCGCTACTGCCGTGCCTTTAGAAATGCGCCCAGCGCGCTGAAATCGTCATAGAGCGACTGGCGCAGCCCGGGATTGTGCAGCGCGGCGGCGGGGTGGTAGATCGGGAAGACCGTGAGGGAGTCCGTGACCTTGTGCGGTTTGCCGTGCAACTGGGAGATGCTGCCCTTGGCAAGGAAGTGGCCCAGCGCGTGGCGGCCGAGCGGCGCGATGACGCGGGGGCGGATGAGGGCGATTTCCAGCTGCAGCCATGGCATGCACTGTGCTTTCTCCTCGTCCGTCGGGTCGCGGTTCTCCGGTGGGCGGTACTTCACGACGTTGCTGATGTACACGTCCTCCCGCTTAAAGCCGATGGTGCCCAGGAGCTCGTCGAGCAGCTTTCCCGCGGGCCCGACGAACGGCCGGCCCTGCCGGTCTTCCTGTTCGCCCGGCGCCTCGCCGACGAACATCACCGATGCCTGCGGGTTCCCTTCGCCCAGAACCGCCTGCGTGCAGGTCTTCTTCAGCGCGCAGCCGTCCCACGCTTTCAGCTTGTCGCGGACGTCGTCGAGGGTGAGGGGCATGGGGGGACTATATTGCGTTTAGTAGCATTTTGAAACCATCTGTGCGAGGGCTTGTGTCAATTTCGTTCTTTCATCATTTGCAACGCTCCCTCGGCTAAACAGTAGATCCAATGAGTATTTTTCATCTTTTGAACACGTATGCACTAATTCACTCATGGCATTGGCAAATCTCGCACTTGCTGCATGGACCTCAGAATCGACAGACGCCAATGGCACAATTTTAAAGTTGTAAGCATCTGTGTCTGAGTCAAATTTTAAATTGGATTTCAGCAATGACTCATCGGTATAGAACGTGGGCTTGCCATCTGGCTTTCGACAGGTGTCTGGCACCCCAATTTCGTTTATTGCTGCTTGTGTCAGCTTTGGCAAAAGGTCGACTATTTCCGACGCCAACTTTTCTTGTTTTTCACACCTTGCATTGTAGGAATAATCCAAAACTCCAAAGATTGTAACCAAAGAAGCTAGTACAGCCGCGATATGATTCAATATCTTACCCTTTTCCTTTATTGTGGGTGCTTCAAGCAGCATAAAGACAATGAAACCAAGCAATACTGGGAACAGCCAAGATTGAGTGAGAGCAGGCATAGTTATTGGTGGAGCTTAGGGGACTCGAACCCCTGGCCTCTTCCATGCCATGGAAGCGCTCTACCAGCTGAGCTAAAGCCCCAGGTTAGGGAATAGGGAATCGGACTTCGGGAATAGGGTAAGGAACAATCGAGTTGAATGGTGCGCCCGGCAGGATTTGAACCTGCGACTTCCAGATCCGCAATCTGGCGTTCTATCCAGGCTGAACTACGGGCGCATGTTGAGAAGGAAAGAGCATCGCCGACAGACTGCAGTATCACCAGACTGCCTGCCCGTCCGTAGCTTCATAGCGAAGCAGGAAGCTGCGGGCGCGAGGGCCAAAGGAGGCTAGCATGGCCTTCCCAGACCTACAATATCGAGCAGTATTACCGCTTCAAGCAGCTTCTCTTCGTCGTGCCGTCCGAGCAGCGGGTGATGCGGCATTTGCCGTCGAAGGTCGTCTTGCACCTGCCAGGCGACTTCACGAGGCCGGGGGCGGTCGACTCCGTCGGCTGCTGCACGCAGACACTCTCACAGACGTTGTAGAGCGTCCCGTCCTCGCAACGCACCGAGCACCCTTCCTTCTTGCAGTCGATCACCTTGCCGGGAGGCACGCCGCCGCAGCGGTCGACCCATTCCTGCTTGAGCTTGGCGTACTCCTCCGATGAGGCGTTCAGCTCGGAGAGCCGCGCCCGCAGCTTGCCGCAATCCAGTTCCTTTTCACACCAGAGTACTTCGCACTTCTGCCCGCTGACCTCCTTCCATTCGCTCTTCAGGCGTTCGGGGGGGCAGGTTTGCTTCACGCTCTCGTTGCGCTGGTTCACGCCCGCGCAGGGGTCAGTGACGACGGGCTGCTCCGCGCACTTCCACCACTCGCACTTCTGCTCGTCGAGGGACCGCATGATCCTGTTGCTCGGGCAGGTCAGGGCGATCTCCGCGTTGTACGCTTTGGCCTTGGAACAGTCGGGGACGCTCCCCGTAGAAGTGTTTCCGCTGCTACTGCTCTCCGTTTTCTTGCAAACGACGTACTTGCACTTGTACCGGTCCCACGCCACTTCGGCGCCGTAGCCCGCGTTCTTGCACGCCTGGATCTTCCACTCGATGTCGGCGTCCGACGGGCATTGCACGGTTTGTGCGCTGGCGATGCCCGCGAGCAGGAGGCTGGAGGCGACGGTGGAGAGGAGGAGGCGGCTGCGCATAGGCTGGTACGGGAGGAAATGAAGGGGAAACGACCGGAGATGGTACCACTGGGCGAAGACAAGTGGGCTTGCCATTTCCCCGCCCTGATTCCTGGAATTACGAGCGCCGGATGATTTCGGCAGCCTCACGGACGACATCATCCAGCTTTCCCTCGTGGCTGGTGATGCGGTGCGTGCAGAACTCCGCGTAGCCCAGCTCGCGCTCCATGCTGCGAAGTCTGCGCTTGAGTTCCTCCTGCTCCATCGGCGCGCGCTTGGTGATGTGCGCGATGAGCTGGTCGACGCTCTCGGGAAGGAGGAAGAGCGAGATCAACCGGTAGCGCGGCGACGGCGCGGCGAAGAGAGGGTGGTTGCGGATGCTGTCGAATCCCTGCACGTCGACCTCGCGCACGACGGTCTTGCCGGCGTCGATGGCGGGGAGAATTTCGTCGATGAGCGTTCCGTAGCGCGGCCCGCCGTGCACCTGCGCCCACTCCAAAAACTTCCCGTCCTTCAGGGAGGCGTCGAACTCCGCATCCGTCAGAAAATGATAGAGCTCGTCGCCCTCACGCGGCCGCCGCGGCCTCGTCGTCGCCGACAGGGGGAAATGGAGCTCGGGCTCCATGGCACGCAGCTTCTTCAGAACGACGCTTTTACCCACGCCGCTGGGCCCGATGAGGAGGACGAGTTTTCCGGGAGACATGGCGAAATGGTAGACATTTTCTCTTCTCCGTGCTATCCTTCTTGGATTTGCTCATTGCTTCCGCAGGCTCCCTACGAACGGCAGGGAGAGATGAGGGGACGCTGGCGACAAGCCGCCCCCTCTCATCCCTCCCTGCCTCCTCCGCGGCTCCGACCGCCGCGGATCAGGTTCCCTCCGCTTTCTGCGGAAGGGATACATACCAACACACACCATGCCTGCTCCCCGGCTACCGGGAGGCCGATCCCCGAGACATTCGGGGTAGAACAAACACACAGAGCGGCACGCTCGCAACAACGTGCCAGCAGGTAGGGAGCGCACCGGTCGGGCTACGCTCTCGACACGTACGTGTTGAGAGTCGAGGCGCCTCCTACGGGAGGCGCCTCTTTTTGGTTTGCACGCGCGTCACGGAACGCTACTCTGCCCGAGATGCCAAGGCCGAAGATCGCCATTCTCTACGTCGGAGGCTCCATCGGCATGGTCCGGAACCAGAAAACCGGGCGTATCGAACCCATCGAGTCCCTCGCGGAGATCCACCGTTTTCTCCCCGAGGTGCAGCGCGAGGCGTCGCTCGCGTTCTTCAACATCGCCAACCTCGGCTCGTCCGAAGTCACGCCGGACCACTGGGTTGCCATCGCCAAGGCCATCGCCGGCCACTACGACGCGTTCGAGGGATTCGTCGTCATCCACGGCACGAACACGATGAGCTACACCGCGGCCGCGCTGTCGTTCGCGCTGCAGGGATTGAGCAAGCCCGTCGTCCTGACGGGGGCATTGATGCCGATCAACGAGTTGTCCGGCGACGGCCGCATGAACCTGATCTTCGCCATCCGCGCCGCGCTCCTGGACATCGCGGAGGTCTGCGTCGTCCTGGGGCCGCAGGTTCTGCGCGGTACGCGGGCGAAGAAGGCCGAGCAGTCGATCTTCCAGACGTTCGACACGCCCAAGCTCCCGCCCCTCGCCGAATTCAACATGGACGTGACGTTGCACGATCATCGCATGGTCCGGCGCAAGCGCCGTCTGGAGCCGAAGATCGCCTTCGACACGAACGTCGTGTCGCTCGTGCTGCACCCGGGCCTGCCCGAACGGATGTTCCAGGCGCTGCTCGACGCCAAGCCCAGCGGCATCGTCCTGCGCGCCTACGGCCAGGGCATGCTGCCCGAGGATCTCTTCCCCTGGCTGCGCAAACTCCACGACGCCGACATCCCCGTGGTGATCACGTCGCAGCTGCTGCGCGGGCGCATCGACCTGCATCACTATCGCAAACAGCTTACCATTGAGCGGCTCGGCGTGATCTCCGGCAAGAACATGACGCACGAGGCCGCCGTCGTGAAGCTCATGTGGGCGATCGCCAACGTCAAAACGCTCGCGCGGATACGCGACGTGATGGAACGGAACTTGGTGGGGGAGTTGGATGAGTAGCGTCACTTCTTCCTCCGCTCGTCGTCCTCGTGTTCATGCTGCTCCAGCAAGCGCTTGCCGATGATCGATGCGATCGCGCCGCCGATGATGACGCCGGCCACGAAACGCTTCACGACATGGTCGTGCTCTTCCTCCCGCCGTCTGCGTGAAAACGGCCACATAAAGGAGCATCCATGATACCAGAAAAAGGGCGTCGGGAAGAGGCGAATTGGTGGGGATTAGGGGTGAGGACATAGGGATTGAGGCGAGGTCGATTCATCCCCAATCCCTCTGTCCGAATCCTTAATCTCTAAAATCAATCTCCTCATAGGTCTCCAGATGCCCTAGAACTTCCTTTTCCACGGCCGCAAGCTTCTCCGGACTGCGGGCTTCGATGCAGATGCTCAAGCGCGGACTCGTGTTGCTCTGGCGGATGCCCGCCCATGCGTCGTCGCCGAAGTCGATACGCGCACCGTCCATCGTTTCCACGGGGTGCGTCTTCGCAAAATGTTCCGTGACGCGGCGGACGACGTCGGCCTTGGTATCGTCGGGGCAGCGGGGACGCCGCTCGTGCGCCTGATACACGCGCGGGAAGTCTTCGCGGATGGAGGAGAGTGGTCGCGCGTCGGATTGCAGAATTTTCAGGACGCGCAGAGCGGCGACGAGCGCGTCATCGTACCCGTAGCTGTCTTCGCCGCAGAAGAAATGCCCCGACTGTTCGCCGCCCAGGAGCGCCCCGTGCTCGCGCATCGCGTGTTCGACGAACGAGTGTCCGACCTTGCACATGACGGGCTCGCCACCCCAGTGGCGTACCTCCGTCAGGATCGTGCCCGAATTGCTCACCGTGCACACGACGCGACCGCCCGGGTGGCGCGAAAGATGGTCGCGCGCGAGCAGGAGCAGGACTTCGTCCGCGGTGAGGATCTTGCCCTGATCGTCGACGACGCCCAGCCGGTCGCCGTCCCCGTCGAACGCGAAACCGACGGCCGCCTTGTCCGCGCGAACGCGCTCTTGCAGCCAGCGCAGCGTGTCGTGCTTGCTGGGGTCCGCGGGGTGGTTGGGGAACGCGCCGTCCGGTTCGATGAAGAGCTCGGTGATCGTCGCGCCGACGCCCTTGAGCACGCTGCAGTTCACGGGCCCCGCGATGCCGTTGCCCCCGTCGACGACGATGCGCTGTCCCTGCCCTGCGCCGGCGAAAGCCCGGACGTGATGTTCGACGTAGGCGGACGCGGCGTTCTCCTCCTCGCGGGAGCCTTCGCCCGTCAGGACATCGCGCTTCTCGATCTGCTCTCGCAGCGTTTGAAGATCGTTTCCCGCGAAGGCATGCGCGTCGCGGATCTGCAACTTCAGGCCGTTGTCCGTCGGCGGGTTGTGGCTGGCGGTGACCTGGATGCTGCCGTCGAGTTTGCCGTTGCAGACGGCGAAGTAGTTCACGGGACTGGGTGTCGCCCCGATCAGCAGTACGTGGCACCCGCTCGACACGAGGCCGTCGACGACGGCCCTCTCGAACAGGGGACCATGCGTCCGCGCGTCGCGCCCCACCGCAACGCGGGGGTGGCCGATGCCGTACATCCGGCGCAGCACCGTGCCGAACGCCTGCCCGACCGCCCGGCAGGCCTCCTCCGTGATCTGCTCATGGGCGACGCCGCGGATGTCGTACGCGCGGAAGATGCTGGGGTCGATGGGCATGCAGTGATTCTATTTTTTCAGGGTGATGATAGCCATCGGAATTCGGTATCTCTTCTCTCATCGACTCTTCAACATCTTCCCGTCCTTTCTTTGTCTCCCCGCAACAAAGAAAGGACGACAAAGAAAGTGCACCGCCGCCAATTCCTCCTCCATACCGCGCCGTGTC
>VMFU01000009.1 GCA_007376205.1 Candidatus Peregrinibacteria bacterium Gr01-1014_25
CAAAGAAAGTGCACCGCCGCCAATTCCTCCTCCATACCGCGCCGTGTCTCGTCGCCGGACGGTCCAAGGCTTCCCGTCCGGCTCCTCGAAAGACATGCTGCAAGCGGCGCTGCCCCTTCACCCCCCGTGGCGGCGGACCTCTCCACGACGAAAACAACCAACAGAAACAAGGCCCGGAGGGTCGCGACCACGGGGGGTGTAAGGGGAAGCCCTGTCCCGTTGCTGCGAGCCGATCTCTCCGAGCGCCGAGGAGGAGAGACGGCGAGCACACAGGGCGGGAGGAGGGGCAATTGGTCGCGACGGCGTTCTTTGTTGTCCTTTCTTTCGCCGGAAAGAAAGGACAGAGAAGATGTTGAGATATCGCGTAGGGAAGTGACAAAGCTGCTGCTACAGAGAGGCAAAAAAGGAAGCGCCGCATTGATACGAAGGAATATGATACTCTTTTTTCACATGCTTCTCCTCTCCCACCTCTTCACGAAAACCTCGAAGGAAGCCGTTGCCGATGCCGGCAGCGTGAACGCCGAGCTCCTCGTCCGCGCCGGATTCATCGCCAAGACGATGGCCGGCGTGTACTCCTTCCTACCGCTCGGGCTGAAAGTGCTGCGAAACATCGAGCGCATCGTCCGCGAGGAGATGGACCGCATTGGCGCGCAAGAACTCCTCCTCTCCGCGCTGTCACCCCGCGAATACTGGGAGACGACCGGTCGCTGGGATCCCAAAGTCTTCGACGCCCTCTTCCACGTTCCGGGCGCGGGCGAACAGGAGTACGGCCTGAACCCGACCCACGAGGAGATCATCGTGCCCGTCGCGCGGCAGTACGTCCGTTCGTACCGCGACCTGCCGTTCGGCGCGTACCAGATCCAGACGAAGTTCCGCAACGAACTGCGCGCGAAGTCGGGCATCCTGCGGGGTCGGGAATTCCTGATGAAGGACCTCTACTCATTCCACACCGACCAAGAGGACCTGGAACGCTACTACGCCGTCGTCCAGGACGCCTACGCCGCGATCTTCCGCCGTCTGGGTCTGGCGGAGAAAACGTACCTGACGTACGCCTCGGGCGGCAGCTTCTCGAAATACTCGCATGAGTACCAGGTAATCCTGCCCAACGGCGAGGACACCGTCTTCGTCAGCGTCGAAGCGGAGGAGAAGGGCATGCGCATCGCGGTGAACCGCGAGATCTACGAGCCGGGGAAGACCGCCTGCCCCGTGACGACCGGAACGACGTTCCGCGAGGAACGCGCCTCCGAAGCGGCGAACATCTTCATGCTCGGCACAAAGTTCTCCGCGCCGTTCGGCCTGCAGTACGCGACGCCCGAGGGGCAGATGAAGGACGTGATCATGGGATGCTACGGCATCGGCGTCTCGCGGCTGATGGGCATCATCGCCGAGGCCTTCGCCGACGACGCCGGGCTGGTCTGGCCAAAGGCCGTCGCTCCCGCCGTCGCCCACATCCTCCCCATCGCCAAGAGCAAGGAGGATCCGGCGTTCACGACAGCCATGCACTGCGCAAAACATCTGGAGGACGCCGGCGTCCCCTGCATCGTCGATGACCGGCTCGATCCCTCGGCGGGCTCGCGCCTGGCGGATGCGGACCTGATGGGCCTCCCCTTCCGCATCGTCGTCTCGCCCAAGACCCTGGCCGACGACAAGGTGGAAGTGAAGGAGCGCGCCGGCGGCGCGGTGACCCTGTGCGGAACGACAAAGCTCCTCGCGCTGGTGAGCGGCTGATGCGTCATCGCGGTGTACGCAATGCCGCGGTGTGCATGATCCGCGGGGGAATTTCCACGGCGGTCAGTTCGCATTCCAGCGTTTCGGGAACGCCGTTCACCGGATCGTGGACGCGATACACCGCCTTGCCGAGCGGCGATGGTTCCAATGCGCACTGAAGCACGATCGACGGCATGCACCCCGCGGCTGGCCGCAGGACCAATTCGCTGCAGATATCCCGGAAGTCGTCGGGGTGGAGCCGCGCGGCGCCGAATGCCGAATCGAAAACGATCCATCCCTTGTCATGCCGGACGTTCGTGATGACGGCACTGCCGCGGCTGCCCGTCGACGGGCGCACGCACTGCAGGACGTACTGGCGACGCTCCGTGCGCAGTTGCAGGGTCTGATCACCGGCGCGGATGAACTCCGCCTCAATGATTGCCTTGCCCGACGCTGTCTGTACCTCGACGGCGATCGGATAGTCGATCACCGAAATGTTGTCGTCGAGCATGTCGAGAGGCCGGGCTTTCCCCGGGCCGGAGGCGACGCTTGCGGGCCGCACCTCGCCGGCCTTTCGCCAGTCGTGCATGGCCACCGCACCAATGCCGGCTCCGACTCCGATGAGTGCCGACGCCATCAGCATCCTGCGTAAAAAACTCCGCCGCGATGACAGTGAGAGAGAGATGGTGTCACCGCTTTCGTTTTGAGCAGTTTCCTCTCCGCCGTAGACGTCTGGAGTGGCCATCAGTCTTCGTGCGTACAGGCGAAGCGTAGCAGAGGAATATCAAGCTACAAAAGCTTCCGAGGCTTGCGAAACCTCAACAAGGGAGTTGTTCCTCTGACGTTTGTGATGTTCTTGAAGCCTCCGAAGCTCCGGTTGACAGTCCGCAATCGTGCGGTAGCGTCTTGGGTATGCGCACCACCACAACCGGCATTTTCGCCGCTCTGCTCCTTTTCCTGGCTCCGGCAGCCTCCGCACAACAGGCCGATTCATTCTTTGACGTTTTTGCGGACGTTTCCTTACCGCCGGCGAAGACGGAATGCATCGCCTGCGACATCATCCGCCAGTGGATCAGGGACAAGGAGATGGAAATTTGGAGAGTGGATTTCAACCTGTTGGGAGCCCGTCTCCAGGCGCCGCGCCTGCAGAACAGCGCCGCGGATGCCCGTAGGGAGGCGGAGAAAGCGGAAAAGGCTCTGAAGGATTTTGAAAATCCCAAGAGCTGGGTCGAGAACGCCGACGGCAGCGGACATTTGGACAGCAGCGACCTTGCCGCGATGCGGCGTCTGAATGCCGACCTGTGGCAGCAATACAAGGACGGCGATATCACCGCGCAGGAATTGAGCGACGCGTGGGGCAATGTCACACCCGCGGACCGGGAGCGCGCGAAGGATCAAATCGAGAAGGAACTCGCCGACCGCGCACGGGAGGCGCGGGCGGAGGCCGACAAACTCCAGAAGGAGCTGGACGACTTGATGCGCCAGATCCGCGAGTGGGAAATCCAGCGCGCGGGCATGGAGGCGTACATCGAATCCCTGCAGAAATCCCTTGAGGAGTGCGAGCGCAAATGCAAGGTAAGCGCCGTCGATCCGATCACCGAGTACGAGGATCAGTTCCCCGTCGTCGAACAGGATTCGTGGTGGGATGACATCGTGGAGTGGTTCGGATTCGGCGATGACGAGGAAGACGATGAGCAGCAGCCGCCGATGACCACGGACGGTCCGGGCGGTGGCGTGGGAGGCCAAGGTGAGGATGTGCCGGGAGGCGGAACAGACGAGGGCGAACCGATGACACCCGCGGACTCGTTCTTCGACATCTTCACGGATTTGGATCTGTCTCCCCCGACGCTGCGATGTCTCCTTTGCGATCCGATTCTGGAGGAAATCGAAGAACTGGAGCACGAACTGAAGGAGTTGCAGAACGAGTTCACGGATGCGCAACGCGCGAAAGCCGAGGCGGACAAGAACGTGCATGACGCGGAGGGCAAGAAAGCCGCCGCGGAGAAGGCGCTCAACGATTTCCGCAACCCGCGCAGCTGGATCGAAAACGCGGACGGCAGCGGCCGCATCGACTCATCGGACTTGGCCGCGCAGCGCGCTCGCAACCAGTCCCTCTGGCAGGACTACAAGAACGGCGACCTCTCCGCGCAGGAATTGAGCGACGCGTGGGGCAAGCCGATGACGCCACAGGAGCGCGACGAGTGGAAGGAGAAAGTCGAAGAGGGTCTGGAGCAAGCGGTGAAAGACGCAAAGAGCGCCCTGGACGCCGCGAAGGAAGCCCAGCAGCAAGCTGCTGACGCCGTTTCCGACATCCAGAAGGACATGCAGGACATCCTGGACGAGATCAAGCGCCTGCAAGCGGAGTACGAGGAATGCCTCAAGCGCTGCGTCGAAATCGAGGAGGAGCTCGACCTGATCGGCGTTCTCGACGGCGCGAAGATCGAGCCCGATGACGGCGGTGCGGACGAAACCGGCATCTTCGACTGGTTTGAGGACCTCTTCTCTGGTGACGACGAGGAGTCGGACAGCGATGACGAACCGGGCGACCTGGAAAATGGCGAGGCCAGCGAGGCGCCGATGAGTTCAGCGGCCAGCGAGGCGGCTTCCGCCCGTAGTACCTCGGACGTCTCCGACGATGGCTCGGCCGTGAAGGGCAGCTTCACCGAGGTCGGCGGCTTGGAGACCGAAGTGCCGGTCATCGATTACCGCACCGGCCCCGAGGACGCCGTCACGGGCAAGATTCCGGGAGTGCGCAAAACATGCACCATCGAGAGTAAGCGCACATGCACGCTGTCCTGCGACGGCGAATGCGTTGAGGAAGACGGTTGCTACGTGTGTCAGAAGAAGGCCGCGGAGGATTGCAAGAGCGACACGATGGAGAGCGGCGCCTGCGGTACCGGCTGCTCCAATGGCCGCTGCGTGAAATCCTACGTGCGCGACGACGGCGTCGCGTGCTATCGCTGCGAACTGAAATCCGACGGCGAAGAAGATCAGCCGGTCTGTTCCTCCGGCAAAACCCGCGACCGGGACGCCTGCGAAGAGGCTTGCCAGGAGGAGGGCGGCACCTGCACCGCGGACGATAGCGGCTGCTACGGCTGTGTGGTCGTCCGCTGCCCGAGCGGCACGTACACGAATGAATGCCCCAGCTCGTGCGCGAGCGGCTGCGACACGGTCGGTCAGGAAGCGGGCGTCACCTGCTACGCCTGCAAGAAGAGCTGTACGGACGTCTGTTCCCAACAGGGATACGCCCAGGTCGGCACGAACTGGAGCTCCTACCTCCAATCGTATTTGAGCGAGTACTCCTGCGTCTCCGGCGCATCGGTGAAGGTCACGACGGCGACGATCGGCAGCTGCACGTGTTCCAACCAACCCGAGGTCACGGTCAACATGACGCCCCCCATCTGCAAGGGGACGCCGTGCGGCGACGTCGCTTGCGGCCAGTCCGCGAGCTGCCAGCAGGGCGAATCGACCCTCACCGTCCGCTGCAACTGGGGCGGCTGGCAGAACATCGGCGAAAACAAGTTCCAGCCCGTGCTGGGACAATAATTCCTTCCCCCTTTCTTCCATGCCGGACGTCGCCTTCCCCATCGGCCTCGCGCTGCTCTTCGTCCATTTGCACTGGTTCTTCGGTGTCGCTGCGCTGCTCGGCGTCATCCTCTTCCTCGTCTGGGCGATTCGCACACTCAATGGTCCCGGTATGAAGCGTTGGGCGTTGTGGTTCATGATCATCGGTGTCATCGGATCGCTTGTCACCGCTCCGCTCGCCGCTCCGGGCTTCTTCTGGTTCGCCTCGCTGCTGCGCGGCAAAACCATGGACATGGCGCCCATGATGAAAGGCGGCATGATGTTCAACGACGCGGATGACCGCCGCCTGCCGCCGCGTTAGTCCTCGCTTCTCATCCCGCGCTTCTTCTTCTGACGACGGGCGGCGGGGCTCCCCTTGCTGCGGCGCTCCTCGTAGTGCTCCTTCACTGCCGCCAACGACCAGTGTTTGCGTTCGTCCCATGGCAGGCCCAGTTCTCCGGCTGTCCGCTTCAGTTGTTCCTGCGTCTGCGCCTGCATGATGAGGAGCGGCGGCATCTCTCCGAGCATGTCAATATGCATGCGCACCTGCCGGAGCATGTAGGTGATGCGGTGGGCGCTGTGCTCCACCATCTGGTCGACGCCCAGCCTATGGAACAGCGTGCGAATCTTCTCCAGATCGGCGGGACGGAGCCGGACTTCCATCACACGACGCTCGTCATGACCGTCCGCGCCGGAGCCGTTGATCTTCATCGTCAGGCCGATCTTGCCGCGCGTCTGGAGGCGCAGGGTTATCCCGCTTTGACTTAGGCCGTAATCGGGCCAGTCGTAATACTCGGCTTCCGCGTTGCTGTCGGCGACCAGCCGGGCGCCCAGCTCCTGCATCTGCCCCTGCAGCGCGTCGGCATCCACGTCGATGAACTTCACTTCACGCATGGTGGTTGGGAAAAGGGGGCGCCATTGAAACCGCATCGGATGCAAAACGCAAGCATTTACCGGATCAGCATCGCGTCGCCGAACGAGAAGAGACGCATCTTGCGCCTGATGGCCCGGGCATAGAGAGACAGGAGCATCCTGCGTCCGACGAGCGTGCTCACGAGCATCAGAAGGCTGGAGCGCGGAACGTGAAAGTTCGTGATGAGCCCGTCCACAAGCCGAAAACGATACCCTTCGCGGATGAAGAGTGTTGTCGTGCCGCGCGGCCGCGCGACGCGGCCGCGCGCATCCGCCGCCGACTCCAGGGCGCGCAACGCCGTCGTCCCGACGGCGATGATTGGGCGGTGCTCGTTTTGGGCTTTTTGCAGGGCTCGGCACGTTTTCGTGGGGATGATGTACCGTTCGCCGTGCAGGGAACCGTGCGCGAGTTGGTCGCCGGTGACGGGTGCGAACGTGCCGAGGCCCACATGCAGCGTTAGCGTCGCCAGTTCGATGCCATCCCGCTGCAGACGCTTGAGCAAGGGCTTCGTGAAGTGCAGCGATGCCGTCGGCGCGGCCACGGATCCGTCGCTGCGCGCGAACACGGACTGGTATTCGCGGCGGCGTTCGCCTTCGCGCAGCGGCGAATCGGCCATGTACGGCGGCAGCGGGGTTCTGCCTCGGCGGCGCAGAATCGCACGCAGGCGGGTGAGCGGGAACGACGGCTCCAAAATCCATCCCGCCGCATCGCGTTTGAGAACACGAAGGAAACATCGCGGTTCGATCATCAGCTTTTCCCCCTCGCGTAGACGCTTCGGCGAAAGAGCGTGGATGCGCCCACCGCCGGACGAAAGAAGAAGTAGATCGATCCGCCCGCCCGTCTTGCGCCGGACGGGGAGTCGCGCGGGGATGACCTTCGTGTCGTTGAGCACGAGCAACGCGCGCGGCGGCAGATACCGCCCTATGTTCCGGAAAATGTCCCACGCAACCTTCTTCGTCCTGCGGTCGTAGACGAGGAGCCGCGCGCTGTCGCGCGGACGCGCGGGGCGACGGGTGATGAGGGACGGCGGCACGGTGAACGCAAAGCGCTCCAGCAATGCCTCCTGACGGGTGTTCATGCAGGAATCCTAGCGCGCCGCTTCGTGGTCCAGAAGCCACCGTTTCGCGGCGACGCCGCAGGCGTAACCGCCGATATCGCCATCGGCGGCGACCACGCGATGGCAAGGAACGATGATGGGCAGCGGGTTCCGTGTCAGCGCCTGGCCGATGGCCCGGGCCGAACCGCAGTCCAAGCGCGAACCGAGTGCTCCGTACGTGATCGTTTCGCCGAAGCGCACCCGTTCCAAGGCATTCCAGACATCCAGCTGGAAAGACGTGCCGCGCAGAGCGATGGGCACATCGGCAAACACCCGACGCGCCCCCGCGAAGTACTCCGTCAGCTGGCGCGCGCAGTCCCGGAGAAAGGCAAATTGCTCCCCCAAGGCCTTCTCCGCCGGCGCGCCGATATCGATGGCGACCATGCCGCGCTCCACGGCCCGCAGACGCAGGCACCCGATCGGACTGTCGATGCTGCAGAGAGATTCCACCGTCGGCATGCCTGCATACTATCGTGCATCCCGCTGCATCCACACAAAAAACCTGCCAATCCAGCGCATCCCATTCACCCTATCTACCCTATGAACCCCACATACCCTCCTTACCCCGCATTCTCTCACTTTTTCTTCCCCATCAGCGCCTCGACGCTCAACCACGGGGCGACGCGGGCGCTCTTGGCGATCACCTGCTCCTTCTGGGTGGAGGACTTGGCCGCGCCATACCGCTCGCGTAGTTTGCGGATCTTGGCCTTGCGCATGCGACGTGCATGAATTTCGCGTTGGCGAATGCGAGACATAGGGGTTAAGTGTAGACGGCGGTGCTTCCTGCCGCAAGACAGACGGCATACGATAGGAGAGATGACCAACGGCGAGATCGCTGCGGCATTCGAGCGCATCGCCCTCCTCCTGGAACTGAAGGGGGAAAACCCTTTTCGCGTGCGCGCCTATGAGCGGGCAGCGCAGATGATCACGGCGCATCCGCGGGAAATGCGCGACCTCCACTCCCACGGCGGCGTTGACGCGCTCAAGGAACTGCCGGGCATCGGTGAGGACCTCGCGGACAAGATCGCGGAGATGGTGACGACGGGCCGCCTCGTCTACGCAACGAAGTTGCAGAAGGAATTCCCCGAGGGGCTGCTGGCGATTCTGGACATCGAGGGCATCGGGCCGAAGAAGGCCAAGCTGCTGTGGCAGAAATTCCGCGTGCGGAGCATCGACGAGCTGGAAACGCTGGCGCAGTCGGGCAAGCTTGAGAAGCTCAAAGGATGGGGGCCGACGTCCGTGCGGAATATTCTCCGCGGCATCGGCGACCGGCGGACGTTGCGCGCGCGGCTGCCGCTGCCGAAAGCATTGGAACTGGCCGAGGAACTGTGCGCCGCACTCGCCAGAAGCAAGATGTGCAACCGGCTGGAAATCGCCGGATCGCTCCGCAGGCGCAAGGAGACGATCGGCGACATCGACCTCCTGGCGACGAGCCGCCGTCCGGAGGAGGTGATGGATGCGTTCTGCGCATTGCCCGCCGTGCAACGCGTCATCGGACGCGGGCCGACGAAGGCATCGGTGCTGCTGCGCTCCGGCGTGCAGGCCGATCTGCGGGTCGTGGACCCCGCGGTCTTCGGCGCCGCCCTCCACTACTTCACGGGCGGCAAGGAACACAACGTCATCGTGCGCACGATGGCCCGCAAGCGCGGCATCACCATCTCCGAGTACGGGGCGTTCCGCGGATCGGCCGAGCGGAAAGGCAAGCTGCTCGCCTCGCGCACCGAGGAGGACATTTTCGCCGCCGTAGGGCTGCCATGGATTGCGCCGGAGCTGCGGGAGGGCAGAGGGGAAATCGAGGCCGCACAGAAGGACGCGCTTCCATCGCTGATCACGGAAGACGCCATTCGCGGCGACATGCACGTCCATACGGATTTCAGCGATGGCACGGCCTCGGCGGTCGCGATGGCAAAAGCGGCGAAAGCGGTCGGATACGATTACATCGCCATCACGGATCACGCGTCGCCCATGGGCATGGTCCGGGGCATCAAGACCGGAAATATCGATGCGTACCTGACGATGATTGACGACGCGCGCCGTCGCGTCCCGGGTATCCACATCCTCGCCGGAGCCGAGGTCGACATCCTTCCGGACGGGCGGCTCTACCTTCCCGATAGCGTCCTCGCCAAGCTCGACTGGGTCGTCGCCAGCATCCATCAGGCATTCCGCCAGTCGCGGGCGGAGATGACGAAGCGCGTCCTGCGCGCCGTCGCCCACCCGAACGTGCACCTGCTCGGCCACCCTACGGCCCGCCTGCTCGGGCAGCGCACAGGCATCGATATCGACATGGAGGCCGTGCTGCACGCCGCGAAGAAGCAGGGCATCGCCGTCGAACACAATGCCTCACCGGAGCGCCTCGACCTGCCGGACGTCTTCCTTCGCCGCGCGAAGGAATTGGGGGTACCCGTCTGCATCGACAGCGACGCGCACGACACCGACGGCTACGACAAACGCTTCGGCATCAGCCAAGCCCGCCGCGGGTGGCTGGAAGCAGGAGATGTCTTCAATGCGTGGACGTGGAAAGAAGCAAACCGCTGGATGTCGCAGCGACGTTCCAAATCAAGATAGAACGTCAAAAAATCGCTCTATGAAGGGCTCCGTGAGTATGGCATCACACCCATGCCTCATCAGCCTCTGTCCCCGTACATTCCAAAAAGCCCATCCTGAAGCCATGACGCCGCTTTCCGTCGTCCTCGGTTTGCACGCAGGCTTGCACGGTCATACGGCCTCCGCGGCTGTGGCAAGGGATCCCATGGCCGTGCTGCGCCTGCTGCAGCACGCCGGCGTACCGCTCACGGCGGATGTGCAGTCCGCGGCTGTTTTGCACGGCTGCCTGGACGGCATCGACGATATCGGGCGGCTGCGGATGATGCTCCGCGCGATTGATCGCGTCTGCGGCGCGCGGGTGGCCCGGATGGTCGTCGCGCTGCGGGAACCCTTCACGGCAATCGCACATATCTCTGAATCTCCGATGCCTCTCTTGCTCAAGCGTGCGACCGGCGCGCGGTGGGACATTCCCCTCCTCGCCATCGCCCTCGCGGCACACATCGTCCGCGGCCGCGGGCCGGCGGACGCCTTCGCGCCCCTCTGCCCGCCCATGCATTCGCCGTACGCAGGCGGTTACCTTCGGCTGCTGGGCATGGCCGAGGAAGCTACGACCTGCGCCGGCGCATCCACGCGTACCCCGCTGACGCCCCGGCGGCCATCACTGCAATCAACCCCGGGCCTGTCTCGCTGGTCGACGGCGGGCGACGATCGACCGGCCTGACAGACGTTTCATCGCGCGCGGCATGGAGTTCGACGATGGAACCTCCGAAGACGTAGAACTGGCCGGGGAACTCCCGCCGGCACGTCCGGTCGCATCCGTCGCCATTCACCGTGTTTCCGTCATCGCACTGCTCAAACGCGGAGTCGAGGATGGAATCTCCGCACTTGCCGAGGGAACAGTCCAGGCGGCAACGGGCGTTTTGAACGTTCGAGTTGTTCGGGCCGTCGTCACACTCCTCACCGGGCTGGAAGTAGCCATCGCTGCAGAAATGCGAGAGGAAACGGCACGCCGGCGTGCATTCGTAGATCAAATTCTGATCGTGCGTGCTCGGTTCGCACTGTTCGCCCAGCGCGCTCTGGAGGACGCCATCGCCGCATCGTCCCTGCTCCAGACGACAGAGGACGTCGCAACCATCGCCGTCGCGGGCGTTGCCGTCATCGCACTCTTCGGTATGGTCAAGCTTGCCGTCACCGCATCGCGGGGCCGGGGGGACGATAACACACGTGCACGTGCGCACATCGCAGAGTTTCGTCGAGGGGCAGACGATTGCGGGCTCGTTGCACTGCTCGCCCGGATTGATCGTGCCATCGCCGCAGAGCGGCCCGCCGGAACACACGCACGCCGCCTCGTCGCACGTTTGCTCAACGGGACACACCAAACCGATTTCCCCGCACTGCTCGCCCACGCCAACAACGCCGTCGCCGCATCCCGCCACGCGGCTCATCGACGAGGATGTCGTCATCGACGTACTGGATGTCGACGAAGCGCTTGTGGTCGAGGTCGACGACGTCGTGCTGATCGCGGAGGATGTCGTAGAGGTCGTAGAAATCGCAGAGGTCGTAGAAGGCGCGGAACTCGTCGACGTCACTTGGCTCGTGGAGGAGGTCTGCGAGGAAGAAAGCGTCGACGTGGACGCCGAACGGCTGGTCGTCGACCGCGAGGTGGAACGGCTCGTGGTGGACGTCAGCGACCCGGAGAAGCTGCTGGTCGTGATTGCCGATGTGGTTTGGTCCGCGGACGACGTCGAAGAAGAGGAAGTCTGCGATGTGGAAGTGGAAGAGGAAGAGGAGAGACTGCTGCCCGTCGAGGACGAGCTGGAACTGGTGCTCGATCTGCTCGTCGATGACGTGCGCGATGTCGTGGATGATCGGGACGTCGTGGATGTGCGGGAGGTCGTTGTACCGCCGACGCCACCTGTCGCTCCGCCCGTGGCACCGCCGGTTGTGCCCCCTGTCGTACCACCGGCAGTCGTCCCCGTGGTGCCGCCGCCTCCCCCGAACGAGAAATTGCCGAACGTTCCCGTATTTCCTCCGCCACCTGCCGTTGTGCCCCCTCCCCCGCCGCCAACGGGCAAGATCACCACCGTTCCATCGGTGCCTCCGCCGCCCCCATAGTTGCCACCGCTTCCGGGAATGCACTCGGCCTCGCATCGCGCAATCGCCCCCTCGTTACCGTCTTCGTCTTTACGGGGGAAGTAGCGCCTCCCGCTGGGGCACACGGTCGGATATTTCATTTCTTCACATCGCTCGCCCTTGGGCCTACTCAAAAAGCAGCAGACGTAATTTTGCAATTTGCAATCGCTGCAATTGAACGCATACGCCTCTACCGACTCATCGCATTCCTCCCCCGCATAGGGCTGCCACACGCCATCACCGCACTTCGCAGGCGGCCTGCAATGCGCGACCCACTGACCGTTCACCAGCTGGTCGTTGACGCACGTCGATCCCGCGCAGCATTCGCTCGTGTCGTTGCAGGCAAGGCCCACAGGAGGCTGTGTCCTTGGATCGACGGCAGGAATGCAGCATGTATTCTTTGTGCACGACAAACCGTCACAACACTTATTCTGATCGTCACACGCTTCCTTCAGCTTGCGACAGGCAGGAGCCGGTGGTGGTTCCACCCCTACTGGACCAGCCCCCTCACCGCTCCAAAGCCGGGTTGGCACTTGCCGCAACACGACCCCCGTGACGAGAAAAACAAGAAGCACTCCTACACCTACCGCCCATCGGAGTGACTCGCGAGACATAATCAATGCGCAGTGTACTGCACAGAAAAACCACTGGCCACCGTTTCGAGATGTGCACCTTACTTCTGTGCCGCTCGCGCAGTTTCGTCCTTCATGAAACGCTTTGTGTCATTGTATTGAACATCAAAATGATGGACCGTTGGATGGAGGGCAGCAAGCCGCGCAGCCTGGCACCGGTCGATTTCCCTCTTCAGCACGGCACGATCGATGCCCGTCAGACCGGTGACGCGCTCGTAGTTTTTGACGAATGTGTCGATTTTCCACTCCCGCACACTCGCATTATCGATGACCACGGAGGACGCGGCACTCATCGCGGGCTTGATGGTGGGATACACCACAGCACCTTTCCAGTTCGCAACGCTGCCCATACGGACCGACACCACGGCCGAGGGCGGTGCCTGTTTGCCAAGGAAATACGCGCAAGTGAACTTGGACGTATCGCGATCGGCACCGTTGGTCGTGAAGTACATCGCCGTGCGCACGTATTCCCTCGATGCCTGCGCTGCGAACGAGGCTGCTTCATCACTCTCGGACGCACCCGCGGGGTACTCGGGTCCCGCGGCCCAGCTCTTGTTGAGTGCGGAATCGAGGATCGGACGGTACGTCTTCCACGCCCCCTTGTCGCCCCAACGCTTATCCCGCATCAGCGCCTCAAGGAACAGAGGCGTCTGCTCGGGCGGCGGCAACGTTTTCCCCAGCCATTTGAGTACGGGTGCGACCTCACGCTTGAACGTTTCGTAATCCCCGTGCCACGTGCGAGGCAGGAAGTGCATTTCGCGCCGGAAATCCATCCGCAGCCGATGTCCATCAGTCACCGGGTGCTCCGGTGTTCGCTCGCCCTCCTCCGCAGGGATCGGCTTGCCAGCGAGCTTAAACGCGCTGGCGAAGCAGTCGGTTTCCAATCCCAGGTAGCCGCCGGGGAAGAAGACGCCATGCGACTTGGGGTAGCCGGTGGATGCCTGGTAGGGCGTCTTGTCGTCCAGCCGACCCACCCATTTGCACGCATCCGGCCCGTTGAGGTACTCCAACACGCGCCGCTCGACGCTCTCCCGCGACTCTTGCCTTTCCACCTTATTCATCGGCTCCTCGGCTCCGCCGTCCTGCGCCAGCAAACCGGCGAGGCTCGCTCCGACGATGCTGCGTCCTGCACGCACGAAAAAATCGCGCCGCGAGAGAGTGTCACCGTCTCGATCCATCGGAGCGTTCTCGGCCAGCGAATCGGCAGCGACGTCGGGGGGCATGAGTGGAGCATTCTAGGCTGAACACCCCAGAAATGTCAAGGAAACCGGACACGATGGCCAAACGCTTCATTTTGATTTCCGCTGATCTTTTGCCAAGCAAACACTCCAGCCGTTCCATTGCCCGATGGAATGCCCTCGCCGAGGAGATTTTTAGGACGTTCCGGTGGCTGGAATAAGGCTATGTTGTCGACTATGCAAATTACACGCATTCCCTACAATGCGCTCATGCCTAACCGCATCGTGTTCGGGGACAATCTGGAAACGCTCCGAACGCTGCCGTCGGACTCGGTGCCACTCATCTACATCGACCCTCCCTTCAACACGGGAAAAATCCAATCCCGTAAACAGCTGCGTACGATCCGTTCCCAGGACGGCGACCGCACCGGCTTTCAAGGGGCCCGTTACAAGACGGAGGTCTTGGGGGAAAAGTCGTACAACGACATCTTCGCCGACTATCTCGGTTTCCTCCAACCGCGCCTGGAGGAAGCCAAGCGCGTACTGACCCCCGACGGCAGTCTGTATTTCCATATCGACTACCGCGAGGTGCATTACTGCAAAATTTTGCTGGACGAAATTTTCGGCCGTGCGTCATTCCTCAACGAGATCATCTGGGCATACGACTACGGGGCCAGGTCCAAGGTGAAGTGGCCCGCCAAGCACGACAACATCCTCTGGTATGCGAAAGACCCCGAAAACTACGTTTTCAATTACGAACAGCTCGACCGCATCCCCTACATGGCCCCCGGTCTCGTCGGTCCCGAAAAAGCGGCGCTCGGCAAGACGCCGACCGATACATGGTGGCATACGATTGTCAGTCCCAACGGCCGGGAGAAGACGGGGTACCCGACGCAGAAACCTCTGGGCATCATCAAGCGCATCATCACCGCGTCGTCGCGCCCGGGGGATCTCGTCATGGATTTTTTCGCCGGGAGCGGGACGCTTGGTGAGGCGGCGCTGATGCTCGGGCGGCGCTTTCTCCTTATCGACAACAACCCGGAAGCCATGGACGTCATGGCGAAGCGCTTCGCACAGTATCCCGATGTCCAATTCGAGAACTACGCACCGACGGTAGAGCTGTCCCATCAGTACGCTTTGGTATGAAGCGACAGCTCGCCATGACCGATCCTGATGTGCAGATCCTTGCGAGCCTTTCTCTGGGTTTGAAGGGAGAATACATCCGCCCGCGCGAAGATCCGTGGGCTGGCAGCCCGTTTGCCTGGATCCTCACGCGTCCCTCGCGTCAGCGCGGAAAAATCGGAGAGCAGCTTCTCGCGGGCTGGTGTGCCGCCCGCGATCTCAATGTCCTGCGAAGTGGAAACAGCGACGCCGACAGAGTCATCGAGGGGAAGCGCGTCGAAATCAAATTCTCGACGCTGTGGCAAAGCGGATCGTATACCTTCCAGCAAATACGCGACCAGGATTATGATTACCTCATCTGCCTCGGCATCTGCCCGCTTGACGCCCATGCTTGGATTTTTGCGAAGCGCGCGATTCCGTTCGGGAAGCTCAAACATCAACATGGCGGAAGCCGTGGCCGCGATACATGGTGGCTGACATTCAAACCCGACCAACCTCCGGTTTGGCTTCGCAAAGGCGGCGGCCGCCTTGCCGACGTCCACAAGATCCTTGCACGCTTCCGTACCAAAAACCGCTCGTGACTATCCCCTCTTGGCTCGCCATTGCTGTCGCTGTCGCCGTTGCGGCGTCCGCGAATTCCGTCGCCGCGCTGTGGGCGGGGGATAAGCTGTCGCCGATCTATCTGCCTTTGCTCCTCATCCTCTCACCGCTGGTCTTCGTCACGTTTGGCATCGTCACGACAAGCAAAGGACTCTCCATTGCTTCGGGTGTGATCGATTCCCTCCTCGTGCTGACCACCATGTTCATCGGACTCGTGCTCTTCGGCGAGTGGAAGTACATCACCAATCTCCAACTCATGGGAATGGGCATGGCCGTCATCGGCATTGTCCTCATGCTCACGCGCCATTGATCGGCTCTACGCTTTCTTTCGCAAATTCCAGAGGGGCAGCCAGCGTCGGCGCGACGTCTGCTTTGGAATCGCCTCTTCTGTGAGAGGCAGGGAAACGTAGAACGTCGTCCCCTTCCCCGTATCGCTTTCGAAACGGATCGATCCGCCCAGCGCTTCGACGGCACCCTTAGCGACATACAGACCGAAACCATTGCCCTTCACTTGATTGCGCACGTTGCTCGCGCGGAAGAGTTTGTCGAACGCTCGCTCCTGCTCGGCCTTGGGAATGCCACAACCCGTGTCGCGGACGACGTAGTGCATCACGCCGTCGCGGATGGTGACGGTGAAATCGACGTGTCCTCCCGTGGGCGTGTACTTGATGGCATTCGAGAGGAGGTTGTCCATCGTCATCTGCACCAAGCGCTTGTCCAGACGCGCAGGCGGGAATGACTTGGGAAGGCTGACGCGGAAATCGACCTTCTGTTCTGCGGCCTTCGGCCGCATCACGTCGACCGTCTCGCCGATGACTTCCTGTACGTTCAACGCATCGCGATTCACCTGCATGCGGCCAAGTTGGACGCGAGAAACGTCCAAAATCATGCTGACCAGATCGTTCATTTTATGCACGACCCCCTGCGCGGTCACAAGATTCTCCTTCTGTTCTTTGTTCAATTCGCCCATGTCACCGTCCAGCAACATTTCGCAGTACCATTTGAGCGATGACACTGGTGTGGCAAGTTGGTGCGTAACGATTCCCAAGAGTTCGTCCTTTTGGCGGTCGAGGTCCTCGACGAGTTCAACACGGTTATTCCAGATTTTAATAAGCGCACATGCCAAAATAAGAAGAATGCCGATCAGAAGGAAAATGAACGCTAAGAATGGAAAAAGTGTTTGTCTGGTGACAACCAAGAAGTCGTTCACTTTGATATCTGTACCGATGATGGCAACTATTTTGCCATTTATATCTCTAATTGGTGCATAGCCAGTGAGCACTTGTCCATACGAATCTTCATATAACTCTCTATTTGTCAGTGGTCCCTTGTACGCCTCAAATGCTTCCTCGGGCGGTTCCGGATATGGCTGTCCAGGCCACTGAAGTTGATCTGGCCCCTCGGGCTCAATTTTGCCATCGCTGTTCGCATCAATATCATTTGTTATGTCGTCATCTGTATTTGCATATGGATTAATCGATTCTGCATCTGCAACGAACTCCATCAGAGTTGGATCGTTTTTCGTTTTTCTGAAAATGTACATGAAAACAATGTTCGGGTTTTCGTCCTTTGCCCTTTTAAGTTTTGTGACAACCCTAGCCCATGCGGGCTTTTTCCAGTCGCTTTCTTCTTGCAGGGCCTCCATATCCTGATAATCAATGTTTGCAGCTTGTGTGATTGCTATAGAAAGCAGTCTTTGACGAAGGTTATCCGTCAGAAGATTGACTGTGTGCTCATAGAGCACCCACGAAACGCTCGCAGTAATTCCGATCGCAAGCAGAATCAATCCGCCTCCAAGCCATGTCATTGTTCTTTTTTCAGTTTTTGTCTCCACCTATTCATTATAACACGCATTGGATTCGGCGACAATGCTGAAAACCTACTAAACGTCTAATAGCTCTGCAATACGCCCTCTATCGGCTTCCAAGAGAAATGGTACGAGTCGCGGCCCTGCCTCGGTTCCCAGTAGCAGATTATAAATATGCCTGAAGAATCTTTGTTGGTTCTTACGCTTAGTGACAGATGCGGCCTTAGATAAGCAGGGCAGTTGATATAGCCATTGGGCAAATTTTGCTGCATCAATCCGTTCATTTTGAATCAGCATCGCCCTTAGCTTCCGCACTGGTTTCAAGTCGCTCTCCATTAATGAGGCAATGTACTTTTTGTTGGGCTGTTTTAGTAGACTAAAAGTATTTTTTTTCTCTAGACGCACATATCTAGCTGAGGTCTGATTAAGGGTGTGAGTATCGACATAACACTCCCCCCATAACACCTGAGTGTTCTCTTCACGGTCTACTTTTAACCCTAACAATTTGTGCACATTTCTGGCCTGTACTTTGTCCCAGTAAGCATCATCTCTTTGCTTTAGGACTTTTTTGCCTAGGGCTGGCTTCACTAGGTAATCGAAAATATCACGTTGGGGCAGAGTCGGCTTACAAACAATTTTACCATTGAAACTTATGCTGGAAGCGGCGAAACCATAGCCTCCATAGGGCTGCGTGCCCCTTTCAACTCCTAAGGCGTGTAAATGTGTATTCCGCAAAACAGATTTTGAATCATGCAAAATCTTATTGCCAATTTTGCGTCCAATCAGGGCATGGACATAATCACTCGATCCATACAGTGAAATATACATCGCATTACGTGCATATCGATCATCTTCGAAGTACAGGGATAGGTCTTCGTCATGTTCATATTCTTGAATAAACATTATTGGCGCAAAAACCTCAGTATAATTTCCCCCACATTTCAATGGTCTGCAGATAATTGTTGGTTCAACAATTGCTTCCCTCGAACGAATTATTCCTGGCATATATGGATCGCACCAATGTCGATTTGCAATGAGCAAGTGCTGAATGCGCACCAAATCTTCGGGATCACTAATCGGCCCGACTCTGCATTTTTTGTCTCCGTATTGACCAACATGCACATCGCGCAGTTTCTCGCGCACGATTTTTAAGAACTCACCAAAAATCTTCTTGTGCACCAAAATGGTATTGGGAGCTGCACAATCTTGTCCTTGATTATATAATTGTAAAACAAGTGCTGCTTCGGCTGCTTTAGCAGCGTTCGCATCACTACTTACAACAATTGGGTTGTGCCCAGCGCCATTAGTTATGAATAAAGTTCGTTTGTCGAAAACCAGTCGCAATCTTTCGGCATGAGCTGGTATTCCAGTAAAAATCACAGCGTCGCAAACCGGTATGCTTTCTTGTGTTTTGGAATTCATGCGTATAGCAGACCTTTCCATCAAGAAACCTAAGCGCTCCTTTTTTGAAACGATGACATTTGGAAAAAAGAAAGAACAATTCAAGGTTTTCAGTAATCTAGGGAAAAAATGGCGCATGCAATTTGGCACACGAAAATGCACCTGACTCCCCATCAGAGATGGAACGAGTACAAAACATGCAAGTGCATATAAAGGCTGATTTCTAGGCAAAAAGGAAGTTATTTCACCGACACGCAATTGAAAGTATTCTTTATTTTCATGGAGATTTCTCAGCAAATCTAAAGTTCGATTGCACTCATCTTGCACAACCTCGTAACTCTCGTACTCAAGCAAAATTTGAGAAATTTTCGAAAATTGCTCTTCTATGTGATTAGCAAAATCGAGGGCAATTTTAGCAACAACTCGAAAATCAACTAGTCCGAATTTTTCATAAGCAAGTTCTGCTGCTATTTGATTAGCTGCGTAAATAGACCGATATTTGGGAGAGGTACTCCGCAAGGTTTGCGCCATACCATTTAGATTCTACCTAAAGAATGTACGTAAATCATTACATCGCTGAATCTTGTTATATCTCAAATCTACCTCCTACAAACTCTCCTCAATTTCCTCCGCCACCTCGTCGGACACAATGCCCGATTTTCGCAAGCGCTTGAGGTCCTGTTCGAAGGAGTACATCCCCTCGCTGCTGCCCGTCTGCAGGACGGACCGCAGTTCATGCAGGCGGCTTTCGCGGATGATGTTGCCCACTGCCGGCGTGTTCACGAGCACCTCGCGCAGCGCGACGAGTCCGCCCTTTGCCGCTGGGACAAGACGCTGGGAGATGATCGTGCGCAGCGAGAAGGAAATCTGCGAGCGGATCTGCGCCTGCTGATGGGACGGGAAGACGTCGATGATACGGTCGACGGTCTGCCACGTGTTCGGCGTGTGCAGCGTGGCGAACGTCAGGTGACCGGTCTCCGCAAGCGTGAGGGCCGCGGCAATCGTCTCCGGGTCGCGCATTTCGCCGACGAGAATGATATCCGGGTCCTGGCGCAGCACACGTTTGAGCGCCTCGGGAAATGCCAGGAAGTCCTGCCCGTACTGCCGCTGACGAACGATGCCTTTGCCCTTGGGGAAGAGGAATTCGATCGGGTCCTCGAGCGTGACGACGTTCACGGCGCGCGATTGGTGGATGGCGTTGATGAGCGACGCGAGAGAGGTCGATTTGCCCGTGCCGGTGGGACCGACGAAGAGCACGAGGCCGTCTTGCAATGCGCAGACGCTCTCCGCGACGTCCTTCAAGTCGAGGGTATCGACCGTGGGGATCACGTCGGGGATCGTGCGGGCGGCGATGGTGACCGATCCACGTTCGACGGAGCAGTTCACACGGAAGCGCGGACCACCGCGAAGCTGGTAGGACGCGTCGAGTTCGCGCTCTCGCTGGAAGCGCTCATAGGCCGTCCCGCCCAGCAGGGCCTTGGCGATACTTTCGGCCAGCTCGGATGTCACGTCCTCGTTTGTTTGCGCGACGAGCGCGCCGTTGACCCGGTAGAACACCGGCGAGCCCACGGCGATGTGGACGTCCGACGCTCCCGCCTCCACCGCATGCTGCAGGATCTGGTCATGGATCTGACCGCTCGATTTGCCGGCACCAGCCGCGCGCTTGGGCATCCAAACAGTATAGCATTTTTGGCTTCCTGCAGCAATATTCAATCATTTCTCCTCACTCCGCCATCCTCCGGCACAGCGCCAGGACGCTCTTGCCGATGTGCGCGGCGGCCGCGGGATCGAGCCCCTCCTCTTCCTCTGCGGTTTCGGCCCACCACATCACCAGACCACCGACATCTTCCTGAATGTCCTCTCCCTCTTCCATCTCTTCGCGCATCTCCTGATACGCGCGGACACGCTGCGCGAGGAGCGACAACATTTGCCGGTCGAGCTGTTCAAGACGGGCCGCGGCGTTTGTGGCAACGGACATGGCGCGTATGTTTGCCAAGCACGGAGCGATTGCAATGAATTGGCGTTGACAGGCGATGCGTATCGCTTCCCGCTTATCGCTTACCGCCGGGCTCTTTCTGTAGAAATTTCCATCGCCTCTCCAGCCAATCCGACACCTCCTCCGGCGGGAAGAAGACGACGTACGCGGGAATGAGCACGAGGAACCACCAGATGCCGAGCAGCAGCGCGATGAGCGTGTGGAAGAGTGCACCCCAGACGAAGAAAATCCAGCGCCAGCCGGGGATCCACAATCCGACGGGCATCGCGAATTCGAAGAGTTTGACGTGGAAAACGAGAGCGTCGTAGACGGCCATCGGCAGGTTCTGCCGCGCCAGCCAGAATCCGAGCGGCGTCCCCCAGCGGCCGACGAGTCCCCAGGCGAGGACTTCCCCGCTCTGCCAGTCGGGGAGCCAGAGCTTCTGCCAGCCTACCCCTAAGTACACGGCGGCGATCTGCACCGCGATGATGCGTTGCCACACGATGCTCACCGGTTCCCATGCGAACCATGAACCGTGGCGCATCTTCATGCGAATGGAGAATGCACGGTCGGCGCCGCTGCACGCCAGCACGACGAGGAGGAAGGGGAAGAGCCGGTCGAACGACGTGTTGAAGAGGTGGAACGAGAGGAGCCATTCGTACATCCAGAGGAGCACGGCGACGGCCGCGGCGACACGCATACCCATGCCTGCGGCGACGCAGAGGAGCGAGGCGACGAGAACCGCGACGACGAGCTGGGCCGCCCATGCAGGAGGCGGGAGGAAGAGTATTGCCAGCACGCCGCCAACATCCGGGTGCGGCAAAACAATGCCCGCGCGCGATGCGCTCGCCGCGATATACGGGAGGCGCGTCAGCCACAGCAGCGCGAGGAAAAGGCCGAGGCCGATACGCAGCAGCGCGAGCGCGTGCGGCGTGGTGTCGCGCAGCCACCAGGCGTCGAAACGCTCCAGCCGGGGATGGCGGGCGGGCGTTGTCATTCGACGTCGGCGATGACGCGACGAAGGGTGAAGTACGGTTCTCGCCGAAGCGCGGCGAAGCCCTCGGGCGACCGGGGCCACTCCTCCCAGAGCACACGCACGCGGTCGTACGTCCTCCCCTGCTCCGCCTCGCGTGCCTGCAGCTGCAGGCCGATGTCCACCGCGGCGGCGAAGCGCCGTCCCGCGGGCTTGAGGCTGCGCAGGAACATCCGCGCATTCGCCTCACCGTTTCCCATCGGGAAGTACGGTGTAAGCTCGATCGCTTCCCACGTTCCGTCCGGATGGCGCCCCTCGGCGGCGAGCGCCCCGTTCCACCACGTGTCGCCCTGGTAGGGCGCGGCCATCGCATAGCTGAAGAACACGGCCGCATGCAGGAACGGCAGCTGCGGCACACGGTGGGTCATCGCCGCGCGCAGTCCCAGGAGCGTCACCGCGAGGTACGCAAGAACGATCGCGCGAAGGCCGATGCGCCGGGCGTGCTGCACGGCGGCAGTGTATCGCGGCGGACGTTTCGGCGCCTTGCCCCGCCGTCATTTCTGCCTATGCTGTAGGGCGACGCCTCCTCCCCCTCCTTCTCATGCGTGCCAAAGCCATCGTCATCGCCGCCATGATCCTCCTGCTGATCAGTCTCGTCGTCATCAACGGCAAGCGCCGCGCGGCGGAGCAGGAACTCAACCGCCTGTCCGTGCAGCTGCAGCAACTGCAGGGCAACCCGCAGCAGAACCAGGAACAGGCGAACAAAATCCTCGCCAAAGTGAAGAAGCACATCGTCCTGGACGACAAGGTGCAACCGACGGTCGCGGCGATCATCGACGTGAAGAAGCTGCGCGAGCAGAACCCCTTCTATAACAAAGCGGAGAACGGGGACTTCCTCATCGTCACGCAGACGCGCGCGGTGCTGTACGACCCCGACAAGGACATGATCCTGGACGTGGCCCCGGTGCAGCTCCAGCAGCCTGCCGCTCCCGCACAGAAATAATTCTGCGCGGATAACCGCCAAAAGGGTGGACGCGGTTGCGCCGCCCTCGTACCCTTGCGCCCATGTCCCCCAGCCTTCGCAGACCGCCGGGTAGCAGACAGCAGTGGATGTTGAGTGCCGTCCTCTTCGCGGCACTGGTGATCCTGTCGCTGTGGACCCTCACGGCGCCGCAACGCTCGCTGGAATCGCAGCTGGCGGACGCCAAGGAGGTGCCGATCAGCCAGATTACGAAAGGGTACGCGACCAAAGAGTTCACGAAGATCATCATCCGCGACAACTCCGTCTTCGCGCTCACGCAGAGCGGGACGGCGCTGCGCTCGTACAAGGAAACGCTGGAGACCGTCAGCAATCTCGGATGGAACGACGCGGCGAATCCCACGGTCGTCGAGGTGGAGAACCGCGAGACGGTGAACATGCTGATGTCGATCCTGCCGGACATCGTCCTCTTCGCGCTCATCATCGGAGGATTGCTGTGGCTCTTCCGCGGCGTCGCGCGCAGCCAGTCCACCGCGATGTCGTTCGGCAAATCCAAGGCGCGGGTCGCCGACGCGCGCCAGGTGAAGACGCGCTTTAAGGACGTCGCCGGCTGCGACGAGGCGAAGGAGGAGCTCGTCGAGGTAGTCGACTTCCTCAAGAGTCCCCGCAAATACCTGGATCTGGGCGCGAAAATCCCGAAGGGCGTCCTGCTCGTCGGCCCCCCCGGAACGGGAAAGACGCTCCTCGCGCGCGCCGTCGCGGGCGAGGCGGGCGTGCCGTTCTTCTCCATCGCCGGATCGGAGTTCGTGGAGATGTTCGTCGGCGTCGGCGCCAGCCGCGTGCGCGACCTGTTCGTCCGTGCCAAGCGCAACGCGCCCTGCATTATTTTCATTGATGAGATTGATGCCGTCGGCCGTCAGCGCGGCGGCGCGGGTTTCGGCGGCGGCCATGACGAGCGCGAACAGACGCTCAACCAGATTCTCACGGAAATGGACGGCTTCGAGCAGGGCACGAATGTCATCGTCATGGCAGCGACAAACCGTCCGGACGTCCTCGACGTCGCCCTGCTGCGTCCGGGCCGCTTCGACCGCCAGGTCTTCCTCGACCGCCCCGACTTGGACGCCCGCGAGCAGATCCTGAAGGTCCATGCACGCAACAAGAAGCTCGCGCGCGGCACGAACCTCCGCACCATCGCCAAACAGAGCGTCGGTCTGACCGGCGCGGACCTGGAGAACATCATGAACGAAGCGGCGATTTTCGCGGCGAAGCGCGAGCGCAATTCGCTCTCCCAACGCGATCTGGTCGACGCCGTCGAGAAGGTCACGATCGGGCCGGAGAAGAAGTCGCGCAAGCTGACGCAGAAGGAAAAGGAGATCACCGCCTACCATGAACTCGGGCACGCGATCGTGGGGCATCTCTGCCCGGAATCCGACGCGCTCCACAAAGTCTCCATCGTGTCGCGCGGTTCCGCGCTCGGCGTCACGTGGTTCCTGCCGCAGGAGGACCGGTACACCACAAGCCGCGCCAAGTTCCTCGACGAGATCTGCGGACTGCTCGGCGGGCGGGCGGCGGAGGAGATCGTCTTCGACGAGATCACCACCGGCGCGTCGAATGACATCGAGCGGGCATCGCAGATCGCGCGAAACATGGCGATGCGTTTCGGCATGGGCGGCGCGCTGGGCGCGGTCTCTTACGGCGAGAAGCACGGCAGCATGTTTCTGGGCGTCGACCCCAGCATGACACGCAACTACTCCGAGGAAACGGCGAAGCGCATCGACGACTTCGTCCTGGCGACCATCTCGGAACAGTTTGCCCGCGCGAAGAAGCACCTGAAGGAGAACCTCGACAAACTGCACGCCCTTGCGAAGGTGCTCCTGAAGAAGGAGACGATGAGCGTCGAGGAGTTCAAGGAGATTTTCGAGGGCAAGATGAAGCCCGAGGAGGCCATCAAGGCCGAAGAGGCCAAGGACAAGGCGGCCGAGGCGGAGGCTGGGGATGGCGAGGAGAAATAGGTTTGCTACACTCCCCGCACGGTTCGTTTGTGACGATGCCGTCGATTGCTCATTCTGTTTTCCTGCCCAGGTGGCGAAATTGGTAGACGCGCCAGCTTGAGGGGCTGGTGGCCGCAAGGCCGTGGAGGTTCGAGTCCTCTCTTGGGCACCATTCGACTCGTTTCCCTCGCTCATGGTCCTCGGCCTTTTGGCCTCGGGCCATCTTTGAGTAGACCCTCTCTTACTGTCCCTCCTCCGCCCGCTGAATTTCCCCGATGAGCTCCGCGACGACGTCGGGCACTGTCCCGTTGTCTTCCCTTTCAATCAGGCCTTTCAGATGAATACGGGCATCGGCAACGACCGCTTCCAGTTGTTCCCTGCCAACCTCTCTGGTCCGCCGCAGCCGCTGCAACCACCACTCCGCTTCTCCACAGACTCCATAAGAACCCGGAATGTCACCGTAGCGTCGCATCGTCCCCATCGTAGCACTGCCCTCCGCTTGTCAAGAAAGACGCACTATCCGCTTCCCATAGCACATGTGCGGGCATACCATCGGGGGCAATCTATGAGCAGGAAGTTCGTCGAAGGCCTTCTGGAACGCGCAGACATCCGCACCGACGGCGCGCGACCGTGGGACATGCGCGTGCACGATGAACGCGTGTTCGACCGCATGCTCGCGGACGGCAACTTGGGGTTGGGTGAGGCGTACATGGACGGCTGGTGGGACTGCGACGACTTGGAGGAATTTTTCGTGCGTCTGATTCGATCCGATGTGCGATCCAACGTCGGCAGATCGTGGAAAATCGTCTGGTACTACCTGCGCTCGCGATTCCTCAACCTCCAGAACCGGCGCCGCTCGTGGCGGGTGAACTGGGAACACTACGACATCGACAACGATCTGTACGCGCAGATGCTCGACCGGCGCATGGTGTACACATGCGCATACTGGAAGGACGCCGATTCCCTCGACGGCGCGCAGGAGGCGAAGCTCGATCTGATTTGCCGCAAACTCGGACTGCGAAAAGGGCAGCGGCTCCTGGACATCGGTTGCGGCTTCGGCGGCCTCGCGGCGTTCGCGGCGCAGAGGTACGGCGCGACGGTGACCGGCATCACGCTCTCGAAGGAGCAGCGCGCGGCGGCATTGGAGAAGTGCCGCGGTCTCCCGGTCGAGATCCGCCTGCAGGACTACCGTGACCTCGGCGCGGAGCAGTTCGATCACATCGCGTCCGTGGAGATGATCGAAGCCGTCGGGCACAGGAATTTTCGCATGTACATGGAAACCGCCCATCGCTGCTTGAAAAGCGGCGGGCTCTTCGTACTCCAGGCGATCGGACAGAACGCATCTTCGCGCAGCGGCGATCCCTGGCTTGATCGATACATCTTCCCCAACGGCATGCTGCCGTCCGTCGCACAGCTCGGGAAGGCGATCGACGGGCTCTTCGTCCTGGAGGACTGGCACAATTTCGGCCAGTACTACGTCAAAACCCTGCGCTCGTGGCACAAGAACTTCCTCTCCGCGTGGCCCGTGCTGGCGCAGCGGTACAGCGAGCGCTTCAAGCGCATGTGGGAGTACTACCTCCTCTCCTGCGCGGGTGCGATGCGCTCGCGCCACATCCAGCTCTGGCAAATCGTCCTAAGCAAAGGCGGTGTCATGGGCGGATACGTCGCGCCGCGTTAGTGGAGCTTGCCACCAACGGCCGCTTCGCGCTCCGGCTGAATCAATACGGTATTGCCATCGGCATTGGGGACGCCGAGTGTCAGAACTTCGGAAAGATGCTTGCCGATCTGCCGGGGCGCAAAATTGACCACACCAAGAACAAGGCGGCCGATGAGCTCTGGGCCGGAATAGAGCGGCGTCAGTCTGGCAAGGGACTTTTTTGTTCCGACTTCTGCGCCGAAATCAATATTCAGAACATGCGTTGAATATTTGCCTTCTGGAAAAGGTTCAACGGATAGCACGCGACCGACGCGTATGTCGATGGCCTGAAAATCATCGATTGTTGCCATGCCGCAAGCATACTCTTCAACGTTTCATCATCGCCTTGAATTCCGCTTCATCGATGATCGCCACGCCCAGCTTCTTCGCGTCGTCGTACTTGCTGCCGGGATCGTCCCCCGCGAGGACGTAATCGGTCTTCTTGCTGACGGAACCGGAAACGCTGCCGCCGCGGTCTTTGATCATCGTCTTCGCTTCTTCGCGCGACAGATGGGGAAGTGCTCCGGTGAGAACAAACGTCTTGTCGCGGAAGATCTGGGGCGCGGATGACCCTTCGGGCTGCAGACACACGATGCCGAGTTTGCCGAATTTTCGCAGAAGCGCGCCGTGCTCGGCGACGCCAAACCATTGCCGGACCGATTGGGCAACCACCGGTCCGATGCCGGAAATGGAGGCGATATCGGCCTCGGGCATCGCTTTCAATGCCGCGCCGATGTCCTCGGGACGCATCGCATGCACGTTGATCTTCGCGGGCTTGTGCCCGCCAAAGAGCGTGGGCTGCAGCGACGCCGAACGCTCCTGCACCGTGACGCTGCTCACCGGCCATGCGATGGAACGTGCCAGAACGTCCGCCGTCTCGCGACCCACGTGGCGGATGCCGAGCGCGAAGAGGAAGCGGTCGAGCGGCACGCGCTTGCTGCGCTCGATGGAAGAGAGGAGGTTCTCCGTTTTCTTCTCTTTGAACAACGGCAGAGCGAGGAGGTCGGCGGCGGTGAGCGCGAAGATGTCCGCCGCATCGTTGATGACGTCCTGCGCGAGGAGCTCCTCAATCGTTTCCCCGCCCAGCCCCTCGATGTTCATGGCATAGCGCGACGCGAAATGCGCGAGTTGCTCCTGACGAGCCGCGCCGCATTCCGGGTTGGGGCAGCGGTGCGCGACTTCGCCCTCCGCGCGTACGAGGCGCGTTCCGCAGGACGGGCACTCCTTGGGAAAATGGAACGGCTTGGCGCTCTTCGGGCGCAGATTCGCCAGCACGCTCACGACCTCCGGAATGATGTCGCCGGCTTTCCGCAGCACGACCGTATCGCCGATCCGCGCGTCCAGGCGCTCGATTTCGTCCTGATTGTGCAGCGTCGCGCGCGTGACGGTCGTTCCGGCCAGCTGCGTCGGCGTCAGCACGGCCACCGGCGTGATCGCGCCCGTACGCCCGACCTGCAGACGGACGTCCAGGATCTGCGCGGTCTTCTCCTCGGCGGGGAACTTGTATGCGCGGGCCCACCGCGGCGCCTTCGCCGTCGAGCCAAGGTCGCGTTGCAGACGACGGTCATTCACCTTCAATACCAGACCGTCGATGTCGTAGGGCAACGCCTCGCGATGCTCCCGCACGCGGTCGTAGATGCGGTGGACATCGCGCAGATGCTTGACGACATGCTCGTCGGGATTGACCGGAATTCCCGCATCGCGCAGCCAACGGAGAACGTCCGCCTGGGTGCGCAGTCCGAAGGCCTCCGCCCCCACCTCATCGAGTGAGTAACAGAAGATGCGCAGATCGCGTTCGGCGGCGGCCTGCGGGTCGAGCTGTCGCACGGACCCCGCGGCGGCGTTGCGCGGATTGGAGAATCGCTCCGCCTCCGGCAGAGCCGCATTCACCTTCGCCAGCGAGGCCTTGGGAATGTAGACCTCGCCCCCGACCTCCAGGAAACGCGGCGGTGCGGCGACGGACCGGACGACGATGCACAGCGGCAGCGACTCGATCGTTCTGACGGTGTGCGTCACGTCTTCGCCTTCGATGCCGTTGCCGCGGGTCACCGCGCGCGCCAGATGGTACGCAGCGTCCTGCATGTGCTTCGGATCCCTTTCGTACACGAGAGAGATGTTCAAACCGTCGATTTTGAGTTCGCAGACGACTTCTGGGTCGAAGCCATCCTGCCCCAGGAAGCGTTGCATCTGCTCGAGCCAATCGGCGATCTCCTCTTTGGAAAACGCGTCGCTCAAGGACTGCTTCGGCGTGAGGTGCGCGACCTTGGGCAGACGGCCGTCCAAGGGGGCGCCCACGCGTTGCGTCGGGGAATCGGGGGTGACGAGATCGGGGAAGTTCCTCTCCAATTGGATGAGTTCCTGCTTCAGGCTGTCACGGACATCCTCGGAGACGCCCGGCCGGTTCTCGACGAAATACGCCTTGTTCAGGCGCCAAATTTCTTCGCGCAACGCGGCGATCCGCCTGGCGGCAGCGGCCTTTTCCATGCCATTATTCTATCAGAACGGCAGGGACGTCAGTGCTGAACGATCGATGTTGGTGTGTCGATGGATGCCGCCGACGATCGGAAGGGAAAACCGGCGAGCAGTAACCCCAAAAGACAGAGGGGCAGCAGGAAACGGTGCATGGAGGACAGTATACACAAAGTAGCGGCTTTGTACAGGGTCATGCCCCGTTATTCGGATGCGACGGACGATGCCTCCTGCGGTGGGGCCGATGCAACGGATTCTTCCGTGGTGGCGCTCGACTTCGGTGTTGGTTCCGCATCTGGCGACGACGCCGTTTCAACGGAAGACGCTTCGCTTGATGCCGCTTCCGAGCTGACGGCCGCCTCCGAAGAAGCGCTACTGGAAGCGCTTTCCGGCATGACTACGGATGCTGACGAGACTTCAGAAGATGAAGCTTCGCTCGATGCCGACGATGTGCTCATCGATTCGCTCAACGTCGCTCCGTCGAGCGACACACTCGACGTCGCTTCGGATGCCGTTGATTCCGAAGAGGATGTCACGACCTGGCTTGCGTACGACTGCACGACGATTTCGTAGCCCGACGGAATCTTTAGGACGGGCGGTTGCAGATAATCGTTCCACTCGAACGGCGGCAGACCCGGGACTTCCCACTTGTTCCCTTCATGGTACCGCGCACAACTCAAGGGTTGGCCGGCTTCATCGAGAAGCGTCTGGTTGCGCAGGCAAGCATCGGCGACGGTATTACCGGTGATCGGAATGCCCTTGTCATCGACGACGAACGGAATGGCGAACGCGTAGGCTGGGTCGGCAGGGTCCTCGCCGGAGACCGCCGTCTGCGGATCGATGCTGCCAAGGGCGAGCCAGGAGAACGTCACGTCGCGGCCGGCGGGAGCTGCCAGGCGGATGCTGAAACCCGTGAGGGTTGCTGGCTTCAGGGCGTAGAGCACGGGTTCGCTCGGCGATGCCGTGACGACGGGGAGGGCGATGAAGCCCGTCTGGAAGCGCACGGTGACGGATTCCATCCCCTGCTTCACGAGAGCGTAACCCGTCTGGCGGCTGGAGACGACGAGCTGCCCTTGGACGGTGACGTCGCCGAGGAACTCGGCGAGCCCGCTTATCGTTATCGGCCCCACCACGCGCAACGCGCCGCGCAGGAGGAGGTCCGGCGCATCGATGACGGCCCCGCTGCCCATGAGAATCGACCCCGACCCCATCTGCAGGTTGCCGTACAGATTCAGCGCCCCATAGACCGTCGCGCCGCCGTTCGCCTGCAGGTGCTGCGCCGCGAAGCGTCCGAGTACTTCGGCGCTGCCATCGACACGGAACGTCCCCGGCACGAAGAGGTCTTGCACGTGGAACATGCCGTCGACGTGCAGATCGCCGACGACTCGCGCGTCGCTGCCGACGGTGAGCGTTGTCGCCGTTTCGATAGACTCGGCGCTGATGCCCGCCGCCGCGTGCAGAGATCCACTCAACGTAAGATCTTCCGCGGCACCTCTGTCCGAATCCCTATTCCCGATTCCCAAACGATCAGCTCCCGTCATCGTCTCCAGCACACTGCGAATTTTCTCTGACAGGAACGCATCCGTGAGTCGATCGCTCACTTGCGCCGCGATCTGATCGTCCAAATCGATCTGATCGACCGCTTCCTGGGCTTTCAGGCGCATCTCGTCGTCGATCTCCATGGCCGCGATCGCATCGGCAACATGCTGCTCCAGGGTGGCGACGGCCGCCGATTCGTTCTGCCGCGCGATGAGAACGTCGATCGTCCCCTCGCCTGTAGTCCAGCCTTCCAGGGCGACGCCCACGGTCGGCTCTCCTGGCAGCGCACGCCGCGCATATCCGGGCCTGTCCGCTGACGTCAGAGCATCGCCGGGTCGGATCGCCCCGCTGCCGGTCACGATGACCTTCGTCGACAATTGGCCAAGGAGACCCACGAGGACGGTACCGGGCACTTGCACCCCTTCGGCTCCGGAGAACTTGTTTCCGATGAACGCTGCCTGGGACGGGCTCGACACGATGCCGACGAGATTCCCGTCGGCCTCGCGATCGCAGCGCCGGACCGTGCTCGGACGCGTCACGTCAATGCAGACCAGTTCCCCTTGCCGCAGGTTGTCGCTGCTTACATAGAAGTATTCGGCGTAGTCCGCGCCGTTGCTGTTGAACGTACTGTCGGAATACACCGCTCCCGAGCCGTTGACGCGGAAGACCGTGTTCTCGTCATGACCGACGTCGGTGACAATCTTGAGCATATCTTGTGCGCCGTTCGTTTCCTCGGAATCGAGGATGAGCAGGGAACGATTCTCGGTATCGGCAGCAGTGAGGACGACTTGCTTGTCCGCTTTGAGGTGTTCGATGGTCGATCCCGATCCTGCGACCAGGTCGAGTCCGCCCGCGGTCCCCAGCATGAAGTTTTTGATGAAGGCATTCACTTTGCCCACGCCGGAGCCATCGAAGCCCTCGTACGCCTGACCGATGATCGGATCGCCGCGGCGGGCTTTCATCGCGGCACCGGAGAGCGACGACGGGGCAAGGAAATCACCGGGAGCGATCGCACCGTTCTCCGTGGTGACGTGCACAGGAACCCGTCCTGCGAGCGCAACGGGCACGGGGTATCCTTCGGACGCTCCGCCACCCATGACGATATTCGGCGCAGACGAGACGATGCCGATGACGCGATCATCGCCCAGACCCTCGCTCTTGCGAATGCCGAAGGGCAACGATGGATCGATGGCGACGATGTCGCCCGCTTCGAGCAAGCGATCGCGCGTGTAGTAGATTTCCGCAAGGTCGGCCGCTCCCGTGAGTTTGGCGTAGCGCAAAATGGAGTTTTTGCGGACGATGTGCGTCGTGGCCGCCGTTGCCGTGCTCTGTGCCCATCTGAAGACGAAATTCGCGGCGGTCGACGACGTCTGGAGTACGCCCGTCACTCGGGTGTACCCCATGTATCCAGGGTTGCCGATGCCCAACTGATCCGCAAAGCATGTTTCGGTTGCAGGGGCGATAACGTAGCAATCGCTAAATGCCGTTCCCGTCCCCGTGGTCTGTTCCACATACAGCCTGGTAGAGGCATTCGTGGGAATGGAGAAGCCAATGCGGATCGGTCCGCCGGCATCGGTCCCCGTGTCCCATCGAATGTACATTTCGATGACGTAAGCCGTGTTTGCCGAGGCGGCGAAGAGCAGTGCATCGTCATCCTGGAGCGCCGCGGAGTTCGTCACGCTTTCGTCAGCATTCTTCTCCACGGTGACCGGGCCGATCTGGTCGCACAGGAACCGTTCCGTCGTGTCGTCCCACTGGAGCGCGAAACCGGCGGTGTCGCAATCGGTGAGACCCGCACCCGTCATCGAGGACGTAAAGAGCTTGTTGCCCGACATCGTCCCCTCGACGACAAGATTACCCGACGAGGCCAACGTTTTCTGCGCCCTGATGACAGCGCCGGAGATGGCGTTGAGGACGTTGAGTCCGAGGGTGTTGGGATTGCCGCCGGTGACGTTGATCGTCAGTGCTCCCGTCATCGTGTCGCCGGAGGTGTTGACGTAGCGGGAGTCTCCCAGCCGCAGTACGCCACCGGAGAAGGTGATAGTACCGACTTCGGGTGCACCTCCACCCGAATTTTGGTCCGTTCCACAGGAGAAGCGACCGGTCGAGGCGTCCCAGAGGAGCTTGCTCGTCGCGGCAGTGTCGCAGTCCGTAAGCCCTGCGCCGTTGAGGGAGGTGGCGACGTAGAGGGAGGCGCCGGAGGCGGCACCCTCCCAGACGAGTGTGCCGGACGAGGCGAGGGTTTTCTGCGCCCTGATGACGGCGCCGGAGATGGCGTTGAGGACGTTGAGTCCGAGGGTGTTGGGATTGCCGCCGGTGACGTTGATCGTCAGTGCTCCCGTCATTGTGTCGCCGGAGGTGTTCACGTAGCGGGAGTCGCCGAGACGGAGAACACCGCCGGAGAACGACGACGTTCCAACCTCGGGCGAACCCGCGCTGTTCTGATCGGTGCCGCAGGAGAATCTTCCCAAGGTAGCGTCCCAGAGAAGCTTGGATGTGCCAGCGACATCACAGTCCGTGAGACCGACGCCGTTGAGAGAGGTTGCAACATACAAACTTGCGCCAGAGGCTGCGCCCTCCCAGACGAGCGTTCCCGAAGACGTCAGGACATCTTGCGCGCGGAGGAGGTACCGACTTCGGGAGCGTTTGTCGTATCGGTATCGGTGCCGCAGGAGAATCTTCCCAAGGTAGCGTCCCAGAGAAGCTTGGATGTGGTTGCGGCATCGCAATCGGTGAGACCGGCACCTTGGACTGAAGTAGCAACGTAGAGGGAGGCGCCACTCATGGCACCCTCGACGACGAGGGTTCCCGAGGAGGCGAGGGTGGTGCGGGCTTGGACGAGGGATCCCGAGACGGTCTGGAATTCGAGGAGAGTGCCGCTGATGGTCGAGGAGAGGGAGAAGGCGGTAGCAGTGAGGGTAAGGCCTTGGGCGGCGGTGTAGGTGGTGTCACTGTCACTGCCGCAGGAGAAACGACCTGTTGTAGCGTCCCAGGCGAGGGTCGAGGTGGCGGCATCACAATCGGTAAGACCTGCACCGTTAATGCTCGTACCGACGTAGAGAGATGCGCCACTTGCGGCGCCCTCCCAGACGAGCGTTCC
>VMFU01000002.1 GCA_007376205.1 Candidatus Peregrinibacteria bacterium Gr01-1014_25
TCCGGCGACGAGACACGGCGCGGTATGGAGGAGGAATTGGCGGCGGTGCACTTTCTTTGTCGTCCTTTCTTTGTTGCGGGGAGACAAAGAAAGGACGGGGGCGACTGCCTCTGACAAAGAAGTGGCAGGGCTGCTGCCTCTACAAGGACGGGAAGACGCTGAAGGAAAAGCAAAATATCACCTCCACCTCTCCGGTTCCCTCACAAACTGCACGACGTCCCGGACGTCGGATGGCGAGAGCCGGCCCTGCTCCTGCGCCACGTCGAGCAGCGTCGTGACCGTCGTAAGAGGGTGCAGGTGCACGGCCAGTTCCATGGCCTTCTCCCGCGCGGCGATGAACTCGTAACTCATGATGGAGACGACGTCCGTCACGACGCACTGCCCCTCGCCGCGGAGCGCCTGCACGGTCGCGGCGGCGCTGCCGCCCGTCGACAGCAAATCCTCGACCACGACGACGTGCCTGCCTCTGGGCAGGTCCCCTTCGATCTGCTTGCCCATGCCGTGCTCCTTGGACTTGGCGCGGACGTACACGAAGGGCAGGTCGAGCTTGTCCGCGACGAGGGCCGCCCATCCGATCGCCGCCGTCGCCGTTCCGGCGATGACATCCGGCGGAATGTGCAGAGCGCGCACGCGCTCCGCCAACGCCTTCACGACGAACGTGCGCGCCTGGGGGTGGCTGTACACCATCCGATTGTCGCAGTAGATGGGCGACTTGAGGCCGCTGGTCCACGTAAAGGGCTCCTGTGGCGAGAGCTTGACTGCGCCGATGTCCAGGAGGAATTCCGCGATGCGCTTGGCGTGTGGCATGTGTTGAGTATAGGAGACCAAAGACGCCAAGGACACCAAGGAGACCGACGAGGCGCGGGATTGTTACAGTGGATCTTTGCCCGGTAAGCCCGTTCTGCGGGGGTAGGCGGCGGGCGTCGCTTTGTCCTTCCGGAAGACCAGCAGCTGCCGCGTTCCCCAGTTCCCGCCCAGATCGTACCGGTGCGTTTGCACCAGGCTGCAGTGCAGCTGCTTCTGCGCGTTCGCGCTCGTCCGCAATTCTTCGTCAATATCCATGCTCTTCCATAGCACGACGCATCCGCCGACGCGCGCCAGAGGCACGCAGAATTCGAGCAGAGTCGAAAGCGCCGCCACGGCACGGGACGTCACGATATCGTAGCGTGCGCGGTGCTGCGGCATGCGGCCGATGTCCTCCGCCCGACCGACGAGGGTGCGGAGATTCGGCAATGCCAACCGATCCGCAATGCGCCGGACGGCGTCGACTTTCTTCCGCGTCGCATCCATCGCGGTCACGGTCATGCCCGGCAGGCAGATGGCGAGCGGCAACGCCGGGAAGCCGCCTCCGGTGCCCAGGTCGAGGAGCGAATCGCTCGGGATTCGGAATTCGGGATTCGGACCTGGGGAAAGAACATCGAGGAAGGCGAGGGAATCGAGGATGTTGCCCGTCCAGCAGCTCTCCGATGTCCGGTGCGCCGACAAATTGATCCGGCTGTTCTCGTCCAAGAAAACATCCACGAGCTTGCGCAACATCCGTTCCTGCCTGGCAGTCAAAACCATGCTCTTACTTTACCTTCCTGACTCACCTTACCCAATTTACCCAAGATACCCTCCTTACCCCATCTACCCCCCTTACCCTACATACCCCTTCGTCTCCTCCGAACCCATGCGTATCCCGCCGATGCTCCCGCGGCCATCACCGCGATCAGTCCCGGGCCCGTTTCGGTCGTCGTGGGCGGCGTGACGACAACGGGCTCGCCTGGCCGCCGAATGAAGGGCAGTTCGACGATGGACCCCTGGAACGTCATCTCGCTGGGCGACAGCTCGCGGCGGCAGCTGGCGCTGCATCCGTCGCCGTTCACGACGTTGCCGTCATCGCACTGCTCGGTCGCCGAATCGAGGATGCTGTCGCCGCACCGCGCGAGCGCGCAGTCCAGGCGGCAACGGGCATTCTGGCTGTTGGAATTGTTCGGGCCGTCGTCGCACTCCTCGCCGGGTTGCAGGTAGCCATCCCCGCAGAAGTGCGACAGGTAGCGACAGGCAGGCGTGCACTCGTAGATCAAGTTCGGATTGTGCGTGCTCGGCTCACACTGTTCGCCCAGGGCCGTTTGCACGATGCCGTCGCCACAAAAGCCCTGTTCCAGGCGACACAACGTGTCGCAGCCGTCGCCGTCGCGGGCATTGCCGTCGTCACACTCTTCACCCGCATCCAGGGTGCCGTCGCCACAGCGCGGCTCGGGTGGGATCATCACGCACAGGCATGTTCTCCTTTCGCAGAGCTTGCCGGCGCCGCAGGACAGGCCCGGTTCGTTGCACTGCTCGCCCGGATCGGCCTTGCCGTCACCGCAGAACGGCCCGCCGGAACAGAAGCACGTGGAGGTGTTGCACGTCTGCTCGATGGGGCAGACCAGCCCGGGCTCATTGCACTGCTCGCCCGGATCGGCCCTGCCGTCGCCACAGTACGGCCGACGCTCCTGCGGCTCGCAGAGACAGGCGACGCTGTCGCACGTCTCGTTTGCCGGGCAGGAAAGATCCGGCTCGCCGCATTCCTCGCCGCGATCGATGTTCCCATCGCCGCACCGCGGCCCTCCCGAACACCGACAGAGGAGATTGTCGCACGTCTGGTAGTCGGGGCACTCCAGGCCGGGCTCGCCACACTGCTCGCCGGCATCTTTCCTGCCATCGCCGCAGTACGGGCGGCGGATGGAGGACGTCGATGATGTGCTGCGGGATGTGGTCGTCGTACGCGAGGTGGTGGATGTACGCGACGTCGTGGACGTTCGGGACGTCGTGGAAGAGGTCGTCGGGCGGGAGGTGGTGGAGGACGTCGTCGGGCGCGACGTCGTGGCAGACGTGGTGGCGGAGGTGGTCGACCGGCTGGTCGTCGAAGACGTGGTGGAGCCCGTGGAGGAGCTGGTCGTCGTCGAACGGCTTGTCGTCAGGGACGTCGTACTCGATGTCGAGGTGGAACGGCTCGTGGTGGAGGACGTTGACGTAGAGCGGCTGGTTGTGGTGGAACCGGTAGAACTCCTGGACGTCGTCGATGAGGTGGAGCGGGATGTGGTGGACGTACGCGAGGTGGTGGATGTACGCGACGTCGTCGTTGCTACGGAACCGCCCGTCGTACCACCCGTCGTCCCTCCTGTGGTGCCCGAGGTCGTACCCGACGTGCCGCCGGTTGTTCCCGATGTCGTGCCCGTAGCGCCGCCACCCGGCGTGCCACCGCCACCACCCGGGATGCCGCCACCGCCACCACCCGGGATGCCGCCACCGCCACCACCCGGGATGCCGCCACCGCCACCAGGAGGAGGCTGGCCACCGCCAATTTGCTGGCCAGCAACAGGCTTGCATTCGGTCTTGCACTTTTCTTCTGTCTTTCCCTTGGCAAGCTCACCGTCCTTGCATACCGGTTTCGTGCCTTTGTCGTCCGACTGCGGGTCAGCCAGCACGCACTTGAAGGTCGGCTTCCCTTTGTTCACACAGCAGTAATCTTTTGGTGCGGGGATATTGATGCAGTCGGTGCCAATTTCACCGGGTTTCGCGCATCCTTCGTTGTCATACGTCCTATTCGTTGCCATGCGATTTTTCTCAACCGTCGGGAAGTTGTCTTTATCCAACTTGAACGGTAAATATTTCTGCGCAGGACCGGCTTGGCAGCTTGCACTGGCGCGATCCTTTTCCTTGAAGACACAAAAATACTCGGACTTGCAGTTCATTGGTGCCTGTTCCTGGCATTGTTTTCTGGACTCTTCATTCTTTGCTGAATACGCATAGTAATATTTATCTTTTGGCGGCCCTTCGCAGATGGATTTTTTCACCTTTTCTTGAAGATTGCCATCGATATCTTTTCTGCCCACAGTGCATACTCCTTTGTCCAGTCCTTGACCTGCTCGGCAGCAATACCCCCAGTTCACACCCGACTCACACGAGTCGATGTCTAAAAAATACACATCATCGAGATATTTCCCGTCCTTGCCACATATCTGATTCGGAACCAAAAATTCCGTATTGTACACAAATTCACACTTATGATCTGCTCCGCGTTGTGCTGTCATAGCGCACACGACACAAACATCTTCATTGGGAAGACATCGTTCTTTGCCGTCCGCTTCATAAGGATATTTGGTCCATGCACAGACACGTTGACCCTTATCTTTCCCTTCTTTAATTTTTACTCTCTCACAGGCTTCTTTATCGCAGGGGGAACCATCGGCCTTCTTGCATTCTCCACATTTGCTACAATCCGGACTTTTGCAGAATTGGTTGCATGTGGCTTCGTCCGGTGTGGCAAATTTTCGGCCATCGGGACACTTGCCGGTATCCGCTGGTGCTGGGGTGCAAGCATTACCGAATTGCATACAACAGAAATCTTTTGGCGCCACGTTTGCGGCAGGCAACGACCATGGATTCCACTTCTGCGCAACAAAAAAAAGTCCTACAACCCCAATGCCAAGGGCGATGATGATGTGGTGCCGTTTTGAAAATTGCAAGACAGCCACGGCTAGTAGAGGAAGTACGATTCATCCTCACACCATTCCTCGACAACTTCGTGAATGCACATCGCCTCCGTTTGCTCTATGCACTCGCCCCGAGCCACAGCGCACGACACCGTCGTTGTGCAAGCAGTGCCTTCGTAGCATCCCTTATCAAGATACGCGAAGTACCACGAACCTTCGGACCACTCGCACAGCATCGAGCCATTCTCACTTTTCGCCGTATTACACTTGTCTTCATCATCAATCGCCTCACACACGTCGCACGTCGCACAGTTCTCGGGAGAGGGGCTGCACGACGCCATCTCAACGCTACCGAACGTGAGACTGCCGATGATGGAATCGAACGTGCTCTGCTCCGACTGGCACTTGCTCCCTCCTCCCATGGCCGAGCACTCGCTGGCATCGCAGATGTTGAACACGCCGCTGCCGCAGTCCTTGCACGCCGAGCAACTCCCTCCCGGAGCCGCGGCGCAACCGTCGTAGCCGTCGGGATCGATCTGCCCGTAGTCGTTGCGCGGTTGAGGCTTGCCTTCGTACGGCTTGGTTTTGTCCACGCGGGGTCCGACGCCTCCGCTCAAGATGCAGGAGAACAGACCCGATTTCCCCCATGACCCCGTGCAGCACCAGTACTCACCCCCCGTCGAAGAGGAGGAAGAGGACGTGGAAGAAGATGTCGTGCTGGACGTCGATGTGGACGTGGACGACGTGCTGTAAGACGTCGTTGTGGAATAGGAGGTCGTCGTGGAATACGACGTAGGAGGATAGGACGTCGCCGGGTAACTGGTCGCCGGGTATGAAGTCGTGGAATAGGATGTGGGCCTGGAAGAGGTGCTGCGGGAGGTGGGGTACGAAGTGCCACCAGTGCCCCCGCCACCAATAGCGCCCGCACTCGACGTCGAATACGTCACATTGTACTCATCACACGCATCCCAGCACGCTTCGTATGGCGTGAGTCCCCCAGGAAGCGACGAGGCATCTTCGCCGAAGAAAATGGCACCGCCTCCCAATTCCTCCAGTGCTTTCCCTTGGTCTTCGCAGCTGCCGTAGGTCACGGTCTCCTCGCCACATTCCCCCGAATCCGGAGTGTACGCACAGCAATACCCTCTGTATCGGTCGCGCTCCGGCACTTCGCTCCCTCCTCCCGTTCCTCCCGACTGCGCCAGGAAAGAGCCCGGCATCTGCGGAATACCCGACTGCACAAGGGCAACGCCGCCGACGATGACGGCGGCAACGATGGCTGCGGTGAACGCGGGGTGCAGACGTCGCTGCTCCATGAACGGAAGTGTAAACCCGGGGAGAAGCAATGGGAAGCAATAATGGGAAGGTGGTTTCAGACAAACCAAACCTGTCACCCCAAGCTCCATGAATGTCACCCCGAGCCTGACGAGGGGCGGCATGCGTTCGCATACCGCTTCCGTGCGTGGTTCGTCAGGCTCACCATGACACGAAATCACATCGAGAAATCCCCCGAAGCCAATGGCCTCGGGGGTAAATGCAACGAGTGCATTTCGTAGTTACTTGGGCGCGTAGACTTTCTTCCTCAAGGCTACGCGGGCGTTGAAGTAATCGAGCAACGGCCCTTTCTCGAGCTTCACTTCGCTGGCATCCTTCATGTGCAGAAAAGTAAAGTCTGCATTCAAGCCAGAAAAACATCCACCATTTATCCCATGGTTAGGCTCGAACTTCAGGGCAAAGTCGGGGACTTCATTCCATCCACCCATGGTGGTGACAATGAAGTTTGTTGTTTGAGGGCCAATGTATGAGCCGCCGGCATCTAGAACAAATATTCCATTGTTCGTGAAGCCAAGATTCCATCCATGCTTCCCGCCGAATTTTTCATCCATGCCCTGTACATACCCCTCGACGTACTCGATCCATCCACAACCGAGGCGTTTCGCTAACGATGCTCTGCCGCCACAATCTCCGCGGTTGTTGGTAGCAACAGCGTCAGGATCATGTGTAAAGACGGCCGCATCATATCTAACTCCCAACCCGGCTTTTGCCGCGAAATCGAAGTAATCCCACGGCGTCTTGCACTTCTTCTTCTCCTCATCCAGGAGTCTCTGGAGTTCCTTGCCGGGCTTGGCATCGTGCCAATGCTTGAAGGGTTCAAGTCCATGATCCTTCATGAACTTGGTGACGCCCGCGCTCGAGAGGGACTTCGAACGGATGTACTGCGCCGCCTGCGCGGGTTGCATGGTGGACGTCGGCATCATGAGCCAGGACGTCGTACGAACATCAAATCCGCTGGCCGGAGGATCGGTTACTTCCACCAGAACGAACGGATTGCGATGGGGATTCTTTCCCCCTTCGCCGGACTTCCCGTACACGATGCGCATCGTGTACTTGTCCTTGTTCATGGGTCCGCCCGGGCCGTTGCCGTTGCCCATCGTGATAACAGCAATGGAGGTAGCAAGATGTCCTTGGTCACCGACATCCGTCGGGCAAGGAATAAGGACGGAAAACGTTCCTCCACCTCTGCCAACCTGCACTTTGCGGATTTGGGTGAACCGCTCGATGCTGTAACACTTCCACGCATTGGGCATAATGACCTGCCGACAGAGCATTCCTTTTCCTTCCTTGCCGGGATCATACTCGTCGATGACGAGATACCCGGCATCCTTGACGGCTTCCATGGCCTTCTTGGCCTTGGCAATGTCCGGCGAATCCTTCTTGACCGTGGCAACTTCCTTGGGCTCCCCATAGAGCCAAGGGGCGACGAACACCAACACACACAGACTGATGAAACGCTTCATGACAAACTCCAATAGGGTTATCGAGGAAACGACTGCACATGCAGTCGATCTATTCGGGACGACGGCAAAACTGGCCTCCCGATGCTGCATTCTCAAAAATTCAAGAATGCAAAACCGGGAAGCCGCGTATCGTCCCGTGTTTGCACCCGTTGCTGTCAAAGAACTTGTCTTTGAACTAATTCGCAATAATACGCGATTTTTAGCAACTGTCAATAGACAAGGGAGGTTTCCATGATGGCGCCTTTGGCTCACGAAAATGAGGTCCCCTCACCCCCATTCCCCATCTCCCGGGGGGAGAGGGTGGAGCGAGCCGCTGTGGCACGTCGAAAGCATCCGCCTTGCATGGTTTGGTTCGGCATGCTCACCACAGGCAATGGCTCGGCCTGCGGGCCCTCGCACCTCACCATGACAAAGCTATTCTTCCTCTTCTTCCGTACACGAGAGCGTCATCGGATGGTAGGTGCAGGCGTGCTGCGGAGTGCCCAGGCCCTGACATTCATCGGGCGTGCAGACGTTCCAGAATCCTTCACCGCAGCGGTCGCAATGGCTCTCGCCGTTATCGTCCTGTCCACCGCCGCAGGCCAGCTGGGAGACATCCGTCGTCAGCGGAACAACCACGCCTGCGGGGCTGCCGGTGATGCACTCGCCCAGGCCCGTCATCTCCCATCCCTCTCCACGACAGCAATACACACCTTCGTTCTCAACATTTTGAGCGGCCTGGGGTGTCGGAACACACATGGATCCTTGCTCAATGAAATTGCAGAGGCCTGCCTCGCCGGCCAGATCGTCACACTCATCCTCGTCGCAGAAGAAATTGAAGAGTCCCGCACCGCATCGCGCGCAATCGCCGGCGACGACTTCCCGTGCCCCGCAAGCCAGCGTCGATGTATCGAAGTCCTGCGGGACGGCAGCACCCGGATTTTCCCTCGACAGACATTCCACGAGCTTCGTTTCGAACCATCCGTTGCCGCGGCAGCACTGCACGACGATCTTGTCCCTCTCGACGCTGCTGCTGGACGAAGACGTAGAACGTCCGATGATGGGCTCCGGCAACGGAGTCCCGGAGCGGCTGGAGGACGAGGTCGATGTCGAAGAGGTGGACGTCGACGTCACCGAGGTCGTCGAAGACCCGCCACCGATGCCGCCGCCGGTCGTCGGTGTGCCCGTGCCGCCCGTTCCGCCGGTACCGCCGGTGGACGTGGTGGACGATGTCGTGGAAGACGCGCTGGTACCCCCTGCGCCGCCGCCGGCTTCGTCATTGTCCTGATTGCCCGAGCAGCCGGAGTCGTTCATGTCGATTTTGCCATCGCCGTCATTGTCGCTGCCATCCTGGCACTGGGCCTTGGGCATGTTCTCGTCCGCATCATTCGTCCCGCTGCAACCGAAGTCATTGGGGTAATCGACCGCACTGTCACCGTCGTTATCCGCGCCGTCGCCGCACTGCGGAAGCGGACCGCCTACGCCGCCGCCGGTCGGTGTGCCCGTGCCGCCGATCTGGCCCGTGTGCGTCTCGTCATTGTCCTGACTGTTGGAGCAGCCGGGATCGAAGAGGTCCACAAGGGTGTCGCCGTCGTTGTCCGAGTTGTCGCTGCATTGCGGCAAAGAACCGGTTGTACCTCCCGAGGGAGTGCCAATGCCACCTTGGATCTGACCACCGGGAGTGCCCTGTGTGCCAATGCCACCTTGGATCTGACCACCGGGAGTGCCCTGTGTGCCAATGCCACCTTGGATCTGACCACCGGGAGTGCCCTGTGTGCCGATGCCCCCCGGCGTCCCAATGCCCCCAGAGAACAACCCTCCTCCGAAGATCCCGATCCAACCGCCGCCGAACAGGCCGAACGTTCCGTTGGTTCCGGTACCCGGCGTGGGGCCCGGCGTTGGGCCGGGCAAGATGACCACGCCGATCGCGCCGCCCGATCCGGTGCCGCCGACCGCGCCGCCCCCCATCACCCCTCCGCCCGGCGGCGGCTCGCCAATCGGCAACGGTTCACCGACCGGCGGAACCGGCGGGAATGCGGGCGTCAGCAGACACGCCGCATTGCATTCATCCGTCGATCCGCTCCAGAGGAATCCACCCGCATCGAAGAGGCATTCCATTTCCGAGTACCCGGCGGCGCAGGGTTGCCCCTGTTGCACGCAGCAGGCCTGACCCTCCATTCCCGGCAGCGTCACGTCCATCCGATCGGTCGCGGTCTGCGCCCACAGATCGACCGCGCCGTTCGCCGTGATGGCAACCGCGACGAGGACGCCGGTGATGACGGGAATCGGACGCATGGTTACTGGGACGCGGAGCACGCGAGGGAACAGAATTTCTCGGAGACGTCGAACGCGACGGCTCCGGCATTGTAGCAGTCGAGGATGCTGTAACCGGCAAGGCACGATGAACCCGACTCCACGCAGCACCATCCTTGCACCTGGGCGATTTCCATTTCACCGCTCCTGCCGTCCGGCAAGAGGAACAGCGCCGCGCTGACGGCGATGATGATGCCCGCCGCGATCAGTCCGAATCGCCGACGTGAACGTTTGGGGGAAGCCATGGACTGATCGGAAGGAGGCATTTAGGAGGATTGGCACATGTACGCGCAGGCGACGGGATTATCGCCGTTGAAGATCGCGCCGTCGCCGCCCTGCACGCAACGCGCGGCTTGGTCCAGCGTGATCGCAAAGTACTGGGTGGATTGCCGCTCGCACTGGAAGTGCCGGCAGCAGTACACCTGCGGGCGGCAGCGCCGATCCGCCTCCTGCTTCGTCACGCGCGCGGGATTGTAGGAGATGCCCGGGCACTCTCCCACCTTCACCAGGGAATCGAGCGTCTCCCACGCACCGTCGGGACAGCACCAGACGAAACGCGGTGCGGTCATGGCGCTCTGACTCGTCCGCGGGCCGATGCCTCCGTGCCAGCGGCTGGTGCTCGTTGAACTGGGCTCTTCGGGATACCCGCCGGCATGCCCGCCGCCTCCGCCGGAGTCGCCCTGGTTCGTCGACGCCAGCTCGCACGCCCTCGTGCAAACGGGAATGTCCGGTCCGTAGTTGGGGTCGCACGCCTCATTCGACTGCCGGATGCCATCGCCGCAATAGGGGGCGGGAGTCGACGTGGTGCTCGACGTTGTTGCGGTCGACGTTGTTGTCTCAGCGGATGTTGCTGATTGGTCTGGTGCTGCATCCGATGAGGCACTCGGCAATTGCGCACTCAAGCGCGGGTCGCCCTGCGGAATCGGGAAGGTCAATGACTGGCGAAGCACCACGGCACCGATAGCCGTGAAGACCGCAATCGTCAGGAACGCGCCGACGCTGGAACGCGAAGACATCTTTCCTCCACTCTAGCAAAAAACGGCGGAGGAGAAGAAGCATGTCTGGACAGCAATGCGACGATATTGCAGGGTATTCGCCTGCCGTCATCCGGCAACTACTCTGTTCATACAAAAAAAAACCGAAATCCGAATCTCGAACAAATTTGGAAATTCGAATGTTCGAAACGTGCTCGGATTTCGAGTTTCGTGCTTCGGTCTTCCAATGACCGGATATACAATCCCGACATGGTTGGAGATTCCGATGATGACGATCTCGACATGGGCATCACACAGCGGCTCGAACAGAGCGGCGTCGCGATGCCGCCCAAGGAACTCGTCGACCGCAAGCGCAGGCGCGAGGAGAAGAAGAAAGACGTGAAGCTCGCGTTGCTCAAGCAGCAACTCGCCGACAAGGACGCTGCCAGCGATGAGGGAAAGACCATGACCACGCAGACACAGAAGGAGGAGGAAATGCAGGACGTGCTGACGGCGCGCGAGAAGGCGACGCCCGAACAGGAGATCAAGAAGGAACGGCGGAGTGAGGAGTCGCGTAAGCAATCGCGGGAGGAGTACCAGAAGGATGAGGAAGGATGAGATGGCGGGCAGTAGACAGTGGGCAGCAGGCAGCGGACAGTAGAGGCATGCGGCGGGTGATGACCACTTTCCTTGTCTGTGCGCTGGTGCTGGCGGCCTTGCCGATACCGGCGCAGGCGCAGGGCTCCGCCGGCTCGAGCGCCTCCGTCACACGTCTGTCGCGGCGGACGCTCCTACGCAGAGTGCGCGCGCCTCGGCGCGCGCCAGTTCCTGCTATTCCGTCGACGACCGGCGAAACCGTCCGGCGCGGCTACCTGCGCATCGAGGAAATCTCCGTGCCCGACGACGATGTCGTGCCGGGCCAGCGCGGGAAAGTCCTGATGCGCTTCCGCGCGACCGCGGGCCGCCAGGACGTCGCGCTCATCGGCCTCACGCTGCGCGCCGACACCGGATCGATTCGCAACCTCTCCAACCTGCGGGTGCTGCGCGGCGATGCCGTCGTTTCCCCCTCCGGCCGCATCCGGGGATCGGTCGGGATCATCGACAGGATCAACGTCGTGCTCCCCGTCCTGGAAACGGCGGAGTTCGCCGTCATCGGCGATGTCGCGCCGGGCGCGGCGGACGGCGCGATCAGCCTGGCCTTCGCCACGGAGAACGCCGTGCTCGCGATGGGCGACATCGACGGGCGGGAATTGACGGGGATTTCCATTGATAACGGCGGTTGCGGCGGCGCGATCTGCTGGATCGAGATCTGGACGGCGCAGTGAAACTCCTTGGCCTCTCACGCCTTCCTTCCTATACTCTGCCGCGCGTCAGAGCTGTTTCGCATTGGGGAGTAGCCCCGCCTTCGCCCTCCGGGCTTCGGACGGGCAGGCAAGTGGTCCATCCTTCGCGCAAGGCTACGGAGGACCTTCGCAGATAATTCTTCAGGTATAGTTTCGGCCACATTGGGGAGTAGCCAAGCGGTAAGGCACCTGCCTCTGGAGCAGGCATACGGGGGTTCGAATCCCTCCTCCCCAGCCACTAGTTCTGGTGTTAATAGACCCACGTGCCTATCCAAGAGGAACAGCTTGGTGACCCACGTGCCTTTCTATTTTCTTATGATTTTTCGTAACGCGGAAACCCCATTCCTCGTTTTCTGTGATGGAGAATGAAGTTCTGGGTTGGTCTTCACCACGATTTTATGCCACAACGATTTGTATCCCCTCGTCACAGCAACGGACACCGCGAATGGATTGTGAGAGCTGCCGGAGCTACCCGCGCTGCTGCCGTGACACATACCAAAGAGGATGCCAAAGAGATTGCTCGCGATATGGCCCGACGCCGAGGCGAAGAGCTTACCGTCCAGCGTCTTGATGGAGTCATCAAGGAGAAGAATTCATACGGCCCCGACCCACGGAAGATTCATGGCTGAATAGCCAGTTTTTTACTTCTACCAACCCAGAACCTCTCTCCGCATCATCGCCCTCGCTTGATCCGCGGATCAAGCCTTGCTCTCTTCTGCCTCTCCTTTTTGAGGGTAAGCACATCGGAAAGGAGGAAAATCTTTCCGGCGAGCGTGTCTTGATACCGAAGCTTTCCTGACTTCACGAAATGCTCCACGCGTGAACGAGATATGCCCAAGTTATGCTGGACTTCGCCAATGCTGAGAACTTTTGGAAATGGTTCCATAAGCCTGAGGACTTGATTTATCAGGCTATGGTGTTTACCTATGTCTAGGTAGTATCGTCATAGATACTACACATATGAACACTATCTGTTATGATTAAACTGTTTTCAAATTCTTTCCCCCCCTCAATATGGCACAGGTCGAATGTCCGAAATGTCACAGCTTCAAAACTTCCAGTGATAAGAAGATCGTGATTCTCTTGGGCATCCTAATGATGATCGGGGGCGCTTTGCTGGGAGTCTTTGTTTTTCCATTGATTTTCATTCCCCTTGGCATACTTCTGGTGCTTATCGGTTCTTTATCTAAAGCTAAGAAGTACACCTGCTTTCAGTGCAAATATAAATTTCCAAATCCTCAGGGGGTGAAATAACTTTTTTTATAATCCAGACATAACATCGAAGTTTGCGAGTATATTTTAATGTCAACTAAAGGGTGCTAAGTCACAGACGCTGTGACATAATCCTTTGCATGAGAAGACTCGCAAAACAGTCTCGAAAAGATACCGTGCTTTCAAAGCGCGATTATCAAACAATCACTGAAGTAAATACTGCTGCGGTGCTTTTCAAAAAAACGGGTCAGCTATCTTTTTCATACCGGTTATCAAAAGTGGAGTCAGAATTCGGCCTCGTGGGAATAGGCGCATTTTTAAGTGCAGACCATGATATAAATCTAGGCATTTCAATCACTCAAGATGGTAATAGTAAATCTGAGACAGGTATCAATATTGGAAAAGAATGGACTCGATTTGGGAAATATCTCAGCGTCGGTCAGGATGCATCTGAAGTGAAAGTGACAATGTCAGTGGATAAGTCTTGTAGTTTATTTATATGGGGTCTGAACATAAGCATCTTGGCACTGCCGGAAAAGATAAAGAAAAGTAATCCAACGGAGGAAATATTGAGCCAAATTCATCTCATGCCTGAAACTCTCTATCTATCTCATGCTTCAGCAATTGATGAGAATCTTACTATAAGTGATTTGAAAAATTGCGTTTTAATTGCTGCCTCCAAACGAATCATCCATCTTAAAAAATGTGCCTACTGCCAACGGAAACTTCCACTTGATCCCAAAAAGCCGGGAGTTCTTTCATTCCATAAGCACAACGCCAAAATTAGTGGTCATCAGAATGAGTGTAGGGCTTGTAAGAAATGGCGAATAAACGATTCATTTAATCCACTTAGAACTGTAGACCAACTTCATGAATCATCTGTTATTACGCGCGAAAGGAGCTTATTTTTGCGTGAGCCTGAAATTCTTCAGAAGATTAAAGACAGACAGGGCGCTGGTCTGAAAGGTATTATTTGGGAAAGGTTTGGAAGGAAGTGCTTCCGCTGCAAGAAGCCTCTCCAACTCAAAGAGGTCCATTTAGACCACACACGTCCGATGGCCTATCTTTATCCGATAGACGAACATGCAACGTGCCTTTGTGCAGTATGTAATAACTATAAAACAGATCGATTTCCTGTTGATGCATACACGTCTATGCAACTGAAGGAACTATCCAAGGTCACGGGATTATCTTTGGAACAATTAACCAAAAAAGATGTTAATGAAGTTGAGCTTCATAGAATGATCAAGGATATTGAGATTTATGCGCGATCATGGGATCCAAAAGCTTTTGCGGCAACGGCAAGAAAAATCAAAGAATATAGACCTAAAATCGATCTATTCGCATTGCTGGAAGCAAAGGACAAAACCGCATATAAACAGTTAAAGCGGGCACTCGCAGAACGTCCGGATCCTGTGAAATAGGATTGAACAGCCATGTACCCTTAGAAATGATTTATGACGGATACTCCATCAGAAAAAAGGTGCATTGATTGTCATTCTCCAATCTCGCAAGAGAGATTGGATTACTGCCATAAGAAGGGATGGCTCAACGTAAGTCGTTGCGATAAGTGCGCCTCAATGAAAAACAGCGGCTACAAAAAACCTTTTAATCAAGATCTTTCAAAAAATAAGTAATTATGGGTTTTCGTAAGACCTTTGTCTTTTATCCCATGCTTTTCAACACTCTCGACATCTTCAATAACGGTATCAACATGCCGAAAGATTTTGCCGCCGAGTATTTCTAATTCTTGAACCATATTATGCTCATCCGAACCTCCAACGTGAATTATCAATTTCCCCTTATCTTGTAGTAATGCATGGCAGGTATCATAAAAACTAGCGTAAACGTTCATGTCTTTGGTTTGTTGCCTCTCAAGAAATGATTTGCTTTCAACATGAAACGACTCAGCCACCCAACCACAAAACCAAAGTCGCAACCAGTTTGGACGATCAAATCTCATGCCAAGAAAAGGAGGTGAAGTAATAATGACATCCACCTTTCGATCCATTTTGGTAATTAAGTCTCGGAAATCGCCGTGGTAAGAAATGCCATCCGTATACTCATTAGGAATGATTTCTGAAACTGTTTTTAAAATCTTGTCTTCCACATGTGATACAAGCGATTTATAGATTGCCGGGCCCTTTGGACTAAATGGGGTAATTGGATGTGACGTACGCGAAAGAGCGTACGGTCTATTGCCATGCAGAATGTGCAAAATGCATGATTTTATCAGAAAATCAGTAGGAGACATTTCTTTCTTATTCAAAAAATATTTTCTTGCCTTAAGCACCTCCTCGAGAGTTTGGGGGTGATAGTAATCCTTAACTTTTGCATTTAATCCAAATTCAGCAGCAGCAACATCGTGATCTTCTAGGCAGATTTTCTGCAAAGCTATATCAAAATCCTTAAGCGCTTTTTTCCAATTCTTGAACTTAGAGGCAAACAATTTTGATGACGCAATCGAAAATGCCAATGGACTTTTGTCATTTGAAATACCCAGACGCCCATTAATACTTGCCTCTAATGGAATTGTTCCTACGCCCCCTAAGGGGTCTAGGACTACATCACCTTTCTTGCTGAACAACTCAATGAGCCAATACGCAATCGACGGCTTTAATTTGCCTTGGTATGAGCAGATTGAGTGTAATTCGTGGCCCCATGCTCTACTGGCATACTCATTTTTTTTATACGGAACCTCATCGCGGAAAAACTTAATACTGTCTTCATAAGTATTTGAGCCTGGCTGCTTTTGACCCAAACTTTTCTTTTTTTTGAAGATTAGTTCAAGTTGAACGAGGGGTGTCTTGTCCTTTGAATATCTTCTAGCCAGATAATTAATTTCAATAATTTCAAATCCAGCTTTTTCTGCCACATAACAAAGCAACTTATCCGTTGGAACATGAACTCCATAGAACTTTGAATCACCAATATCCATTATAAATTTCCCGCCATCTTTCAATGCCAAGCTTACATTTTGGAACATGCTAAACATGTCGGAGAAATACTGCCTAACTAAGAGTGGAATCCTACGATCTGGAGATACCACTTCAAGCTTTTGCACAAAACCTTCAACAGGTTCAAATAGGAGACATTCTCTGTTTAGTCTGACATTGTTGATTCCGGCTGTGATACCTTTATCAGTAAAATTACTGAGTTCCTTTTCGCTTTTTAAATAATCCAAAAACCATAATTCTAATTTTGTATTGCGGAAATAATTGGTGCCATTGAGATACGGGGGCGATGTAATAGCAATGTCGAAGAAGTTGAAGTAAGTCGGAGGAATTAATCTTACGTCCTCAGAAATTAATTCTGTTGTTGCCATCTTTTCTGTTTGTATCTGAGCTATGTCTGATTCAATTTCAGTCAGCTTTGACTGAATATATTGTGGCACATTTACGACTCTATTCTTATATTCATCATCTCTCCTCCTCCTCAGGTCAGCACGGCGTGTCATGTTAGAAGAAAGAACCACAATTGATGAAATCGCCAATAGGAAAATGGCTTGAGCATGCGGATATTCTTCTGTTATTTGCTTAACAATTTCTTTAGCGGCTAGTAAGTCTCGCAAGTGCTTCTCTTCAAAAAAATCTCTGTCGTCAAAGGCCTCATAATAAGTTTTCAGATTAATATTTTTAGATCTTTTTTGAAAATTAGTGTCACCGAGCGATTCCTTAAATATATCAATTAATTGAGCAAAAAGTTCTTTATTCTTTTTGGCCCATGCTACAGAATTTACTTTTGTTGAAGCTATAAAGCTCATGAATGGATTTATTTCAGAATAGTATGACGGAATACCCATGATTGATGCTGTAAGTTGAGCAGTACCTGCACCACCAAATGGGTCGTAAATGTTTCTGGCATCTTGTGCGTGCTTATTGAGCGTTTCTTGCACATATTTAGAGGAAAAACCCTCAACATATGGATACCATCGATGCACCGGACTTTTCTTGCTATCCTTAAATGTTAAACCAACTGTTAGATCTGGGTCGCTAACTATTGGAAGGCTTAGTTGTGGTTCTTCTACAGGACGTTGCTTTAAGTAATTATTAATTAAAATACTCGTTATAAAATTGCTCAAGGTACGGTTCTCCGTTTTCGCCTTATCAATTAAATCCTCAAGAAACGGATCATTCATTACAGATCGAATCTCTCGGCTAGAAGCAGCATCAATCCATTTATGAAAGTCCGGCTCGATCTCGTGTCTTTCTTGTGGAATTGAAAAGCTTATTCTGGTTGATTCCCCATTCTTGGTTCTTTCTGGAGGAAAATAGATGGTTTTCGTCTTTTGTACGATAGAAGGTGAACTCATATAAAATATGATGTCTTCAGTTTTTGTGGAAGACAAGGCAATACAGTTAACTTCACCTTTTTCAATGTCGCAAAAAGCATTAAGGTGTTATTAGAGACTGAGGAAAACGATTTGTGCACATCTTGGATAGCAATGATTAAACATCCATCTGCTTAATTGTGAGCACTAATAAGTTGCAAATTAATTAATCGGTACCTCATTGCATCAGGACTGACTGCATATTTTTTTGCCAATAATTGAATAATTTCCTGAGAATTCGACATAACTCCCTGTAGAGAAGTAAAATTCTTCTTTAGTAACTTAGCAGGCATTAGTAATGCGGCAGCAAAACTATTGGCCTCTCTCTCCTCCTGCGTCTTAGGGGAAGAATTTTTTCTGAATTTTACCATGTCAAAATTTTCATGGTGATCCAAGAAAGTATTTTCATTTTTATGGAGCAAGTAGTGGCCTATTTCATGGGCGATTGTGAAACGCTTTCTATTGCTGTGATGCAGAGCATTCACCCCGATTATGGCTTTCTTGTCACCTTTTAACAGCAGACCGCAAAGGTCATCGTTATCGTGTGGCACTTCGACAACCGACAGTCCTATCAGCTCCGCAACTTTTTTCGGGTCAATGGGGGCCTCAGTGATCTTATGATCCTTGAGTACCTTGGTAGCCATGTCTTCGATAGTGCTGTAGATCATTTCGGTGGTCATTTTACTGAATCGGAAGAAAGTATGACACTCTTTGCAAATTCTTCTGCATCGGAAGTCTCTAGCTTCCTCAGGTTCGCTTCATAATCTTTGAAGTTGTCAGGAACCGGAGGAAGCAAATCATTGGGCGTACATCCAAGCGCGAGCGCTATCTGCCACAGTCGTTCGGCTGTCACAGACTGTCTCCCTTTCTCGATATTCGACACGGATCCCTGCGAAAGACCGATTTTGCGAGCAAGAATCTTTGTATCCATATCCCTCTTCTTCCTCTGTAGACGGATTTTCTTCCCTATTACTTTCCGCATTTCGCGCAGCTTCGCACGTATCTCTGCAACGCTATTGCCATTAACTTTTGCACCTTTGTTGGCAGATTCAGCCATGCAAAAATAATATTAGTATCACAAATATGTATGGTCAACAGAGTATTTTGTTATTTTGACAAATGATCACGAAAAGAGACAATGAAATTGTTTTTAATTCCTTCCAATTCTCTATATATGTCCCGCACACTTCTTATCAGTTATGACCTCGGTGGCCCCGAAACGAGCGACAGCTACAAAAAGCTGATCGACAAGATCAAGGCGCTCGGCACATGGGCAAAGCCATTGGAATCGTTCTGGTTCGTGAAAACGAGCGACACCGTACCTTCGGTTCGTGATGCCCTCAAATCCGCGATGGACTCGAACGATAAGCTTCTCGTTTTGGATGTCACCGGAGTCAACTGGTCTTCTTTGAACGTTTCGAGCGATGTTACGACTTGGATGAAGAACAATCTATGATCCGTCCTCCGGCGAGAGTCAACCGAGAGTTAATATGATTAATTAGCTCTCGCTTTTCCTCGTTGCTACCGTTTTTTAGTACGAAGAGGGCATACTTTTTCATATCCACTTTGGGCAATTCTTGTTTGCCGGTTATACCCAGGACACCAGTCGAAAATTTTTGCAGATATTCGTACTGCGCTTGGATACGTTTTTTAGTAGCAGAGATGTCGAGATCAATCTTGTCGATCATCTCTGCAAGCTGTTCAATTAACTGCTCCTCCCGTATCGAGGGCTCTTTGCAGTGGAGATCTTTAGAGTGAGTGCATCGGTAATACACATAGCGACGAATGGCTCCATCCGCGAGCTTCTTATGTTTCTCCTCAGCAGTAATTCCTGATCTACACGCGCCGCATGTCATCATCTTGGTGAATGCGAAGTTATCGGACTTCGATCCCCAGACAGGCTTCGGACCGAGTGCGAGCAGTTTCTGAACTTCATTAAAAAGTTCTTGAGTCACAAGCGGCTCATAGTCACCCTTATGCCATACGCCATTGCCTCGTGGGAATTCATATCGTCCTGTGTAGTACGAATTTCGTAGCATGCGGTAAATCATGCTGATACTGACCATCTTGCCCGTCCGTGTCCGAAATTTCTCATTCCTCAGCCACTCGGCGATGGTGCGACCGCTTGCACCGTTGTAGGCCGCATGCTCAAACATCCGAGCAATGACATGGCCGCGCACAGGATCGACCACAACGCGGCTCCTGCTCTCTCCCGCTGGTCGTTCATGCAGATAGCCGAGCGGAGCCATGCAGGGCCGATAGCCCATCTCGGCTCGTGTCTTCTGACCACGCTTCACGTTGAGTCCTCTATTGTCATTTTCAAGCTTCGCTTGGCTACCGAGAATCATGAGAAGAAATTTTTCATTCGGGTTGTTGGTGAAGCTCTGACCGTGTGTCCTTATCACATGGAGAAATCCTTGATCCATGAGATCGACAATCGATCCGAGGTCTCCAGCATTGCGTCCGAGACGGTCTGGTGACCACGTGAGAATTCCCGTGAATTTTCCGAGTCGGATATCCGCAATGAGTTGCTCGAAGACGGGGCGCTGGCCGGATTCTTTTGCCGAGTGGCTTTCGCGTCGGATTTCCACAATATCAAGTCCGTCACGTTTGGCGAGTGCCAGCATCTCTTTGACCTGCGAATCGATACTGAGTGCTTGTCTGGAATCTTCCTCGCTGCTTTTTCGGGCGTAGAGGCAATACTTTGTCGCGGTTGGTTTTGGTATTTTTTTTGTCTCTGCCGGTGATGTGAGCGTTGCGCTCGGCATAGGAATGAGGAGAAAGATATATCTCCTCAAAGGGGCCGCAGGTGCTTCCGTAAGTCCAGTGCAAGTCCCATTCCACGTGCCCCAAATCTCTTTCGTTATCCAGCTCAAATCGCCTAGAAAAAGCCTCCCACATGCGAATAATCCTCTGAAACGCTTGCAAGCATCCTCTCTCCTCGGGTACGTCCCAATACTTTGCGCATGAGAATGGAGAATGCGTCAGCCAGATCATCATGGTTCTCACCACCGAACCCCGTGAGCTGTTCGATAAGTTCTTCACATCCTTCCTTCGGAAAGAGCACCCTCCCTGCTTGGACGAAGTAGGAGACGAGCGCGAGGCGACTGCGTTTATCTGCGCTGTTCACGGATACGCCGCGTGCAAGAAGGCCTTCCCGTTTCAACGTATCAACCATCATCCTTTGGTAGGCAACGTCTTCCACATAGACGAAGGGCTGACGGTTAATTTCCAAAGAATATGAGAGATTCTTTGCATACTCCACCGTTTCCCAAGGTGTGAGGCGTGCATTGATCGGATTCGGATGGATATAGACGGAATATTTTCCGTCTATGCGGTAAAGATTGGCCGCGACCATGGCCGTGTAATCTGCGCTGTCGTTTTGCGAAATGGCAAGGTCGATGCCGATTGCGGAAATGACACTTCCATGCCCAGGCAAATAATCGTAATAGCGAATCCACTCTGGATGGATGACGCGCTCGCTCGTAGACACGATCCTCAGCAAATATTCGCGTTGCCAAGCGGCTTCGTCACCAACACGCTGCTTCTCGGCCTCGATGGCTTCAGGTGTCGGATACTTCCCTGGCCACAGGCACTTGCCGTCTATCGTGAGCAACGGATACTCACGATACGCTCCTCGACGCGTACCATCGTCAATTTCTTTTTTCAGAGAACGCACCAGACACTTCTCATGCACAAGATTGCCAATGACAATAATGCGCGTTTCTTGGTGACCTGCGGGAATAAGTTCTCCTTTTACGAACTTCGCAGCTTTCTCCCGACCTTCCTTTGTCTTTGCAGACGCAACATCCTCCACGTCGTCGCAGATGATCAGGTCGGGACGGAAGGCTCCATGCCTCATGCCGCGAACACTCTGATCAATCGATACGGCTGTTATTTTCGCACCGTAGTTACCGATCACAAGCGAACTATTACGCCATTCGTCTTCTTCCTCTCGAAACGGTCCGAGATCACCGCGTAAAATTGCATTGCACTCAAGCTCCTCCCTGATGTTTTTCAGCATCAATCGTGATTGTTCCTGCGTCTGCCCGACGAGAAGAACATACTTCATCTCATGGGATCCCATGATCGCCCATAACACGTATGAGAGGCTGATGATCGTTGATTTGGCCGATCCTCGGAAGGCAGTGATGGCAAGCAAGGGCAGGCTGCAGTCTTCGGTGAGCGCGAATAGTTCATTGTGAAATGGAGCTGACGGGCATTGAATGTAGTGAGAGAAGTACATGCTGAAAAAGAGACGGTGAGACCGCCGAACAGCCACGGTCCGAGCCTTCGGATCCTGCAAAAGCCGCTGGATGATTTCATTGTTCTCCATTGACTGACGCGGAAAGTGATTCAGGGTCAGTGATGTTCATTAATTCCAATGCCTTGAGCACGAGTGATTCCTGTTCCGGCGTGAGTGACTGCTCCTGTTTTAGTTCAGCCGTGACTTGGAGGCGGCTGGCATAGGTGGGATGCCGATGCTTCAACCAGTACGTGATAGCTCCGAGGTTGCCATCGCGGATTGCTGCGAGCAGCTGAGATTCGGCCATATCGTTCATGAGCAGCGTTCCTGCCTGCAATGCCTCATCAGCTGTCTTCGCAAAGTCTGGATCGTTCTTACGCCAGTCGTAATATGTTGTCCGACCGATGCCAAGTTTTTCGCAGCACATCTGGACAATCGGCGTCTTTTTGAGTTGATCGAGCATCAGTGCTTTCTCTCTGCGCTGACGAGCCATAATCGACTTCTGGCGCAAAGCTGACATCGACGAATCAGACATGAAGCTTGAGGGGAACAATGCCCGTCACTTTCTGGAAGCGTTCGAGTATGACTTGGCAGTACTGCAGTGAGAGTTCCATCGCGAAGCACTGTCGCTGCGTCTGCTCGGCGGCAATCAATGTCGATCCAGATCCTGCAAAGCCATCGAAAATCCCATCACCACTTCTTGTACTATTGAGTATCAGTCGACGAAGTAGTCCGACAGGTTTCATGGTGCTATGCAGCACGCTCTTGGTTGGCTTGGGATAGACCAAGATGCTCTTATCCTTCGCCTTGTAGAATTCATGCACACCATGCCAGCCGTAGGCAATGCACTCGTGCATAGGGAGGTAATCGAGTCGTCCAATGACAGCTGCCGTCTTTGCCCAGATGAGCAGCTGCGCAAACTTCCATCCCGCATCGAGAAGACCATTTCGTAGAGGAAAGAGCATTTTGTCGGAGTTGAAGCAGTAGATAGCGTTCTTCCGCGCAAGATGCGGGCGTACGGCTTCGAGCCATGCCCTTGTGAATGCACGGTATTCGTCATCACTCTGCAATTGATCGTTCGCTATTGGCTTGTGGACAGTTTTGCTTTGTTGAAATCCCGCCTTCCCTTCGACATAGGCAACGCCATAGGGAGGATCGGTAAGAATAAGTCCGATGCGTTTGCCATCCGTCAATCTTGCGACCAGCGCAGGATCGCGACAATCTCCGCAAGCAAGTCTATGCCTGCCAAGCGTGAAGAGATCGCCTGATTTGATTAGCGGATTCTTCATGATCGCAGGAGGGTAGGAGCAATACCGAATGCGGCTTCAAATCGTTGCAGGATGACATCGACGAACACGGGATCCCACTCAACGATGAAGCATGTGCGCTTCATCTGATGTGCGGCGACCAACGTGCTGCCGCTTCCGCCGAAAAGATCGAGCACCGTATCTCCCAGCTTCGTACATCGTCTTAGCGGCCTTTCATGAAGTGCGGGATTCTTCGCCGTTGGATGCTCGTAGTCCTGCGCAGGAAGCCTCTTGCAAAGCCATATATCGAAGAGATCCAGAATGTCATCAATCGTCCGGTTACCATTCGAGATTTCCTTATTGAGGATCTCCGTCAGGTTTTGCGTGCGGGGAGAGAGGTACGGCTTGCCGCGTGTACCGTAGATGACTGGTTCGTAAGATTTGTTGAACGCGACTTGCGGCGTCATGTTGAAGTTATTCTTGATCCACAGCGCGACTCGTTTGAAGTCGACTCCGAGTTCCGGATACAAAGCCTGCAACATACCGATGTATTTCTGATCGCAGTACGTGAAGATATGGCAATCAGGTTTGCAGACCGAAAGACCATTGGATAACGCTGCACGGAGAAATACTCGGTAGTCGTCATCGGATTTCCTGTCATCCGTTTTGCCACCATACTTTCCTTTTGTGCTAATGCCGCTGCCGTAGTCGAGATCGATGTTATACGGCGGGTCGCTATAGAGCATGTCGATACGCTGCTTGCCGACCAGCCGCTTAAGAACGGATGAATCGGTCGAATCCCCGCAGATAATCCTGTGCCCTCCAATCGCATATATGTCACCCGTTTTGGCCTTGGCCTTTTTGATCTTTTCAACGGCGGCGTCGATATCAAAATGATCGTCTTCGGTTTCGAGTGCGTCATCCCAGATCGCGGACAAGTCGCCGTCATCGAATCCAGTTTTGAGGAGAAAATCCATATCGAAGGATTTTAGTTTTTCGAAATCCCACTCGCCTGTGTTGCGATTGAGTCGCAGATTGAGTTCCTTCTCGCGCTTGGGGCTTGCGATCTTGAGGTAGATAGCCGGCACTTCCGTGTAACCGAGATCCTTGGCCGCCTCGATGCGAAAATGTCCGCCGAGCACGATATTTTTTCGTGTGGGGTGGCTATTGAGAATGACCGGATCAACGAAACCGAAACGCCGGATGCTGTCTTTGAGCTGCTCTTTCTTCATGTCATCCCATGTGCGAGGGTTGTAGGTAGCGGAACGAAGATGTTTGATTGGGACATGCACGATGTGCAGCTTTGAGGCAAGGGAAGAAGTGCGTGTCATAACAACGGAGGGATGAAGATCATCCGTCGTAATAGGCCTTCAATTTAGCCAAGTCAAATATGGGAATAGTCGTTTATTTGGCTTACTGTTGCTTAGAGTTGCCTACAGTTGCTTACGTGTCCTTTTGTTGCGTTTTGAGTTTTCTGCACTGCATAGACATGCGCAAACATTTTTCAAAATTATTGCATTGAAACAGATTGGACATACGAGGAATACAAATTTTGTTGCAGAAAATATCACGTGTGCTCACGTACTACTTTTTCGTACTCACGGAATATCTTCACAACCTGTGGATAATCAGTATTGGTATTCATTCTCACGCAATACTGATGGCCAGCGCTCAGATGCAGCGTCGAGAAGATGAAATCGGTGCAGCGATAAAAAGGGCTGTTCTTCGATATGACTTGATACCGATATCTGCTGATTTTCTGCACAGACAAATACTCGGCATTGACGATGTGGATTGATACCCGTTGGCCAAGCATTTTCACGCTTCCCTTTTGGACTTTGCTTTCGGAAAACTTTTTTCGTCGTGTAACGACATTGCCAATCTTGTTCATAGACTTGACCTTGGCAGCAACTTTCGCAGTCTTATCGACTGCGCGATTATGAAGATCGCTTGCATGACCTTTTACCCAAAGAATCTCCGTCTTCATCCTGAACTTGTCGTAAACCTTGTTGATGCATTTCACAAGATCTTTCCATTGCAGGGCATTTAGAACAGGTTCACCCGTTCTTGTTGTCCATTTGGTCCTCGGCCACGTGAATATCGCATTTTTGACGTTGTTCACGAGGTACATAGAGTCGGTATAGATTAAGACCTTTGAAACGTGACTCCAATCTTCCCGACTTAACACTTCTTTGAGAGCGTTGATACAAGCCTGAAGCTCCATCTGATTATTGGTCGCTCCGGTATATGAGGAACCAAAGAAATCCTCTACTTCTTCGTTCCCTGATTCATTAACTGTAATGAACCGAAATCCAGCACCGCCGCTTCGAGGATGCGAATATGAAGAGCCGTCTGCGTATATGTTTAAAGCTGTTTCCTCAATCGGCATAGAAAATATTCTACAGGAGGAAAATTTCGTGTTTACCTAGCAGTCGCCATTCGTATAATTGTTAGTTATGGCTTCTGCTCAAAAGCATGCGGGTGGAATGAGGGTGCGTAGCAAAGAATTCAGCTGGGATCACGCCATGGAAATGGCGGAGAACATGCTGCATATGGCCAGAGTATTGGCACCGATGGAACAAGAACACCAGCGTCTGCAACGCAAGCTCAAGGAATTCCCGAAGGGTTTCCATCTTGAGGGTAAGGGATATTCGTGTGGCATCTGTTATGGATCATGCTCTCAAGAGGAAACATGGTACGACCAGTACGGACTCAAGTGTATGGAGTGTCAGGCAGCCGTTGATCGCGGGGAGATTCCAGCGAGTCTTGTTAAGGATAGGGAGAGCTACTATTCCTCATGGGAGATTGAGCGTGCTTTTAATGTTGATCGCCACGCAGTACGCCGCTGGGCAAAGGCTGGTGTAATCAAGGCTCGCATCGTGAAGCATCTGCATCATCAGGACACGCAGCTTTTCTTGCTTGAGGATAACAAAGACACGCTCCCACCTAGGAAAATGGTGGAACACTACTCCCGTAGTGAACACATGCCGGACGGCACTACCAAACTCCATACCGAGTATTGGTACCAACACGTCGATCCGTACAAATACCTGAAGGGCTACAAGATCATGGATCAACTTCAAGTTGTGAATGGCCAACTGCAAGCCAAGCCCAAGGAGAAATAACTTCCTCTTTCCCTATGACCTACAAACATCTGAAGGAACGATCCTACTACGAAGAAATGTATGACCGTCACACGGTTGAGGATTGCCGCTGGCATGAGGAACCTCGTCCAATGTCGAAAGAGGAAAATGACGTGAAAGAGGGACTGACAGCCGGACAAATCCAGTGGAGTCATGATTTCGTCACGGACATGCTGCTCTTTCAGCGGGCTGGCGATAGATATCTTCAGCGTGAAGAGACAATCAATGAGTGGATGGAACGCGACGAGCGACGTGATGCCGTCCTTGATCGAGCGCGAACTCCCATTATCCGCTGCCCCTCCTGTGGACGGTCGATGGAGTGTGTGTACAAGCGCCTTGATTACGACATCGATGATCGTAAACGGGAATGGGTAGAATTCATTCTCAAATGCATGCCCTGCAAGCAATCAGCACGCGTATTTGAAAATGGTCAGAAAGTTCCTGAAAAACCTTCACTTTGTGTGAAGTGCAAAAAGGAGGTCAAATTGAGCACGCGCACGAAGAATGGGAAGGAGTACTTCATCGATACCTGTAAACATTGCGGACATGTCGAAGAAACGCTTAGTGTGCTCGACGAGGACAAGAAGGAACCAACGCAGGAGGAGATTGATCGGTTTGAATACGACAAGAAGCGTTTCTGTCTTACGTCCGCTCAAGGTCAGAGATACAAGAGCTGGGTGGAAGGCATGAAGTTAATGAAAGAAGAAACAAAAGAGCAGGAGGCGAACGTGGAATACTATGACAAGCTCGCGGAGGTGAAAAAACTCAACATCGCAGGGCTGGAGAAGCTGCTTAAAGCTGTAATCAAAAAGGCGGGCTACACCGATCTCCATATTTCCATGCCGCCACCGGATCGCCAGATCATCATTAATTTCTCTGTTAGAGATACAGAGGAGAAGCGAGAGTCATATGACAGCGAGAAGACTTTGCAGAAAATCTTTGAGAAAGCATTGGAAGATAAGAACTGGGCGTTGGTGTCAGACGGCATCCACTATCGCCTTGGTCTTCTGAGTGGACGCATTCAAGGGTACGAAACAGAAGAAGATCTTGAAACGCTCACGAAGGCGCGAGTGAAGAAGTCTATGAAAGCCAAAAAACCAAAAGCGCATTCCGAAGTGGCCTTCTAGCCGCTACACTGGTTTTGAATGGAGAAAATCGTTACACATCCACTGACTGTTTCCGGCATTTTTAACAATTTCTACACTGTTCCTGACTATCAGCGGGAATACGTGTGGGGCGAACGCGAGGTTAATCAATTGCTTACGGACATTTTCGATGAACTTGATGAGCGTTCCGATGCTGAATACTTCATCGGCACAATCGTCGTTTGTCCGGGGGAGGATGGACGCTTGGATGTCATCGATGGTCAGCAACGCATTACAACTCTTTTTCTGATCATCAGTGCATTTCGCTTTCTACTAAACCAACAGAATGAAGACACTGCGGATTTGCGAGGAATGCTTTTTTCAAGGAAAAGAGATGCCGCAACAGGACAATCTCGAGATTCATATCGTCTTTCTCTTCAATATGAAGAAACATCGGGTGTATTAGAAGGGATTTGCGGGGATGCAGACCTGCCACAGGATCTACGCGCATCCGGTAAACGGATTGCAGACGCATACGTTTTTGCCAGACAATTTCTGGAACAGAATTGCCGGGGAGACAGAGACGCGTTGATGCGGTTTCTCGGTTTTTTCCTAAACAACGTCAAGATCATCCAGATTCAAACGCCACGTATCAGCGAGGCATTGAAGATCTTTGAGACCATCAATGAGCGTGGTGTCGGCTTGAACCCAATGGATCTTCTGAAAAATCTTCTGTTCCGCAGTATTCAAACGAGGGAATTCAATGCCCTCAAGCGTGTGTGGAAAGATATGACTCGGACGTTAGAAAAGGAGGATCTCAAGCCTCTGCGATTTTTGCGCTACTTCATTATGGCGAATTATCGAGTCAAGAATTCCAAGGGCGAACCTCTTATTCGTGAAGACGAAATCTACGAGTGGTTTACGAACGATGACAATGCTCGGCAGTGTGGGTATCAGCAAAACGCGATGGAGTTTGCCAAGCTGCTGCAAACGAACGCTGAAGCCTATGCAAATTTCTTTGCGGGGAAGAATGCGGATGGTGAACGGAATATTGCATTGGAAAACATCAAGTTGTTGAGTGGTGCTGCCAGTTTTCAATTAATTCTGCTGATTGCGGCGCGGACTATGGAGCGCTCTCTTTTTGAGCACTTCACAAAGCAGATCGAGGTTCTTCTCTTTTACTTCATTATTACAAGAACTCAGTCGAAGGAGTATGAGCGTATCTTCGCTACATGGGCTGAGGAAATCCGTTCTATCAAAAACAAGGATGATCTCAATGCGTTTCTACAAACAAGAGTCGAGCCGGTTGTCGATAAGGCACGAAAGAACTTTGACCACGACTTCGGTCAGATTGCCCTTGGTCCGATACAGAAATATCGTATCCATTACGTCCTCGCAAAACTCACGAGCTTTGTCGACCAGCAGGTTCTGGGAAACAACGAAGAGCAACCGCTTGATGCTTATTACCGTAAAGGGATTCAGATTGAGCACATCTTGCCTGACACTCCCAAAGAAGAACTAAAACAGCAGTTCGGTGCGGAGATCTACGATGACTATAAGATTAAATTGGGTAACCTCACGTTCCTTGAGCGTCCGATGAATATCGTTGCCAGCAATGGTTTCTTTCCAGCAAAGTGTGAGAAATACAAGCAGTGTGCATTCCACCTCACAAAATCGATTGCAGAGACAATGCAGGTGGGAACCAACACATCGGCAGATCGTATGTATGCCCAGCTGAAAAAGTTTGATCAGTGGGATCGCAATTCCATCGAACAGCGTCAAACAATGCTCAAGATGCTGGGGGATCAAATTTGGAAAGTGAGTGTGATGGAGTGATAGATATTTTGCTTGCTGCATCATGCTAACCAAATCCGACTATCTCCGGTACCTCGAATGCCCGATTCACCTCTGGCTTCATCGTCATCGGTTACATGAAGTGGGTCATCACATCGATCCGAATCTTCAGTGGATCTTCGATCAGGGAAACATGGTTGAGGCTCATGCACGAAGCCTCTTCCCCGATGCCGTGATGGTGAAGGGGCACACGGAGAAGTCGGAAGCACAAACGAAAGCATTCATCGAAGACGGCGAAACCGAGATTTTTCAGGCAACAGCCACTGCAGATGGTCTCCTTGCCATGGCCGACATACTTCAACTTGATCCCGAAACCAAGGAATGGAATCTCTACGAAGTAAAAAGCACCACGGAACTTGAGGACACACACCTGCATGACGTGTGCTTCCAAATGATCGTCTTCAAGAGGGCGGGGTACACGATGGGCAAGCTTCACCTCATTCACATCAACCCCGACTACGTTCGTCAGGGCGAGATCGATGCGCGGACATTTCTCATCACCGAAGACATCACGGAACAGGTCTACGCATTGGAGGCGGAAGTTCTTGCCCAGATCGCCGCAGCGAAACAAGTGGAAGACTCTGCCGAGATGCCTTCGTGCGACGGCTGTACCTGTGTGCCGAAGGATTGCCCCTGCCATCAGTACTGCTACCCCGATCTTCCCGATTACTCGGTCTTCAATCTGTATAAAGTGAAAGGAACGAAGGCGCGTGAACTGTATCGTTCGGGCATTCGGAACCTATTAGATCTTCCTCTGGACTACAAAGCGACAACGGCGCAGGCCTGTCAGCTGCAAGTGGCGCGTTCGGGGGAGCCGATCATCGACGCGGAGAAGATCCACGCGGAACTTGGGGGCATTTCGTATCCCATCATGTTTCTCGATTACGAAACCTTCTTTCCGGCTATTCCGCTCTTTAATGGATACAAGCCGTATCAGCAAATGGTGTTCCAGTTTTCCGTGCATGTACTCAGTGAAGATGGCGATTTGAAACATTACGAATGTCTCGTGCAGACGATGGAAAATCCTGTGACCGAAATTCTGCGCTGCCTTAGCAAGTGCTGCCCAGACAGTGGAAGCGTGATTGTGTGGAACAAGAGTTTTGAGAAAGGACGTAATGATGAGATGGCGATGCTGCTTCCTGAATATGCGCCGATGCTGCAATCTATCAACGGCAGAACGTATGACTTGATGGATATCTTTCGTAAACTCTATTACGTCCACCCAGACTTCCGTGGCAGTTGTTCCATCAAAAAAGTCCTTCCGGTCCTCGTGCCGGAACTGTCGCACAAAGATCTCGTGATCCAGGAGGGCGGTACCGCGTCGCTGACGTGGTACCGCGCGTTAACCGATGGACGAAACGAGGAAGAGAGACTGAAAACATTCGAGCACATGCTCGCGTACTGCAAGCTCGACACCTTTGCCATGGTCGAGATTTTCCGATTCCTGCACAAAGTGTAAGAAGCAACTGCGCCAAATATATGATTTTTTTCTACAGTTTTTTAAAGTGCCCACATTTACATGGGCTTCAAAGATAACGGAGAAATCCCTACACTGTGTTCCATAATGCCGATCCCCAAAAAGTACCAACACCTTATATTCATCCCTCCTGCTGAAGTGGCGCGATATGCTGCCGAGGGACTTCGGATGCGGCGAGAGTTTGGCCGCGGGGGAACGCCCGTAGGTATCTCGCGCGCGCGAGATTTGAAGAATCGCAGACGCCTGTCGCCGCGTACCATCCAACGCATGTGCAGCTTCTTCGCGCGGCATGAGGTTGATAAGAGAGGGAAGGACTTCGGGAATCCGAAGCACCCGAGCAACGGACTCATTGCATGGCTTCTCTGGGGCGGTGATCCCGGAAAGACATGGGCGGACGGTCTTCTCCGAAAAATGCGGGAAGCGGATAAAAATTCCCCATCACGATCATGACTCCCGACAGTACGCAGGCGTGGTACGCGCTTCTTGAAAAACCATGGTTCGCTCCTCCGGCGTGGGTCTTCGGTCCCGTCTGGAGCGTGCTGTATGTCCTGATCATCATCTCTTTCGGTTTTGTTTTCCTCAACGTGATTCGGAAGCGATGGCCGGTGAAGATCGCATTACCGTTCGCCCTCAACCTCATCGCAAATCTCCTCTACACGCCTCTCCAGTTCGGACTGCGAAACAATGTCTTGGCGCTGCTCGATATCCTCATCATTCTCGCCACTGTCGCATGGATGGTGTGGGCGGTCTGGCCCCGGGCTCGATGGATCGCATGGATGCAATTGCCTTATGCGCTGTGGGTGACTTTTGCGTGTATTTTGCAGGTAAGTATCACGTGGTTGAATTGGTCATGAAACTTTCGAAGAAATTGGAAGCATTGATGAATAGAATGTGGCTTCCTTAAGCCAAATATATGATATTTTGCTACAGATTCTGCAAAATGCCAGTAGCCCCACAGTACTGTTCGGATTGTTCGGATTAGCCCCAGTCCCACGTGCCTTCGCCCGACTTCCCAACGCGCTCCTACAACCCTCGAAAAACCGCTAAGGTGTTGCTGTAGATGCCACGTGTTCAGCCATGAACCAGAGCGCCGCAGGCCTCGCATAGCGATGCTCGGTGGTTTTGCGCTGTGGCGCAATGCGGCGCACGGTTCATGGCGCGCCAGCCGAGGATGCTCTGGGCATGAGCCACGTACCGAAGCGAGTCTCGCGAGCTTCTGGTACTGGGGCCACCATTCTTTCGTGCTATTTAAGGTCTTGCTCCTTCGATGCTGCGTAACTTCGTTTCGAGGGCGATAACTTTTGCCTGCAATTTTTCCTTGGCCGCCTCTCGGTGGCGAATCTCCGCGATGTAATCGTCGCGGATTTCTTTCGACAGATTGACCAGCTCCTCGCCCTCCCGCTTCAGCTCTTCCTGAAACTTCCGTTCCTTGTCCGCATTGGTTCTCACTTGATGTGTCTTCTGCTTTTCCAAGGTCAAGAGATTCACAGCCTCGGAACGCTTCTCAACATCCCTGCGCGCCTGTTTTGTCATCAGCGCGTTCTTCCGATTGCGATTGAGGCGATCTTCATCTGCAACGATTGCGGAGATGCGCGGCTGAAGTGGTGTGATGTCATCGGTCATAGGATGCGAGGAGGAGATTTTCACGAGTGTCTGGAGGTGCATACTCAAGGAGGAATCGCAGGTGTTTGAGTCCCCGGAAAATGCGGACAGAAATTGTGTTTGCGGCCTCACCCGTGACTGTAGCAATTTCCCTCGGAGCGAGTCCCTGAATGAAACGGCGGGTCAGTACTTGCTTGTACGGGCTTCGCAACTTTCTGAGTGTCCGCAATGGTCTCTCTGCATCAAGCTGACTATACGTTTCATGCCATGGGTCGACTGTCGGCTCGAATCCTGCCTCCAGAAGCCGATCGAGCGATGTTTCTTTTTTCTTACGAACATGATTAATGAAGAGGTTATGGGCAATGCGGTAGAGGAATGCACGCGCATGCCGAATCTGTTCCTCACGCTGCAAACAAACGTAGAAGCGGAGGAATGTTTCCTGCGACAGATCTTGTCCAACTTCACGGTCACGGCACTTCCATACGCAATGGCGGAGGATGGCATCTCCATAGAGATCATAGGTGGGGGTGAAATCGTCAGTCGTCATATCAAGGAGGAGGGGTATCACGCGTGTTTCAGAGCGCGTAGAAGTGCAATAAGGACAATGGCGCCAATGACCGCCATGATGATGGAGCCGAGTGTTCCGTACGCGGTAATGCCGAGAAGACGGAACAGGAAGCCGCCGATAAGTGAGCCAACGATCCCGACGATGATGTCGCCGACAATGCCGTACCCGCCGCCTCCCATGATCTTTCCGGCAATCCAGCCAGCGATGAGGCCGATAATGAGGGACAAGAGAATGTCCATAGGAAAGGGAAGGTTGAAAGAAACAAATCTATCGTTCGGGGTTCATTGGGGCGGTATGGAATTGGCGATGCAGTATATTTCTCTCTTGATGGGAGAGACGATGAGCAACTCCGTAAGCAGCAATACCCTGGTCTGGTCGGTGCTGCTCATGCCACAGGAGATGTGCCTTCACTCCATCACGGTGGTACTGCCTGTGCACTTCCGTTCCCTGGGAATCCGTGGAGTGCAAGATAGCCCACTCGGGACTCGGCCCCTCATAGAATCCCCAATCCGGCTGATTCATTGTTGGGATTGTTTGAGCGAATGCAGATGAAGCGATTGTGCTAAGAAAAGTAACTGATAGTCCGATGATGGTGGTGTGATTTCTCATTATGGAGGGCGGGGAAGTAATTGAGTGAAAAAATAGGGAAATGCTCGCATCATGCACGATGCATCGTTCGTTGCACTGCAGACTGAATGGCACCGGTCCCGGTACTGACCGGGAAAGTTCTCTGATGAATCGCAGGGAACCACGATTGCACAATGCGCGAGAATTGCCGGACAGGCCGATGGGAAGAATGATAAGAACGATAGGTATGCATATGAATGTGATTGGAAAGAACCCCGACAATAGATCTGTGCGTTTTTTGCGCAAGCGTAGGCGAATACACAAAGTCGTCGGGTTTGGACCCTCTAGGTACCCATCTGGACTACAGTCGTGCCTCTGGCTCTCAACGACCAACTGGTGAGAAAGTCCACGGGCATCAACGCGATGATTTTCCGTGCTTGCAGTTCAGGATCGAGGGATCTGTTGTTGTACTTCCACTCCAGCTCTTTGAGATAGTAACCCGTGTTCTTTTTCCAGATGCCATGATGACTGCGTACCCGCTCCCGTATCCACGTCCACAGTTGCTCCGCGCCAACCTTTGCCCGCGCATCCTTCGTGAACCTATGGAACTTGCCGCAGCAAATGAAGCCCGTATAGCCCTCGCGGCGGCCAAGGGTTTCTTCCCGGGAGCCGAAGCTGTGGAAGTGAAGCACCGCTTCATCGTCTTTCAACGGGTCAATGTAGACTTCACCGCTTTCTCGAAACTGCACGCCGAAGGCCGGTGGTCCCCCCTTACCCGAACGCACTTTGCCCTTGCACCACCTGCACCGGGATTTGTCGTGCATCACGTGGATGTCTCTGTTGTGTAAAGTAAGAAGCTGGATCTTTTCCTGTGGCAGGCTCTTTTCCGTGAGGAGCTTGCGAAAATGATCGTAGAAGGAAGTGATCAATCGGTAACGGTGATGCGTAATCTGCGCTGTTCTGTGTGGCGAGAAATCGAGACAGAAACACAGGAGAATCTCGGCGCACTGCTGTAACTTGTTTTCTGCCGTTACCTTATTGATGCGGAATTTCTTGCCGCACACAGTGCATTTTCTGCGTCCGTCTCCCAATGTGTTCAGTCGCGTGCGTATACGGCAATACGGACAAAGTAAGTGGCGAGAAGCGTCGCTCTGGGTTGGACGCACTTTCTCTTTGAGGTGCGGCACGAGGGTATTCGCGTTGATAATCATGCGTGGAAGCGAAAGAGACAGACTTCAATCGGGTAGCATAGTCCTTTTCGTGCCGAAAGGATACGAAATGATATTGGATCGACATAATCCCATGATGTTTCTTTACAACTACTCATGGATTTTCGGATAGCTCCGGTGACCAGTTTCAGTTTGGACTTGTGTGGCATGTACAATGAGACACGCACCGGAAGTTTTTATGTCAGAACGCCAAACCATTTCTTCACCATCCGACTCTATGCACTCAAAGCAGGTACTTTGAAGGTTCTAATAACGGTCAGGATGTCCAACTTCGCAAAATCTACAAAAAATGCTATAATACATTCGTAAAACACATTTTCCCGCCGCGTTATGTCCTCCACCCGCTCGCATCGGTCCGCAGTGCTCGTGACTGCGCTCGCCGCACTCACGGCCGTCATCGCCCTGCTGCCCATCGCGCAGCAAACGACCGCGGCGTTCTCGCTGGCGCAACTGTTCCTCTATAACACCTCGCGCAGCGTCCGCCCGATTCCGACCTGCCGGGACGTGGGACTGTGCCCGAAGGGGGAACGGAGCATCGTCCTGCATTCCATCGATGCGGGCGCGATTGATGCCGCCGGAAGGAAGGGTTGCCGGGTGCATCGGCGTCTGCGCAAGAGCACCGTGCTCCGTTGCCCGTCGACGGCATTCATTCCGTATTCCCATGACGAGCGCGTGTTTCGTCTGCACGACCTCTACTCCGCGCAGCAGATCGGAGCGATGACCGTGCAGGAGCGGGGCGTTACGGGGCAGGGCGTGCGCGTCGCCATCCTCGACACGGGAGTGAGCGCGGACCATCCCGAACTCGCCGGCAACGTCGTCCTCACGGCAAATTTCACGGTGGATGATGCGGATGACCAGGTGGGCCATGGCACCCATGTTTCCGGCATCGTCGCCGGCGTTGGGGCGCGGGAGTTCGAGGATCGCGGCAGCCTGAATCGCGCGCTCGGCGTCGCGCCAGGCGCAGAACTGATGTCGGGCAAAGTGTGCAACAATCAGGGGTGGTGCCTGGAAGGCGATATCCAGGCGGGAATCGAGTGGGCGGTGGCGCAGCACGCGCGCGTCATCAACTTGAGTCTCGGCGGCGGCGCGTTCCTCGGCCACTGCGACCGCGACCCCATGGCGGAGGATGTGAACTGGGCAGTGAAACAGGGGGCTATCGTCGTCGTCGCGGCGGGGAACAGCGGGGACGCAGGCGAAGGAATTACATCACCCGGATGTGCGTCGGAGGCGATCGCCGTCGGCGCGGTTGATGGACAAGATGTCCGTCCCTCATGGTCGAGTTACGGTCTGGCGATTGACGTGGCGGCTCCGGGGGTGGGCATCCTCTCCTCCGTTTCCTGCCAAGCCGCCGGGACATGCCCGAATGCCGCCTACGGGTGGTGGAGCGGTACGTCGATGGCGACCCCGCACGTGGCGGGAGCCGTTGCGTTATTGCTGCAGACGCAACCCCGTCTCACGCGTGATGACGTCTACGCCCTTCTCGCCAGCACGGCGAAGGACTTGGGAAGCATGGGGTTCGACAAGCTGTACGGCTACGGACGCGTGGACGCGCTGGACGCGCTGGACGCCCTGCGCGAGAGCGAACAGCGTTCGTCATCGAGTCCCCTTCCAGACGGCGAGCAGTCGTCTTCCACGAAGAGTGAGCGGGCGTCTTCTGCAACAAGCGATCACGAAAGCACTCCCGCGCGGGGAGGCCACTCCGAACCGGATGCGTCGGACGAGCCAGAAGAGCGCGAGCATGTGCCGTCGTCCCTGCCGCAACTCCCCTCGAATGCGGCATCCGCGGCGCAAGAGCATCGCCCCGTGACGCCGAAGGGATCGCCGCGATGGTGACATCCGTGCGAGGCATTCCGCCGACCGCAGAACGAGAAGCTTTGTTGCCGGCCGGCATAGGTTGCCGGCCGGCTCATATTCTCTGACGAAGAAGGAGGAATTTCCTTACGGCAAAAGAGGGGAAATACGGGAGTCGGTAAGAAAACGCCGCTTCCGACGTCAATAACTGTAGGAAGTGCGCTCGGCCCCCCGACCTATTTCTTTCTTCCTCTCGTATGACTCATGAAAACAGCTCCATCTCCGGCTTCGTCATCGGGATCGTCGCCATCGTCGCGATCCTCGCCATCGCCTACTTCGCGGTGCAAATGCTCCGCGAACAGGTGACGGCGCCCCAAGAGAATACGCCGGGCATCAATCTGGAAATCGACACGCGGTCGCGGCCGAATTACTGAACGACGGCGTCGAGCGCCGTGTCAGCATAGCATCGGACCTCCAGCGGGCGACGGACCATGGACCAAGGAACGAAATACACCTTGTTTGAGCATGCAAAAAAGTGCAGGATTTCCCGCGCATGTACCTTCTCTCGCTCTGGCGGCGACTGTTCTTCGGTATCCGCGTCACGATGCCGCGGCCGGTTTTTACGCGGGGACATACAGAACATTGTGAAATTGTCGGGGCGGAAATTCGTGAGATTGTCCGTCGGTTGTACGGCGGACGGGCGCTCCAGATCCGCGCCGTGGACGGCGGATCGACGAACGCGGAGGAGAGCGAACTCACCATGCTCGGCAATGCCTACTACGACATCGAGCGGTTCGGTATGAGCTTCGCCGCATCCCCCCGGCACGCGGACATGCTCCTGGTCACGGGGCCGGTGACGCGGAATCTGGAACAGGCGGTCCGGTCGTCCTACGAGAGCGCGCCGCAGCCCTGCATCGTCGTCGCGGTCGGCGACGGAGCATGCACCGGCGGGATATGGAAGGATTCGTACGCCGTCGTCGGCCCCGTGGAATCGGTGATTCCCGTGCACGTGAAAATTCCCGGCGATCCGCCGACGCCCACGGATATTCTCCGTGGCATTCTCCATGCCCTTCGCACGCGGCCATGACGCTACATACGTCCATCGCCAGCGGCATCTTCGTCTGCCTTCTCGGCACGCTCTTGAGCTCCCTCGTCGGCGCCTGCGGGCGCTCCGCCGGGGCTCACCGCATCTCGCAAATTCTCCTGGCGCTTTCCAATGCCATCGGAGCGCTCGCGGCACTCGCGTTCTTCTTCGCCGACACTCCCGTCCTCCCGCTCATCCATCTGTCGCTGCTCTTCCCGACGACGCTTGGTCTGGACCATCTTTCGGCGCTCTTCTTCCTGATCGTCACGGGCATGTCCAGCGTCACCGCCCTCTTCGCCATCCACTACGTCGAATCCGAACGCGACACGTACAACGTGCGCAGCCTCGACTGCATCGCGGCGCTGTTCGTGCTCGGCATGCAAATGGTTCCCCTCACGCCGAGCGTCGCCGGATTCATGCTGTTCTGGGAAGTGATGTCCATTGCCTCGTTCTTCCTCGTGATGGCCGATCGAAAGGACGCGTCGATCAAAGCGGCGTTCCTCTACCTGACGATGACCCAACTCGGCGCGAGCGCGTTGCTCGCCGGCTTCTTCCTTCTTGGAGATGGCACGATCTTCCCGGACTTCGCGGCGCTCGCACAACACGCACGGACGGCGTCCGACGACACCATCCTCTTCGCGTTCGCGCTGCTCTTCTTCGGTTTCGGTTCCAAGGCGGGCCTCGTCCCGTTCCATCTCTGGCTGCCTGAAGCGCATCCTCGCGCGCCGAGCCATATCTCCGCACTCATGTCGGGCGTCATGCTCAAGATCGCGCTCTACGGATTCCTCCGGACGGTCCTCTTCCTGCTCCCCCCGCTGCCGGTCATTGCCGGCATGGCGGTCCTCGCCCTGGGTTTACTCTCCGGTCTCCTCGGCGTGCTGCACGCGGTCGTCGATCGCGACATCAAGCGCACACTCGCGTTCAGCAGCATCGAGAATCTCGGCCTCATCTTCACGATGGTCGGCTTGAGCATGATCGCGCGTGCCAATGGACTGTCTGTCCTCGCCGAACTCGCGCTCGCAGCCGCGCTGTTCCATGCCGTCAACCACGCGATCTTCAAGACCGGCTTGTTCCTCTGCGCCGGCGCCATCGTGCAGGGAACGCACGCGCACAGCCTCGAAGCGATGGGGGGACTCGCGAAAACCATGCCGCGTTTCACCGTCGCGTTCTGCTCGCTCGCACTTGCCGCATCCGCGCTGCCGCCATTCGGAGCGTTCTTCGGCGAGTGGATGTTCCTCGAGGGCATCGTCGGCACACTGAAGGAAGGCGGCATGATGCTGCAGGGCCTCCTGCTCGTCGCGCTCGCCGCCGTCGTGCTGATCAGCGGGCTCGCCATTTTCGCCATGGTCAAACTCTTCGCCATCGCCTGCCTTGGCGCCCCCCGCAGTCCCGGAGCCGCCCACGCGAAAGAGCCGGCTGCGTTGCTCACTGCGCCGCTGTTCGCCCTCGCCATCCTCGCACTCGGCATGGGCCTGTTGTCCCCGGCCGTGCTCTCCTTCCTCTCCCCTGCGCACGTCGGCATCGTTGCCTCTCGCCTCCCCACCGTCGCCGTCGCCACGGGCCGCCTCTCTCCGCTCACGGCTTTCCTGGCGCTGGCGGCCATTCTCCTCGTCTGCATCATGCTCGTACGGATGGCTTGGAGCGGTCGTCGTCGCCTCTCCCATGTCTGGGATTGCGGCCAGGAGGTCAACGCGGGCATGGAGTACACCGCGACGGCTTTCTCCGCGCCGATCCGATTCTTCTTCCGTTTCCTCCTGCACCATAAGACCGTTGTCGCGACGCCCGTGGTGCCGACGAATCCCTGGATCGTGCGCCAGAGCATGACGGTCCACGCGGACACGTCCATCCGATTCGCCACGATCTACGGATACGTCGCGCGCATCCTCCTATGGTTGAGCGCGCAAGCGAAACGTCTGCAGAACGGCATCGTCCAGTTCTACCTTCTTCTGATGTTCCTGGCCCTCGTCCTCTCCCTGATCATCGCAGTATGAGTGTCTTCGTCTTCTTCCTCCAGGGCACGGTGGTCCTCCTGCTCGCTCCGCTCGCGACCGGCTGCGTCCGCTGGTGCAAGGCCCGTTTCCAGGGCAGGCACGGCGCGTCGCCCTTCCTCCCCTACGTACGTTTCCTCACGCTGCTGCGCAAAGAAATGGTGATCGCGGAGACGGCATCGTGGATCTTCCATGCGGCCCCATTCGTCGTTCTTTGCACCGCCGTCTTCGTCGCCTTCAGCCTGCCGCTCCTGACGTCCGCACCACCGCCGGGTGGACTGGATAACTTCATCCTCTTCGCCGCCATACTCGCTCTGGGGTCCGTCTTCCTCGTCCTCGGCGGTCTTGATCCCGGCACGGCGTTCGGTGGCATGGGCGCAAGCCGGGAGATGACGCTCGCATCGCTCGTCGAGCCTGCCATGATCACCGCTCTGGCCGCGTTCGCCGTGGTGAGTGACAACTCGGCGATCAGCGGCATGCTTGCCGCTGGCGGAGCGTCGCTCCTGCAGCACCCCGCCCTCGTGCTTAGCCTCGTCGCTCTCGGTCTCGTCGCTCTGGCCGAAAACGCACGGTATCCGGTGGACAATCCTGCTACGCACCTCGAGCTCACCATGGTGCACGAGGCGATGATCCTGGAGTACTCCGGCGCCTACCTCGCCATCATCGAACTCGCTTCGTCGATCCGCCTGACGGTCTTTGCCCTGCTCCTCGCCAATCTTCTCGTCCCATTCCCTCTGCTTGCCACGGCAATTTCCTTCTCTGGGGCGCTTGCGACCATCGGCGCAACGGTGGCGAAGCTCGTCATCGCAATGTTCCTCCTCGCACTCTGGGAATCCTCCATCCCGAAAATGCGCTTCTACCGCATGCAGGAATACCTCTCCGGGGCGTTCTTCATCGCGCTCGCGGGTCTCGCATTCTCCCTCCTCTCGCTGCCATGATCACCCTCTCCTCCCTCCACAACGTGCTCGTGGGCGGCTTGATCGGCGCCGCGGTCCTCACCACCGTGAGTTTCCGGTTGCGCGCGATGCTGCGCGCCTACGCGTTGTCGGCGATTTGCCTTGCACTCCTGTCCGTCAGCGTGGGCCTGCGACAAGGATTGGAGGATCCCTTCGCCTTCGCCGTTGCCACCATGCTGCTGAAGGTGATCGCCATCCCCGCCTTCCTGTACTCGCTGGCCCGGCACACGGGCGCTCCTCTGCGATTGCAATCCTTCGTTCGCGCCGCCACAACGCTCTTCGTTGCGGGTCTGCTTGGCGCGATCACGTTCTTCGTCTCGTCGCGAACCGCCTCTTACGTGCCCTCGTCGATTCCGCCGTCATTCCTCACCATCGCCATCTACCTCATCCTGCTGGGCTTCACGATGATGATTCTGCGACGGGACATCCTCTCGCAAATGATCGGCTTCCTCACGCTGGAGAACGGCATTTCCATGATCTCCGTCATTACCGTCGGGAGCCTTCCGCTCTTCATCGAAGTCGGCGTGTTTTCCGCCGTGGCAATGAGCACCATCGTCATGTCTCATCTTTTCCGCCGCATCCAGGAAGCGTACGGCGCGCCGGACAGCTCTCTTCTCCGCGAACTCGTCGAATAGCCCTATGACCCCCTCTCTCCTCTTCATCACCACGCTCCTCGGCGCCTGCGCCGCGTACGCCCCCTGGCGTTCGCGCCTTGCGATCCAGTCCTCCGCAATCCTCGCCTCGCTGCTGACGGCGTCCGTGGCCCTGGTTCTCGGTTTGCGCCCGATACTGTCCGGAACGACGTGGAGCACCGAGTGGTGGCTCATCGATCCTTTCTCGGGCCTCCTCCTCGCGCTCATCGCTCTGCTCTCCGTGTCGGCGACGATCGTGAGCACGGGCTACCTACGCCATGAGCAGGAAGTACACATCATTGATCTGCAGCACATCCGCTTCTATTACATGTCCCTGCATCTCTTCGTGCTCGGCATGATGGCGACGGTCATGGCGAATCACGTGCTGGTCCTCTGGCTCGCACTCGAAAGCACGACGCTTTCCACGACCCTCCTCGTTGCGTTCTACGCGAAGGAAGGCGCCATCGAGGCCGCATGGAAATACATCGTGATCTGCTCGTCCGGCATCGCTCTGGGATTGATCGGGATGCTCATCACGATGTACAGCGCGGCGGCGGGTACCGATCTCTCCGGGCACACCCTCTTCCTCCTCACGTCACTTAGGGAACATGCCGCCTCCTTCCCCCCCGGGCTGCTGCGGTGGGCATTCGTGTTCGTCTTCATCGGCGTCGGCACCAAAGTCGGTCTCGTGCCGATGCACACCTGGCTGCCCGATGCCCACAGTAAGACTCCCTCCCCGGTTTCCGCTCTGCTCTCGGGCATCCTTCTCAACGTCGCCCTCTACGTGGTGCTGCGCTTCAAATTCATCACGGACACGGCGCTGGGATCATCAACGTGGACCGGCTCGTTCTTCCTGGTCTTCGGGTTACTCTCCATCGCCCTGCCGGCGTGCATCATGCTCACGCAAGCAAACTACAAGCGTCTGCTTGCTTACTCCAGCATCGAGCATATGGGCATCCTGTCCTTTGCCATCGGCCTGGGGCCGCTCGGGGGCATCGCCGCGGTGATGCACATGGTCGGCCATGCGCTTGCAAAGTCCCTTCTCTTCTTCGGCGCCGGTGACATCCTCCTGCGCTGGAAGTCGACGAAGATTGAGAATGTCCGCGGCGTCCTGCGCGCAGCCCCCGCAACCGGTGTCCTCTTCCTCCTGGGTCTGCTTGCCATCCTCGCGGTCCCGCCGTCGCCTCTCTTCACGAGCGAACTTCTCCTCGTGACCGCGGGCATGTCCGTCCATCCGGCGCTGACCTTGCTGTTCCTGCTTCTGCTCACGATCGTGTTCATCGGCATGCTGCGCGCCGCCTTCCACATGCTCTTCACGCGGGACACGCAGTCCCCGCCGCAAGCCGGCGGCGGGTGGAACCGCACGCACGCGGTCATGTTGGCCCAGTTGCTCTGCCTTGCCGCCGTCAGCGCGTTCCTGATGACGCATGAGGGCTTCCAACTGGCCTCCCTCATTGCGCAACAGTTCACCGTCTCCCCCGTCCCATGAACTCCCTCCTCGACACCCTCGGCCTCCGTGATCGCGACGCATCGGTCAGTGGCGCTCTCTGCGTTCGCGTCGAGCGTGAGCGTTTCGCAGAGGTAGCCACCCTTCTCGCGCATAACCATCACCTCCCCCTTTCGCTGCTCTACGCAACCGACGATCGGAAGACGCAGGGAACGTACGGCGTGCACGCGGTCTTCGAAGGGGGGCAATCGGGCTGGCTCATGCTCTCCACCGCGTTGCCATCGGATGATGCGCGCTACGCTTCCGTCACACGCACCGTTCTGGCCGCTCATTGGTACGAGCGCTACGCCGCCGATATGTTCGGCATCGTCGCCGACGGTCATCCCGATCCCCGTCGGCTGGTGCTGCACGAAAACATGCCGGAGGGCGTCCACCCGCTGCGGAAAGATTTCGCATGGAATACGCGACTTCCCCACGCGAACGTCCCCTATCCGATGCACCATGTCGACGGCGAGGGCATCTACGAAATTCCCGTCGGTCCGATCCATGCAGGAATCATCGAGCCGGGGCATTTCCGCTTCAACGTCGCGGGAGAGCGGATCATCGCGCTGGAAGGCAAGCTCTTCTTCACGCACAAAGGCTGCGAAAAGCTGTTGGAGGGTAAGAATGCCAAGGCGGCGCTGCCGTTTATCGAACGCATCTCCGGGGACGCGTCGGCCTCCCATGCCCTCGCGTTCTGCCAGGCAATGGAAACGCTGGCGGGATGCGCCGTGCCTGCGCGCGCCAATGACATCCGCACGCTGCTCTGTGAGCTCGAGCGGATCACCATGCATGTGTTCGACATCGGCAACATTATCGGCAACGGGACGGGCTACACGGTCCTCGCGGCCCACGGTTTCCGGCTCCGCGAAGACATGATGCGCCTCTCCCATTCCCTCTGCGGCAACAGGTTCTGGCGCGGGATGATCGTTCCGGGCGGCTGTGCCCGCGATCTGGACGATCGGGCCCTGCGCGCCGTCCGCTCATGCCTGGATGCCGTTTGCTTCGACGCTGCCCGCTTGTTCGCGATGGCAATGCGCAGCGACGCAGTCCGCGAACGCCTGGAAACGACAGGTACGCTCCGCCGTGACGCCGCGCTTGCCTACGGCGCCGTGGGCACTACGGCTCGCGCTTCCGGCATCGATCGCGATGTGCGCCGGGATCACCCCTACGCCTCATATCCGCGCTGTCCGTTCCGCGTCGCCGTCCATACGAGCGGCGATGTCTATGCTCGCTTGCTCGTGCGCAGCGAAGAGCTTGCCGCATCGGCGGCGATCGTCCGCCATCTGCTCCAGGACTTTTCCTCCGGCCCGATTCTCGTCCCTTGCTCGCCAACGTCCGGTACCGCCATCGGCGCCGTGGAATCGTGGCGCGGCGAGCTCCTTCACGTCGTCCGCATGCATGAGGGCGTCATCGACCGTTGCGCCGTTCGGGATCCTTCCTTTTGCAACTGGCCGCTCTTCGGCGAGATCGGACCGGGCAATATCGTTCCCGACTTCCCCCTCTGCAACAAATCCCTGAATTTGAGTTACTCGGGAACGGACCTCTGAAAGGGCCTTTCCCCGGGCTTCCGGAACCTGGCGCCCCTCCGCATCCGGCCTCTTAGACCCTTGCTTTTTCTTAAGAAGGCGCGTAGAAGGCCGCAAATTTCCCGGATCCCATGTCCCTCCTCTCCCCCTCCAGCGGCCCGCAAAAGAGCATCGCCAGCCTCGACCGGCGGCAATTTGGCGGTCACGTCCTGCGCGCCTGCGCGGCGTTCGCCGGCACGTACGGCCTCCTGCTCCCCGGGTGCAAGCGCCCCCATGAGCAAGGCGCGCATTCCACGCATGAACTGACCGAGGATGAAAAGCTCGCGCAGCTCCAGTTGCAGCAGCAACACCCTTTCCATCGCAACGCCACACAGTGGTTGCGCAAGGAAGGAGGCGGCATCGTGCAGGGGTGCGATACGTCCGCAGCGCCCGTGACAATCGTGGAAGAAGTGTGCGTCGAGGACCGGTTCAAAAAACTGCGCTCGATGCCGGGCCTGCGGTATCGCCGCACGCCGGGAGCCGGCATTCTCTCGCCCCGCGAAAAGGATTACCGGTTCGTGAAGCAAACACTCGCCCTCCACGGCGCAGACCGGACTCATCCCGTGACATTCATCGCCGATTCCCATAAGGAGTGCGGAGCGGCGCTCAAATTCGCCAAAGACCACGGCCTGGATCCCGGCGATGCCGACGCCATCGCGCAGCGGGAACTCCAGGAACGCGTGAAGGAATTGCACGACTCGGGCGTCGATGCCCGTTACGGCGAGCACCTGTCTGTCGACGGCTTTCATGCCGGCATCATGGCGATCGTCGACGGCACGTATGGGCGCCTCCACGATTACCGCAAGACCGGTCTGCCGCAGAGTTACGTGGTGAGCACGCCGGACGACGAAGAGCTGGCGGACGGCCTGGGCATCTGCATGGATGTCGCTCGCAGCCACCATGCCTACGGCGATCTTCTTGAGGCATTCACTATTTTGGCGATCCAGGATCCCAAGAACCGCGATGCCACAAAGCAGGTGATGAACGTCGTCGAGCGCGTTGCCTCAACTCGCAAAAACCTTCGAGTCGCGGTCGTGCCGTGGATCTACCGCGGGTAACGCCCTTGCGCCCGAAACTTCCGATCGTATTCGTATGTTGGATCTTAGGACTCTTCCCACACTCGTAGAAAACGGGCACGAAACGAACGGGCACTCCCTCAACACGTGGCAATTCCCATACCGAAGCCGCGCCCGCTCGCTGCTCGTCAACGGACACGCGGAGTCCGCCGAGGCGGTGGAAGCCGGCCGCTTCTTCCATGAGTATCTGCTGGAAAACGTTGCAGCCGCGAAGACGCTGTTGGAAATGGAAGAGATCGTAAAGCGATTCAAAGAGTACGGCCTTATCATTGTCGAGGATAAATGCGTCGACGGTCGCGTCCATGGTAGCAAAGGCACCGGCTACCCCATCGGCACGGTCACCTTCATGCGCAACGAGGGAGCAAAGCTGGATATTGAACCGACGAACGTTCGACTGTGGGAAATCGTCCATGCCGCCGTGTCGGATGCGGCGATGAAGACTCCCGGCATGCCCGCGATTTTCAGGATGTACGGCCACTATTCGGGCAGTGATGCCTGCCTCGGCTGCGCCGCGCACGGGTACGATTGCGCTATCGCCGAGAAAACCGTTGCCGACCAGACGGAGAAGCTGCGCCGTGAGTACTACGATCCGAAACACATCAATCTCTACACACGCAAGGACATTGTTTTCGCCCATGGCCTGACGAACACGGACGACATGGCCGAGAGGATTGTCTTCGAAGATCATCACGTTCTCGACAGTTCCTTGCTCATCGAAGAACTTCGTCTGACAGATCCCACCGATCTCTTCAGCGAGCGGTTTTTGAATGAACCCATGCATAATCCCGCGTTCCGCAAATACACCGGGGATCAGCCGATGCGCTACATCTTCAACGGCGGTGAATCACGCATGTACCGGGATTTGGGAACCAGCCTTGCCATGCAGGCATTTCTCATTGAGAAGATTTGCGAACTGGTGAGCAAAGAGGGGCGCGGGGCGGAGGAAATCTTCAATCCCCGGAGCTTCGAGACGCTGCGCTCACGCATTGCTCGAATTCCGACGATCCCCTCCTCACTTACCGGCCCGCTCCTGTACCAGTTCGTCTGGAACATCGCCTACGTCCTCTACCAGCGCAAACGCCTAGGGCAGATGGGCGACGAAGAGAAGAAATTGCATCTGGACCACGCAGAGAAGCTCGTCTGCTACGGCGAGGGCTTCGAATCGCTGGCCCGCAACACGGCATTGCTCGTTTCTCCCGGCCGTGGCAATGAAATGCATGCGCTGACGAAGGCAAAGGATGTCCTCGGCGCACACAGCCCATACAAGCACCTGCCCATGGTACACATCAACATCGAACTCACGGACGAGCCTGGTTCCTGGGACTCGTTCAATAGAAACGTGCTTTCCAAGCTCATGCGCATGAAAGGGAACGTGAACGAAATTTTCGGCAAAGGCGTCTCCATTCTGTGCACCTATTCGTACCGCGACGAGAAGCAATTCTATCCGGTTCGGATCGACGCCAGAGACGTGCGGGAATGCGTCCATGCGAGCGTGACCGACGGCTTCTCGTCAGAGAGCAACTTCACGGCAAACGACATGAACGTGGCGCAGAGTCTCTACACGCAAACGATGCGCAAGGAACTGGCGGCATAACAGAGCTGCAGAGGCTTCTGCAGCTCGCCTCACTTCATCACCGCCGTTGCGGCGGAGAGTTCGGCGAGTTCGCCCGTAATGTTCGCCTGGCGCGTCTGGTTGTAGGTCAACGTGAGATCGCCCAGGATATCGCTGGCGTTGTCCGATGCGTTGCGCATCGCAACCATCCGGGCGGAATGCTCCGAAGCGGCGGATTCGAGAATGGCCTGGTATACCTGAACCTCGGTGAGCTGGGGCAGGACGGCATCGAGCACCTCATGCGTGGATGGCTCGAAGATGTACTTGCGGTGGTCGTCACCACTGCCCATGTCCGACGGCAAGGCATCCTTGCGTCGGGACGCCGGCAGCAGGTTCGCAATCATGTCTCGTAAGGTCGACGTAGAGAAGGGCAGGAGGGGCTTCACAGCGGGCTCCTGAACGAGAGCCGAGATGAAATCCATGTAGACCAGCACGACGTGGTCATACTTCCGCGCCAGGTAGCTCTCGGTGATGAAGCGGGTGATCGGCAGAGCGTCTTTGAACGTCGGATGATTGCTCAATGCGGGAAATGCCGCGATGACCGACTGGCCGGTGCGCGTCAGGAACTGTTGCCCTTTGCGGCCGACGGCCACGAATTCCATCGCCTGGAATGTCGAGAGCGTCCGCACAGACTGCACGTACTGCGTGGTCGCACGGAAGAGTTGGGTATTGAGGCTGCCACAGAGTCCGCGATCGGAACTGATGACCACGCAGAGAATCCGACCCGCGGGCCGCTGCTCCAGGTACGGGTGCATACCCGCGTTGTTGATGGAGAGGCGCTGCAGGATGTGCCATGCGAGAATGGCATACTGACGCAGAATCTGGGCGTTCTGAACGGCACGCCGCATCTTCGAAGCGGCAACGAGCTCCATCGCCTTCGTCACCTGGCGCGTCGATTTGATCGCCTTCATCTTGCGCCGGAGATCGCGGAGACTGCGGGCCATGTATGGAGGGAGAACGCTTCGGAAGCTGCAGAGGCTTCAAAAAAGCTAGGATTTCTTCTCTGCTTCCACGAGGTACTTGTGGCCGCGCTGCTGCTTGAACGATGCCAGCGCTCCGCGGAGCTTTTCATCCGCATCGGCGGGGATTTCCCGAGCGAGTACGTCGAGGACGTCCTTGTGCTTCTCGCGCAAATACCCCAGGAAATCCTCAAGGAAGGACTTCACCTGATTGGCCTGCACGTCGTCGAGGAGGCCGTTCACGCCGGCGAAGAGCATGACCACCTGCTCCGCGACGGGCACCGGCTCGTACTGGCCCTGCTTGAGCAGCTCCGTGAGGCGGGTGCCGCGGTCGAGCTGGCGCTTCGTCGCGCTGTCCAGATCGGAGCCGAACTGCGCGAACACCGCGAGTTCGCGGTACTGCGCCATGTCGAGGCGCAATTTCCCCGCCACTTTCTTCATCGACTTCACCTGTGCCGCGGAGCCGACGCGCGAGACGGAGATGCCCACGTTCACGGCGGGACGGATTCCTTTGTAGAACAGATCGGCCTCCAGGAAGATCTGGCCGTCGGTGATGGAGATGACATTCGTCGGAATGTACGCGGACACGTCGCCCGCCTGCGTCTCGATGATTGGCAGAGCAGTCAGGGAGCCGCCGCCGTGCGCTTCGTTGAGGCAGCAGGCGCGCTCAAGGAGGCGCGAGTGCAAGTAAAACACATCGCCCGGGTAGGCCTCGCGGCCCGGCGGGCGGCGCAGCAGGAGCGACACCTGGCGGTACGCCCACGCATGCTTGCTCAAGTCGTCGTAAATGCAGAGCACGTCCTTGCCCTGATCGAGGAAGTACTCCCCCATCGCGCACCCCGCGAACGGAGCGATGTACGACAGGGACGCCGGCTCCGCAGCGGACGCCGACACGACGATCGTGTACTCCATGGCGCCGTGCTTCGTCAGCTCCGTGACGATCTTGGCGACCTTCGATTCCTTCTGGCCGATCGCGACGTAGATGCAGACGACGGGGCGATCGCTCTTCTGGCTCGCTTTCTGGTTGATGATCGTGTCGATGGCCACCGCGGTCTTGCCCGTCTGGCGGTCGCCGATGATCAGCTCGCGCTGGCCGCGGCCGATGGGGATCATCGCGTCGATGGCCATGATGCCGGTCTGAAGCGGCACGTCGACGGACTTGCGTTCGATGACGCGGGGCGCGATTTTTTCAATCGGATACCGGGCCTTGGCCGCGATCGGCCCCTTGCCGTCCTTCGGTTCGCCGAGCGGCGAGACGACGCGCCCGATGAGGGCGTCGCCGACGGGAACGGAGAGAATCTTGCCGGTCGCCTTCACCGTCGCACCTTTCTGCACGCCGGACGCCTCGCCCAGGATGATCGCGCCGACGGTATCCGTGCCGAGGTTGAGAGCCGTACCCATCAGTCCGCCGCCGAAATCGATCATCTCGGACGAGCCGATCTTGCTCAATCCTTCAATCTTGGCGATGCCGTCGCCGACCTCAAGGACGGTTCCCACATGCTCACGCCGCGCTTCCTTGTGAAGGCTCGCGAGGCGTTGCTCCAGGTCTTTCATCAGATCGATGCCCATGGCATTGGTCATACGTGCAGGGGTGAGGGATGAGAACGCAGAGAATCCTCGAGCCGCTCAAGGGCGCCCCGCAGACTCCAATCAATGCGTTCGTTGCCGAAGACGACGGTGACGCCGCCGAGCATGGCCGGGTCGGCTTCCTGCCGGACGTCGACGGGACGGCCGACCCTCGCCTCGACGGCCTGTGCAATGGCGAGCGCGTGCGGTCCGGCATCGCCGGACGGCGTGACGATCGTGAGAACGACGGTATTCGCCTTCTCACGTGCCGCTCGGGAAAGCAACCCGTCCAGATGGCGCAATTCACGGCCGAGGCCGTGCGCCTCCAGCTGGGCTGCTGCGGCATCGACGGCGGCCCGGGCGATGTCGTCTGCGGTGATGCTCATCGCAGGAGTGCCGGAAGATCTTTCTCGACGGTCTTCAACATGCGCTGCTGGTCCTGGTCGCTGAATTCACGCTCCAGGAGTTTCTGCGACAACTTCACAACGAACGCCGCCAGCGAACTCTGGGCCTCGATCAGCATTTTCTTGCGCTCGGCTTCGATCGTCTGCCGCGTCTTCTCCATCAAGTGCCCCGCCTCATGCTGGGCCTTCTCAAGGATATCGCGCTTCAGGACTTCGGCCTGCTTTCGCCCCTCCTCGAGGAGTTTCTGCATCTCGACGTCCGCCTTGCGCATCTGGTCGATTTTGAATTGCTCCAATTCCCGCTTCTGTAGCTCGATGTCTTTGGCATTCTCCATCGACTGCTTGATGGTGTCGCGGCGCTTGTCGACAAGCCGCAAGATCGGTCGGTACACGAAGTACAGGAGCACCACCATCAGGATCGTGAAGTTCACGATTTGCGCGAGGAGGAGCTGCCAGTTGATGCCCAGAACGGAAAGAAGTTCCATAGGAGCGGATGGAAACGAGCCGAAGTCGCGTTAGACGAACTTTACGATGAGCGCGATGACGAGGGCGTAGATCGCAACCGCCTCCGCAAACGCGATGGCGAGGATCATCGGCGTCTGAATTTTGCTCGATGCCTCGGGATTGCGACCGATGGCCTCGACGGCCTTGCCGCCGATGATGCCGATGCCGATGCCAGGACCGATCGCCCCGGCTCCCATCGCGATCGCCATGGAAAGATTCTTCGCGAGCAGAGGGGAGGCAACAATGGCATCCGTGGTTGCTGATGGGTCAATCGCCATACGAAAAGTGGAAAAGGTAAAGTGGGCGGATCGTAGGGATTCTGACCGAAAAAATCAAGGGTTATAAGGGGGCAATGCGGATGTCGGATGTCAGAGGCCGGATGCCGGAAACAGGCTATCTGCCATCTGTTATCCGCCACATCTGTTTCGTCTAATGCGCGTGCTCCCCGTGCGGGATCGACGCCATCTGGATGAAGACGACCGTCAGCATCGCGAAGACGAGCGCCTGAATGAAACCGACGAAGACCTCCAATCCGAAGAACGGAATCGGGATGAGGAACGGCGCCAGCTGCGAGACGACCATGAGCAGCACCTCACCTGCGAAAATATTGCCGAAGAGACGGAATGCGAAGGAGAGGAGCCGGATGAATTCGCCGATGAATTCGAGGATGCCCACGAACGTGCCGATGAGGTACGGCGGGTGCCACGGCGCGACCGCATACTTGCGTACGTACGGCAAGATGCCGACGGAAGCGATGCCCACCGCCTGCGTCACGATGACGGATACGATGGAGAATGCGAGCGTGACGTTCACATCGGCGTTCATCGAGCGGAAGATCGGCAGTTGCTCCGGATGCCCCTCATGCATGCCCTCCACCGTGATGCTGCCAACGCCCGGAAGGATGCCCATCCAGTTACTCAAGATAATGAAGAAAAAGAACGTCGCAACGAGCGGGAAGAGCAACCGCGTGCGCTTGGGATTCTGGATGATCGAATCGAAGAAGTTGTATAACCCCTCCACCACGGTTTCCACGAGCGCCTGTCCGCGGCCCGGGATCAACTTGTACCCGGTCGACCGCGCGGCGAGCGCGAGAAGGATGAGCACGCCGCAGGCAAGCCACGCCATGATGAGCGTATTGCGGACTTCGAACGACCCGATGTGAAAGATCGTCTCGGATGCCAGCGGCGGAATGATGAATTCCATGGGTGGGGAGATGGTAGGCAGGAAGGCTGCGGAGATCAACGGTCGGTGACGCGCATCACTTCGCGCACGCGTTTCACGATGGTGATGGCGGATATCGTAAACGCCAGGAAGAGGCCGGCCAGTGCTATCCACGGCGATGTCTCCCACTTCTGATCAAGGTATGCGCCGCCGAATCCGAACACGAATGCGGGAACGGCGATGAGGAACCCCAACTCCCATGCCAGATTCAATGCCATCCACAGGGCTTTCTTCTCATCGGGCTTCATCGGTGGCGGAACTTGCAGGATGGGCATAAGACTCATTCGGAAGTTTGCGGCATGCCGCGATGCGTGCGGTGGCGGCGGATCGTGCGAAGGCGCGCGAGTTCGCGGTCGAGCATGGCCGTCGCCTCGGCGAAGCCCTCGGCATCGTTGCGCTTCTCGGTCTTGAGCCGCTCGGCATCCTCCATCGCGCGACGGATCGCGTCTTCCTGCAGTTCATCGGCGCGGTCGGCGCTGTCCGCCAGGATGCTCACGCCCTTGCCATCCACCTCCACGACACCGCGCGACGTGGCGATGAAGTGCGCCTCGCCGCCCTTGCGCAGCAGAATCGTCCCCGGGACGACGATGCCCACGAGCGGAATGTGATGCGGGAGGACGGTAATCTCCCCGTCGGCCGTGGGGAGCGTGACGGAATCCGCCTCTCCTGTATACACGGTGCCTTCGGGGGTGATGATCGAGACGGTGAGCATGGTGAAAAAACCGAAGAACTACGCTTTCACTTCGTCGATGCCGCCCTTCATGTAGAACGCCTGCTCGGGGACGTCGTCGTGCTCGCCGTCAAGGATCGCCTTGAAGCCGCGGACCGTGTCCGCCCGCGTGACGAACTTGCCGGGAACGCCCGTGAAGGTCTCGGCAACGAAGAACGGCTGACTCAAGAATTTCTGGATCTTGCGGGCGCGCTGCACGGTGCGTTTGTCCTCCTCGGAAAGCTCCTCCATACCGAGGATGGCGATGATGTCCTGGAGTTCTTTGTAACGTTGCAGGACTTTCTGGACGGCGCGCGCGGTGCCGTAGTGCTCCTCGCCGACGACCGCCGACGAGAGGATGGTCGATGTGGAATCGAGCGGGTCGACGGCCGGGTAGATGCCCAGTTCCGCGAGCGCGCGCGTGAGCACGATCGTGGAATCGAGGTGGCCGAACGTCGTCGCGGGGGCCGGATCCGTGAAGTCGTCCGCCGGAACGTAGACCGCCTGCACGGACGTGATCGACCCCTTCGTCGTCGATGCGATCCGCTCCTGGACCTGGCCCATTTCCTGCGCGAGCGTCGGCTGGTAGCCGACCGCGGACGGAATGCGGCCGAGGAGGGCCGAGAGCTCGCTGCCCGCCTGCGTGAAACGGAAGATGTTGTCGATGAAGAGCAGCACGTCGCGTTGCTCCTCGTCGCGGAAGTACTCGGCGATGGAGAGACCCGTGAGGGCGACGCGCAGGCGCGGTCCGGGCGGCTCGTTCATCTGCCCGAAGACCAGCGACGTCTTGTCCAAAACTCCCGATTCCTTCATTTCCTCGTACAGGTCGTTCCCCTCGCGGCTGCGCTCCCCCACTCCGGCGAACACGGAATAGCCGCCGTGCTCCGCGGCGATGTTGCGGATCAGTTCCTTTACGATGACGGTCTTGCCCACGCCCGCGCCTCCGAAAAGGCCGACCTTGCCTCCTTTGAGAATCGGACAGAACAGGTCAATGACCTTGATGCCCGTCTCCAGCACCTCCGTCTCCGTCGACTGCTCGGTGAACGTCGGCGGCGCGCGATGGATGGGGTACGTCTTCTTCGTATGGACGGCGGGCTTGCCGTCGATCGGCTCGCCGAGGACGTTGAACATGCGCCCCAGCGTCTCCGGACCGACGGGAACGGAAATCGGCGCCTTCGTGTTCGTCACCGCTTCCCCGCGCCGGAGGCCGTCCGTGGAACCCATCGCCACCGCCCGCACGATGTCGCCGTCCAAATGCTGCTGGACTTCGAGCGTCAGCGCCTCCTTACCCACATTCACTGTGAGAGCGGAGTAGATCGGCGGCAGTTGCCCCTTGGGGAACGCGCAGTCGACGACCGCGCCGATGACCTGGGAAACGGTTCCGTTTGCGGACATGGATGCAAAGAGGAAAAAGCTGCGGGAGTATACGGACGGGTCCAGTGCATGCCAAGGGTCTAAGAAGCCGGTCAGCGGTGGCAACTCCCCATCCCCCGCTTCATCAGATACTTCTGGTGATACTCCTCGGCGGGATAGAACGCCACTGCGTCGACGATCTCCGTCGCAATCGTCTTCGGCGTGCGCTTCTGCCGCTCCGCTTTCGAGGCCTCGGCGGCCTGCCGCTGGGCAGGCGAATGCACGAAGATCGCGGAGCGGTACTGACTGCCGATGTCCGGCCCCTGCCGGTTGCGCTGCGTGGGATCGTGGTTCTCCCAGAACACGTCGAGGAGCTGTCCGTAGGAGACGATCGACGGATCGAAGGTGACCTGCACCGCCTCGGCGTGACCCGTCGCATCCCCGCAGACATCCTCGTACGACGGAGCATCCGTGCGGCCTCCGGTGTACCCCACCTGCGTTGACAGAACACCAGGAGTAGTTCGGAAGGTTTCCTCAATGCCCCAGAAGCATCCTGCGGCGAACGTGGCGGTTTCCATGGATTCCAGTATAGCGCAGCACTCCAGAACGCATTTTCCGCCGCAAAACCATTGCCTTCCTTTTTCCATTGAGTAGGATCAATCCATCATTTCCCCACGCGTTATGGCCAAGAAGAAGACGAAGAAAGCCGCCAAGAAGAAGGCAATGAAGCGCAAGAAGGTCGCCAAGAAAAAGGTCGCGCGCAAACCGAAGAAGGTGATGAAGAAGGCGAAGAAGGTTATGAAGAAGAAGAAAAAAGCATCGAAGGCGAGAAAGCCGATGAAGAAAGCGGCGAAGGTCGTGAAGGTTGCCCCCAAGAAGCAGGCGCCCGCAAAGCGCAAAGCCGTCGTGCTGAAGTCGGTGAAGAAGGGCTCTCGCCCGCAGTCGTCCGCAGCCACGTTCACGCGCCTTTTCCAGAACGTCGCGCCCGGCAAGCCGCTGCCCATCGGCGTCGTCACGCACTACTACGATCGCATCGGGGTCGCCGTGCTGAAGCTGCGCGAACCCTTGAGCAAAGGCGACAAGATCCGCATGGAACGGGGCGAGGACGCCTTCACGCAGACCATCGACTCGATGCAGGTGAACCGCATGCCCGTCCACAAGGTTGCCGCGGGCGCTGACGTCGCGATCAAGGTCGCCAAGCCCGCGCACGAAGGCACGCGACTCTACAGAGCATAAAGAAAGCGCGGTTGACCCCATGGGGTCAACCGCGTCACGTCATTCCTGCGCATCGACGACTGCCAGCTGGCAGTCGTAGGCCATGTGTACACGCTCGACGAGCATTCGCGCGAGAGCATTTTCCCATGGTCGCAGTTTTCGGCTTCCACCGGGGCGGAAGGTGCATGAGCGCACTTGTGCGCCCGTGAAAGTGATCACGATGCCGCCGACTTTACCCGTCGACGTGATGTCCATCGTCCCCGGCTTTTGTCCGCTGTCGGGGACATACAGGACGGTCATCAGCGTGCTCTGCAGGAATACCGCGGAAGGGCCGCCTGTTTCCTGTGCAAAGCCGCACATCCACACATCGCGGTCAATTTTCAGCTCCCCTCCCAACAGGAAGGCGTCGAAGGCGTCAGCGAGAGTGATGCGCTGACTCCTCGTCACAAGCACGATTGCAATCGGCAAGATTACGAATGCGCCAAGCAACATCAGTACCAGCACGACTCCCCAAACATTGACTTGCATGGAAAACTCCTCTGCGAGAAAGGTCAGGTGGTGCAAAGAACGACAAGATATTGTTGTATATTTTGCCTGTTCGGTCAATTTCTGCCCGACGCGTCGCGCAGTGCCAGGCGCGATGCTGCGGTGTTCGCTAGACTGGCACCCGTGCCCCTGTAGCTCAGCTGGATAGAGCGCCTGGCTTCGGACCAGGAGGTCGTGGGTTCAAATCCTGCCGGGGGCACCACTACTTATTGCAAGAAAGCTGAATTAGACAATTATAAAAATTTATGCTTTAATATCCACATCGTTGCACGGTGCAACGCTTGTCCTTCACAACACCGGCTTACGTGAACCGGACGAAGGAAAACCGAATCGTAACGGAGGTGAATCATGCCCACGCGAGGCGTCTTCGCCCTCATCATGAACGGCGAGGCGAAGACGGTATTGATCTCGGAGCGCGCCGACGGCAAGGGATGGGAATTGCCGGGCGGCGGCGTGAAACCCGGGGAAAACGATCACGACGCACTCAAGCGCGAAGTCCTGGAAGAGATCGGTCTGGAAGTCGATGTGATCGAACAGATCGGTCCACCGCATGTCTTCAAGGATGACACAGCGGTGGCATACGCGTGCAAGATCGTCGGCGGTGTGCTCGGGCCGAGCAAGGAAATGGCCCGCCATGCCTGGTGCACCAAGGACGAAGCCCATGCTGGCAGGGTCAGTGTCGCCGCCGGAGCGGACAAGGGAACTACCTTGGAGATCGTGTTCCTCGGCCCCAGGGACCGGCTCGGCCGGATGCGGCGGATGCTCTGGGACGGGTTCTCCATTATGGAAGAACCCGTCATCGGCCAACCGGAACTGCCGGAAGAGCTGCGCCCCGTCGAAGGCGTGTTCGTCACCGATGACAAATGCCATCTTGCCGATGAAAAGTCGGACAAAAGGCTTGTCTGGCCACGCCTGGATCCCTATTCCCCAACGGGCGTCATGCAACAACCGGCGACGTAAGTCGCGTGAAGGATGCTCAAGCGCCCCGCTGCAGACCGCAGCGGGGTATTTTTGCGTATTGACGCCCTCGATTTAGCACTCTACAATGACGAGTGCTAATGGCATGAACTTCCAGAACTTCACAACGAAGGCCGCGGAAGCCGTGCAGGGAGCGGCGAACGTCGCGCAGCAGCTCTCCCAACAGGCCCTTCATCCGCTCCACCTGCTCCTCGCTCTCGCGCAGCAGCAGGGCGGCATCGTGCCCGCGCTCCTCGAAAAACTCGGGAAGCAGGCCAGTGCCGTGGCGGCCGATGTACAGTCGCGACTGGAGGAATTTCCGCGCGTCAGCGGCGGCTCGCCGTACCTGTCGCAGGAACTCCGCGGCGCCCTCGAGCGCGCGGAGCGCGAGGCGAAGGACATGCAGGATCAGTACGTTTCGACCGAGCACCTCCTGCTCGGCCTGCTTGAGGACCGCGCCGTCGCCGAGGCCGTCGGCGTCGGCCGCAAGGACATCCTGAAAGAATTGAAAACGCTGCGAGGCAGCCAGCGCGTCACCGACGCCGAGCCCGAGGGCAAGTACCAGGTGCTCGAGAAGTACACGCAGGATTTCACGCGCCTTGCGCGCGACGGAAAACTCGATCCCGTCATCGGCCGCGAGGAGGAGATCCGCCGCATCATGCAGATCCTCTCGCGCCGCACGAAGAACAATCCCGTCCTCGTCGGCGAGCCCGGCACGGGCAAGACGGCGATCGTCGAGGGGCTCGCGCGCAAGATCGTGGAGAACGACGTCCCGGAAACACTCAAGGGCAAGCGCCTCCTCGCGCTCGATCTGGGCGCGATGATCGCCGGCACGAAGTACCGCGGCGAATTCGAGGATCGCCTGAAGGCGCTGCTCAAGGAGGTCGAGGGCAGCGACGGTTCCGTCATCCTGTTCATCGACGAACTGCACACCATCGTCGGCGCGGGCGCCGCGGAGGGGGCGATGGACGCCGGCAACTTGCTCAAGCCCGCACTCGCTCGCGGCCTGCTGCGGACGATCGGCGCGACGACGCTGAAGGAGTACCGCCTGCACATCGAGAAAGACGCCGCGCTGGAACGCCGGTTCCAGCCCGTCATGGTCGAGCCGCCGTCGGTCGACGACGCGATTTCGATTTTGCGCGGCATCAAAGAGAAGTACGAGGTGCACCATGGCGTCCGCATCCGCGACAGCGCGGTCGTCGCCGCGGTGAAGCTCTCCGACCGGTACATCACCGACCGCTTCCTGCCCGACAAGGCGATCGACTGCATGGACGAAGCGGCGTCGACGCTGCGCATCCAGATGGACAGTAAACCCATCGACCTCGACCGTCTGGACCGTCGCATCCGCCAGCTCACCGTGGAACGCGAGGCCCTGAAGAAGGAGAGCGATGCCGATTCCGCCAGGCGTCTCTCCGACATCGAGCGCGAGGTTGCCGAACTCACGGAAGCGCAGAAGAAGCTCGCGCTCCAATGGGAGAACGAGAAGCGGGCCATCGACGCGATCAAGAACTCGCGCAAGCGCATCGACGAGCTCAAGGAGGAATCCGCGCGCGCCGAGCGCATCGGCGATTTGCAGCGCGTGGCGGAAATCCGCTACGGCCAGCTCCCTGATGTAGAAAAGCAGGTGAAAGCAGCCGAGGCCGAGCTGCTGCGTCTGCAGAAGACCGGTTCGCTCCTGCAGGAAGAGGTCACCGAGGAGGACATTGCGCGCGTCGTCGCCCGTTGGACGGGAATTCCCGTGAGCAAGATGCTCGCGGAGGAGACGGCGAAGCTGGCGCACCTGGAAGATGCATTGCGAAAGCGCGTCGTCGGTCAGGACGAAGCGATCGCCGCGGTGGCCAACGCCGTGCGCCGCTCGCGCGCCGGCATCCAGGAAGAAGGTCGCCCCATCGGCTCGTTCCTCTTCCTCGGACCGACGGGCGTGGGCAAAACCGAGCTGGCAAAGGCTCTGGCCGAGGCGCTCTTCAACGACGAGAAGCTCGTGACGCGCATCGACATGTCGGAGTACATGGAAAAGCACGCTGTCGCGCGGCTCATCGGCGCGCCACCGGGCTACGTCGGCTACGAGGAAGGCGGGCAACTTACCGAGGCGATCCGCCGCCACCCTTACACAGTCGTGCTCCTCGATGAAATCGAGAAGGCCCATCCGGACGTCTTCAACGTCCTGCTGCAGGTCCTCGACGAGGGACGGCTGACCGACAGCAAGGGTCGGACGGTCGACTGCAAGAACACAATCGTCATCATGACGTCGAACATCGCGAGCAGTGAAATCGCCAACCACGCGGGCGAAGCGATCCTGCAACGCAAGGCCGTCGACAGCGTGCTGCGGCAGACGTTCCGTCCGGAATTCCTCAATCGCGTCGACTCGACAATCGTCTTCCAGCCACTCACGGAGAAGCAGATCGCCGTCATCGTCGATCTGCAGCTCGCACGCGTCCAGCGGCGCCTGGAACAGAAGCGTATCGCGCTCGCGATCACCGACGCGGCGAAGGGGTTGCTCGCGGCGCGCGGGTACGATCCGATCTTCGGCGCGCGGCCGCTCAAGCGCGTTCTGCAAGAGCTCATCCTCGATCCCCTCTCGCTGGAGATCATCGAAGGGAAGATTTCCGACGGTGCAACTGTGACGGCGGACGTTGCGAAAGGAACGATAACGCTGCGCATGGACGCAAAGAGCGGCAGCGCGAAGGGCGGCGCGAGGAAAAAATAACGCCATACGCAAACGCCGCCTTGCGGCGGCGTCCGGCTTTGCGTCAACGGTGACGCTGCTTACCTCTTGCGGCGCTTCTTGCTCGCGCTCGCCTTCTTCACCTTCTTCTTCGCCGTCTTCCGCTTCTTCTTGGGCATGTCAGCGGGGGAAAAAAATAGAAAACGGATTTCATTGTAAAAAATCTTCGCCGCATGTGAAGCGAATCCTGCTGCGTCAGACGAATGTTATGCTCTCGTACCACGCGACTCTCGCGGAGTTTTTTGCAAAATGTGTACGTTTAAAACGTAAAAATACAAAAAATGTTTCACGCGCGCTTCAACGGAGCCATCGCTACACATCCCTCAACAAATGCCCCATCTTCTCCTTCTTCACTCGCAGATATTTCTCCTGCTCCGGCGTGCACGGAGCGATTTCGATGGGAACCTGCTCAAGAACTTCCAAGCCATATCCTTCGAGGCCGACGATCTTGCGCGGGTTATTGGTGAGGAGCCGGATCTTGCCGATGCCGAGTTCCCGCAGGATTTGCGCGCCGATGCCGTACTCCCGCAGGTCTTCCGGGAAGCCGAGGCGAGCGTTCGCCTCCACCGTGTCGAGCCCCTCGCGCTGCTGCAGGTCGTACGCGCGCACTTTGTTTGCCAAGCCGATGCCGCGCCCCTCCTGGCGCATGTACAGCACGACGCCGCATCCCTCCGCATCGATGCATTGCATCGCCTTCGAGAGTTGCGAGCCACAATCGCAGCGCCGGGATCCGAACACGTCGCCGGTCAGACACTCCGAATGTACGCGGACAAGCGTTGGATGTAACGGATCGACCGCGCCCCGCACGAGCGCGACGTGCTCGCGGTGGTGGAGCATGTCTTCGAAGACCGTCATGCGCCAGACGCCGTGCTCGGTCGGCAATTCGCTCTCCGCGACGGCGCGCACGAAAATTTCATGGCGCCGCCGGTACGCGATCAAGTCCGCGATGGTGACGACGGGAAGCCGATGCCGCTCGCCGAACGCCAGCAACGCATCGCGGCGCATCATCGTGCCGTCGTCATGCATCAACTCAGCACCGACCGCGCCGCAGCGAAGACCCGCCAGGCGGCAGAGGTCGACAGCCGCTTCCGTATGCCCCGCGCGGACGAGGACGCCGCCGTCCTTGGCGCGCAGCGGGAAGATATGGCCGGGCCGGGACAAATCCTGCGGCTTTGCGACGGGATTAATCGCCGCGCGGATCGTATGCACGCGGTCGCGCGCGGACACGCCGGTGTCCACGCCCTCGGCCGCCTCGATGGACACCGTGAACGGGGTCGATCGCTTGCTCGTGTTGCGCGCCACCATCGGCGGCAGGTCCAATGCATCGGCGATGTCATTGTTCAACGCCAGGAAAACGATGCCGCTCGTCTGGCGGATGATCGCCGCCATCTGCTCCTCCGTTACGTACTCCGCGGCCACGACGATATCCCCTTCGTTCTCGCGGTCTTCGTCGTCAACGACGACGATCATGCCGCCGCTGCGCAGGCGTTCAAGCGCTTCGGGAATAGTGGAGAAAGGCATTGCAGGAAAAGCATACGAGAATATCCGCGCAAGAGGAACCTCGCTTTTCGCCTTTCTGGCTCTACTTCACCCGTATCGTATACGCCTCCTTGCGCCGCTGCCCCTGCTGCAGCGCGGAGAGCGAATGCAGGACGCCGATGACGTAGGTGCCCCTCTCGAACATGAACGTCTGATTGCACACCGGCCAGGCAAAGCCAGCGAGCGTCACGTCCTTCAGGGGATAAATGGTGCACTGCATCGTGCTGGTCGACGCGGGAGTCAGCACCACCATGGCCTGCGTCTGCCGCGTGAATACGACCGTGAACCAGTCGGCGGAATCGTCCTCGACCAGGTCGCCGGAGGCATGCTTGCCGAGCTCCAGTGGCCGCGCATCGCCGAAACCGTCGTTCCCGTCGCCACTCCCGAGGACGTCAATCGCCGTCGTGATCGAGAACGTATCGCGCGATGACAGCTCCAGCTGATATTTGCCCGCGGACAGAGCCACGCGCATCCAGCACTCCCCTCCGGTCGCGCTGCCGACGTAGTACTCGAACGTCAGGCCGTCGTCCTCGATCTTGTAGAGCGTGCAAGAAGGCGCTTTGCCCTCGGTTTTGGCCGATACCCGTATGGTGGCTTTCGATGTGCGCGAGAACGTATAGACGAAATTGTCGCCGACGCCCGCGCCTTCCGTGCGGCCGGAGAGCGGCAGCGTGATGTCCGCTTTCTGCGTTCGCTGCGCCGTGCGTGACGTGCTCGTCCGCGATGCGACTGCGGAGGACGGCTGCGTGGAGGACGCGACGCTGCTCGTACTTGCGGAGCGCTCTGACGAGCTCGACGTCGACGGCACCGTTGCCGTCATGCCGCGATCAATCATGCCTGCGGCCTCGCCGCGCGCGAGCGGCTGGTGCTGCACGAAGAGCGTCTCGCCTCCCGCAAACGGAAGGATGCGCAGTTGCAGAGCGGCGGCGACGAAGGGATGGAACCATGCGCTCGACGGAATGTCGGTGTACGTCAGGACTTCGCCTTGGATGAGCGGCAACCCCAGCACCGTGAACGTCATCTTCAGCGCCTCGGCCCGGCTCACCGTCTTGTCGGGGCCGAACGTTCCGTCGGCGTATCCCGAGACGAACTCCCGCGCGATCGCATCGCAGACGACATCCGTGAACCACGCGCCCAGCGGCACATCGCCGCGACATTTCGCCGTCGCCGTCGCAGGCGTGAGGCCCGCGGCGCGATAGAGGAGCGTGAGCATCTGCGCGCGATTCACCGGCGCATACGGCTGGTACGTACCATCGGGATTGCCCTTGATGACGCCCATTCCCGCGAGGCGGTCGATCGATGCCTTATACGGGTAATTGGCGGGCACATCGCTGAACGCCGCAAGTGCGGCGGGAGCGACGAGCAGAGATGCCAGCAGGGCAAGAGCGGAGGCAGTGCGACGCATGACGGGGATGGAATGTGCTCCAAGCCTATGTTGAACATTTTTGTTGTTCAAGCTCACATCGTCCGGATTCGCTGGAGCTCTTTCAAAGAATGTAGCACTGCATACGCCGCCTCCCTACCTTTGCTGCCGGGTCCGACGCTCCGCTCACGGGCCTGGTCGAGGTGGTGGACATGGAGAATTTCAAAGGCGAAGGGCAGCCCGAAGCGCATCTGCACGTCCATGATGCCCCGCGCGGATTCCGTAGCGAGAAGGTCTGCATGCTTCGTTTCGCCCTGCACGATGATGCCGAAACCGATGAGTGCGTCGACGGCTTTGGCATCGGCGAGCGCGCGGCCGATGAGAGGAACTTCGAACGACCCCGGCGCGGGATGCAGTGTCACGTTGGCCTCCAAAACGCCCGCTTCGCGCAATGTCGCTGTCGCGGCATCGACCAGCCCGGCGATCTCCTCCTTATAGTAGGTCGCGTAGACGATGCCGATGCGCCACGCGGGATCGGCGTTGGGCAGGTCGGTGGATGGCGGCGTCGTGCGCATGTGGGAAAGCAGTATAGCCGATCATGAAAAGAAGCGGCGCCCAGGGCGAACCCTGGGCGCCTCCGTAGCACAGTGCCTCCCCAAGGAGGCTAGGCTCCCGCCCCCGTAAAGGCGGAAGTATTTCCAGTCTATCACCGCCGCGCATACCGCGCCACAATGTCCGTTTCGATGTTCACGCGATCTCCTTTTTGCAGGAGGCCAAGGGTCGTCATCGCAAGCGTGTGGGGAATGAGGGCGACGGTGATCGTGCCGTCCTTGACGAATGCGACCGTGAGCGAGACGCCGTCGATGGCGATGGAGCCTTTGGGGACGACATGCGTGGCAAGAAAAGCCGGGAGACGGATACCAATGACCGCCGATGCGGCAAGCAGGCGGCGGGATATCACCGTCCCCACCCCCTCCACGTGCCCCTGCACGATGTGCCCCTCAAACCGGTCGCCGGCCTTGAGGGATCGTTCCAGGTTCACGCAGTCCCCCTCGCGCAGCGAACCGAGTGTCGTGCGCGCGAGCGTTTCATCGACGACGTCGAAGGACATCGTCGTGTTCTTTTTTTCGACAACACTCAAGCAGACGCCGGCGACGCTGATGCTCGATCCGATCTTCAGGTCGCGGAACGTCTTCGGCCGCGCGACGGTGAGCCGATGGGGCCGCTTCTCGATGACGGTGCCGGTTGCTTCGACGATGCCGGTGAACACGAAACTATCGTAGGAGACCGAGGAGACCGAGGAAACCGAAGAATCCGGGGAAAATGCCATCCGCGCATTCCTCGGCTGCTTCCATGCCGAACCCTAGACAAAGCCCTTCCACGGCGCTACGCTGGCGCTTCTACCAGCGCCGCGGTCGGCGCTCTTTCCATAATCCTTGGTTTCGGTTCCCTTCTCTCTCATGGATGCCATCGTCGTCAAAGGCGCGCGGATGCACAACCTCAAGAACATCGATGTCCGCATCCCCCGCAACAAACTCACGGTCATCACCGGCGTGTCCGGATCGGGGAAGTCCACGCTCGCGTTCGACACGATCTTCGCGGAGGGGCAGCGGCGGTACGTGGAGAGCCTCTCGGCGTACGCGCGGCAGTTCATCGCGCAGATGGAGAAGCCCGACGTCGACTCCATCGACGGCTTGAGTCCCGCGATCAGCATCGACCAGAAGACGGCGCCGCGCAATCCGCGCTCGACCGTCGGAACAGTGACGGAGATCTACGACTACATGCGCCTGCTATGGGCAAAGATCGGCAAGGTTCACTGCACGGTCTGCGGTCGGCAGCTGCAGCGGCAATCCGCGACGCAGATCGTGGAGGCCATCGCGCGCATGTCGGAGGGCAAAAAGCTCTTCCTCCTCGCGCCGGTCATTCGCGGCCGCAAGGGCGAGCACGTGAAGATCATCGACGCGATCAAGCGCGAGGGATTCGTCCGTATGCGCATCGACGGGCAGGTCGTCACCGTGGACGAGGAAGTCACGCTCGACCCGAAGAAGGTTCACAGCATCGACATCGTCGTCGATCGTCTCGTCGTCCGCGACCTCGCCGCGAAGGAAGAGGGAGTGAATCCCAACCGCACGCGCCTCGCGGACTCGGTGGAACTCGCGCTGAAGAAAGGCGAGGGGCTGCTCGTCGCACTCGACGCCGATAGCAAGGAGGAAACGACGTTCTCGGAGGCGTTCGCCTGTCCGGATCATCCCGAGGCGCCCGCGCCCGAACTGGAACCGCGCAGCTTCTCATTCAACTCGCCGCACGGCGCCTGCGCGACGTGCCACGGCATCGGCTCGGTGCTGCAAGTCGACGTCGGCAGCATCATTCCCAATCCGAGCCTGACGCTCGCCGAAGGCGCCATCCACCCGTGGGCCACCTCCGCCAGCCGTATGAACTTCATGATGAACGTGCTGGAGGCGCTGGCGGCGGACGTCGGCTTCAGCATGCACACGCCCTGGACGAAGCTGGATGAGAAGCACCGCGACATCATCCTGAACGGTTACGACAACCCGCTCACGGTGCACATGGGCGAGGGGCGATCTGGTAACACGTACCGCACGACCTTCGAGGGCGTCATCGCGAACCTGCAACGCCGACACAGCGAGACCGAGTCGAGCTACGTGCGCCAGCAGATCGAGGAGTACATGCTGGAACTGCCGTGTGCGGATTGCGGCGGCCGCAGGCTCAAGAAGGAAATCCTGGGCGTGACCGTGGGGAGCAAGAACATCGTGGAGGTCACGGACTTGAGCGTGGAGGAGGCGGAGGGATTTTTCTCCTCCTTGATTCCCGCAAAGGCAACCGAGGCAACCAAGGATGGCAAGGCAACCAAGGATGTCTTGCCCGCTCACGAATACGCGATCGTGAAGAAAGTGCTGCAGGAGATCGTTGCGCGACTGACATTCCTGCGGAATGTGGGCCTCACGTACCTGACGCTCTCCCGCGCCGCGTCGACGCTCTCCGGCGGCGAGGCGCAGCGCATCCGCCTGGCGACGCAGATCGGCTCGGCGTTGCAGGGCGTGCTCTATGTGCTCGACGAGCCATCGATCGGCTTGCACCAGAAGGACAACAGCCGGCTGATCGAGACCATGATGCGGCTCCGCGACCTGGGGAACACGGTGCTGGTCGTCGAGCACGACGAAGAGACGATCCGCGCCGCGGATTACCTGCTCGAGATCGGTCCGGGTGCCGGCAAGTACGGCGGGCAAGTCATCGCCCAGGGCACGCCCGACGAACTCATCGCCCATCCCACGTCGACGACAGGCAAGTACTTGAGCCGCGACTTGCGCATCGACCCGCCCGCGCAGCGCCGCCCGACGGGCAAGAACTGGATCGAGATCACCGACGCCTACCATCACAACCTGCGTCATGTCGACGTGCGCCTGCCGCTCAAGACGTTCATTGGCATTTCCGGCGTATCCGGATCGGGCAAATCCAGCCTCATCCACGGCATCCTGGCTCCCGAGCTGCAGCGCGTCTTGAACAAGGCCCACGCCAAACCGCAGAACGTGGGGTCGATCAGCGGCCTGCAGCACCTCGACAAAGCCATCGTCATCGACCAGTCCGCCATCGGCCGCACGCCGCGGAGCAATCCCGCCACGTACACGGGCATCTTCACGGACGTGCGCGATCTGTTCGCCGGCCTGCCCGAAGCGAAGACGCGCGGCTACCAGCCCGGACGTTTCAGCTTCAACGTCAAGGGCGGGCGGTGCGAGGAATGCGAGGGCGACGGGCTCAAGCGGATCGAGATGCACTTCCTTCCGGACGTCTTCGTCACGTGCGAGGTGTGCCACGGCCAGCGCTACAACCGCGAGACGCTCGAAGTGACGTACAAAGGGAAGAACATCGCCGAAGTGCTCGACATGACCATCACGGACGCCGCCGCGTTCTTCGGCGCGATCCCCGTCGTGCAGAAGAAGTTGCAGACGCTGGAGGACGTCGGCCTCGGCTATCTCCATCTGGGCCAGAGCGCGACGACGCTGTCCGGCGGCGAGGCGCAGCGCATCAAACTGGCGACCGAACTCCTCAAGCGCGCGACCGGCCAGACGTTCTACATCCTGGACGAACCGACGACGGGCCTGCACTTCGACGATATCCGGCGTCTGCTTGCCGTCTTGCAGCGCCTCGTCGACAAAGGCAACACCGTCCTCGTCATCGAGCACAACCTCGACGTGCTGAAGTCCGTCGATCACATCGTGGACCTGGGACCGGACGGCGGCATCGGCGGCGGGTGGATCGTAGCCGAGGGCACGCCCGAGGAGGTCGCGGACGTCGAGAAGAGCTACACCGGACAGTACCTCAAACAGATTCTGCATCCTCCGTCGCGCCGGTGACCATGCGCCCCCTGCATCCCAAGCACCTGTGGGACGGCGTCATCGCGGCCAGCCTCGCGCTTTTCGCCATCGGTGCGGGTTTCGCCGGGGCCGCCGTCACAAACGGCACGGCGTCGACGTGGCAGATCGCGGCGGGAATCGCGTGCATCGCTGCGCTTGCCATCGTGATCTACGGCTCATGGATCGAGCCGCGGCGCATCGCCGAGCGCCGCCTCCGCCTCCCCTTCCCCATCCCGGGCTTGCGCATCGCGATCGTCGCGGACATTCACGTCGGCCACTTCGCCTTCGCACCGTTCGTCGCCCGCCTCGTCGAGCGCATCAACGCGACGAAGCCCGACATCATTCTCCTCCCCGGAGATTTCCTCTCCGACAGCGAGACGGACATCGCCGATCTGGAACCCCTGCGGCATCTCTCCGCGCGCCACGGGACATTCGCGGTCATCGGGAACCACGACAGCGGACACTACATCAACATCCGCCAGCGGCCCTGGAATGGCGCGGACCGCAGCGCGGAATTGAGCGATTTCCTGGAAAAACGCGCGATCACGGTCCTGCGCAACCGCAGCGTGACGATCCATGCCGGCGGTAGGGACATCGTCATCGCCGGCATCGACGATCTGTGGCCGACCGTTCCCGCGGCCGTCCCGCCGTTCCTTGCATCACTCGATCCCGCGCTGCCTACGATTCTCGTGTCGCACCATCCGGACGCCATCGAGCTCGCCGACGCGCGGCGCGCTCATCTCATCGTCAGCGGACACACGCATGGAGGCCAGATCCGCCTGCCGATCATCGGTCCGCTCCTGCCCGTGCCGACCGCACTCGGTCGTCGTTTCTCGCGCGGTGTGTTCCGCATCAGCCCCACCTGCACGCTGTTCATCACCCACGGTGTCGGCGCGACGGAATTGCGCTCGCGCCTGTGCGCGACGCCGGAAGTGGTTGTGATAGAAACGGAGAATGCAGAGTAATTCTTTCCAATATTCTCATGAGCACCATGCATCGTCACTTCACCGCCACCGCATTCGTGGTCGATGACCGGGGCCGCACGCTGCTCCTGTGGCATAAGCGGTTACAGCGATGGATGCCGCCCGGCGGACACTGCGATCCTGATGAAACACCGGAGGAGACGGCGCGACGTGAATGCCTGGAGGAGACCGGACTGGATGTCGAGATCGTCGGCGATGTGCAGGACGATCTCTTCGCCGGAACGCCGGAGGAGGGCCGGATGCTGACGAAACCCATCGCCATGCTCCTCGAGAACATCCCCGAAAGCCGCGAGCGCAACGAACCCGCGCACCAACACATGGACTTCCTCTTCCGCGCCCGCCCCATTGACAGTCGCCAGCCGCTGACGCTCGCCGAGGACGAGGGCCGCGAGCTGAAATGGTTCACGCCGGAAGAAATCGCCGCGCTGCCCGAGGATCAGATTTTCGCCAATGTGCGGCGGTATGCCTTGGCGATGTGCGGGAGGCGATAAGCGCAGGCGGCAGCAATATCTCCGCATATCGCCTATCGCTTCCGGCCCTCATCATCCTGTATACTACACTGTCCTTATGACGTGGGCAGCGTTCAGCCGGCTCCTCTCCGCCTTTCCCGCAAAGGACCGCGAACGCATCCGCAGCGCCTTCGAACTGGCGGAGCAGGCGCACAGGGGGCAGCAGCGCAAGTCCGGCGAGCCGTACGTCCACCATCCCATCGCCGTGGCGACCATCTTGGTCGGCATGGGCGCCGACACCGACACCATCGTCGCCGCGCTGCTCCATGACACGATCGAGGACACGCCCGTCACCCTCGAGCAGGTACGGTCACAATTCGGCGACGCGGTGGCACGGCTCGTCGACGGCGTGACGAAACTCTGCCACGAGGATCTGGAAGGACGCGCGACGCTGGACGAGAAGATCGAAACCCTCCGGAAGATGTTCTCAGCCCTGCAGGACGACGTCCGCATCATGGTGATCAAGCTCGCCGACCGCCTGCACAACATGCAGACCGCCGAGTTCCTTGCCCCGGAGAAACGCAGAATGCTCGCGGAAGAAACGCGCGAGTCGTACGTGAAGATCGCCGACCGCCTGTGCATGCAGGATCTGCGCGACGAGCTGGAGGCGCTGTGCCTGGACATCATCGATCCCGAGCTGTTCCGACAGCTCCAGATCGCGCGCGACAGCATCGACGAATCGGCCGCCAGCCTCATCGCGATGGTGGATGGCGGGATGGAGAACCATCCGGCGTACGGCGATCTGCTCGAGATTATCCACGAGCCGCGGCCGTGGGAAACGCTCGCAAGCCAACTGCAGCGCAGCGGCTACGCCGCGTCGGGCGCGCCGCCCATCGCGCTCGTGTTCGTCTGCCGGGACCGCGACACCTGCTACCGCATCATGGGCACGCTGCATGAGCGATGGAAGCGCGAAGTCATGTCCTTCCAGGATTTCATCAACGCGCCGCAGGTCAACGGCTATCGCGGTTTGCATACGACGATCATCCTGGGCGACGGCACGCGCGTCCGCTGCAAGATCCGCACGCCCGAGATGCACCTGTACGCGCGCAAGGGGGTGGCGACCCGCTGTTTCGACAGCGCGGCGAAGAGCATCCTGGATTACCTGTCGTGGGCGGAGCAGATCTCGCCTCTTACGGAGCAGACGCGCGACCGCAGCCAGGAATTCTGGGATAGCTTGCAGAGCGATATTCTTGGCGAATCCATCGTGGTCCACGGACCCGCGGATCAGGCGGTGTACCTCCCGACCGGCGCGACGGCGCTGGACGGAGCGTTCTACCTCTTCCGCAGTGAAGCATTGCGCACACGCGCGATATTGGTGAACGGCCAGGAGGTCCCCTTCGCGCAGCCGCTCCACCACGCCGACGCGCTGACCATCACGCTTGCGCCCGAACCGACCGTCCAGCGCGAGTGGCTGGCGTGGGTGCATACCGGATTCTCGACGGCGCAGATCCGCGCGGCCATCGCCTTGAGCGTGTCGGCGGACGACAAGCTCCTCCTGGGAAAGACTCTCCTGCAGCGCATATTGAGCGACCGGCGCCGGGGGTTCATCGAGGAATTCGCCGAGAGCAGCATTCGGGACAGCCTGCAGCGACTCGGGATGCGGTCGATGGACGACGTGTACGCGGCCATCGCCGACGGACGCCTGGATCCCGCGACGGCGTACGACGCCATGTTCCCGCCGGCACGGACACGCAACGAAGAAGCGCGCTCACCCTACATCGTGCGATTCTCCTACGACATGAATGACTTGGCGGCACTGACGCGGATCATGGAGGTCTACAAGAAGTACTCCTCGCATATCCGCGGTGCCCGCGCCTTGCCCGTCCCTCCGCATAACCCACGCAAATTGAGCATCCGTCTGCGGTACTTTCTCACCGCACAGGAGCAACGCTCGCTCCTCACCGATCTGCGCGCGGCGGGGGCGGGGAACGTCGCTGTTGTCGAACGCATCGAACGCCTGTTCCCGCTCCTCTTGACGGTCATTCTCCTGTGGGCACTGAACCCCGTCGCCGCCAAGTGGCTCATGTTGCACGGCTCGACGCCGCTCTCGCTGCTTACGCTCCGCCTCCTCGTCACGTCCGTCTTGAGCGCGCTGTTCTTCGGCGTCTGGCGCATCTGGACGCGGTCGACAGTCGGTTCGCTCCGTTCGGCCTACCGCATCGCGCTGCTGCCGGCTCTCCTCACGTTTGCGCTGGCGACGTTCACCTACCACGCGCTGGAATCGATGGCCCCTTCCGCGCACCTCACCATCCTGCGCTTCAACGTTCTGCTCCTGCCCGCGCTGGCACTCCTCCTGCGCAAATTCTCCCTGCGCATCGCCCTCGCCAGCATCGTCATTTTCCTCGTGAGCACGGTGTTGCTCATGTGGTCCCCGGGCTACGCGCCGTACGTCGGCTTCGGCTTCTCACTCCTTTCCCTGCTCACCTACGTCCTCTACTCGCTCGCCGTCGAGAGCACGCTGCAGAAACACAAGATCGAGGTGCGTTATCCTCTGCTATTGTTCTACACCGGACTTATCCTGGGGATCATTGGATCGGTTCTGGCGCTGCTGCAGCCGTTCGCGGCGCTGCTGCCGAATTTCTGGTTGGTGTGCCTGTATGTGGCCGCATGCGTGTTTATCCCGCACACATGCTTCTACGCCCTGCTCAAGCGGCAACCGTTCCGGTACGTCACGGACCTCTTCCTCCTCGAAATCCCCATCGCGGCCGTGGCGGAGTACGCCTTCCTCGGCCTGCACCTGTCACTGATCAGCTACTTGCTCATCGGCGCCGCTCTGCTTGGGATCCTGCTATTACGCCTTCGCCACTACAGCCGTCTGGTTATCTAAGGTGCCCCACGCGGCATGGTCGCCACGTGCGATCGCAGCCCGCATGGTCGCCGTGAATGACACGGCCCGCTCGCGGAGCATTTTCAGGTCCCACCCTTTGGAGAGCAGCAAGCCGTTCTCCTGCTCGAGGATCTCAATATCGTCCTTGAGCATCTCGTGATACACGGTCCAGTACATACGGATCTTCGGGTCATCGCACAGGATCGTGTTGTACTGCTGGCGATACCCCATCGGGGCGGACCGGTCGTTGTGCTGGCGGCTGGGGACGTTGTAAATGTTCAACAGCTGCTGGCCCGGCCGTCCGACGGCGCCGATATTGAAGACCACTTCGCTGCTGCCAAGCCCGTAGGCCGCGCGGAACAGGATGTCCTTCGCCGCTCCGGCAATGCCCAGTCGCCGCAGGCTCTCGCCTTCCCACGCATCCGGCAGCCGCGTGCCTTGGAGTTCGCCTTCGTATTCCGCCGTCCGCAGTTCGTTGCGCACGCTGGACCGGCAGAGCACCATGATTTCTCCGATCCTCGGCTTGATGGATTCGTTGATGAAATCCGGAGGGAACGCGTCGCGCAGGTCATACTGCGGCCAGTCCTTGTGCAGCCCCGTCCTAAGATCGCGCTCCTCGCCGGGTTGCGGCACCGGCGCGGTGAGGGGCGGGCGGCTCAAGGCGCAAATGGATCCGATGGTAATCACGATGTCCTCGCGCACCTCCAAGCCGATCATGATGATCATGCCCTGCTTGAGGAGCGTGCGTATCTGTTCCGGAGACAGCCGGCCGGCATGGCCGCCTTCGTTATGGAAGATGGCGATCGCGTCCTCCATCTGCCGATTCAGTCCGTTCGGGAGGCGCTCCGGTCCATCTGGCGGCGGCGGGAGACGCGATCCTGCCTGCAGGCGATCGAGCCAATGGACGAACGGATCCTCGACATTGCAGAAACGCCGTACATCCAGCTCGGGGTCGATGGGGTTGCCGGCCATGTCGCGACCGCCGAGCCGGAAGCGCACGCGGCTGACGAGTTCGCTGTCGATCGGCAATAGGGGCTTGTGCATTTTCCGCGCGGGGGGGATCGGGGTGCGCAGTCCCCTGCGAAATTCCTCATGCTGACGAAAGAGTCCTGGAGGGATCTCACCCTGTGGCTGCCCTCCCGCTCGCTGGGGGTCGGGGTCATCACTGCCTTGCCGGATGTCGGTCATCGTCACGCGCCGCATGCGTTAGCAAAGGGAGGTAAGGGAACAGCAGACATCATTGTTGATTTGGCCAACAAGTCAAGCTGACCCTATGCCGCTGCCTTGTCTGGTGTATACCCCTTCATGCGCAGCTTATCGACGATGGTCTGGAATTCGTCCGTGAGCGAGGACAGCGTGTGCTGGACCAACTGCTCCATGTTGGCAAATTTCTGCGCGGCAATGGCATCACCAACGTCATCATCAATATCGCTGATAACGTCGTCGAAGTCCGTGCAGCCCAGAAGACGGGCAATGGTCAGCATCTGGTTATGCCGGACCGTTGTCAGACTCTTGTATTCCGTCGTCGACGTATCGGGGAGAACTTCGGGCTGGAGCAATTTCTGATCTTCCAGGTAGAGCGAGAGCACGGTTTCGATCGCCAAGCGGACCATGGCGCGGCGCGCCCTGTGCTCCTTGATAGCTCGGCTCAAATCGCCGCTTCCCCCCGCTTCCGGGGAGATGAGAGGCTGGTCGATGCCCACAGGGGGGTTGTCGAGCACGGGCATAGTCACAGTAGAGTATGGCAGCGTCGAAGTGTATGAACTGCCCTGGCAAAGTCAATGCAAAGCACGAGTATTAGCCAAAAACCGATCACTTTTTGTATACACACTCAAATTTTCCACGTTTTGTGCTTCTCCTCCTCGCCCAAAAACCGCTCGTAGAGCTGGAATGACGGATGCGTATAGCGTTTATCCGTCTTCTCCCTGCTCATCGCGATGAGCTCCTGCAGCTGCGCGTCGGTCAGAAAATCCTGTTCGACAAAGCGCGAGACGTACCGCGTCACGGCGCCGTCATCCGCCCTGAACCGGTCGATCGGTCCGTAGCGCGCGCGGCGCATCGTAATGCTGCGGTCCATGCCCATGCCGCGATCGCCGTGCGATGCGTGCCAGTCCTCGGTAAAGAGGAGGCGGAAACCGGCCAGGCGCATCGCATGCAGGAAGTACATGCGCGTCTCCCACTGCACCGCCGTGATGTACGGGGAATCGAGCGCGGCGGCGACGCCTCCTTCCGCGTACTCGTTGCCGAGATCCAGGAACGTCCGATCCGCGTCATTCGTTCGCATACGCCAATCGATGGCCGCTCCCGCCTGGTGACCGGCCAGCCCCGGGGATGGGGCCGTCAGGCTCGATGTCACGCGCTTCACGTCCTGCCAGGACCACGTGGGAAAGTCGCGGGCGATGCGCAGGGTGCGGCGGATGAACAGCCCCTTCTGCACCTGCCAGGGCCGCCAGCAATCTTCGACATGCGCGTGCACGCCGATGTCCCCTATCGCCCTGCACACCATCGCGAATTTCTCCGCCACTTCCCTGCGTACCCAGAACACGCGGCGCCGGCCGGCCCACGAGCCGCACGCGTCGTGGAAATGCCCCACGCTGAATGACGCATCGACTTTCTCACGATCCAGATGGGGGCCGAGCGGCACCATGGGCTCGTCGCATTCGTCGATCTGAATTTGCCGCAGCCGGTCCTGCTGGGCCGCCGTCTGCATGGCGTAGACCGGGTGCAGCGCTTCGTCGAGCGCGCGTTTCTGTTGCGCCGACAACGACTCGACGAGGCATCCCTTCGCTGGCAATGGAAGAGGAAGAGCGTCCTGACCCAAGCGGTCGGCTAGGCTGTCAACATTGCGCCGGACGCGATCGTAGTGCGGCCGCCCCACGGGCGCGAAGGCAAGGCCGATTGCGCTCTCGATGTCCTTTGGCGCATAGCCGGCAAACCACATAGTGCGTGATTGTACGTCCACCGGTCGCATGGAGACAACGCCCATGCGCTGTTACACTCCCCCGGCATGGCGAAGCCCCGTTTCGACCCTGTTGACCCACGGCAATCTTTCCCCGCCCTCGAGCAGGGCATCCTGCAGTACTGGCGGGAGGAGGACATGTTCCGCCGGTCCATCCACCACCGCGGCGGAGCCGGCGACGACGCGCTCAACAATCCGGGCGGGCGCCAAGGCCCCGTGAACACGTTCAGCTTCTACGACGGGCCACCGTTCGCGACGGGCCTGCCTCACTACGGCCACCTCCTTGCGGGCACGATCAAGGACGTCATCCCCCGCTACCAGACCATGCGAGGCAACCGCGTGGAGCGGCGCTTCGGTTGGGATTGTCACGGCCTGCCCATCGAGAACCTCGTCGAGAAGGAACATGATATCGCGAGCAAACGGGAGATCGAAGAAAAGGGCGTCGCGTGGTTCAACGGACTCTGCCGCGGCTCGGTGCAGCGGTACGTGAAAGAGTGGCGCGCAACGGTGGAGCGGATGGGGCGCTGGGTCGACATGGACTGGGACTACCGGACGATGGACCCCGACTACATGGAGAGCATTTGGTGGGTCTTCGCCGCGCTGCGCCGCAAAGGCCTCATCGAGGAGGGGTACAAGCCGATGCACGTCTGCCCCCGCTGCGTGACGCCGCTGTCGAACTTCGAGGTGACGCAGGGATATAAGGAAGTGACGGACATGTCTGTGATTGCAAAATTCGAAATCCGAAATCCGAAAGAATCCCGAATCCCGAATCCCGAAAAGACGTACCTCCTCGCATGGACGACGACGCCGTGGACGTTGCCGGGAAATCTTTTTTTAGCAGTGAATCCAAAAGTGAAATATGTGAAATTTAAATATCACAATGATTTCTTCATTGTCGCGGAATCAATATGGATGGACCGTAAAAATCCCAAAAGCATGCTGCATCCGCTCATGTATGCAGAGATAATCGAGCCAGGCGCTGAAATTCCTGAAATGCCGGATGTCGTAGATAAATCTTTTCCGGGCAAAGATCTCGTCGGCAAGAAGTACGAACCGCTGTTTCCCTATTTCGCCGCCGACTACCCCGACGCCTTCCGCGTTGTCGCCGGCGACTTCGTCACGACGCAGGACGGCACCGGCGTCGTGCACATTGCTCCGGGATTCGGCGAGGACGACTACGGCGTGTGGCAGCGGGAGGCGGAAAGCGGGAAGCGACCGGCGGGCCGCAGGCAGAAAGCCTCCGCTGTACAACCCGATTCCCGAAGTCCGATTCCCGACTCCCGCATCCCCCTACTCCAGCACGTCACGATGGAAGGCCGTTTCGTCGACGCCGTCACGGACTTCGCCGGCATGGAGGTGAAGCCGAAGGACGATCCGTCGAAAACGGACAAGAAGATCGCAGAACATCTCGAGGAGCGCGGCCTGCTCTTCGCAAAGGCTCCCTATCGCCACACCTACCCCCACTGCTGGCGATGCGACTCGCCGCTGCTCAACTACGCGACGAGTTCGTGGTTCGTCGCGGTGGAGAAGATCAAGGAAGACATGCTCGCGGCGAACGCCGAGACGCAGTGGGTTCCCGCGCACATCCGCGACGGGCGCTTCGGCAAGTGGCTGGAGAACGCGCGGGACTGGGCAATCTCCCGCAACCGCTACTGGGGCACCCCGCTGCCGCTCTGGCGCTGCGGCGATGCCATCGAGGTCGTCGCCGGCCGCGATGAACTCATGGCCAAGTGCCTCATGCGCTTCACGAAACTGACGGCGGTGCGGCACGGCGAGAGCGAGGGGAACGTGAAGCCCGTCTACCAGGGGATTCCTCCGGGCACGGATCTGACGAAGCGCGGCCGGGAGCAGGCGCAGGCAACGGGCGAGCGGCTCTCGCGGGATCCCCGCCCCGTCCGGATCGTCTACTGCTCGCCGCTGGCGCGGACGCGGCAGACCGCGCAAGCCATCGCCGACGCGACGGGTGCCGAAGTGATCGTCGACGAGCGCCTGCGCGAAGTCGGCTTCGGCGAGTACGAAGGCAAGACCGTCGACTTCTCGGACCTGGCCCTCGTTCGCGCCCGCCGTGCGCACAAACTGGAGACCGGCCAGCCGGAGAGCATCTACCACTTCCCGGGCATGGAAACGTGGGACGACGTGCAGAAGCGTGTCTCCGACTTCCTCCGCGACGTGCTTCCCCGCCACCGCAGCGAACATATCGTCGTCGTGACGCACGCCGATCCGCTGCAGAACTTCCGGTGGTTCTTCACCGGCGAGGATCCCTTCAAGTTGAGCCACCAGCCCTACCCTACGTTCGCCACGCCCTACGCGTTCTTCTACGACCACGCGACGGAGAGCGCTCTCGACCTCCACAAGGAAACGGTCGACGGCATCGCCTGGCAGGGTCCGCCCTCCCCTTTCTCCGTCACCGCCACCTTTGTCCGGCACGGCGAGACCGATTGGAACAAGACGAAGCGCATCCAGGGAGGCAACGTCGACGAACCCCTGAACGACGAGGGGCGCAGACAAATTCGCGCGGCCGCTGACGCTCTCGCAGGTCAGCAGTTCGACGGCATCATCTGTTCGGATTTGCGGCGCGCAAAGGAGTCCGCGGAGATTCTCTCCCACGCGCTCGGCGTACCGATCGTCGACGCGTGGGCGTCGCTGCGGGAGCGCAACACAGGAACATGGAGCGGGCGCTCGTTCGATGACATCATCACGAGTCTTTCCTGGGTCCCCGTGAACGGCAACGTGTCCCTGCATCCTGCCATGCCCCCGGAAGGCGAATCGCTTCATGCCTACCTCACACGCATCCAAGACGCACTCGATGACTTGCGGGCGCGATACGCGGGGAAGCGCGTGCTCGTCATCTCGCACAGCGGCGTCCTGCAGGCGGCGCGGGCGCTCACCGAGAACCTGCCCTTCGCAAAAGCTCCCTACCGCTTCGGCAACGGCGAAGCCCTGACGCTGGAGCTGCACCCGATGATGCGACGGACGCCCGAGGTGCTCGATTGCTGGTTCGAGAGCGGGGCGATGCCGTACGCCCAGAGCAACTACCCCTATGCAGTAGACAGCGGGCAGCGGGCAGCGGGCAACGCTGATCGCTCACTCGACGCCTTCACATGGGAGGGCGACGTCGAAGCCGAACGCGCCAAGCGCTATCCCCTGCCAAGGGGTTTCCCCGCCGACTTCATCGCGGAGAACCTGGACCAGACACGCGGCTGGTTCTACACGCTGATCGTCTTGAGCGCGGCGCTCTTCGGCAAACCCGCCTTCCGCAACTGCATCTGCGGCGGCATCGTGCTGGCCGAGGACGGACGCAAGATGAGCAAGCGGCTGAAGAACTACCCCGATCCGAACGAACTCATGGAGAAGCACGGCGCCGACGCGCTGCGCTTCGCTCTCATGTCCTCGCCCGTGGTGCGGGCGGAAACCCTGCGCTTCAGCGAGCGCGCCGTGGCGGAGGCGATGCAGAACATCCTGCTGCCGCTCTGGAACGCCTACAGCTTCTTCGTCACGTACGCGAATGAAGCCGGATGGGAACCGCTGCCCTCGCGCTCGCACTCCGCGCACCCGCTCGACCGATACATCCGCAACGAAGTGCAGGATTTGGTCAACCGCATGACGGAGCAGCTCGACGCCTATGACCTGTCGGCCACCTGCGCGGAGATGCATGACACGATCGACGCCCTGACCAACTGGTACATTCGTCTGTCGCGGCGCCGGTTCGCGGGCAAGGGAGCGCTCGACGAGCATGCCGACGTCGAGCCGACCGTCGACGACCGCAACGCCGCCCTCGACACGCTCTACGACGTGCTGCTGACCATGAGCCAGCTGCTTGCGCCGCTCTGCCCCTTCGTGACCGAGAGCATCTACCTGAACCTCGTCGGCGAGGAGCACGGCTCCATCCACCTCACCGACTGGCCGCAGACGCGCAAACTGGGAAAGGACGAGGCCGCGCTCCTGGAGAAGCACCGCATGCTGCGCCGCGTCGTCTCGCTGGGCCTGGGCCTCCGCGCCGAGAAGAAGATCAAGCAGCGCCAGCCCCTCGCGCAGGCGACCATCGCGCTCCCGCCCGCCCTCGCCTCCCGCCTCGACCCGACCCCCGCCGACGTCGACGTTCTCCTGCAAGAACTGAACGTGAAAACCGTCGCGTTCGCCGACGAGCCCGGCAGCCTCGGCGAACAGATCCTCCAGATCAACGCCCGCGCCGTCGGACCGCGCCTGGGCGGCAAGGTGCAGGACCTGATTGCGGCCGGAAAGCGCGGCGAGTTCAGCGTACAGCCCGACGGATCGTTCCTCGTGTTGGAGGAAGCGATCGGCGCGGACGAAGCGACGGTGGTGTACCGCGGGCGCGAGGGCGAGGACGTCGCCGCGGCGCATGGCATCGTCGTCAGCCTGGACACCCGCCTCACGCCGCAGCTCAAGCGCGAGGGATTGCTCCGCGACCTCATCCGCTCCATCCAGATGCTGCGCAAGGACGCCGGGCTCACCATCGCCGACCGCATCATCCTGGCCGTGGACGGCATTGAGCTGACGGACGCCGAGCGCAACGTCCTGATCCAGGAAACGCGGTCGACCATCGGAGCTTGCAACGCCTCGGCCCATTCGCTTGACCTCGACGACCGCGTCATCACCATCCGCTTCTCCCCAATCTCCCGCCCCTAATCCCTACGTCCGATTCCTGATTCTCCACATAATGTCTCAACCAAATCGTCTCCTCCTCCGCTTTGCCCTGACGGTCGCGCTGCTCCTCGCGATGAACCGCTGGATGAGCGAAATGTTCTTCGTCGGCGGAGGGTGGACCGGCGTCGTCGCGGTCGCTGCGCTGGTCACGTTGCTCAACGTCCTCGTCCGTCCGTTGCTCGACCTGGTCACGCTGCCCTTAAAGCTCCTCACCGGTGGCATCGTCGTCATGGCCGTGAACCTGGTCATCCTGCTCGCCCTCGAAACCGTCACGCGCCTCTACGACCCCCACATCGCCACGCTCACGCTGGAAGGAGGTCTGCGAGGATGGCTTCTGGCTGCGATTGTGCTGGGAACGGCCAACTGGGTGATGAAAGAGACGCTATGATGGCCGGCCGCAGCCGTGTACGTTCTTCCCGATTTCCATCCCCATGCGACATTCAACGTCATCATCCGACGGCACAGAGAGGGCTCTTCGGCCGGAATCCCTGGACGCATACTTCCGGGATATCCATACAATCCCCCTGCTCAAGCGCACGGAGGAACAAGAACGCGCCGCGCGCATCGATGCCCTGCGCGCGTCGTACGTTTCGGCAGTGCTGCGACACAGCATGGTCGATGCCGCGGGCATCGCCCATGACCTGCAGGATGGGAAACGCATCTTCCAAAGTACCGTCCGGATTGTCCCGTCGCGCAACATCAACCAGGGGTCCATGCCGGATCTGCTCGCCCTCCATCTGCCCACGATTGACCGCCTCCTTGAAGCGCATGTGTTGGATGCGGCGAACCTCCTCCGGAAGAAACCCGACGCTAGGCGCTCCCTCGATCCCCTCGACCCACGAGCCGATAAAATCGTGCGGCTTCTGGGAGAGCTCTCCTTCCGCACAAGCATCATCGACACTTTCCGTGATTCGGTGAAGAAGCACGGTGCGGCATTGACGCAAGACGTCGAGGTGCTGCGGGCCATCGAAAGCAACGGACGCGATCCACAACACATGCGCGACGTGCGCGGCCACATCGCGCAGCGTATGGCCTTCACGTTCCTCACGCCCGCGAATGCGGCGGCAACGTCCGATGACTTGGAACAACGGTCAATGGCATTCGCCCGGGAGAAGCAAGAATTTGCGGCCGCGAACCTGCGATTGGCTGCGGCGCTCGCCAAGAAATACCGCGGGAGGGGCTTGTCGTACGCCGATCTCATACAGGAGGCGAATAGGGGCTTGATGGAGGCTGTCGAGAAGTTCGATCATCGTCTGGGGTACAAATTCAGCACGTACGCATCGTGGTGGATCCGCCAGTCCCTCCAGCGCGCGCTGATCGTTCACCGCGAGGTACCGGTGTATCTGCATGAGCAATTTAAGGCATTGCGCAGCACGCGCGAGACATTGCGCGCAGATCTCGCCAGGGAACCCGGCGACGAAGAGTTGTGCAAAGCTCTAGGCTTGAAGAAGGCTGAATTCCGGTGTCTGCGCCAGGCGGAGCTGTTCACCCTTCGCTTGGAGGATTTCCCTGTCGGCGAGGAAAACGAGACCTATTTTTCCACTTTCGCCACCGCCACGGAGCCACAGCCGGAAGAGGGCGGCATAGACGCGGAGCGGGTCGCTGCCATTGAGGAAGTATTGGCTTCGCTTTCTCCACGCGAAGCCGAGGTTCTCCGTGGACGTTTCGGGTTTAAAGACGGCGAAGTGAAATCCCTTAAGAAAATCGGCGGTGAAATCGGACTGACGCGCGAGCGCGTCCGCCAGATCCAAAATCGAGCCCTGCAAAAGCTCGGCAGTGGCCAGCGCGGCAAGCGGCTTCGCTCGGTATTCACAGGAACGGCGAACGGGGACGGCGAAATGTAGATTCTGAAGCTGTGATACACTGCCAACCGCACTTCCCCCTCCTTCCATGTCCGCCCTTCTCACCTGGTCCCGCAAGGACGCCGCCGAAGCTCTCGGCACGTTCGTGCTCGCGCTCGCCGTGGCCCTCTCCATCGCCGCGGAGTCGTCGATCACCCCGCTGATCGCGGCGATCACCGTCGGCCTGTTCGTCTACACCATCGGTCCGATCAGCGGGTGCCACTTGAACCCCGCGGTTACGGTGGGCCTCTTGAGCGTGCGGAAGATCGATCCGCAATCCGCCCTGCGCTACATCATCGCGCAATGCGCCGGAGCGCTGGTCGCGCTGCTGCTCGTGTGGGCGGCAACGGGTATGCGGCTGGTTACGCCGGCAGATAGCGTCCCCATGGTGGGCCTCGCCGAGATGCTCGGGGCGTTCATCTTGGTCTTCGGCATCACGGCTGTCGTGCTGGGCGGCATCCACGCGGCCGCGTCGGGCCTGGTCATCGGCGGCTCGCTCCTGCTGGGCATTCTACTTGCGGGCCATTGGAGCAACGGCCTTCTCAATCCCTCCGTCGCGCTCGCCGTCGGATCGCTCAATGTGTTCTATGTCTTGGGCCCGCTCATCGGCGGCATCCTCGGCGCGCAGTGCGCGGTGTGGCTGCTGAAGAAATAGTCCGCAGCCTCACGTTTTTGCCTCCGGGACGTGGACGAACGTCCACTCGCCTTGCCCACACTCTTGTCCGGCGTAGCATCGCCGCATGACCACGGATGATACGACTCCGGTGACGCGCCGGGATCTGAAAGAGTTCGGCGATGGGCTGCGTAAGGATTTGCGCAGGGATTTGCGCAGGGATTTGCGGAATGAATTGGGCGCGGAACTGCGCGCGGAAATGCGCAGCATGAATGCCGAGAATCTTCAGCAGATGATGGTGCTGTTCGAAGGTCTGCGACATGACGTGTTCGGCGTTGTGCGCGATGCGGTGTCCATATTCCGCGATGGGCACGGGGATCACGAGCGCCGCATCAGACGTCTGGAGCGACGCCTGAATCTCGCCGCGTAACTCACGCAAACAGCTTCTGGTACTCGCCGTACCCCTCCTTCTCCAAGTCTTCTTTCGGAATGAACCGGAGTGCGGCGGAGTTCATGCAGTACCGCTTTCCCGTCGGCTGCGGCCCGTCGTCGAACACGTGGCCCAAGTGCGTATCGCCGCGCGCGCTGCGGACCTCGACGCGTGATGTGAAGAGGTGCCGATCGGCGCGGGTGAGGACGTTCTCCCGCTCCAGCGGGCAGGTGAAGCTGGGCCATCCCGTGCCCGAATCGAACTTATCCCGCGAGCTGAAGAGCGGCTCGCCGGAGACGGCGTCGACGTAAATGCCATCGCGGTGCTCGTCCCAGTAGGCGTTCTGGAACGGCGCTTCGGTCCCCTCCCGCTGGGTCACGTCGAACTGTTCGGGCGTGAGCATGGCCTTGAGTCTCTCCGGCGGCGGCTTGGCAAACGCCCTCCATGCCTTGCCGGAACCCGGTGTTCCCGTGCCGTCGTCGTCTCGTGAAACGGTCATGCAAAGAAGAGAAGTGTAGCATGCATGACGATCGCGCACACCTTACAAAAGACCATCCTCGGTCTCTTCGGCTTCTTCGGTCTCCTCGGTCTCCAATCACAATTCCCCCCACGAACACAGCGTGATCTTCCGCGCCGCGAGTTCCTTATGCACGGTCGGGTCCAGGAGCATCCGCAATTCTGTCTGCCGTTGAGGGTCAACGTCGTACGTGGTGCCGGCGGTGATGGGACTGCCGGGGTGCACCATGAGCTCGGTCGTGCCGTCCGGGAGGCGGGCGAGGATGTGCCGCAGGTTCTTCGCCGAGGCGTTGCCGGCGAGCGTCGATCCGCGGAAGTGGTCCGTGGTGATGCATCCCTGCCCGATGTACCGCTCGCGCGCGGTGGCCGCGCGCTCATTGAGCGCGGCGACGTGGCGCAGTTGTTGCTCGGCAATCTCGTACCCGAACGGCGGCAGGGGCAACTCGCTGGGAATGCGCACGCAGCGGATGCCGTAGCGTTCCATGAGCGGCAGCAGGACATCGGCGACCAGAGGTTCGATGTGGATGTGGTGATGCCCGTCGACGTGCGTCGGAGCCCCGTAGGCATCAAAGCACCACTCGATCTGTGCACGCACTTCACGCTCGACCGACGTGCGCGGCACGGCGTCCTGCGCGAGGGCGGCGAGGAGGCGGTCGCGGCCAAGGAAGTCGCCGTTCGTTTCGGTGAGCCCGGGAACATCCGCGGCGGCCGCAAGCGGGCAGCCTTCGGTGAGGTTGAGGTGCAACCCCGCGGGCAGCTTCTTCTCGCGCGCCCTGCGTGCGGCAGCGTCGCTGTCGGCGCCGTTTGGCAGCAGCGACGCGCTCGTCACCACGCCGAACTCCGCGCATTGGAAGATCCCATGCGATCGCTGGGCGTTCACCCCGAGGTCATCGGCGTTGATGATGAGGCGGCGCACGGACATGGCTGCAGTGTAGGTAATTCCGGAGGCTTTTTCTTGCCTATCCTCGGTTTCTTTGGTTTCCTTGGTCTCTTCGGTTTCTTTCACACCATGGGGATGACAGGCTTCGACGGCGCGGCCAATGATGGTCGCACGTCTCCGTTCGGGATCGCACCGGTTCCCGTTACCCACTGTGCAACCCATAGCTGCCAAATCAGCTAGGAAGCATGGACTCGTCGCGAGCATCCAGGAACGTCTCGGCCTCACGGTCGGCGTTCCCGCGCTCGTGCCGGTCTTTGCCTAAGTCCGCCCTGTGCGGACGCGTTGCTCCCGCGATGCTCGCTGACGGGATGCAACGTCACCAGCGAGCTGGGATGACCGTCTGACGCGGCGGTTCTCCGGCATTCTTCGCGTCACCCTCGCTTCCGGTTCTTGCCTTTTCCAACCCGGGATGCGAGTACCAGAAAAGGCACGACGGTACGGACACGGCCTTCACGCGTCGGACCCGGGTTCAATTCCCGGCATCTCCACCATTCGCTCCTTCGTCCTCATTACTCAAAAAACTCTAACATCTGCGTCCCGAGCTTCCGCAGACCATCGGGGATGCTTAAGTGACAACCGTCTTCTTCTGTATCCGCAGGGGTCATCGGACCGAGGACCGGGCCAGCGAAGACGTCGGCGTGTTCGGAGTCCAGCCTTCCAGCCAATTCCTTGGCCTTCTCGATACCCACGGTACCGGTAATCCCGCAGACGCCGGTGGTATAGCCTGGAAGCGGCGATACGTAGACCTTCACGCCGGGTATCCGCTTTCGTATCTCTGCGAGAATCGCAACGGTATCGTCGTACTTCGTGTCATCTTCTTGCCGTATACACAGTTGCCACCAGACCGCCCGAGTATTCGGATGTTCCTCCAGCAGTTCATCGAAGACATCCCAATATTTGTTGCCCCTCTCCGCATCCTGCGCCCAATCCCGGACTGCACCGCCGTCGTAGCGCTTTTCGTACGGCCACATCTTCGTTCCGCCAAGGCGCTGATATCCCTCCACCGTCTGCCGCGTGTTCGAGCAGCCGATGTATCCGATGGACACCGCGTGATCCTTCATGGTTGCCGCCTTCTGCAGCAATGCCTCCGCATTCTTGTAGGCGAATTTCTCCTGGACCTTCGGATCGAGACGTCCGATGAATGCCCGCGCGTAGCGCACGAGAAGCCGGCCGATATCCGGGTCGTAGTTCCAGACGGCATCTCCCCTGTCCGTTCCCCACAGGAAACGATCGGGATGCGCTTCGATGACGGGTTTCCATTTCTTCTCCGCTTTCGCCAGGATGCTCGCAAAATCCTTCTCGAGCGCCGTGACGAATGCCTCCTTGCTCTTGCCGACGTAGAGCGGGAAGAGGTAGGAGACGAGGATGTCATCGGCCGTGAAATAGATGTTCGGGTATTTCTCCATCAGCGCCCCGATATCTCCTTCGATCTCCTCTCCGTGCACGATGAACGTGAGATCCGGCTCGGCGGCGAGTACGCGTTCGAAGTTTTTTCGATGTCCTTCACCCGGATGAAAGTACACGAGCAGCTTGTTGCGCTTCACGATGGGGTAGATGTCTTCGAAGAGCGCGGCATCCGGCGGAAAATCCCCGCGGACACCCTCGATATCGTAGAGCCCGATCTCGCCGTAACCTTCGAAGAGTCCCGGATAGTAGGAGAGCACGTTCTCCACGAAAGGCGCGTCGAGTGTCGGCACCTCGTCATCCGGCCCCGGCGTCATGAGGAACGGCGTGAAAAACTCCGGATACGCCTGCATGGTGCGCCGCGCGATTTGCACGGCCTGCTTCGGGATTTCGTCATACACAGGAAAGAAGGCGAAGTTCCTCGTCGTACCCTCCTGTTTGAGCGTACAGGCAATTTTGCTCATGGAGGTATTCTCACCCAGGATCGCCATGGGTCCGCCGAAGCGTCCTTCCGGCTCTCGCTCCTCGTCATCCATGGACCCCGGAGAAGAATCGTCGATCGCCGGTACATGGAGGTGCGTGTCGATCAGCGGACCGGTGTAGTAGCCCTTTGGGAACACAGGAGGCGGAACATCGGGACACGACGCCGGTGTAAGCGCCGCATCAATACGCCTCTCCCATTCCTTCTGTTCTGCTTGTGATACGTCGAAGTCATCGAGCCCGCGATCACTCGACGTCGTCGTTCCTCCGGCCAACGCATGCAATACTGCCGCCATCTCCCCCCGGGTGAGCTTCTGACCGGGATCACGGATACTCGGCGGCACGGCATTGCGCGTGCGCAGGGCATCGACGAACGGTTTGTACCAGATCGCGTCGGGCGACGTCGGCAGATCGAATGCGGCGGCAATGATTTTTGCCGCTTCCGCGAAGAGAACATTGCGATCCGGCTTGAACATGCCGTCCGGATATCCTCCCACGAGACCGTGGCTCTTCGCCGTGCACACGAAAGGCGCAAACCACTCTTTGTTCACATCGGGAAAACAGTTCGCACCGGCGATGTCATCGGAAGCGGCCGCGATGATGATCTTCACGAATTCCGCACGGTTGATAGGAATATCCGGTCTATAGGTTCCGTCGGGATATCCCTGGACGATGCCTTCTTCCTGGACGAAGCGAATCGATTCTTCGTAGGGATGTCTTCCGGTATCAGAAAATGTCGCCCCTGCATTTTGTGACGCCACGATGCCAATCGTGCCGAGAATCGAAGTGAGAGAGAGAAACACTCTGCGCATAGAACGAAGAGTAGCATGAGTTTTGCAAAGCGAGAGCATGCACGTTTCTTGACAAGCATTTGCGCAAGACACTCTGATGCGGTGGGCGGAATTCCGTCGGGCGGGGAAGATATAGGAAACACGCATACTCACGATCTCTGTTCGTCGTGACCGTTTTGCGCTAGAATGGTAGGAATGCCTAAACACATCCCCTCCTACTGCGCTCTTGCCGTCATGCTCATGGCTTTGACGGTCGCGCTGGAACACGCGGGGCGATCCCAGACGGGCTTACCCGATGTGTCACTGCTTGCCCAAGCAGGCGGGAATCGGGGCGGGGGAACGGGGGGCGGACAGGGCAACCAGGGAGGCGGAACGGGCGGACAGGGCAACCAGGGAGGAGGCACCGGTGGACAAGGCAATCAGGGAGGAGGCACGGGAGGTGGTCAGGGAAATCAGGGGGGTGGGCAGGGGGGAGGCCAGGGTGGCGGACAAGGCGGGGGCCAGGGTGGTGGGACTGGCGGAGGCACTGGCGGAACGGATGGAGGTACGGATACGGGCGGAGGAGGAGGCGGTGGCTCTCCGGGAATTCATGGCCGCGGCCTGCGGCAGCACGCCGCTGTGCTCGACCAAGTATTCCAACTGCACGGCCTCCATCAGAACGAACTACACTTCTCCTACACCTACGACCATCCCGCCATCCATCCCGCCGCCTTCGCCTCGCCGCGTGATGCGGTAGAATGGAGTACCAATGCTCACGAAGCCCTCTGCAGCATGTTCCGGTATCTGCAGAATCTGCGCAATCGCACTCCGCGCATCGAGAGCGACTACGTCGATTGGGTCACCGATCGAACAGCCCGGGCACTCGGCGAAGACCGCAACGAAGTCCAAGCGGCCTTGCTCGGTTACCCGCACAACCACGAGCACACGAGCACCACGCTGCGGGGCATCACCGAGGGCGGCTGCGCGGGCAGCGGCCAGCAATCCGCGCTGAAGACCGAGGGGTTCGCCGAGGAGCATGGATTGCATGAACATAAAGAACAGCCATTGCGGTTCAGCATCGTCGACTCCTCCACGGGCACGGGTATCGTCTTCCGGATTCTCGACGGCACCGGGGCGTTCACGCGCTACGGCATCAGCCACGAGAAGGACATGCACCTTCTCGTCGTCCGTGAGGATTTGCGCCACTTCGCGCACATCCACCCGACGCGGGACGGCGAGGGAACGTGGACGATTCCGTACACCGTGCCCGCGGGCGGAACGTACTGGCTCTACGCAGATTTCGTCGACGAGGAACTGCGCCACTACACGATCCGGTTCGACCGCACATACGCGGGCGACGCCGGAGACACCGGCTTCATCGTCAACCGGCAGCGGCGCAAGCATGCGGGTCCGTACGTCGTGATGTTCGAGGAAACGCCCTACAGCGGCGGCTCGCTCTTCACCTACCACATCCAAAGCCCTCACCATGCGCCCGGCCGCGAGGCCCTGCTCGAACCGTACCTCGGCGCCCACGGCCACGGCATCCTCGTTTCTCCCAAAGGAGACTTCGTCCACACGCATCCTTCGCCAGCGTCGGATCATCTGACGTTCCACGTCTCGGACCCGGCCGACGACATCTACCGCGTCTTCACGCAATTCCAGATTGCCGGCGAGGTGCAGACGGCCATCTTCGACTGGGAACCGCGCCGCCATAGGAAGCCTCTGGACCTGCCACAGCACACGCATTGAGAGACTGAAATCGACGTACAACCGGTGAAGTCACACCATTTGACTTTACAAAAAATTAGTGAATTATAGACATCATGTCGCTCGACGAACAACGCCTGGAGGCGCTCATGAAGGCCATGCCGAATATGGTTGGCTTCTCCACGTTCGACGGTCCCTACGTGGAAGCGGCGCTTCAGAAATTGCCCGCGGAGCAGCAGCAGCTGCTCATCGTCCTAATGGATAAGGGCAGCCGCCTCGAAGCGGCAAAGGCGATCGGCGGTGGCGAGGTTGGAAAAGCGGCGGAGGCGGTCCGGCAAATCACTGCCGCGCTCGCGGCGCTACGGAAGAATTTTGACGATGTGCTGAACGCGCTGCGGTAGGCGCTTGCATATTCTCCGTGCGTCGGTATCCTACACGGCAGTGTCTCTCTCGCGCGCCAACTCGGCGGCAACGTTTATCCACTTCACCAAGAAGTGGTATGCGCTTGCATGCCCGGGGAATCGCGCTGCGTGAGCACTGAACTATCGCACGAGCAGGCCGGTTCCCCACGGAAACGGCTTCTTTGCGTTTGTTCCTTCACAGAATCGGGTTCATTCCTCGGATCAACGAGCATCTACCCCCAAAGGAGGACGTCATGCTCAATTCCCTCTCGTTGGCCTCTCTGCAACAGCCTCGTTGGCTTGCGCAGGAGGTCGACCGGCGGCGCTCGAACAGCGGCCGCATCCGTAAAGCCATCAACGACTTCGCCATACATCACCGCGGGGTCGACGACTTCGCGGGCCGTGCGGATCGCTGGATGCCTTCTGCAAACGGCGCACTCACGCTCTGCCTCGCACGGCAGATCGCGACAGTCTCTCTGGAACACCTCTGTATGGAACTGCTCGAACGGTGGCTCAAGCCGTCCCTGCCCGTGAAGGCGCAGATCGTCGAGTTCCGAAACGACTGCTTCGCGAACAATGCGTACAAGCAGAGTCTGACCTCGCTGCCGGTGCTGACCCATCTGCGCAAGGACAAGGCCAGCTTCCGCTGCGTGAAAGTCGTGCCGAAGGACGAGCGTTCGCGCCTGACCTCCAAGTCGCTTTTGTCGTCGATCAACGCACGGCTCACGAAGCAGGAATGGGGCGTCGACTTCCAGGGCGATCTCCCCGGGTTCCATCGCGCGCTTCGGCGCGCGGCGGGACTGCAGAACGGCAGCGACTTCGACATCTCGGACTTCTGGTCGTCGTGCGCGCGGGAAGCATCGCGTCCCCCGTCCAGCGTCTTCGTCGACGTTGGGGGGAAGGTGGAGCGGAGGGCGACGGCGCCGCTCCATGGGAACGGCTACGTGCGTCCCCCGGCGTCGTGGTACTACCTGCTCTACCTATGTCTCTTCGTTACGGGCGACCGCGCCCTGGTCGCGACGACCATCGAAGAGGACGATGAATCGATTCGCACGTTGTTCTTGGAGAACATCGCGCTGATCGAGGAAGCGACGGGATTCGCTCCACTCATCGTCTGGCTGCCGCACTACTCCCGGCGCCTCAACCGCGTCACGGGCGCGCCGCTCGACTTCACGGAAATCCACCCCGCGGTCTTCCAGACAGGCTGGGACGGACGCGTGACGATGCCGCGCGACAACGCAACCTGCTACGAAGCGGCGGACCACCTCCTGCACGAGATGGCTCTGCTCCCGATCCCGAGATGAACCACGTTCGATTCTGGGTCGAGGGGAGTGTCGGTTTCCCGGCACTCCTCCTCTTTTGTCATCCTACCCCATGTCTATGCCTGCCACCGGCAACATTCTCCGCGATCTCGTCATGCTCGGCGAGCGCCAGCTCCTGGCCGAAACCAGGGCAACGGATCGCATCTGCGCCTTCCTGAAAGACGCCGGCATTCCCTACGACGTGCAGACGTTCCCGATCCAGATTCCGCAGGCGCGATCGGCGGTACTCACGGTCGACGGCGACGCCGTGGACTGCGTGGCGACGTGCTTCACGTCCGGCGTCATCCCCGACAAGGAAACCATCATCAGCTCGGCGATGCCGATGGCGGAGAGTCCCGACCTGCCGAACATCAACGTCAATCCCTACTGCCCCGTCATCTCGCGCGCGAACCACTACCGCAAACCGGCGGTCGCCGTGTCGCACGCCGTCCTCACACGGGTGCTGGCGGGGAAGACCGTGCGCGGCGAAGTGGCCGTGGAACTCGTGGCCTACGAAGCGCACAACATCGTCGTCGGGAACATCGATGCTCCGGCGACGGTCGTCTTCACCCACTACGACAGCATCGGTCCTGGCGCGTTCGACAACGCGAGCGGCACGGCCGCCGTGCTCGAGGCGCTGGTGCGATCGCCCGCTCTGCGCGAGGACTCCCTCGTCGTCCTCTCCGGCGCGGAGGAGCTCTCGACGGATCTGCCGTATTACTGGGGCGCCGGTTACCGGCGGTTTCAAGAGCGTCACCCGGACGTGCTCGCCCGCGCGCAGAGCATCGTCGTTGTGGATAGCGTCGGGCGTGGGGCAATCGGCGCGATCACGGACGCGCGGACGGTCCGGCGGGCGTTCCCTCTCGCCGACATGGAGACGCTGCTGCCGAAGATCCGGCTGATCGCCGGCAGCCTGGAGGGCCTCATGCCCGTCTACCACAGCGCGCTGGATACGATGGACGTCATCGATGAAGCATCGATCGCTGCGGCGACGGACCTGCTGCTGCGCAGCTGCGGAAAATAGCAGGTGCATGGTGAGGTGTGAGACGCTTTCACCGCCCGTTCGCAGCGAACGGCGCAAGTTTTTCGCTTCTCCTGGGTTTGCGAAGCTTAACGATCGCCTTCGCCTCGATCTGACGGACACGCTCGCGAGTGATTTTGAATATGCGCCCGACTTCTTCCAACGTCTTCGGTGCGTCGGGCCCGAGGCCGTATCGCAGAGTAACGATCTCGCGCTCGCGGGGGTTCAGCGTTCGCAGAACATCACGAATGGCATCGGCAAGCTCCAGATCCGCGACGGCATCCGGCGGTTCCGCCTCCCTTCCCTCAAGCAGGTCAGTGAGCATCGCTTCCTGGCCGCGTTCCCCGCGGATCAACATGTCCTGCGGCGTAGCGGAATTCTTCGCCATGCGAATGAAGAAGGCGGCATCATTGCGAGGCTTCGTCCTTTTCTTGGGCTGCTCGCACGCCGTGCCATTGCCATTCAACCGTGTCTCGATGTCGGCATCGCGCGGAATGTGACCCATTGCATGCGTCAATTCCTCCCGCGCTCTTTCCACGATCGCGATTTTCTCCGCCCAATGATCGGGCCGGCCGTCGACCGTGTGCGTGGCGCGCTGGAGGCATTGGCGAATCCACCACGTCGCGTAGGTGCCGAACTTCCATCCCAGATCGACGTCGTACTTCTCCACCGCCGTCATGAGACCCGGAATCGCCTCCTGAATGAGATCGGGAAAATCCAACCCCCTGCCCTTGTACTTCTTCGCGATGTTGATGACTAAGCGAATATTCGCCGCCGCCATTTCCCGGCAGCGGGCGACATAGTCTTGCCTCTTGGTCTCGGCATCACGCAGCGACTCTTCAGCAGACGTGCCGAGCAGGCGCCGCGCGTTTTGCATATGCAGTGTGTCGATGACCCGCGTGCGGAAGGAACATTCTCGGAGGAGCGAGACCATCTTCTCCACGCGTTGCTGTGCGTTGAGTACGGCCTCTTTCGCCTTGCCATTGCGCAGAGGATTTTGCTGCGAGTCGTCCGCCTGATGCTGCGACCAGAGGCGCCGCAGCTCTCGCAAATTCACCGCGAGCCTCTGGACGACCGTATTGGCATCGATATGTTTCGACTGCACTTCACGGATCGTGGCATCGACGTTCACGGATTCTGCATGTATCTGCTCCGCGATAGCGATGGCGTCCCCAGGGCACTGCCGGAGCACGGCTTCGTGGTACGCGTCGCGAGCGGCATTGATGGCCTCGGCAAGGGCGATCTCCTCCGGGCGCGAAAGCAAAGGCGCTTCGCAGAGGCTTGTCATCATTCCATAATCACCATAGTCATCCTTCGCCACCCCGTTGAAGTCCGCTATGTCTGACATTATGATGCTTCTACCAGAAAAAAATCGAAATGCAAGAGCGGCCCGCGGGCCACATACTCAAAAAAAGGCGCCGCGCACAGGTCTGCACGCAGCGCCGCTATCAACGTCCCTAGTTACTCTCGCCGGCATCCGCCTGGGCGTCCTCCAGGTCGGCCTTGAGATCCTCGAGAGAATCCTGCGCCTCTTCCAGATGTTCCTCCATTTCCTCCTGCGCCTCCTGAATCATCTCGATTTCCTCTTCCAGGTCCGTGCGGTTCTCTTCATCCGTTTCCTTGGCGAGCTTTTCCTGCTTGCGCGTCAACTTCTTCGCCATGCGCTCGGACATGCGCGTGAGTTTCTTGATCATGCGCTCCGTATGCTTGATCTGCCTCTTGATCATCTTCACCTGCTGCTCGGCTTGCATCTTCTCCATGCGATTCATCTCTTCCTCGGACGGGCCTTGCATCTGCTGCTGTGATCCGCCATTGCCGGACATGCCGCCCATCCATGGCCCCGCGGAAGGCCCACCCCAAGGCATACCCTGGTTCATACCCTGGTTCATACCCTGGTTCATACCCTGGTTCATTCCCTGATTCATGCCCTGGTTCATGCCCTGGTTCATACCTTGTCCCATGCCCTGGTACATGCCTTGTCCCATGCCGCCGTCCATGCCGGGCGGAGGAGGCATCATGCCGCCATGCATGCCATCCTGGTACTGTGTCTCCGTGGAACCACCGGTCGACTGGCTCGCATCCTGCGCGACAAGTGAAGCGAGGCCGGCGGTCGTCACCGTCGAAACGACGCCCGCGATGACGCCGGCGACGAGATACGATCCGAGAGATGTGTGTTTGTTCATACGAAGTGTGTGTATGGAAGTACATAGATATTATACAATATTTCATATATTATACAAATATATCCTTATACGCCATTGCATTGACCAGAATACGCAAAAAGAAGAACATGGCAGCATGTCACTTCGCACCGCTTTGCTGCTGTCCAGCACACTCATCATCACGGCCTGTGCCGCCGCCCCAGCAAGGCAGCCGACAGATCATCCCAACATCCGCGTCCATGCCCCAACGGCAAATGCGCCCGTATCCAGCCCGCTCACGGTCACGGGCGAGGCGCGCGGGACATGGTATTTCGAGGCGAGTTTCCCCGTGAAATTGCTCGATGCAGAGGGACAGATCATTGCCTCTGCCCCGGCACAGGCGCAGGGCGAATGGATGACGGAAGAGTTCGTCCCCTTCTCCGCGACGCTCACCTTCGGTGCCCGCGATCAGGACGCGACGCTCGTCCTGGAGAAGGACAACCCCTCCGGTTTGCCCGAACATGCGGCGCAAGTGACGATCCCCGTGTCTTTGGCGCCCTGAACAAAAAGTTGACATACATGAAGTTTTATTTAGAATGATCGAAGTTCTTTGCAGTAGTGATGCCCCCGCAAGGGGGTGCCGCCGGGCCGCGTTCGATAAAACGTGGTCCTCTACGCACGGCTGGCCAGCCGACGTAGTGGTCTATCCGCCTATAGAGGAAGCAGTGGAACAAGCCGCTGCTAACCTCCAGCTGAAGGCGGGGGGCTGACGTGCCGTGCGATTCATCGCAAGGCATATTGGCTCCGGCCCCCATGAGACACGTGGCTATTGCACGTGGAGTCGATCGAGATGGTGTCCACCTCCTTCTAAGGAGTTCCCAGGACACATCTTGCGATCGCAGTGGGCGTGGTCTAGACCTGCGGTCTTGAGGGTTATCGGGTTGGCCGCCCGGTACCGTACTTCACTCTGCAAAGACATTCCCTTCCTAGACCCCCCAGAGGCCCAGCTTCTGGGGGGATAATTTTAGGTCCTGCTCTAGCAATAGGTTGAAAAACGATACTTGCTTGCTTTTATAAAAGTTCTATAATCATCTTATATATGGTCGACGAAGGCACATTCGAAGGCTGCATGTGGGCACGCGACAACCGCAGTAATGCTGCGTCGAGGCTTGTCTACGCTGACTGGCAGGAAGAGCAGGGTGAAGGCGTAGCCATGCTCCTGCGCGTGGGCACAGCTGTTGTTGAGAGGCTTCTCGCGGAACGGCCGGGTGACAGCGCTGCAGTCCTGCCCGACCGCGGGCGGCTCTATACCATGCGAGCACACGTCCAAAATGAAGTCTGGTCGCTGGTTGAGCGTGATTTGAAAGAGCTGCTCACGACAGACGTGCGGTACGGCGATCTTCTCGCACGCTATCGCCGGATCATCAGCGGCATCCTTTATGTTCCTGTTCTCGTACAGAGATCCGGCGGTTCTCCGCTCAACGCCCCCCGCCTACGCAAGCGCAGTCGAGGAGGAAAGCGAGCGCGGCAGAACAAGGAACGCTGGCAACGCCATCAAGAGGCCGTCGCGCGCGAGCAAAAGCTGCGCGAGGCAGTGGAAGAAGATGACGCTCCGTGGCATGCGATGTGGTCAGAATAATACGCTAGCATGCGGCGCAAATCATGATTCCCATTACTCTGGCTGCTGAAACCGACGTATAGCTTCGTAGCTATTGACATATGTACAAAAAACACTAAAATAACCAACGAACCTTCCCGCCCCATCCATGAACGATACAATCACTCCCACGGAAAATTCTGAACATGAGATTGAGATCCGGCGAAAGACCTTGGTGGCTCTCGCCATCAGTCTTGAGGTAGATGAAACAATAGCACGGTTGAACGCGGATGGCTTGCTCGCAAATGCAGAGACCCTCGCCCATCTTCCCTATAAAGGGACCGTGAAAGGAGAATTGCCGCCGGACGTTCAACAAAAGATTGAAACCATAGGCTCATGGTTCCTGACGGGCGGCAAACAACAGGAGCAACTGAAATTCACTGTCGGCTGCCGCGCACTCGCTCTTCTCCAAGAACCGCTTGCGAGCGGCCATTTCACAACATTGGAAGCATGGGTGGGACAATGGACATCTGGCACGCGTGACGAGGTGTTCAGCCGATTGATGCAAAAATGATGATACGGCGGCACGCTGCCAGGAGCCGTCGGAGATGCCTGCGGGGTGGGCTATCATGAGAGGGATGCGCTATCGTCTCCTCGACATCGCCGTGTGCCTGGGGCTCGTCGCGTTCATCGTGCACATCGCGTGGTTCGCGGTGGGCGACAGCGATTTCTGGTGGCATGTGAAGGCGGGCGAGGTGATGTGGCACGCGCGCGATTTGATCCGCATCGACCCCTTCGCTTGGACACGAACCGGGCTGCCGTACGTCGCGACGCATGAGTGGCTCGCACAGATGCTCTTCTGGGCGACGTATACGCTCGGCGGACCTTCCGGCATCGTCCTGCTGCGGATCACCGTCTCCCTCGGTATCGCCGCGCTGCTCCTTGGCATCGACTCTAGGCGCCTGTGGCCCAACGCTCTGCTCGTGGCGGGAGCGTTCGTCGTCATGCGGCAGGGGCTTATCGAACGGCCGCAGCTTTTCAGCAATCTCCTTTTCGCCGCGGTTCTCGCCATCGTGCTGCGCATCCTCCATCGAAGCGGCGGCGACCGGACGCGACTTTTTTGGCTTCTTCTAGGGCTCCAGGTCCTGTGGGTCAACCTCCACGGCGGCGCGGCAATCCTCACGCCGCTGCTCCTGGGCTGCGTCCTCGTGCAGGACGGCGTCGACGCATGGAGAGGGACGCGCCCGTGGCGCGATATGAAGACGACGGGGTTGTGGTGCGGCGCCTTGGCGCTCGCGCTTTTGCTTTCGCCGAATCACGTGCACACGCTGACGTACGTCTACGCGCTCCTTACCGACCGGACGGCGGAGTTCATCCAGGAGTGGAGCCCGCATCCCTGGCCGCAGTACCTCTCGCAGCTCGGGCCTCTGTGGATCATCGCCCTCGCGGCGCTCGTTGCGACGCATGAGCGCGTGATCGCGCTCGCAGCCATGCTCCTCGGCATCGGCTTGCTCTCGCGCATGGGGGCGAGACACGAAGCTTTGCTGCTGATCACGGCAGTGGGATGCACGTTCGCCGCGCTGCGCCACGCGCCGCACTGGCACCGCGCGCTCGGATGGCTGCGGGCACGGCCGCTCTATAGTTGGGGAATCACCGCCGCTGTCGCCGCGGCCATTGTCGTCATCAATGCGCCGTACCGCGCCTTCTTGCTGCGCGAAAATCTTGCGGGCATGCACGCGTTCGCCCGGCCCCAGACCGCCGTTGATGTCATCGAGGCAGAGAACATCACCGGCCGCATCTTCAATACGTACAACGTCGGCGGGTACCTCCTCCTCCGCGATCATCCCGTCTTCGTCGACGGCCGCAACGTCGACTACGGCGAACCGTTTCTCAAGCGCACGCTCGAGGCCCGCTACGACGCGGAAGCGTTCCGTTCGCTCGAGCGCGAGTACGGCTTCACGGTTTTGCTGCTGGAGCTGACCGATGCCATGGTGAAGGAGGGGGAATTCGCGTTCCTGGAGCGCATGCCCGACTGGCGGATGGTCTTCGTCGACGATTGGGCCGCGGTCTACGTAAAGCAGAAGCCCGAACATGCCAAGGTCATCACGGAGCGGGGGTTCGCCGTGCTCACGCCGCGCCTGCTCCATGGCTTTGCGGCGATTGAAGAGTTGCCCTCCGCACAACTGCCGGCGCTCGAAGCCGAACTGCGACGCGCCGCCGATGCTGACCCGCGCGGCATCGGCGCACTGCTCACTCTCGGACGGCTCTTGCGCGGCATGGGGCGACTGGCCGAAACGCACGGAGCCCTAGAGGAAGCCATGAAACGCGCCCCGTATCGCTACGAAGCGTATGCGCTCGCGGCATCCGTCGCGGCGCTGGAGGAGAACTGGCAGCGCTCGGCCGACCTCTACGAAAAGACACTCGCCCTCACCAGATACCTCCCCGTCTCCCCTCCCGCCCGCCAGCTCGCCATCGTCTTCGAGCGCGCCGGCCGGTATAGGCTTGCGGAGAAGTACCGGAAGATGGCTCAAGATACAGGCATGTGAATCCAAGATTTGACAAAAATATTTTACATTATAGTATGTCTATACCCGCTCTCGCGGTGAGAACGGGGTGAATCCTTCACAGCAATGGAGAAAAGCATGCTTCAGCATTTTTTCGGCATGGGGCCGTTCATGATCCTTGGCATCGGCATTCTCGCTCTTGTGCAATTCACATACGGACGCCTGGATTGGTGGATGCCCTCGATCATCTGGTTCTGCGGAATTTGCTTCTCGTACGCATGGCACCGCCGGAACCACTTCGTCCAAAACCGGCGCTTGGTCATTGAGCACAAACCACTTCACGACATGCCAAAGCTGCGAGACCATGCAGTAAGCGTCATCTTCTGGATCCTCGGAAGCGTAGTATTTAATCTGCTGCCGGAAGGGTCCCTGCGATTTTGGCATCTCCCCGCTTTTTGGCTTGGCGAGGAGACGCTCTGTCTCTGCGCCCATGCCTATCGGCATCACCCAGATGTGCTTCTGGCTAGACGATTGGACATCGTATCGCTCCTCCTCTGGCTATGCGGAGGTGTTCTGATACTGTGCACAACTCCATTGTGATGAATCCCCCGGCTCTATGCCGGGGGGTTTTCTTCATGGTCGAATGCTCATACCTGCAGCGTGAAGGCAACCGTCGTGCCCTTGCCCTCGGTACTCTTGATCCATATCTGTCCCCCCGCGTACTCAACGATGTTCTTCGCAACGAAGAGTCCCAGGCCGTTTCCCGCGGGCTTGTGTTTCGACGCGTCGGCCCCGCGCGCGAATTTCTCGAAGGCGCGCTGGCGATCCTGCTCGTTCATGCCGTACCCGAAATCTTCCACTTCGATCTGCACCGCGCCGATGTGGTGCTTCGCGCGGACGACGATGCGCGATTTGGCAGGAGAGTACGTCGATGCGTTGTCGATCAATTCCCGCACGACGCCGCCGATCAACTTGGGATCGATATGCACGACGATGCCAGCTGGATCGATCTCCAGCGTCAGCATCTGCTCGCGGGCGCGCAGCTCCGGCTCGGTGTCCGCGACGGCGCGCATGATCACGTCGCGCAACGTCACGTCCTCCGCGCGGTATTCCACTTCAATGTGCTGGACGCGATTGGCCTCCTGCATGGCCTGGAAAATCTGCGCCATTCGATGAACGCTGTCAGACATTTCGTTGCAGATGTTCTTGCCGTCGACGACGCAAAGCCCTTCCTTGTCGCGCTCGCGCAGGATCTCCAGCCACCATCGCAACCCCGTTAGCGGCGCGCCGATCTGGTGGAGCGCCAGGTCGATCAAACTGTTACGCTCGCGTTCGATCTGACGTCGGAACTCCTCGCGTCGCTGCCGCATGGAAAGAAGCAGGAACATGCTGACGAACGCGCCAGCGGCAACGACGAGGCCGAGAGAAACGGGTGAGAACACCCTCTGCGCCAGCGCGAGGTAGGCGTCCGCGGTCATGTCGATGCCGAGCGTGGCGATGACCGCGCCGTCCGCGCCGATCACGGGCGCGTAGCCGGACATCAGCGTGCCCCATTGGTCGGTTGTGAAGTCTTCGTCGACGGTAGGTTCGCGGAAGGCGGCGCTCTGAAGCGCGGCCACCTCGCTGATGTCGTACGTGTCGCCCGGATAGGATCCTTCCTCATCGGGATCGACCACGCCGTTGCCGTTCACGTCCATCTCCTTGGGCGTCGCGAGCGCGTCGGCATCCGCGACGAACTCCAGCGTCAGGGGATCGGTCGTCCGCCGCAGAATGTAGACGAAGCGAATTGTCGGCACCTGTTCACGGATGGCGCGGAGGCGCGCCACGATGTCGCGGAACAGAGGGCTGTTCATGTCGCGCGGGCCGCGGATGCGCTCGAGGGGTGCGCCATTGAACTGGAGCGCAGCGACCGCAGCCGTCGTGCGCAGTTGGTCCTTGAGTTGCTCCTCCATGACGCGCTGCCCATGGACGTGGAACAGCACGCCGAGCCCCGCAATGACGATGAGCACGGCCGCCGCCAGCACGGGCGTGCCGGCAGAGCGCGCAAAACGCCGGAGGGAACGCGAAAACAGCATGGTGTGTATTCCTTAGTATTGTAGCGTTTTTAGGGCCTTTTCGCAACATTTAGCCATTGTTGTCGTCGCTGTTGGCGGCCTTCTGATGCTTCCGACGGAGGTCTTCGTCGACTTGCAGAAGATTTGCGTACCACGTACGGAAGAGGTCGATCGGCTGGGCGACATCCGACGGCAGAGGCACTTCGATGAACAGCGTGTTGGTTCTCGGACTTTCGGGCTTCATTGGCATATATATCGCGTTGCCCTCCAAGCGCTGGAGATATCCATTGAGACCGAAGAGCCCGCGTCCGCTATCGCCGGATATGTACTTCTCGTGGTTGGGATTCGGAACGCGTTCCAAGTCGAATCCGGGTCCCTCGTCCGTGGTCAGAAGTGCAAAATGCGGCTGACCACCTCTGTCCAAAATGCCGAACGTCACGGTGGCGATTTTGGCCACATTCCAGGCGTTCCCGTCGCGCATCGCATTTTGAATCGGCTCGCTCGCGAGCCATTCCGCCCTGGCGGACGCAAGTGAGGGATACACCTGGAGCAGAGCTTGCGAGACGCGGAATGTCAACACGGTGTGTGCAACCGTCGTTGACCCCAAACTCTCGCTCACCATCGCGCCGCGACGGAGCGCTTCTTCGATGGCGGCTCGTATTGCCGCCGTCTGCTGCGCAGTCGCCAGGCAAATGCAGCAACGCTCTTTTTCTGGATTCTTGCACTCTTCCGCACGGAGATATTCCATCAGCAATTCGGGCGTCGCCGCCACATCGCCGGCACTCGTCGTTTCCGCTGTTTCGTCGCCATTGGGCATGGGGGGATGCTACTACTTCAACCTATTTGATCAAGTTTTGCAATATAGCGCGGTTCTCGCCATTCTACGGCTCCGCACTCTCCTCTACACTTTCGACGCTCTCCAATGTCTATGAAGCGCATGTCGACAGACCAGATCCGGCAGGCGTACCTCGACTTCTTCAAGGAGCGGGGGCACGCCGTCATTCCCAGCGCGAGCTTGCTTCCGGACAACGACCCGACAACGCTCTTCACGGGATCGGGCATGCAACCGATGCTGCCGTACCTGCTGGGTGAAAAACATCCGCTCGGCAATCGCATAGCGGACAGCCAGAAGAGCTTCCGTTCGGTGGACATCGAGGAAGTCGGTGACAATCGCCACACGACATTCTTCGAAATGCTCGGCAACTGGAGCTTGGGCGATTACTTCAAGAAAGAACAGATCCCGTGGATGTTCGAATTTTTGACGAAAACCATCGGGTTGGATCCCAAGCGCATCTATGTGACGGTCTTCCGCGGCAATGACGTCATCCCGCGCGATATGGAGTCCGTCGACGCGTGGAAAACCGTCTCCGCATCGACCGGCATCGATGGAAAAGACGTGGACTTCCCCGAGAAAAACGGCATGCAGGACGGCAGGATTTTCTACTACGACGAGAAGAAGAACTGGTGGAGCCGCGCAGGGGAGCCGGCGAAGATGCCCGCCGGCGAACCCGGCGGACCGGACTCGGAAATGTTCTGGGATTTCGGAGCGGAGCGGAAGCTGCACGAACGTTCCGAGTGGAAAGACCAGCCATGCCACGTGAACTGCGACTGCGGCCGATTCCTGGAGATCGGCAACAACGTGTTCATGGAGTACAAGAAGACCGCCAACGGTTTCGAAAAGCTTGCGCAGCAGAACGTCGACTTTGGTGGCGGACTCGAACGCATCGCCGCGGCGCTCAACGATGATCCGGATGTATTTTTCATCGACGTGTTCACGCCCGTGCGGGAACTCCTCCAGAGCCTCTCGGGAAAAACGTACGGCTCCGACGAAGAAACGATGCGCGCGTTCCGCGTCATCATGGACCACCTGCGCGCGGCGACGTTCCTCATCGCTGACGGCGCTCCTCCCAGTAACCGCGATCAGGGATATTTCACGCGCCGGCTCATCCGCAGGGCCGTACGCTTCGCGAATGCCATCGGCATTCCGACGAACTTCACCTCCACGATCGCCAAGGCGTACATCGCCGAGTACGGAAAGGCGTATCCCGCGCTCGCAAGCCAGGCGGAATCCATCGCCCTCGTCCTGGACCAGGAGGAAGTGCAGTTCCGCCAGACGCTGCAGAAGGGGGAAAAGGAATTGTCCGATTTTCTCTCGCAGCACGACACCATCGACGGCGGGAAGATCTTCTACTTCTACGAGACGTACGGCTTTCCGCGCGAGCTCACGGAGGAAATCGTCGCGAGGCAGGGCAAGCACATCATGCACCCCGAACACTTCGAAAAAGCCAAGGCGTCGCATGCCGATCTTAGCCGCACGGCCGCCGCGGGGAAGTTCGCCGGCGGGCTGGCCGACCACAGCGCGGAGACGACGAAGCTCCATACGGCGACGCACTTGCTGAATGCCGCGCTCCGCAAAGTCCTGGGCCCGCACGTCCAGCAGAAGGGATCGAATATCACCGCCGAGCGCCTGCGCTTTGACTTCAACCATCCGGAGAAGATGACGGCGGAGCAGATTGAGGAAGTGGAGCGGCTCGTGAACGAGGCGATCACGGCGGATCTCCCCATCGCCTACCACCTCACGACGGTCGACGGCGCGAAGACGGAGGGCGCGATCGGCGTGTTCGACGAACGCTACGGCAGCGAGGTGAAGGTGTACGTCGTCGGCGATCCTGCGTCGGGCTCGGGACAGATTTTCAGCAAGGAAATCTGCGGCGGCCCGCATGTCGCGCGGACGGGAATGCTCGGACGTCTCACGATTCAGAAGGAAGAGAGCTGCGCCGCCGGCGTGCGACGGATCAAGGCCGTCGTCGAAGACGGACCGGCGGACATCGAAACCGCCGGCGAGAGCGCATAGCCACTGTCCGCTGTCCGCTCCTCGCGCTACACTCTCCACGATGTTCCGCCTCCGTTTCTGCCTGCTCGTCCTGCTCCTCGTGCCGCTGACGGCATTGGCCGAGCGCGTCGTGCGGTGGGACTTTCGCAATCCGGCCGACGTCATCCAGTGGAACGCGACTGTGACATCCGCTGTGTCGTCGACCGCGGACGGGCTGTTGATCCGTCCGGTCGGGCGTACCGTGACCGTCTTTCACAAGGGCGAGTTTCCGCATCGCATCGACAGCATGCGCTTCACGATGGCCGCCCCGCGCGGAGCGCAGGGATTGTTCCTCTGGCACATCCCCGGGACGGCGGAGAACGAGGTGATCCAACTGCCGTTCGTTATCCAGCCGTCCGTGACACCGATGCAGCAAATGCTGCCACTGGAGCAAATCCATAACTGGGACCCGCGGGCCGACGTCATCGGCTTCGCATTCGATGCCGGAACGGAGGTGCTGCTCATCGACGTTCAGGGTATGCATTGGTCGTTCGATGAGCGACTCATCGAGGCGTGGAAGAGCTTCTGGACATTCGATGTCTTCACCCGCTACAGCGTCAACTTCCTCTGGGGCCCCGTTCTGACATTCACGCCTTCGGCGCGCGCGATGCTCTTCACGCAGCTTCCGCCGTTCGGCTGGTCCTTCAACCGCGTCCTCCTCCCGTTCCTCGTCGTCATCGTTGCCGCCACGATCGTGTGGGCACGGGTGAGGCGCTCCCCGCGTGAGACCTCGCGAGCCGCGCTCATCGCCATCGGCTGCATTACGGGTGCATGGCTCCTCTTCGATGTCCGCATGGGGATGGAACTGCTCTCCTACGCCAAGCGCGACTTCACGACGTTCGTGATGCGTCCGCTGGGACAGCGCGAGCTGCGGTACATGGAGGATTTCCATGACGTGCTCGACATCAGCGTCACGCTCGTCGACGGCAAGAAACGCATCGGCTTCGTGAGCGATCCGCGTTACCTGCTCGATTCCGCGGCGGCCTACGCCTTCTACCCCGCGTTGGTGACCAAGACCGACGCCGACCAGTCCGGCATCGACACGTGGCTCGTCTACCGCCAGCCGCTCGCGCGCGTGACGCCAAGCGGCCAGCTGATGCTCGATGCACAGCCCCTCTCGCCCGCCGGTGGACGCATCACCCAGCATTTCGGCCCCGCTTCATTCCTCTTCACCACCGCGCCGTGAGCATCGTGATCCTCCTCGCCGGCCTTGCCCCCTCCATCGTCGCCGGATGGCTGCTGCTGCGCGCGATCGAGGGCGGCGCCCCGTCCCTGCTCCGCGTCGAACACTGGGCGATGGCTTCGCTCCTCGGCCCTGCATGCGCGATGCTTCTAGCCTTCCTCGCAAACGTGACCGTCGGCCTGCCGCTCTCCCGCTTGGGGTTCCTCTCGGTGCACGTCGTCCTGCTGGGCCTCGCGGTTTTCGCATGGAACCTGCGCTGCCGTTCCTCGGTTTCCTCGGTCTCTTTGGTCTCCTCATCCCCCCCTCCCCGCTGGGTCCGCATCACCCTGTGGATTCTGGCGGGATGGACGACCGTGAAGATCCTCACACTCGCATCCGCGTTCCTCTTCCTCACGCCGACGTTCCTGGATGACAGCTTGGACAACTGGAACCTGCGCGCGAAGGTGTTCCAGCACGAGCAGACGTTCTCCCTCTCGCTGCCCGGCATCGCCATGGAACAGCAGGCGATCGATGTGACGTCGTACCCGCCGATGGTGCCGATGTTGAAAGCGTGGCTCACGACGCTCGGGGGCGAGTGGAGCGAACCCGTGGCCAACGGCGTGCATCTGCTGTGGCTGCTGACGAGTATCGCGCTGGTGGCCTGTGCGGTGCGCCGATTCCTCTCCGCGCCCTGGGCATGGCTCGGCGCCTACGTGCTCTGCAGCCTTCCGCTCTTCCTCATCCATGGGGTCAACACCTACGTCGATGCCTTCCTCGCTGCGCACATCGCCGCCGCCGTGCTGCCCGCGTGGCTCGCCCTGCGCGCTACGGACGATGCGGCACGCGGAAGCCTCCTGCGGATCGCGGCGGTCATGACCGCGCTTCTCCCCTTCACGAAGAATGAGGCGAGCGTCCTGTACCTGCCGCTCATCGCCGTCATCCTCATCGCCGAATTGCTCGCGCGCACCGGAGGTCGCAGAACGGCTAACGCCCTCGCCTGGTACGCGGGCGCCGCGGCAGTCCTCGCGCTCCCGTGGCTCGTGTACAAATGGAGTCATGGTCTGGCATTCGGGAACGCCAAGGCGGTCTCGGACGTTGCGCTGGCCTGGCACGAGGGCGTGCTGCAGGCCGTCGTCGTCAACACGTTCTTCGAAGGCAACTGGCTCATCCTGTTCCCGCTCTTCTTCGTTCTCCTCGCCTGGCGCGCCCGCCATCTCATCCGCTCCCCCGAGCGCTTCCCCATTCTCTTCGTTCTGGCCAGCATGGCCGCACAACTGTGCATCTTCCTCTTCACCCCGCTCGCGGCGGAAGCCGTGCGTCAAACGGGGCTGGCCCGCGGGCTCATCCACCTCACCCCCATTATCGTCGTCCTCCTGCTCCTCTTCATCCACGACACGATCCGGCCGTGGTTGCCGGTGTGGGCGAAGCGCTCCGAATAGATACTCTGCAAAAACACCGAATCCGAAACCCGAAAAAAAATCCGATGACCAAACTGTGAAACATCCAAACAGTGTTTCGATGATTCGACTTTGTCCGTTTCTTTCGGATTTCGGATTTTGACATTCATCCTTATACTTCCCCCGTGCCTTCCTACGCCGCCTTCCTCGGTCATCAACCGAGTATCAGTCTCGCTGAAATTCTCGCCGCCATTCCCGGTGCAACCGTGGAGCGGCTCTACGGCCGCGATGCCGCTGTCTTCTCAAGCACGGTAGCGCTGGAGCCGCAGCAGCTGGCCCGCCTGGGCGGCACCGTCGTTCTGGCGGAGGCGCTCGCGGACGATGCCGCGCTCGAGGACATTCCGAATCTGCTCGCCAAGGCCGTCGGGGAAACGCGCGGGAAGGTGACGTTCGCGGTCCGGGCGTGCGGAGTGCCGCCTGTAACGATCCGCACGCTGCTTCGTAAAGGAAAGGATCGCCTTGCATCGGCCGGCAGGCCGTCGCGCTACATTGGCAATGAACATAAGCCCGCGGCGACCGCGCTATTGCGGGATACGGGATTGCTCGACGGCAAACACGGAGTGGAGATCGTCCTGCTCGCCGACGATAAAAAACTGTGGGTCGGCAAGACGATCGCCGCCCAGGATCCCGATGCGTACACGACGCGCGACATGCACAAGCCCGTGCGAGACATGACGACCGGCCTGCTCCCGCCGAAGCTGGCGCAGGTCCTGCTCAACTTCGGATTGTGGCTTGCAAGAGATCAAAAAAATGGCTCCGACTCCCGAATCCCGAAGTCCGAATCCCCATTCCCTTCTACCACCGTCTACGATCCGTTCTGCGGCACCGGGGTCATTCCGATCGAATGCCTGCTGCGTGGGTGGCCCATCCTCGCGTCCGACGCGTCGCTGAAGGCGGTCAACGGCTGCACCAAAAATCTGGAGTGGGCGCGCAAGCAGTTCTCCGTGCCGAAGACGCTCGCGAGCGCCGTGTGGAAGCAGGATGCGACGAAGCCGTTTGCCTTCCCGGAGCCCAAGCGGGGACAAGAGCCACTGAAGCCCGATGTCATCGTCACGGAGACGTCCCTGGGACCCAATTTGAAGATGCGGCCGACCTTGAAGGACGCACAGAAGCTCCTGCGCGAAAACGAGAAGCTGCAGGAGGCGTTTTTGAAGAATGCCGCGGCCTGCCTGCCCGGCGTGCCCGTCGTCGTCACGTGGCCCGTCTGGTACCTGCGCTCCGGCCCGCTTTTCCTGGAGCGCGCGTTCGCCGCCGCGAGCGCCGCAGGCTTCCATCCCATCCTGCCACAGGGCGTCACTCCGTCGGCCGTCGGCCGCATGTCGCTGCTCTACCGACGTCCGGACCAGTTCGTCGGCCGCGAAATCGTACTGCTCGCTGTTCGCTGACCGCTGTTCGCTCTACACTGTCCTCCGATGCCCCGCCGGAAGAGCGCCGCGCGAACGCGTCCGCCAGCACCATCGGCCCTGCGGATCCTCGGCAAGGTCGCTATCGCCGCGTTCGTGCTCTGGCACATCGCCGCGATCGGCATCTTCTCCGTGCCAGTGGATGACCAAGGCCGTCTGGCCACGGCCGTCCGGACCCACGCAACGCCCTGGGTGTCGCGCTACGTGCTGACGACCAGTCAATGGCAGCAGTGGAACCTCTTCTCGCCCGATCCGCTCCGCCGCGTGACGTTCTATCGCATCGAAGCGCAGCGCGACGATGCATGGCACGAACTGACCACACTCCAGCCGGGAAGCTATCCGCTGTGGCGCCACGCGAACATGTTCAAGTTGCTCATCAACATCATGGAAGGCAACAACCCCGCCCTGACGGAGCGCTTCCTCTCCCTCCTCTGCAGGGAGCACCTTCTCGTCCAGGGAACGGGCATCCGCGTGCGCTACCTCGTGACGATCATCCCCTGGTCGGCGATGCCGATGTCGCCGCGGCAGTGGCACGCTTGGAATCCCACGTTCGAGACGCTCGAAGGACCGCAAATTTCCTGTCCCGACCCCTCCTCGCTATGAAGCGCCTGCTGAACGCCGTGCACGGCTTCTTCTTCGCCCACATTCCGTCGACGGGCATCGGCATGATGCGCGCCGCCTGGGGCCTGGTCGCGGGATGCGCGATGCTCGCGCAGTGGTCGGATGTCGAGCGCTTCTACAGCAACGCGGGATACCTGCCGTCATCGCTGATTCCGATTGTCCTGCGACAATCGGCACGCTTCAGCATCCTTGACGGCATCGGCGATCCCGGCGACGTCTTCACGATCTACTGCCTATTCCTCGTCGCCCTGCTGTGCACGGCCATCGGCCTCTTCCCCCGCATCGCGACGACGGCGAGCGTGCTGCTGCTCTTTTCCTTCCATGAGCGCAACCTCTTCGTCCTGGGTGGCGGCGACACCGTCCTGCGCTTCATCGGCTTCGTGCTCCTGCTGTCCCCCGACCTCCGCGCCTTCTCCGTCGCCAACGCCTTCGACCGGTGGCGCCGGTGGCGCGCGACGGGGACGGACCTCCCGGAGCGCACGATGCCGATCTGGCCGTACCGCCTGCTGCTGTGGCAGTTCATCGTGCTCTACGGCACGTCGCTCTGGTTTAAATTGCTCGGCACGATGTGGATCCGCGGCACGGCGGTCGCCGCAGCCATGCACCATCCATTCTTCAGTCGGTTGCCCAAGGGATTCGTCGATTCGGCTGCGCCGCTCCTCACCGTGGTGGATGTTGCCGTGATGTTCCTGCACTTCGGGTGGTTTCTCATGCTGGTTCCGCGCGCACTCACTGATCTCCTCCCAAACCGACTCCCCCGCCTGCCACTCAAGCGCACACTGCTCCTCGGCGGCCTCCTGTTCCACGGAAGCATCCTCCTGATGATGGACGCCGGAACGTTTTCCTTCGCGCTCTTCGCCGGCTATCTCGGTCTGCTCCTGCGCGAGGACATCGACGTGATCCGCGCCTTTTGGAACGGTCCCTTCCGCCGCCGCTACGCGCTGAACGCCGGCGGCAAACCCTTGCCCCGCATCGCGGTCCTCTACGACGGCACGTGCGGGCTGTGCCGCCGCAGCGTGTTCGTGCTCACGGTGCTCGATTGCTTGCGCCGCATCGCCCCCGTGGATTTCCGCGATGCCGCCGCCCGCAAACGTATCGCCCCCGACATCACCGAGCGCTCCCTGGACCGCGCGATGCACATCCGCTTCCCCAAGCGCTCGCACGGCAAGGACAAAACCGGGCGAACGCTGCGCGGCTTCGACGCCTTCCGCGCGCTCGCCTGGCACCTGCCGCCGCTCTGGCCCCTCGCGCCATTCCTCTACCTCCCCGGCGTGCCGCCGGTCGGACGGTGGGTGTACGCGGGAATCGCGGAGAAGAGAGAAACATGCGATCATGAATCGTGTAGCATCTAGCAAGAGCGGTGCCTTCCTCTATAATCCGCTCGCTTTCTCACATTCGTACCTTCCTTTCACCGTTCCCCGGTAGCTCAATGGCAGAGCAGGGCGCTGTTAACGCCAAGGTTCCTGGTTCGAGTCCAGGCCGGGGAGCCATGCTGTACGACCCCCTCCACGCGAATACAATCGCCGCGTATCCACACGTGAAATCGCCGGCAGGAAGTGCAGCCGGGGACACGTGTTCCGTGGCGAGGAGCCTTGCCCGCTGTGCTGGCCGGGGTATCGCACGTTTTCGTTCCGTGCAGCGGTATGGTTGTATCCGGGAAAAGAGGCGAATTGGCACTTCGTGACGCTTCCAAAAAAATTGTCGCAACAAATCCGCGAGCGCTTCGGCAGCATCAAGCGAGGGTGGGGATCACTGCGGGTGACCGCAACCATCGGAGGCACCGCCTGGGAGACATCCGTGTTCCCCGATAAGAAAGCTGGTGCGTACCTGTTGCCCCTCAAGGCAAGCGTGCGGAAGGCCGAAGGAGTCCGAGTGGGAACAGCGATGCGGTTCACGATCAGCGTGCAGGACTGATGACATCGCAACACTGCGCGAGGCGTGAAGGGAGGCGACGACCATTCCGATGGGGGGCGAAAGCCACGACCGCGCAATGTAACAAAACCCTGACACTGGCAATTCTACTTCTAAACAGGCTGTTATACCATCTTTGAAATCTTTGGTTCCTCTCCCTTTTTTATGCATCGTGATAGCTCGTTTGCGAACCGATGCCTCTCCGTGCGCTGGTGGACCGCCGTGATCACCTGTGCGACGTTTTTCCTGAATGTTCCTGCCGCCTCGGCGGCAAACCGCTTCTGGGTAGGCGGAACGAGCGACCGATTTGAAAGCACCACCAACTGGGCAGCTGTTCCGCGCGGAGCCGGAGGTCAAACCATTCCCGGAGCCAGCGACGTCGCGTACTTCACCCATAGCGGCGGCACCATCCGGATCCGCAGCGCCGTCAATCTGACGGGCCTTGTCCTGAAGAACACCTGGACCGGTTCCGTCCTCCAGGGATCGGGGACAATATCGATCGGTTCCAGCGGCTTCCTCGTCGGCAGCGGCCGCTTCATCGGCGGCAACGCGCGGATTTCGAACGCGGGCGTCTACAACCAAACGGGCGGCATCGTGACCGGCTTGCAGAATACGTTCACGAACTCCGGAAGCTTCACGGTCGCCTCCGTCGGAGGCAAGCGCGCGGGGATCACGCTCACAGGCACGTTGGTCCTCGATGGCAATGCCGTGCAAACGTACAAAGTCGGCAATGCCTCGTCGCGTGTCGACGCAATCATCAAGAACCTCACGCTCGAGAATTCCGGCAGTGCCGGCTCCAACCTCATTTACTCTACGGGTTCGGGCATGTCGCTCTCCGGCGCCATCACCGTCACCACCGGCGTCCTGGACCTGACAAAATCGTCGATCGCGCAGCCTCTCGTCGCCGAGGGTGGCATGGCCATCGCCAGCGCCGCTTTGGCCGGCTTCCAGACGGCGAACAATGCGACACTCTCGGGCAGCTTGACCATCGGAGCCAGTGCTTCGTGGACCGCGACGGGCGGAACGTTCACCTTCAACGGCGACAATCCGCAGACGCTCACGCTGAACGGGGGCGGCCGCCGGTTCCAGGCCCTGACGTTCAACAACTCGGGTGCCAGCGGGCAGAAACGCATCTTCATCGCGGGCAACGGCCTGTTCGCTTCGGGCGCCGTCACGATCACCCGAGGCGACCTCGATCTCATGACGAACTCCCAAGTCCTCGTGACGGACGGCGGACTGACGCTAACAAGCGACGCGAACGCCTCGCTCAAGACGCGGAGCAACATGTTCCTCTCCGGAAGCCTGACCATCGGAGCCGATGCCGGTTGGACGGCGACGGGCGGGACGCTCACCTTCAGCGGCGACAACCCCCAGACCGCCACGATCAACGGCTCCAACCGTAACGTGTACAACCTCACGATCAACAACACCGGTGCCTCGAACACCACGAATACGGTGACGTTCGCCGGCAGCGCGTTCCGCGTCCTAGGCGACACGACCGTCACCCTCGGCAGCATGGACTTGCAGACGAACTCAATCGCCCTGGGGATCGCCGGCGGATTGACCGTTGCGGATTCGGCCACTGCCCGCTTCCTTTCGAACGCCAACCTCACCATGTCCGGAAGCCTGACGAAGAAGCCAGCCGGAGTTCTCACGCTCTCCAGTGGCACGGTATCCCTCAACGGCTCAAGCCAGACTCTCTCGGGCACGATGACGTTGCCCACGCTGTACAAAGTGTCGTCGGACGCGCTGTATTTCTACCCGGGCTACACGTACACGCTCACCGGCGACTTCAACATCGGCGGCCTGTCGAGCAGCAGCAAACTGACGGTCAATTCCTCGATCGCCGGCCAGCGGCACAGCTTGGATATCGCAGGTCTCAAAGCCATTCACTTCATTGCAGTGAAAGACAGCCGGTCGGCGAACGGGTCGATCAAGTGCACGGATTGCACGGACAACGGCAACAACGTGCTGTGGGACTTCTTCTCGAGCACATCGGGTTCGTCGGGCACGACGAGCGGAAGCGGAGGGGGAGGAGGCGGAGGGGGTGGGCGCGGTTCCAAACATGCCGCAGATGTGTCGAGTGTGACGTCGAAGAAAGACGAGAAGAAAACCGTGAAGAAAGCGAAGAAAACCGTGAAGAAAGCGAAGAAGGCAGCGAAGAAAGCGGTGAAGAAGACTGTGAAAAAATCTCGAAAGTAGCAGTCTCGCTTTCCCCTGCCCCGCATCCAGTAATTTGCGGGGCGGTTTTCGTGTCTCCCCCTTCCCTCCGCTGAGAATGTGTGCCAGAATAACACTCGCAGACCGGGCTGCCTCGGCTCGGCCACTCTTTTTCCGCGAATCATGAGCATCAGAAATATCGCCATTATCGCCCACGTGGATCATGGCAAAACGACGCTCGTCGACGCCCTCCTCAAACAGGGCGGGGCGTTCGCTGCGCACGAAGAGGTCGGCGAACTGGTGATGGACAGCAACGCGCAGGAACGGGAGCGCGGCATCACGATCTACGCCAAAAACGCGTCGATTCGCTACAGGGACTGCACGATCAACATCGTCGACACGCCCGGACATGCGGACTTCGGCAGCGAGGTCGAGCGCGTCCTGCGGACGGTCGATTCGGTGCTCCTGCTCGTCGACGCGCAGGAAGGTCCGATGCCGCAAACAAAGTTCGTGCTGAAGAAATCGCTGGAATTGGGGCTCAAGCCCATCGTCATCATCAACAAGATCGACAAGCCCGCGGCACGGCCCATGGCGGTGGTCGACGAAGTGTTCGACCTGTTCGTGCAGCTGGGTGCCAGCAACGAGCAGCTCGACTTTCCGCACCTGTTCGCCATCGCCCGCGAAGGCAAGGCGCAGCGCACGCTTGAGGAATCCTCGTCCGACCTGACGCCGCTCTTCGACACGATCATGGAACGCGTGCCTGCCGCCGCCCAGAACACCGCCGCGCCGTTCCGCATGCAGCCGAGCAACCTGGCGTACGACAACTACGTCGGCCGGCTCGCCGTGGGGCGCGTGCACGAGGGCGTGGTCCGCGTCGGCGACAACGTGACGGTGAAATCGCCCGACGGCAAAGCTCGTGGCGGCCGCATCACGAAGATCTTCCACATGCAAGGCATCCGGAAAATGGAAGTGCAGGAGGCGAGCGCCGGAGACATCGTCACGATCGCCGGCATCCCGGACATCACCGTCGGCGAGACGATCACGACCGACCCCGCCGCGGAGCCGCTCCCCGCCCTGACCATCGATCCGCCGACCGTGTCGATGCTGTTCATGGTCAATAACTCCCCCTTCGCCGGACGCGAGGGCACGCTCGTGACCACGCGCCATATCCGCGAGCGGCTGCTGAAGGAGTGCGAGACGAACGTCGGTCTGCACGTCGCCGAGATCGCGAACAGCGACAGCTACAACGTCTCGGGGCGCGGCGAGCTGCACCTGTCCGTGCTGATCGAACAGATGCGCCGCGAGGGCTTTGAGCTGCAGGTGTCGCGCCCGGAGGTCATCATGCGGGAGACCGGCGGCAAGCGCGAGGAGCCCGTTGAACAGGCGATCATCGACGTCCCCGAGGAATTCCAGGGCGTGATCATCGACATGCTCGCGCGCCGCAAGGGTGAAATGGTGGACATGCGCGTCCGCGACGGACACACGCGGATGGAGTTCCGCGTCCCCACACGCGGCTTGCTCGGCTTCCGCGGCGATTTCATCATCGAAACACGCGGCGAGGGCATCCTCACGCACGCGTTCATCGCCTACGAAACGCACAAGGGAGACATCGCCCGCCGCACCCGCGGCTCGATCATCTCCGTGGTGAACGGCGAGGCGACGGCCTACGACTTGTGGAACATCCAGGAACGCGGCCGCCTCTTCATCTCGCCGGCAACATCACTCTACGAAGGGATGATCATCGGCGAGAGCGCCAAGGATCAGGACATCGGCGTGAACGTCACCAAGGGCAAGAAGCTGACGAACACGCGCGCATCGGGGAGCGACGAGGCGATCCAACTGACGCCGGTGACACCCATGACGTTGGAGCAGGCGCTGGAGTACATCGAGGACGACGAACTCGTCGAGGTGACCCCCGCGAACATTCGCCTGCGCAAGAAGTTTTTGAAAGAACACGAGAGGAAGAGGGCAAAGTAGAGGCTGTATACTCATCAAGGCAGCCTTGCCGTTTTCCTTTACGACGCTTTCAACATCTTCCCGTCCTTTCTTTGTCTCCCCGCAACAAAGAAAGGACGACAAAGAAAGTGCACCGCCGCCAATTCCTCCTCCATACCGCGCCGTG
>VMFU01000010.1 GCA_007376205.1 Candidatus Peregrinibacteria bacterium Gr01-1014_25
CGGCGCGGTATGGAGGAGGAATTGGCGGCGGTGCACTTTCTTTGTCGTCCTTTCTTTGTTGCGGGGAGACAAAGAAAGGACGGGAAGATGTTGAAAAGCTTGCGGAAAGCGCGAGGCGGGAACGCATCGCACTTATAGACAAAATACCAAACATAGTTTCTGGAAGCATTGTGTTCCGTTGAGCAAAGCAGGGATTTCTGCTACAATAACAGGATTTATGCAGAGAAAAATCACTCTCACGGTTCTGTCCCTCCTCCTCTTCGGGACTCCCTTGTCCGCGCTGGCCATTACGGCTATCGCCGAGGACACGATCGCCGGACTCGGCACAACGGTCACGGTGAGCGGCGCACGCGCGGGCAGCTCCATCCATGCGGCGGTCACGCCGCCGGACGGCACAACCCAGGATCTCACGGTGCAGGTAGGCGCCGACGGCACGTCGAACCTGCCCGTCGCCCCGCTCTCGACGACCCGCGCCGGCACGTACCGCGTCACTGTCCAGGGTGACAATGGCGATCAGGCGGAGACGAGCTTCCTCGTGGCGCCGGACAGCGTGGATGCAACAATGTCGACAGTGGAGAGCGACCGTCCACGCATCGCCGCCGACGGAAGCGACAGCACCATCATCACGGTGCGACTGCGCGACCGGCACGGCAATGTCCTGCCCGACCGCCCCGTAACGTTGGTATCCAGTCGTCCGGAAGACCGCATCCAGGCCCAGTCCGCTCAAACCGACACGAGCGGCGCCCAGCACTTCATCGCGACATCGGATCTGCCGGGACATGCGAGCATCCGCGCCATCGACCTCTTGAGCGGCGACGTCATCGACGGCACGGCCGAAATTGACGTCGGCTGGGGCGCCCCCGCCGGCGGCTATGACACGGGCTACGACACGGCCTTCTACAGCCCGTCCCGCGCGACGAGCGGCTACAGCCGCTACCTGGCGCAAGCCGCATCGTTCGACGTCATCGACCACTTCGTCATCACCGCCCCGCAGACGCTCCCTCGCGGCGAAGAGGCACCCAAGATCATCGTCCGCGCGGTGGATCGCGGAGAGCGCACCGTCGAAGATTACGCGGGCACGATCGTGTTCTCCTCGACCGATCCGGACGCGGTACTGCCGAACTTCGGCGAGTACACGTTCAAACCGCGCGATCTGGGACAGAAGGAATTCCCCCTCGTCCTGACATTCCAGACGCTCGGGCAACAGATTCTGCGCATCGAAGACAAGAACGACTCCCGCATCCTGGGCGAAGTCACGATCGACGTGACGGGCAGCAACGAGGGCAGCACCGGAACGATCTCCATCGATGAACCAAAGGACGGCGCGACCGTGAGTGCGGCGACGGTGACTGTCGCCGGCAAGGGGCCTGCATTCGCGAACCTGCTGATCAGCGGCGGCGCGAAGGATGTGACGGTCGAGACGGATCGCGATGGCCGCTTCAGCGGCAACGTGCAAGTGCCTGCAGGCGTGAAGGAATTCACGGTGCACGTCCGCGACGACAGCGGACGGAACACCTCCGACCCCGTCCGGCTTGTCATCGATGCAAACGCTCCGGACGTCGGCGCGATCACCTTCCGCCCGGAGCAACCGCGGGCGGGCGAGGAAGTCCTGGCGACGGTGGCGACGGAACCGGGAACCCCCGACGTGACGCTGACGATTGGCGAGGGGGCAGCCGCGACGTCCGTTCAGCTGCGCGAGAACACCGCATCGCCGGGCTCGTACCAGGCATTCTTCAGCGCTCCGGACGCGGGCACGCATCCCGTGCGCGTCGCCGTGAAAGATACGGCGGGCAACACCCGCGAGATTCGCACGACGCTGCAGGTGCAGCGCAGCGGTCTGCCGGTGGTCACCGGCGTGAAGGCGCAGGGTCGCGCGAGCGCCGTCGCGCTCTCGTGGGACGCCGCGCCTGGCACCGTGGACGGATACCGCATCTTCATCGGCGAGCAACCGGGCACCTTCTCCTACACGTTGGAGACGGGGAAGCCCACGACGAAGGCGACGGTCGCCGGCCTCAAGGCCGGTTCCATCTACTACTTCGCGGTGAAGGCGGTGCGCGGCGACCTCGAGAGTTTGGAGTTGAGCGAGGTCGTATCGGCCCAGGTCTTGGGCCTGTCACTCGTCGTCGAGCCCGCGGACAGCGCACTCGACCTCTCGTGGACGTTCCCCGCCGACCTTCCGCTGCAATCGTTCCGTCTGGAATACGGCGCGGAGGGAGAGTCGCTGACCGAGCAGCGCCTGATCAACGGCGAACTGCGTCTCTTCTCGATGCACGACCTGATCAACGGCATTCCCTACACCATCCGCCTGACGCCGATCACCGTGGCGGGTGACATTCTCGAGGATCTCGCCGCGACGGGACGTGGCACGCCGAGTGGCCCCCCGGGTTTCCGTGCGGGAGCAGCGGATCCGGCTCCTGTCGATCCGGCGGCCGTGCATCTGCCAGGACAACCCGAGCACTCCAAGGAAGGACTCCCTTCCGTCATCATCCTGACCTTGCTCATCGCCGCCGCGTGGTTCGTTCTCCGACGCACCGCGCGACAGACGCCCCACACGGCGGTACACTCTCGACACCGTTCCTGACACAATGACATCCCCGCAGGATGCGCGCCGGCGGCCACGCACCCTGTCCATCGGCGGGGCGACGTTCGATCTCTTCGTCCGCTGCGGACACCGCATTCTGCAGGAACAGGGGGGACAACGATCGTTTCTGCTGCCGCTCGGAGCGAAAGTGCCGGTGGACGGCATCATCGGCGGATGCGGTGGCGGCGCGGCAAACACCGCGGTGGGTTTCGCGCGGCTGGGCTGCGATCCCTGCGTGAGTTCCGTGGTCGCCGACGACGAATGGGGCGGAGCGTTGCTCCACACACTGCAGAAGGAGGGCGTGCGCACGGATTGCATCACCGTCGTCGAAGAGGAAACGACGAGCTTCTCGATCATCTTCACAACCGACGACGGCGAACGTGTCATCGTGTACGACGCCGGCACGAACCAGCACCTGCACGACGTGACATTCGACCGCGAACGACTGAAGGACGTCGACTGGGTTTACCTCAACCACCTCCACGAACGCAGTTGCGTCATCGCCGACGACCTCGTCGCCGCACTGGGCGCCGCTGGCGCGCCTCGCATGACGTGGAATCCGGGCGGATCGCAAATCCGCGCGGGCATGAACGACGCGATGAACCGGGCGCTCCTCGGTTGCACGTCGCTCCTGCTCCTCAATAAGGAAGAGGCGCTCGCATTCACCGGAGCGAACACCATCGATGACGCGCTGCGGGCCGTGATCGCGGCCGGCGTGCGGGTCGCCTGCGTCACCGACGGCAAGCACGGGGCCGTCGCCACCGACGGAAAAACGCTCTACCGGTGCCCTATCGCTCCGGCAACTCCGGTGGATGCGACGGGCGCGGGAGATGCGTTCGGCACCGGCTGTTCGTGGGCGTTGCTCACCGGCCACGACTTGCCAACGGCGCTGCAGGCGGGTAGCATCAATGCAGCGAGTGTCGTCGGCGTCCTCGGGGCGCAAGCGGGACTCCTCACAGACACCGAGATGCGCGCCCGACTGACCGACCTGCACTTGGCCGTCGACGCCGCACCGTTCTGATCGGTTCCTCCTTCCTTATGACGGACGACACACTGATGCACATCCAAGAATTGCTGGAGAGCGCCCAATCGTCGCTCAAGACCGCGAGCGCGCTGATGCGTGATCTCACCGGCGTCAGCGACGCCGCCCGCGAGCGCCTTACGTCCCGCGCCGGCCGCATGTCCGGTCCGGTCAGCGGTCGTGTCGTGGAGGGCGTATTCGATGGCCAGAACATGGTCGACGCAAACGGACAGACGTATCCCGTCCCCGCGAACTACGCGAGCAAGAGCAAGCTGGTCGAAGGCGACGGCATGAAGCTGACAATCACGGACGAAGGGAAGTTCATCTACAAGCAAATCGCGCCCATCGAGCGTCGCACCGTCCGCGGCGTGCTCATCCAGGAAGACGGACAGTACAAGGTCCTGGCCGAAGGCAAGAGCTTCCGCGTCCTGCTTGCGTCGGTGACCTTCTACCGCGCCGAAGTCGGCGACCAGGTGACCATCCTGCTGCCGACGGCGGGCGAGGCGCACTGGGGCGCCGTCGAGGCCGTCATTCCCAAACACCTCCTCGATGCGAGCGCGGCCGCGGCTCCCGCCGAAACTGTCGCCGGCGATGATGGCGAGCTCTCTCCCGTCGTGGAAGAAGCGCCGCCCCGCACGAGGAAGAAAAAGGAAGCGTAGCTCCTCCCCCCTCAATCGTGAGCGCGCGCCTCCCTCCCCTCCGCGTTCTGGCCCCCGTTCTTTTCGCCGCGCTGTGCGCGGCGGGATTGATCGCCGTGCTCCTGTGGCAGGCCATGCATGCCCGCGCGATCATCAGTCGCGCGCTGCAGCAGGCGGCATCGGAGCAGCAGGACCCCCTCGCACTCGATGAGCCCTGGGCGGAAACGGCCGATCCGCGGGACGCCGCGCTTGCAGCGATCCGCGCTGGAGACGTCGCGGCGCTCGACGGCGACTGGAAAACGGCGGAACGCCACTATCAGCGGGCCGTCGATGCGCGCGGCGGGTTGCCCGCGCTGCGCAAGCTCACGCAGGCGCAGCTCCAACGTCGCGACTACGGCGCCGTCCGCGACAACATCCGCCGGCTCTCTCTCGCTGGCGCCAAGGAGGAAGATCTTCTCCTGCTCAACGCGCTGCTCCTCCTGCGGACGGGCGAACTCCTGCAGGCGGAAACGCTGCTCCGCGACGCTCCGGCCTCGCCGCAGCGGGAATACGGCCACGCCCTCCTTGCAATCATCCAAGGCAACCACGAATCGGCCCGCCCCGCCCTCCAGCAGGCGCAGGAGGGATGGGATCCCGCCATCCGCAGCTCGTCCCGGACGCTCCTCGCCGCCTACGAAGAATTCGCGCTGTTCCCCGACAGTCCGAACATCCACTTGGTCGCCCTCCTCTCGCGCGCACTCGCGCAGGCGCAGGAATGCGAACTAGCGCTCCCTCTGCTCTCCCAAGTCACCCAAGTGCAGGATGATTACCGCGATGCGTGGACCGTGCAGGGGTACTGCGAGTATGTCACCGGCCGCCTCGCGGAAGCGCTCGCATCACTCGAACGCGCGTATGGCCTTGATCCGGAGAAGGCCGAAATCCAGTACCTCCTCGGCAAGACGCTCGCCGCCCAGGGCGACCACCCGCGTGCGGTCACGTTCTTTCAGTACGCGTTGAAGAACGGGTTCGAGCCGTCCGCCGATGTCCGACGCGCGCTCGGCGCAGCGGCCCTCGCCGCGGGCGACGGACCCCTGGCGCTGGAGCAGTACTCCGCGCTCGCAACGGCCGAGGGCGCGAGCATCGATGATGTCGAGCGGTTCGTCCGCGCGGCACTGCAATTGTCCCTCCCCGAGGAAGCCTACGCGCAGGCACAGAAGACCCTGACCCGCTGGCCCGACGAGCCGCGGTCTCACCTCCTCGCCGGGATCACCGCGGCGCAAACCGGCCGCAAGGACGACGCACGCAAGGCGCTGGAAAAAGCACTGGAGTTAGACCCCGGCTTGGCGGCTGCCCGTGAAGCGCTTGGGGGCTTGTGAGAGAGCAACCAAGGGAACCAAAGTAACCAAGGAAACCAAGGATTCTCACGCTCCTCCCTCGGTTGCTTTGATTGCCTTTGTTCCATAAACAAAAAGACCAGTACGGCTGGCCTTTTTGTGTTTGTTTGTCGGCCTCCGCGGCTATCAACACCATCGTGCGAAAGTGCTGAGCTGCTTGAATGGAGGTGACGGAGGGGAGGAGCCCTCAAATCCCTGCTGTGCTCGGGTCGCTTGTTTCTCCTCGTGACCACGCGAGGTCCCCGTACCGGTCCACCATCCGGCCGCGAGGGCGCAGAGGGAACGCTGGGGAGTGGGAGAGGAACGCGCTGCAAGCCTCCTCGGTTCTGCAGCACGGTATCTCGCAGAGCAGAGAGGAGTAAGCGCGGACCCGCCGCACTCGCTCCTCTCTGGACGTTTGACGTGTGAAAGGACAATCAGGACATTGTAGCGAAAATCGCATCGAACCACAAGAGGAACATTCCATCGTCTATCTGCGATCTGCCATCCGCCATCTATCATCCCCGCGTCATGCACTCCCTACGATCTCCCGCGGCCCTCCTCTGCGCCACAGTGCTCGCCGCGGGCTGCGTGCGCCCCTCGGAACAGGCTTTCGATCCGGCGACCGTCCTGCCCGCGGATACGACCGTCGCGTACGTGGAATACGTAAACGGCAGCGACCGCGATCTGCTTGCACCGTGGCTGCCGGACGGACTGACGTTCCCCGCGACAGCCGATGCCGTGAGCCCGCAAGCCGCCATTCGCAGGCCCGACGGGACGCATACCTGGGTGGCGATACCGGCGGACGGCCGCTCGTGGACATTGCCGGAGGAGCTGGCAAGTTCCGGATCGTTGCGACTTGCTGCGTCGCCGTCCTTCCGCCGCGTGCGGTCGGCGAGGATAAGTCCGGCGTGGCTGTACGTCGCCGCGGCGTCGCCATCGGCCCCCGTCGGCGCGGGGCGAGCGCTGGGGATCGATTGGACCCAGGAGAGCGTCCGCGTCGCCATTGATGCCGCTTTCCCGACTATGCGCCCGGTCGCGCCGGCGCCGCTCATCCTCGGGGAAGTCGCTCATGCAATGATCGCGAGAGAGGCAGTAGCTCCTCTGGCTGCACTGCTCCGGCCGGACATCGCCACCGTATTGGAGGCGCTGGCGCGCACCGCCGCTGCTCGGCTGCTGGGCGCCGACGCGATCGACATCGGACGCGCCCACGACATCGGCGTGCAGCTCGTGGATAGGCCAACGGGCCGCCGCCTGCTCGTCACGGCGCGCTCCCCCGACGCCAGCGGCGACGCGGAGAGCCTGCACGCTCTGCTGCGCTCGCGCCTGGTGCCCGCGAGGCACACGGTGCGGGAATTCGACGACGGAAAGTTCCTCTCCGCGATCTCCCTGGATCCACAATCCATCACTTCTGACCGGTACACATCGAGCGGCTGGACGATCGCGACGACGCAGCAAGGCGACCGCCTGCTCGCGACCGCCGCACGCGGCGGTCTCCTGCTCGCCAGCGATGACGCCGGCCTGCTCCGTGCCGCGCTCGCCCTGCCCGCATCCGGAGTGACGTCTTTCGCTTCCGGCCGCCTGCTCCGATCGGTGCTGCCCCCCTCCCTCGCATTACTCCTCTCGCCCCTGCTGCCGCCGTCCGGCGACATCGCGTGGTCCGTGCTGGTACGCGACGGCGTGCTCATGCTCGAAGTCCTGACGGCGGGACCGTGGTACTGAAGCCCGCCAGCCACTCTCTACCCGAATCCTGAAGTCCTCATTCCTAATCCCTAAGTCCGAATCCCTATTCCCTTCCCCGCCCTCCCCCGCTACGCTCTCGGTCCGATGCGCTTCTTCCGCCTCGCCAAATTCGCCATCGCCGTTTCGGGACTGCTCATGGCCGTCTCGGCCGTCCTGCTCGTCGTGCCGGGCCCGCGTTTGAGCATCGAGTTCACCGGCGGAACGCTGATGGAATTCGCACTGTCCGAAAACGCGACGCGGGACCAGCTCATGGCCGGCATCCGCACATTCGATGCCACGCTGGGCGAGGCGACGACCGTTTCCGCAACCCGCACCGGCACGGCCCTCGTCCGGACGAGCACCTTGAGCAACGAACAGCACACCGCGCTCGTCGCGCAGCTGCAGAAAGACGTGGGCGAGCTGCGTGAACTGCAGTTCACCACGATCGGCCCGACCGTCGGGGCGTCGCTCAAGCGACGTTCCGTCATCGCCCTGGCGTTGGCATCCGCGGCCATCGTGCTGTACCTCGCGGTGATGTTCCGCTCCATGCCCCGCGGCATCAGTTCGTGGAGCTTCGGCATTGCGGCGATCGCCGCCCTCATCCACGACATTCTCATCACCGTCGGCATCTTCTCCATTTTGAGCCACACCACGTCCTTCCAGATGGACACGCTCTTCGTCACTGCGTTGCTCTCCATCATGGGCTACTCGGTGAACGACACGATCGTCATTTTCGACCGTGTGCGCGATAACCTGCTGATCGAGGGTAAGCGCCGCGAATTCCCGTCCCTCGCCGCCGAAAGCCTCGCGCAGTCCCTCCGTCGAACATTGAGCACCGGTACGGGCGCCCTTATCATGCTCTTCGCGCTCTTCTTCCTCGCATCGGAATCCATCCGATGGTTCACGCTGACATTGATCGTCGGCACGATCATCGGAACCTACTCCTCCTTCTTCGTCGCCACTCCGCTCGTCGTCTTCTGGCAGGAACGACGAAAGGCCGGCCGGTAGGCCATCGTTTCCTCTCCCACACATTCCCCCGCAAGCGACCATCGAACGGCTCCCCGCCTCCCGTGTTCGCTGCACGTGGACGGTCGCGCCGGATGAGGAGCATGCCGCGCGGGAGCAGGCCCTCGCCCAATTGGGCGCGAACATCAACATCAAAGGTTTCCGCCCGGGCAAGGCCCCGCCCTCGGCTCTGCTCGAACGCATCGATCCAGAACGCCTGCTGGAAGAAACCGTGCGCATTCTGATGCGCGCCTCTCTGCCCGCGCTCTTCACGGAGCACAAGCTCCTGCCGCTCCTTCCTCCCCGCGTCGAAGCGGTGTCCCGCAATCCCCTCACCCTCGCGGTCACCGTCGTCCAGCGCCCGCCCGTCACGTGGAAGAAGCGCCATGATCTGCGCGTGGAGAAAAAAGAAATCGCCGCCGACGCCAAGGATGTCGATCGCGTCCTCACGCAGCTGCTCCGCCCGCACGAGAAGGCGACTCCTGTGGACCGTGCGGCGCAGACGGGCGACCGCGTCACGGTCGATTTTCGCGGATTGCTCGACGACGGAACGGCCATCGAGGGCATGACGGCCTCCAACTACGCCGTCGATCTCGGCGGCAACCGCCTGATTCCGGGCTTCGAGGAGCAGATCGTGGGGCAGCGGGCCGGCGAGGAGCGCACGGTGCGCGTGACGTTCCCCACGGAGTACCACAGCGAGCCGCTCCGGGGGAAGCCGGCGAGCTTTGCGGTGCGCCTGCACCAGGTCAGCACGATCGAGCGCCCCGAGCTCACCGATGATTTCGCGCAGAAGCACCTGGGCGCGCCGACGGCGGCGGCCGTGCGCGAACGGATCACCGCGTCACTGCGGTCACAGGAAGAGCAGTGGGATCGTATGCGGCGCGAGGCGGAACTCCTCAAGAAGATCGCCGCAGCGATCGACGTGGAGCTGGCCGACGAACTGATCGACGACGAAGCGCGCGCGCTGATCACGGACCGCGCCGAGCACCTCAAGGAGCAGGGGGTCACGCTGGAGCAGTGGCTGCAGCAGGAGAAGAAAGACTCGAAGGCGTTCATGAAGGAGATTCGCGACGAAGCGTCCGAGCGGCTGCGCGTGCGTCTCGGCATCGAAGACCTCCTCGTCTCGCGCGCCGTCGCCGTGCCGGATGCCGACGTAGACAAGGCCCTCGAGCAGCACCTGGCCCAAGTCCCCGAGGAGCGCCGCAACGAGGCGCGGGGGGATATGCGGATGCGCATCGCGCACAACATGAAGGTCGACGCGTTGATCGAGCAGTTGCTCGCGACCGAACATTAACGTTCCCACTCCACCTTCACCCGCCGCTCGGGATTCACGGCGCGGATGAGTTTGCAATCGGCGCGGTGGACGCGGACGACGCCGTCGCGTGCGATGACGCCGGCGAGCGTCTTGCCCGGATGCGCCTGCGGCTTGCAGCAGAGCGCGGATTTCAGCGGGAGCGGCACGTCGACGCCCGTACCGACCGCTCGGAAACCCGAGGGCGGACGTGGCGCCGTCTTCCGGGCCGCGGATTTGCGGGGGGACGCGACGGGCGCAGCAACCGCCACTGCCGGCACCGCGCTGTGCTCCGTCAGGTAACGCTTCAGGCGGGAACGGGCCGATGCAGTCCGCAGCAACTTAAGCCAGCGGGGGGACGGATGGGGCTTGGCGGCATGCAGCACTTCCACGACATCGCCGTTCTCCAGTTGGTAGTTGAGCGGAACGATGGAACCGTTCACACGGGCGGCGCGGTACGCCAGACCGATATCGGTATGCACCTGAAAGGCGAAATCCAGCGGCGTTGCTCCCTCCGGCAATTCGACCACGTCGCCTTTGGGCGTCAGGACGAAGATGCGATCGACGTACGCCTGCACGTGCCCGTCTTCCTCGTCCTCTTGGTCATCGGCAGCCCGCAGGAGACGGACGCGCTGCATGGCTTGCTGCGCCGTGCCGCCCTGCTTGTAGTTCCAGTGCGCGGCGACGCCGAACTCCGCCTCGTCATGCATTGCCGTCGTGCGGATCTGCACCTCCGTGAAGATGCCGGTCGGGACGCCGGGCAAACCCGTCAGCGTCGTGTGCAGGCTGCGATAGCCGTTGGGCTTGGGGAAGGCGACGTAATCCTTGAAGCGGTTCGGCACGGGGTGGCCGATGCGGTGGAGCAGCCCGAGCACGACGTAGCAATCCTCGTCGCGTTCCACGATGACGCGGAGCGCGAACAGGTCGTACACGGCCGTCAGCTGCGAAACGCTCTTACGGCTCATCTTGGTGAAGATGCTGTACGGCTGTTTTTCGCGGTACTCCACGCGCGCGATGATGCCGTTCTCCCGCAGGAAGGCTTGGAGCCGGGCCGCGGTGTCCTCCAGGAAATTGCCGTACCGATCGCGGACGCCGCGCTGCTGCTCGGCGATACGCTGGGCATCCGTGGAGTACACGATGGGGAACGCGCGTTCTTCGAGAAGATGCTTGAGGGAATACACGCCCAGACTGGCCGCAAGCGGCGCGAATACCCGAAGCCCCAGGCGGGCGAAATACCGCGCCTCCCGCGGTGTCAGCTCTTCCAGATGTTCCAAGACGACCACGCGATCGCAGAGGAAGAGCAGCATGGCGCGGACATCCTCCGAAAGGCGCACGAGCATCTGCCGCACGTGCTCAAGGGACAGGCGGCGCGACCGCGTCGCGAACTGGTGGAGGAGATACTCCCCGCCGACGATGGCACGGACGGGGGGGCCGAAGCGATCCTCGATGTCCACCAAACTCTGCCCTTTCCCGTCGATAACGTGATGGAGCAGGCAGGCAATGACCGTGTCTTCATCCGGTTTGAGCCACAGGAGCACATCGAAGACGGCCATGCAGTGCTCGAGCAGGGGCACGCCCGTCCAGTGTCGCCGCCCTTCGTAGCTCTGCCGCGCGACCTCCAGCGCCTGTCGTACGCGTGGCCGCTGCAGGAGCGGATGCTCCGCCGCCGATGCCGTTTTCACCGTCTGCATGGACGTTCCATGGTAGCACTCCGGCCGTAGCGTCGAAAGCTGCAGAAGCTTCAGAAGACTCATTCTGGTGCTTTTGAGGCTCAACAGCCCAAATCGCCTTGACTGCGGCGGCCGCCTGTGTAGACTGCACCTCACGACCGAAGACCGAGGGCATTAGGCCGCAGGCCGAAGGTAAGCCCCTCCGAGGTATACAGCATCGCCCACCCGGCTCCGGCTTGGTGATTCGTGCCGTGAAGGCCCAAGTCGCTGACCTGAAGCAGAAGTTCGAGAAGGCGGGATCCATCGTCTTCGCCCACTACCTTGGCCTCACCGTGGCCCAGGTCAGTGATTTGCGCCGCAAACTCAAGGAGCAGAACGCGGAGATGAAGGTCGCGAAGAAGACGCTCATCCGCCTCGCCGCCAAGGAAGCGAGCAAGCCCGAGCCGACGGAGGAACAGATGCAGGGCGACATCGCATGCATCTTCAGCTTCGGCGATCCCATCGCCGGACCGCAGGCCGCGTTCACGTTCGCAAAAGAACACAAGAAAATCTCGTTTGTCGGCGGCATTTTCGACGGCAAGCTGCTGTCGCAGCAGGACGCGACGGCCTTTGCACAGCTCCCGAGCCGCCTGCAACTGCTGGCAACGTTCATGAGCATGGTCCGCTCTCCGCTCACCACCTTCAGCTCAATGTGCTCTTCCCCGCTCCGCGGCTTCGCGCTCGCCATGAGCGAGCTGGCCAAGAAGAAGGCCGCCGCCTGACTCTCCTCTTCCCTCTGTCCTAATCCCTAATCCCTCATCCCCTTCCCCCATCCGTATGTCCGATCAAGCCACCGTCACCCTCACCAAAGAGGAGCAGGCTGTCATCGACGCTCTCGAGAAGCTCAACGTCGTGCAGCTCAATAACGTCGTGAAGTTCATGGAGCAGGCCTACGGCATCTCCGCCGCTCCCGTCGCGGTTGCCGCGGCCGCCGGTGCAGGAGCCGCAGCCGCCGCTCCCGCCGAAGAGAAGACCGCCTACACCGTCGAACTGACGGATAGCGGCGCGCAGAAGATCGCCGTCATCAAGGTCGTTCGCGAGATCACCGGCCTCGCCCTGGGCGATGCCAAGGCCGCCGTCGACGGCGCGCCCAAGGTGCTCAAGGAGAACGTGCCGAAGGAAGACGCCGAGAAGATGAAGAAGAAGCTGGAGGAAGCCGGAGCGAAGGTCGCTCTCAAGTAGATCGTTTCCGCAAGCTCGAACAAAGCGGCGGGCTCACGCCCGCCGCTTTTGGTGTGAGGCGACATACGGCTTTGGGCGTATCGTCAGCATTTCATGCTAAATTGACACAAATAACTAAAAATGTATAATAACCTTACTTTCTTCCGCGTAGGAAGAAAGTGTTGTGGACGATCATTGACTCTATCGGAGGGCAAAATCATGAAAGCATGGCAAGGCACCGTGCTGGTCATCTGTGTAGTCCTTTTGCTCGTAGCACTTGCGATTTGGGGGCTGGTTTCAATCCCACCCCTCAAAGCCCCTCGCAACATTGATGATCTGCAATTGCAGACGCCCTACGTTTGCATCGGGGAGCCGCAGAATCACAACGGCACGATGCTGTACATCGTTCGTAATGAGAATGACAAGGATGATGTCGAGCACCTCTTTCTGCTCGCCGCGAACGAGAACCTTCCTCGAAGATTCATAGTGATACAGAGGCAAAGAGCACCTGGATTTGGGCGAACGTCTCCACGCGAGGTCATGCCCTATTCCACTCCACCACCCTCTCCATAGGAGACAAAACGTCCACGACCGGCGCCCTTCGGGGCGCCTTTTTTCACGTTGACATCACGCCGAAACCGCGTACACTTGCGATCAGCAGAACCCCTTCAACCAGCCAATCGTCCTATACGAGTAACTCGGAGAAGGATACCTGCAATTCTTTATCTCCTTCTCCCTAATAGGTATGGCTGATCAGCAGCTGACCTGCCGCGACTGCGGCGCGACATTCGCGTTCACCGATGGTGAACAGCAGTTCTATGCGTCCAAGGGCCTTCAGGCCCCCCAGCGCTGCAAAGACTGCCGTGCGAAGCGCAAGGATGACCGGATGGCCAATCGTGAAATGCACGATGCCGTCTGTGCCTCCTGCGGCGCGCAGTGCCAGGTCCCCTTCAAGCCTCGGCCGGAGTCCGAGGGCGGCAAACCCGTCCTCTGCCGAGAGTGCTTCATGGCGAAGCGCAACGCTGCCTAACACGTAGCTTTCGGACAATGCAGAGGCCGCCTTCGGGCGGCCTTTTGCGATGGGAGAAATATGGCATCCTGAAGACTCTGCGTACCCGCCTCGTCAGCATCGACCTCCTTCGCTCGTTCGCGATCATATCCATGATCGTCTACCACCTCGCCTACGACTTGGAACGGCTCCACGGCGTCCCGACACTCGCGGTCATCGGGCGGACGCCCGACCTCCTGTGGGCACGCGCGACAGCGATCATGTTCCTCCTGCTCGTCGGCGTCAGCTTCCACCTGTCGAGCGAAGGCAAGGCGGCCCCGGCGATCTGGAGGCGGCAGCTGCGACGCAGCGCCGTCGTCCTTGGCTGCGCGCTGCTCGTCTCGCTCGCAACGTATCTCTTCGATCCGGCGACGTACGTCCGCTTCGGCATCCTGCACTGCATCGGCTTGAGCCTGCTCATCCTGCCTTTCATTCGGAACCTCGGGCCGTGGAACATCCTCCTCGGCCTCACCGTCATCGCAGCACCCAACGTACTCACGTTACCCCCCTTACCCTCCTTACCCTCCTTACCCTCTTTCCTCACCCTCCCCTTCGGCATCCTCCCGCCGAACTTCACCACGATCGACTACTTCCCGCTGCTCCCGTGGACCGGCGTGATCATCCTCGGCCTGGGCCTGGCGCCACTGTTCATTCGGCTATGTCACTCTATCGACGCGCTCATCGCTCATAGCCCACAGCTCAAAGCTCTTTCCCTCCCCGGCCGTCACTCCCTCCTGCTCTACATGATCCACCAGCCGGTGCTGGTGGGGGTGCTGTGGGTGATGTTTCTCTAAGAAACCAAGGCAACCCTCATTTCCGTACGCCCTTCATATCGCACACCACCCGTTCGGGCTTCACGGCATGCTCGGGGGTGTCGCCGCGGCGGAACTGCTCGATGGATTGGAAGGCATCCTCATACATGTTGCGCATGCTCTCGTCGGCGTAGAACGCGATGTGTGGCGTCACGACCACGTGTGGGTGGTCGATCAACTCTTTGTTCTCCGCAAAATTCTTCTCATGTTCGAGAACGTCGAGCAGGGCGTGGCGGATTTTGCCGCTCTTGAGCGCGGATAGCAGCGCCGCCGAGTCGATCAGCTCGCCGCGCGCGGTATTCACGAGGATCACCCCGTCCTTCATCTGCCCGATGGCCCGCGCGTCGATCATGTGCGCGGTTTCCGGCAGCGCCGGTGCGTGCAGCGTGATGATATCGCTCTGCGCGAGCATTTCATCCAGTTCGACGTACCGCACGCCGAGCAGGTCCGTCAGCTCCAGCGTCCTGCACGTGTCGACGGCGAGGATATGCATGCCGAATCCGTGGGCGATCTGCGCGACGCGGCGGCCGATCTTCCCCGTCCCCACGATGCCGAGCGTCTTGCCCCGCAGGCACATGCCGCGCAGCCCGTGGTAATCGAACTCCCCGCCCCGGACGCGCGCGCCGCCCTCGGGGATGTGCCGCAGCGTGCTCAAGAGCAGGGCGAACACGTGCTCGGCGATGACATGCGACCCGTAGTCGGGAACGTTGCAGATCGTGATACCACGCTCGTCGCAGGCCTCCTTGTCGATGTGGTTGTAACCGACAGACCGCGTGCAGATGAGCTTCAGGAGCGGCAGTTTCTCCAGCACGGCGCGGGTGAAGCGCGTGTAGATGAAGCACGAGACAACCTCGGCATCCTTGCAGGCTCGGGCGAGCGCATCATCTGCCAACACCCCCTCTTGCATCGCTGAATCGGGGTAGCGGCCCTGCACGAGGGCGCGGTCATCGGGGTCGACTTCGAGGAAAATAAGGGAGGACATGACGGGATTGTAGCGCTATACTCCCCATGATGTCCTTCTCGGTACGTCGTATTTCCGATGATTCATCGCGTCGGCGCATTGCCTGGAAACCTCTGCTCGGGAACGTGCTCTTCTTCGCCCGTCCCCTGATGCAGCTCTACGGGGCATGGCGCCAGCAACGCGAAGCGGATGAACGGGCCGAACGCCGGCGCCACGCGCTGCGCATCGCGATGACCGTCGCCGCCGCGCTCGCGCTCGCCGCCCTCCTCTGGATGGGAACCGCGCGCGCCTGGATGTTCCTGAAGACCGTGGGCCTGCGGACGGCGTTGAACATTGCGGCGACGGAGTTGCCGCGGGACGCGCTGGGGCACACGAATCTCCTCCTCCTCGGCCAGGGCGACAGCGCCGGGCAGGATCTGACGGACACCCTCATGATCGCAAGCTTGGACGCCCGCGGGTCCTCCGCCGTCCTCCTGTCGCTGCCGCGCGACCTGCATTTCCTCGAACGCAAAGGACTTCCCGACGGGAAGGTGAACAACTCCTACCGCGACTACAAGGTCCGCCGTCGCCGCGAAGGGTTGGAGCCGGACGCGGCCTCGCTTCAGGCGCTGCGGGACTCCGCGCAGGAAATCGGCTCCGCCCTCCAACTCGACATCCACGGCGTCGTGAAAGTCGACTTCGAGGGATTCGTGCAGGCGGTCGACGCGATCGGCGGCGTGGACGTCGCCGTCCCCGAAGACATCGTCGATACCCAGTTCCCGACGGCGGATTACGGCTACGAGACGTTCGCGATCAATGCCGGCCCGCAGCATCTCGATGGCGCTACGGCCCTGAAATACGCACGGACCCGCCACACCAGCAGCGATTTCGACCGGTCGGCCCGCCAGCAGCAGATTCTCAAGGCCATGGCCGCGCGCGTCCGCGAGCAGGGCTTACTGGGCAAGGCCCGTACCGTCGCCGCGCTGCAGAGTATCGTCGCCGAGCACGTGGAGACGACATTGGACCTGGGCATGATTCTGGCCCTCGGCAAAATGGCGGCCGAGTCCGAAGGCGGCGACGTCCACGCGATGCAGATCAACGACCGCAACGGCCTCTATGAGGGCGTCGTGGAACCCGGCGGTTTCCTCTACACCCCTCCCCGCGAGCTCTTCGGCGGACAATCGGTGCTCCTGCCGGTGTCGATCCCCGAATTTCCGGTCACATGGAAGCAACTGCAGATGCTGAAACGTCTCTTCATCGACATGCGCACTCCCTACGCATGGAACGCCGACATCGCCATCCTGAACGCGGGCGCGAAGTCGGGCGTCGCGCGCACCCTGGGCAATGAGTTCGTCCGCTACGGGTTCCCCGTGGGTCGCATCGCCAACGCCTCCATGCCCGATCAGGAAACATCGTTCATCGCCGCGGGCGGCGACTCCGCCCTCGATGCGGCGAAGTTCTTCGGTGCCTTCCTCGACCTTCCCGTGCAGGACATGCCCGCGGGACTTCCGGCGGAAGAGCGCGGAGCGGTGACGATTGTCCTGGGCGAAGACTACGCGTATACACCCTTCCAGAACCTCTCCCTGCCCCAATGACCCCACGCGAGATCATCGCCCGCGCCTGGGCGATCACCGGCCACGAGACGTCGCTGCGGCGCTGGGGCTTCACGTCCTCCTTCCTGGAAACGCTCCTCAACGTGAAGCTGGTGATGTACCAGACGTACTTCTTCTACGAGTACTTCATGTCGGGGGGAACGCCGGGCTTCTTCGACGTCGAGGTCGCCCTGTACCACGTCCTCCCTTTCTGGTTCTTCCTCACGATCGTCATCACGTTCCTCGTCATGGTCGTCATCGAATTCTTCATGCCCCACCTCTGTCTGGGCGCGATCATCGGCCTGGCGGCCAAGGCCTACCGCGGCGAGGAGGTGAAGGGCGGCCTCGTCCTAGGCGTCTACAACTTCTTTCCGATCTTCGCCGTGCGCGAGATCTTCTTCCTCGCCCGCACGACGACGACCATCACCGCGATCTCTCTCATCCTGCGCTACATCGACCATCCGCTGAAGGCGCCGTCCGTCATCACGCTCATCCTCCTGTGGGCCGTCTCAAACATCCTGCGGTTCCTCACCAGCTTCGCGGAGGAAGCCATTGTCATCCGCAAATCGCACATCTTCTCGGCGATGGGCAGGAGCTTCAAGCTCTTCTTGAGTCACTTGGGGCATCTGATGTTCCTCGTGCTCCTCATGCTCGTCATTTCCATCCGCGTCATCATCAACGCTATCATCGTCCTCCTCATTCCGGCTCTCGTGCTGGGCTTGGGCCTTCTCCTCGCCACGTTCCTATCCATGACGTTGAGCGTCGTTCTGGCGACGATCACCGGGTTCGGCCTCATCGTCGGCGCCAGCTATTTCTTCGCGTACCTCCACGTTTTCAAGCAGACCGTCTGGACCATCACCTACCTGGAGTTGAGCAAACACAAGGACATCGATCTCATCGTGGCGGACGAAGGGGGCGGAGGAGGGCACCACTGAAGCCATTCCTGATCGCCACACCCAAAATTCTTGACAGTGTACTTTCGTCCACCTATCATGGTGTACGTTCATCCCCTTTCTCCATGACCCTCACACCCCACCAGCGCACCGTCCTGAATTACATCGGCGAGTTCCAGCACAAACGCGGATACTCCCCCTCCCTCGCGGATCTGGCGATCGCCTTCGGCGTGCGCAGCAAGAACGCCATCGCCAAGGTGGTGAACGTGCTCTCGCGCGACGGGTACCTGGAGAAGGACCCCAAGGGTCGCATCAAGATCCTGCACCACGAAGAGTCCCACAGCAGCGCGCGCCTCCCCATTGCCCTGCCTCTCTTCGGCCCCATCGCCGCGGGCTTCGCCGCCCCCGTCGAAGAGCAGGCCGAGGAAACCGTGACGCTCGAGGACTATCTCGTCGGCGACCGATCGTCCACCTTCCTCCTGCGGGTGAAGGGCGACAGCATGATCGGCGCCGGCATCAACGAAGGAGATCTCGTTGTCGTCGACCGTAAGCGTCAGCCGCGCCTCAACGCCATCGTCGTCGGCGTGCTCGACGGCGAGTTCACGCTGAAGCGCTTGCGGAAAGATAAGGGAAAATTCTACCTGCAAGCGGAGAATCCCGAGTATCCCGATCTGCATGCCCTCGAGGAGCTCAAGGTCGCGGGTGTGGTGATCGGATTGATGCGCAAATATTGATGCTCGCCCACGTCGACGCAGACAGTTTCTTCGCGTCTGTCCTCCAGAGGGGCAACCCGCGCCTGAAGGGCAAACCGCTCCTCGCCGTCGGCATGGGCGGGGCCATCGTCATCGCGGCGACATACGAGGCCAAGGCGCTTGGCGTGAAGACGGGCATGCGCCTGGTCGAGGCCCGGCGCCTCTGCCCGAAGGCCATCGAGATGACCGCGGATTTCCGCGAGACGGGCATGGCATCGGCGCAGATCGAGGAGATCATCCGCGAGCACTGCCCGGTGATCGAACAGATGTCGGTGGACGAATGGTTCCTAGATCTTGCAACGTGCATCGGCGGCGTGCCGCGCGACCTTGGAGCATGGACGCTGGCCCTTCGTCAGGACATCCTCCGGCGCACGGATCTGTCCGTCTCCATCGGCGTGGCACCCACGAAGCTTCTCGCGAAAATGGCCGGGGAATACCGAAAGCCGGGGGGCGTGACGGTGATTTCCCTCACCCCCCCTCCCCCTCCCCCCGAGGGGGAGGGGGACCGAAGGGGAGAGGGAAAGAACGGGATTACCATTGAACACCTCCTCCGCGACCGCCCTGCCGCCGCGATTCCGGGTATCGGCAGGCGGACGGAACCGAAGGTCGCCGCGCAGGGGTGGCGCACCGCATGGGACATCGCGACGGCGGACACGGAGGCGCTCGCGGCCCTGCTCGGCAAAACCGGACGGGACATGCAGCGGGCGCTCCTGGGAACGGCGACAGACGCGGTGGTGGCCGAGCCGGCGGCGCCGAAATCCGTTTCGCGGGCGAGGAGTTTTCGTGCATCACGCGACCGCGCGATGCTCTGGGGGTACGCGCTGCAGCACCTACAGTACCTGGTGCTCAAGATGCGTCGCGAAGGACTGCAGTGCAAAGGCATGACTCTCTGGCTGCGCGACGGGCAGTACGCACACCGAGGCGAGAGCGTCTCGCTCCCCCGAGCCATGGACACCGAAGAACTCCTCACACCCTTCCTCCGCCGCTGCTTCGCGGCGGTCCACGCCAAAACCCAACCGTACACCCAAGTGGGCGTCGCCCTCTGGAACCTGACTCCGCACGGACCGTCCCAGGCATCGCTCTTCGAAGAACCCGATCAAGCGACCAAACGCGAACGGCTGCAGGAAACGCTCGATGTCATCCGCACCCGCTTCGGCCGCAACGCGATCCACCGCGGCAGCGCCCTCTCCATCGGCACGGGAACGAAGAAGGATTTGGGGTGGTCGGTGTACGTGTGATTAGCGAAGTCCCGACAGTCTCTCCCCGATCTTTCCCAGCTTCTCTCTCGCCTCCGCAAGCTTCGTTCGCATCTCCCCTACGACGCTCGCGGGCGCCTTTGCGGTGAAGCCCGCGTTGCCGAGCTTCGCCTCGAGCGAGGCGACGTACGCCTGCAGTTCCTGAAGCTCCTTCTTCATCGCGGCGGGATCGACGAGTCCGTCGAGCGGCACGTGAATCTCGACCTCCGGCAAAAACGCACTGGCCGCGTTCGCGTGGGCCGCGGGCTTTTCGTCGATTGTCAGGTCCCCGACCTTCGCCATGCGCACGATGTGGTCGCGATGCTGTTCTAGGAGCGTCGCGTGCTTCTTGCTATGGATGACGGCGTCGATCTTCTTCCCCGCCTCAATCCCCTGCTCCGCGCGGATGCGGCGGATGGCGGTGATGACGTCGATCACGGTCTGCAGTTGATCGTACGCCGCTTGATCCATCCGTTCTTTCTTCGCAGCCGGCCAGGATTCGCGCATGAGCACGCCGGCATCGGCCGGCTTCAACTGCGCCCACAACTCCTCCGTGACGAACGGACAGTACGGATGCAGCAAACGCAGAATGCGCCGGAGAACATGGACGAGAACGGCGGGATTCGCGGTGCCCTTGGACAACTCCAAGTACCAATCGCAAAAGGTATCCCACACGAATGCATAGAGCCGCTCCCCGGCGTCGCTCAAGCGGTATTCCTGGAGAGACATCGTGATGTCTTCCGTGAGCTTCTCGGCAGCATGCAGAATCGCACGATCCGCCATCGCTACCTCTTCCGTCTTCCATCTTCCATCTTCCATCACTTGCGGATCAATCTTCATCTCCTCGCACTTCATCAGCACGAATCGCGATGCGTTCCACAGCTTGTTCACGAAGTTCCGGTATCCGGCGATTTTCTCCTCGTAGAGCTTGGTGTCGTTGCCCGGACTCTGCCCGACGATCATCGCCAGGCGCAGCGCATCGGCGCCGTACGTGGCGATCATGTCGAGCGGATCGATCATCGTCGTCGGGTCGCTCTTGCTCATCTTCTTCCCCTCGCGTGTGCGCACGAGGCCGTGCAGGTACACGGTGCGGAACGGCACCTTCTGCTCATGCGGAACCTCCGGCAACTTGCTGAAGACGTACGTCGTCATGAGGATCATGCGGGCCACCCAGAAGAAGAGGATGTCGTACCCCGTTTCCATGACACTCGTAGGGTGGAACTTCCGGACATCGGGGCTCTGGAGGAGCATGTCCCGCAGTGTCCGTTTGGGATCGGCTGCTAACGCGGGGTCGACGAGCGTGCTCCACGTCCACAGCGCCGACGAGAACCACGTATCGAGCGTGTCGGGGTCCTGTTCCCAGCCCTTTCCCGCGGGTGCCGTGCTACCGACGAACGTTTCATCGCCGCGATACCACACCGGAACGCGATGCCCCCACCAGATCTGGCGGCTGATGCACCAGTCCCGCAGATTGTCGATCCAGTGGAAGTACGTCTTGGAGAAGCTGTCGGGGACGATGGCGATGTCACCGTGGTGAATGACCTCGTGCATGATTTCCTTCAGGCTCATCGACTCACCCTTCCACGAAACGGCTTTCTTGTGCACGTCGATGAACCACTGCAGCTTGATCTGCGGTTCGATGGTGCCGCCACCGCGCTGCGCTGTCGCCTTCCGATGCACGTAGTGCCCGTCGACCGCCGCGAGCAGCCCCTTGCCTTTGAGCTTCTCGACGATCAGCGGACGCGCTGCATCGATCGCCATGCCCGCGAACTCGCCGGCGATCGGCAGGAGGCGCCCGTCGAATCCGATGATCTGTTCCTTCTCCAGACCGTGTCGCTCGGCGATCGCGAAATCGACGGCGTCATGCCACGGCGTGATCGTCATGCATCCGGTGCCGAACGTCGGGTCGACGGCCGCGTCCTTGATGACCGTCGCGCGGATCGGCCCGTTGATCCATTCCAGCTCGATCGTCTGGCCGTGCTTGTAGGCGGCGTAGCGCTTGTCATCCGGGTGCATCACGACGTACTTGTCTCCGAACTTCGTCTCCGGGCGCGATGTGGAGATGCGGAACGGTCCGTACTGGAATGTATAGAAAGGAGAGACCTCCTCGATCCAGACGATCTCGTCGTCGGACACGGTGGTCTGCAGTTTGGGATCCCAGTTCACGATCCGGTGCCCGCGGTAGATCAGGCCGTCCTCGTACATCGACGCAAACACTTCGTTCACCAGGCGGTTGAGTGCGGGCTCGAAGGTGTAGCGCTCGCGGCTCCAGTCGCAGCTGCTCCCCATCTTGCGAATCTGTCCGCGTATTGTGTCCTTGCTCTTTTCCACGTACGCGGCGATGCGCGACAGGAGCCCCTCGCGCCCCAGTTCCGCGCGCGGATCTTTCACGCCCTCGGCACGCAGGAGCTTGAGCACGACGTTCTCGGTGGCGATCGCCGCATGGTCGGTGCCCGGCACCCATAACGCCTCGTCGCCGAGCATGCGGTGGAACCGGATGAGGATGTCCTGGAGCGCGAGCATCACGGCGTGTCCCAGGTGCAGCTGCCCCGTCGCGTTCGGCGGCGGCATGCTGATTGTGAAAGGAGGTTTGCCCGACGTGGCGTCGGCGCGAAATGCGCCGCTCTTCTCCCACATCGCGTAGATGCGGTCTTCCACCGAGCCGGGATCGTATGCTTTGGAAAGCATGAGACCAGCGTAAGGCGAGCGGCTTGAAGCGGGAAGGCGATTTCCACACAGGGGTGTGGCCATCCCACGATTAAAAAAGACCGCCTTTGGGGCGGCCTTCGAAACGATAGAGAGGAAAGAGCAGACTCCGCGCTGTAACAGCGCGTAAGTGCAGGACTGTATACAGCACACCGAAGTCGGAATGCAAGCGTTTTTTCCGGTAATCAAGCGACACAGGCGGGCACTGCGATCCCATGATGCGAAAGAGCGTGCAGAAAATTCATACAAAATTCTGGACAAAATGGCTCCGGCAAGCGACAATGCGAAGACGATGACAAGCCGGTTCGGCGCCACCATCGAGCACATCGGCAAGGACTATGCGAGTCCGCGAAACGGCAGCGACCCCGTCGGTCTCACCGCGAATGTCCTCGCCAAAACGTACGACGCTCTCTCGGGCGCGCTGCCGTCGGTCGTTGGCGCGTTGAGCACGCGCGAATTCAACGTCGTGCCCCGCGACGGCATCACCGCCAGCACCCGCGCGGCCCTGCACAACACCCTGCAGGCGCAGTGGATCAAAAGCGGCCCGGGGCGCATCCTCAACGTCATCCCGAAAGCGATCACCGCCATCCTCGAAATTCCCGACGGTCTGGTGCGCGATGGCATTCAGATGATCGGCGGCGGGCGCAGCAACGATGGATACGTGGTGAAGAGTCAGTAAAGCATCACAAGCGCTGGGGCTTGCGACGCTTTTTCGCCATTGAAGCCGCGCATTACCGCCTTGGTCCGCCACGGAACCCTCCTCTGCCTCCGCCGCCATGCCGGGGAGGTCCGCCGAATCCCGGACGCGGCTCGGGCATGCCCGCGGGGCGCTCCGTCATCTGCCGAAGCGACAGACGGGTCTTGCCCTCGACCGGATCGTATTCGACAACTTTGGCGTCGACCTCCTGACCGAGTTTCAGAACATCCTCGACCTGCTCCGTGCGCTGCCACTGCAATTCGCTGATGTGAATCATGCCGTCCTTGCCGCGGAGGAATTCCACGATCGCGCCGACGCCGGGGATGATGCGTGCAACCTTCCCGTGGTATACCTTGCCCACTTCGGGCTTGGCGACGATGCCCTCGATCCATTCCCTCGCGCGCTTCATCGCCTCGCCATTGTTGGACGTCAGGAAGATGACGCCGCTGTCCTGGATGTCGACCTCCACGCCCGTCTCCTTGACGATGGCCTGGACGGTTTCGCCGCCCTTACCGATGACGAGGCGGATGTCCGCCTGATCCACCGTGATCGTCTCGATGCGCGGCGCGTACGGACTCATCTCTGCGCGGGGGGCTGGCAGAGCTTTGAGCATGATGTCCAGAATGTGCGCGCGGCCCGTGCGGGAACGCTCCAGCGCTTCGGCGAACACCGCGTCGGGCAACCCCTTGATCTTGATGTCCATCTGGATGGCGGTTATGCCATTCTTCGTGCCGGTGACCTTGAAGTCCATGTCGCCGCCGAAGTCCTCCTCGTCCTGCAGATCGCTCAAGATGACGTACTTCCCCTTGGACTCGTCGGAGATGAGTCCCAGGGCGATGCCGCTGACCGGTTCACTGATCGGCACGCCGGCCGCCATGAGCGCCAACGTCGACCCGCACGTTGCCGCCATCGACGAGCTGCCGTTGCTCTCGAGGATCTCCGTGACGGTCCGGATGGTGTACGGGAACACTTCCTCCTTCGGCAGCACGGGCTCGATGCCGCGCTGCGCGAGGTTGCCGTGACCGATCTCGCGGTTGCCCACGGCCAGGCGGTTGCTCGTCTCGCCGACGGAGAACGGCGGGAAGTTGTAGTGATGCATGTAGCGCCGCTCCTCTTCCCCTTCCATGCCTTCGATGAGCTGCTTGTCTCCGGGCGCTCCGAGCGTGCACGTCGTCAGGCCCTGCGTCTCGCCGCGCTGGAAGAGCGCCGATCCGTGAACGCGGTTCGGGAGCACGTCGACTATCGCGCCGATCGGGCGGATCTCCTCGGACTTCCGACCGCTCATGCGCACGCCTTCTTCAAGGATGAGACGCCGCATTTCGTTCTTGATGATCTTGTCGACGAGGTACGCGCCGTGTGCGTACAGCGTTTCCAACGTGAGCTGAATGCCGGCTTCGATGCCGTACTTCTCACGCACACCGGCCGTCGCCTGCGCCGCGACCTCTCCCAGCACCGCCGCGCCGGGCGGCGTGCCGTTGCCGAACTTCTCCTTGAGCTTCTCCTCTGCTTCGTCCATCAGGCGATTGAAAATCGCGCGGCGCTCCAGCTTCGCCATCGGCGTTCGGATGGCCTTCGTAACCTCGGGCAGCGCCCATGTCTTGAGGTAGTCATACGCCTCGTCGTGCATGAATGCCGACGGCACCGCGAACTTGGCCTTGCCCGTCTCCTTCTGGATATCGGCGAAGAACCGCGCGATCTTCTGCGCCCACTTCTTGCCGAACTCGATGGCACGCACGATATCCGCTTCGGGAACCTGGTTCGCACCGGCCTCGATCATGACCACGCGCTCGAGCGATGCGGTCAGGAAGAGGTCCAGGTCGCTCTTGAGCCGCGCCTCGCGCGAGGGGTTGAGCACGAGCTCTCCGCCGATGAGTCCGACGCGGACCGAGGCGATCGGTCCGTCGGCCGGACAGTCGGAAATGGCGACAGCGAGACTGGCGGCGTTCGCCGCGACGACGTCGTGCTCATGTTCGAAGTCGTAGGACAGCACCGTACAGAACACCTGGATGTCGTTGTGGAGGTGCTTGGGGAACATCGGCCGCAGTCCGCGGTCGATGACGCGCGCGAGCAGGACGAAGTCGTCGGAGGGCCGGCCTTCGCGCTTGCGGAAGCGACTGCCCGCGATGCGGCCTCCCGCGTAATATTTCTCCTGGTAGACGACCTGCAACGGCAGGAAGTCGACGGCCGCGCGCGGTTTGGCGCTGACGGTGCAGTTGCCGAGGACGACCGTGTCGCCCATCTGCGCGACAACCGATGCGTTGGCCTGCGTGGCCCACGCGCCGGTACGGACAATGAGTCGCTCGGCACCGAGCTCAAGACTGAACTCTTTCTCGGCAGATCCCGAGACAGACGTTGCTGTAGACATACGATGAGGGGGAAACCCCGCGCACGCACACTGGATTCACATGCAAGGAACCGGGTGGACGGCCGGTCACTTCCACGTAAATCCAAGAACGCGCTGCGAGAAATAAGGAAAGAACTGCGGCGAGTGTACACCATTTTCCACAAGCTTCACAAGCTTCAGCAGCTATTCACTTCTTCAGTCCCTGCTTCTCCAGAACATCCTGGTACGCTTCCGGTTTGTTCATCCGGAGGTACGTGAGGAGCTTGCGGCGGCGGGCGACCATGCCGAGCAGGCCGCGGCGGGCGGACTGATCCTTCTTGTGATCCTGCAGGTGCTTCGTGAGCTGGTCGATCTCCTTGCTAAGAATGGCGATCTGCACCTGCGGCGAGCCGGTGTCCTTGGCATGCGTGCGGTGCTTCTCGATGAGCTTCTTCTTGGTCGTGCGCTTGATAGGCATAAAAATTGGGGAACGCAGGAAGAGGAACGCCGGGCCGCGAGGGCGAAATCGCCACCCGCAGCGCGGACGTGTATCTCCCAAAGTGTACGCAGACGGCGCGGCAGCGCAAGAGGGATCGCCGATTTTTGGCTGCCGTCCGAGGAAAAAAAACCTGTTGGTGGATGGTCGTTCACCTATGGTAGGATACGGATATGGGATACCTCCCCTTGGCCGTCGGCCTCGCCATCGGCCTCATCGGCGGAGCGGCCATCGGCTACTGGATTGCGCGGAGAGCGATGAACGATGCGGAGTCGGTTGTGGAGGCCCTTTCTGCGAAAGTCGTCACGAAGCAGACCGAGCACATCCTCCATCTCGCGGAAACAAAACTTGCAGGGAAGAAGGACGTCATCGACGAAACCCTCAAATCGATGAAGGGCATGATGGAGAGCATCGGCAAGGAAAACGCGAAGGTCGGTACGCGGCTGGAGCACGCGGCCACGGTGATCAAGGACCTCACGGAAACCACCGGCAACCTGCGCAACGCCCTCACGAGCAACAGCAACCGCGGGCAATGGGGCGAGCGCATGGCCGAGGACGTGCTGCGGCTGTCAGGCTTGGTCGAGGGCATCAACTACATCAAGCAGAAGAAGCTGGAGGCGGCGGGGTCCAAGCCGGACTTCACCTTCCTGCTGCCGCAAGGCCTCAAACTGAACATGGACGTGAAGTTCCCGTTCAACAACTACCAGCTCTACGCGGAAGCGAAGAACGACCGCGATCGCGATATCTATAAGAAGGCGTTCGTGAAGGACGTGAAGGATCGCATCAAGGAATTACAATCGCGCGACTACATCAACCCCCAAGACAACACCGTCGATTACGTGCTCCTGTTCATCCCCAATGAGCAGATCTTCGCGTTCATCAACGAGGTCGACCGCGCGCTCATCGACGAAGCCATGAAGAGCAAGACGATTCTCTGCTCCCCCTTGAGCCTGTACGCGGTGCTTGCAGTCATCCGACAGTCCATCGACAACTTCAACCTGGAGAGCAAGTCCAGGGAAATGCTCACCCTCTTCGGCTCGTTCAAGCAGCAATGGGAGAAGTTCAAGGAGCAAATGGAAACGGTGCAAAACCGCTTCGAGCAGGTGCACAAGGGATACGAGGAGCTCACCGGCGTGCGCGAACGGCAGCTCGACAAGCCGCTGGCGCGCATCGAGGAACTCCGCACGCACGAGTTGTCCGCCGCATCCGACGTCGACGACGCGACGAAAAAACTGGTCCAACGCGCCGTCGCGAAAGCGACATCTCCCGTATGATGCGGCCGTGTCCCGTCCGACCGACCCCATCCTCGGCCCACTCAACGATCCCCAACGCACGGCGACGCTGCATCGCAAGGGCCCTTTGCTCGTGCTCGCCGGAGCGGGCAGCGGCAAGACGCGCGCGCTGACGCACCGCATCGCGCACCTCATCCAGGAAGGCGTGCCGCCGTGGCAGATCCTCGCGGTGACGTTCACGAACAAGGCGGCCAGCGAGATGAAGGAGCGGATCAAGAACCTGCTGCACGTGATGGAGAACGACGACGGCAGCCGGGACGCGGCCTTTGCGCAGCGATCGTCGAAGCTGCCGACAATGGGAACGTTCCATGCGATCTGCGTCCGCATTCTGCGCAGGGACATCGAACATCTCGGACGCGAGAAGACGTTCGTCATCTACGACGACGATGACCAGGAGCGGCTGATGAAGCAGGTGTTGCGCGATCTGCACATTGACGACAGCCAGCTCAAGGCCCGCCCTGCGTTGGCCGCGATTGGCCGGTTCAAAGCCGAAGCGTTGACCTCCGGCGAAGCGATGGCTCAAGCGACGACGGACCGCATGCGGCGCGTTGCCGAGGCGTTCGCCCGATACCAGAGCGAACTGCGCTCCGCGAACGCGCTCGATTTCGACGACCTGATCCTGGAGACCGTGCGGCTCTTCCACGAATGCCCGGACGTCCTCGAGCGGTACCAGGAAACCTGGCGATACCTGCACGTCGACGAGTATCAGGACACGAACCACGCCCAGTACCTCTTTATTACGCTCCTCGCCCAGAAGTACCGGAACCTGTGCGTCATCGGCGACCCCGACCAGTCCATCTACGGCTTCCGCGGCGCCGACATCCGGAACATCCTCCAATTCGAGAAGGAGTACCCCGACGCGACGCGCATCGCGCTGGAGCAGAACTACCGATCGGTGCAGCCGATTCTTACGGGAGCGGACGCGGTGATCGCGGCGAATCCCAACAGGCCGGAGAAGACGATGTGGACCGAGCGCACGGAGGGCGAGCCAATCGCCATCCATGAGGTCGCCGACGAGCGGACCGAGGCCGAGGAGGCGCTGCGGTCCGTGGAACGCCTGCGCAGCGAAGGCATCCCCCTCGGCGAGCAGGTGATTCTGTACCGTACGCACGCGCAATCGCGCGTCATCGAAGAGGCCTGCATGCGCCGCTCGATCCCCTATCGCATCCTCGGCGGCGTGAAGTTCTACGGACGACGCGAGATCAAGGACGTCCTTGCGTACCTCTATGTCCTCCTCAACCCCGAGGACACCGTCTCACTGCTCCGCATCGTCAATGTCCCGTCGCGTAAGTTGGGCGACACGACGCTCGGCAAGCTCCAGGCTTTCGCCGCCGAGCGGCAATTGAGCTTGTGGGGGTCACTCATGTCCGCCGGCGAATGCGCGGCGCTGGATCCGCCCGTGCAGAAACGCATCGCGTCATTCGTCGAGCTGATCGGCCGCCTCCGCGAACTCATCGCCGTCGCGCCGGTGAGCGACGTCGTTTCCGCAGTCGTCGAGCAAACCGGTTTGGAGCGATGGCTGCGCGACGGCACGGAGGAAGGCGAGGAGCGCTGGCAGAACGTGCTGGAACTGCAATCCGTCACGGTGAAATACGACCGTCTGGAACCGTTCACGTCCCTCGTCAGCTTCCTCGAGGAAGTCGCTCTCGTCTCCGAAGTCGACAAACTCGGCGACGGGCGCGGCGACGCGTTGACATTGATGACCGTGCACCTCTGCAAGGGCCTGGAATTCGAGCACGTGCTCGTCGTTGGCTGTGAAGAGGGCATCTTCCCGCACGCGAGCAGCCTCTTCGACCGCGCGCAGCTGGAAGAGGAACGACGCCTGCTCTACGTCGCCATGACCCGCGCGAAATCCCGCCTCAAGCTCCTCTTCACACGCAGCCGCCTGCTGTGGGGCGAACGTCGGAGCAACAGCCCCAGCCGCTTCCTGGAGGACGTGCCGGACGCCGTCGCGGAGCGGCGCAGCGACGACGTGCTCTCGGCCTTCGCGTGGGCCAGCAAGAAGGCAGAGGAGAAACTGAAAGCCGGCGGCGAGCGGTGGCCGGCCGGCCGTAGCCTTGGCGAAGGCTGGGACGACACCGACCAGTCGGTCGGCGTTGCCGACGACATCGTCCAGATCGACGTCGAGCAGGGCGCCCGTATCCGGCACCCGTCCTTCGGCGAAGGAACGGTGCTCTCGCGCCGCGGCGATGTCGTCGACATCCGCTTCGATTCCGGGACGAAGAAAACGTTCGCCTTGAGCATCGCGCCGCTGCAAATCATCTAAGGCAGTTTATCTGCTCATGGCCGTCCCTCGCATGATCGGCTGGTCGCCGCCGACCCAAGAGAAGGACGACGTGCCGTCGGTCCACGTGATCGCTCCCGCGCTCGACGGCGTGCCGGGGTTGTTCAAGGTCAATCGCAGGAACTGTTCACTGGTGCCGGATCCCAGTGCCACGTTGCCGTACACGCGAAGTGTCAGGGCACCGGCATCCACGGTGCCGAAGCCCGAGGTGATGCCCGAACACGTAATCGTCGACGCCCCCGCCGTGCACGCGAAGGTATCGTTCGCGGATGCAACCCGCAGGACCGGATTGCTCACCGTGACGCCGCCGTAACTGTCGAGGGTGAAGGTCAAATCGGTCACACGCAACTGCGCGGCCGTGTCCGTTTCCTCGCCCGTGAAACGGAACGACGCCAGAAGCTGGTCCGTGCCGCCCGTCAAAATCGCCGTGGCATCGCCGGCATTCTCGATGCGCGCGAACCGCGCCCGTGTGGCCTCGAACACGTTGAACGTTTCGCTGGACGCCTGCGAGTAGTCGGCATTGCTCCACGATCCGTTGCCGTTCACGCGGATGGCGCTGACCTGGATGTCGTCGCCGCTCGCACCGCCGCTGGTGTGCGGCTTCAATCGTGCGCGGACGGAGAGCGAGATCTCACGACGATACGGCAGTTCCAGCGTGCCGCTGGGCAGCGTCGTGCTGTACGTCCGGTTCGTCGAATCGTCGGCATCCTGCGATGCCGTCGCGAGGAACCGTCCCGTCTGGTCGTAGACCAGCATCTGGCTGACCGACGCAGCTTCGCTTACGAGCGTCACCACGATCTCCGTCGCCTGGACCGGCTCGGTGTTGCTGAAGACGCGCACGCCCGCGAGGAGCGGTGTGGTCTGCCCAAGGAGCAGGAGTTGGGACCGGACAGCGGTGTCCGGCAGCGTGTCGTAGGTGGGACTCGTCACACGCGATGCGGGCGTCGGCTTGGCGGGCGTGGCAACCGGCTTCTTGGCGGCGGTCCCGCGCTCCTGCTGCTGGCGATACGCGCGCAGAAGCTGGCGGCGTGAAAGACGCGCGACGGTATCGGCCGGTCGCGCTGACGTCCGTGGGGACGATGACGCTGCAACCGCACTCTCGGCGGAAGCGAAGAGCAGAACGACAAGCAGACACGCGGCGGCGGAGCGGAGCATCAAGGAAGGAGTGTAGAACGCATGGAAGACGTTGTCATGATTATATTGACGTTTTTCCGGTCAAACTCTTACAGGGTCGCACTTCCCTCCTCTTTCGGAACATGCCACGCTGGTGCCATGATCGCGCTTCGCGCGCACGTCCAGCGGCTCTGCCGCAATAACGGCATACAGCTCAACACCGATGCCGGTCAGCATTTCCTCATCGACGAACGCGTACTGGGGGACATCGTGCGGCTCGCGGGAATCCGGTCCGAGGACCACGTGCTCGAAATCGGAGCGGGGTGCGGCATCCTGACACGCGCGCTCCTCAAGCATGCGCGACGGGTGACCGCCATCGAGTGGGATCGGCGGTGGATTCCCGTGCTGGAGGCCGAAACCGGCGCGCGGGACCTGCCTGCAGGGACGCTGACCATCGTCAACGCCAATGCGCTGAAGGTCGAACCTCCGCCGGCGCCCTACGTCGTCGTCGCGAATATCCCCTACCACATCACCGCGCCGCTGCTGCGCCACCTCTTCCTCGACGCCCCGCATCCTCCGCGGCGTGCGACGTTGCTCGTGCAACGCGAGGTTGCCGATAAACTCGTCATCGCTCCTCCGGCGACGTTCCTCGGCGTCCTCGTCGGGCTCGTCGGCAAGGCTGCGCGGCTGCGGATCGTCCCTCCCAGCGCTTTCCTGCCACCGCCCGCCGTAGATTCGGCGGTGCTGCAAATCGACGCGCATGAACCGCCCCTCGCGAGTCGCGAGACGATCGCGGAGACTCTGCGCCTTGCGTCCGCGGCGTTCGCGGGAAGGCGGAAGATGCTCCGCAGGACCATCGGGGCGTTCCACGGCGGAATGGAACGTCTCGCAGCCGCTGCGATCGAGCCGACCCGCCGTCCCGAGACATTGTCGATCGATGAGTGGATCGCGCTTGGACGCGCGTGAGACAAAGCTCACGGCATGGCCGCAACGCTTTTTTGCCTCTCGTTCATCGCGGGCATCGCCGTCCTGACCGGACCTGTTGCGGCAGCCGGCATCACGCATGTGCTCTTCGTCGCGGGTATTGGCTGCGTAGCGGCGGTAATCCTCCGGTTGGGGAGACGCAATGCATGGTGCGCCGCCTGCGCGGCGGCGCTGGGCATGGCGCTTGCCTGCCTCGCCATCCTGCGGCCGGGAGCCATCGAGCAACCCGCTCCCGCGGTCCTGCCGCCGGGAAGCACGCAGACGATCGATGGCGTCGTCGTCGACGAGCCGAGCCGCACCGCCCTGTCGACGCGATACATTGTGATGCTGACGGCGGTGCAGCGGAGCAGCCGCTGGGCAACGGCAAGTGGCATGCTTCTGGTCATCGACCGGCGCACGTGGCCGGTCGCCCTGCATGGCGAGGGTATCGTCGCACGGGGAACGGCGGCGGCGCCACAGACCGGCGCATCGCCCCTGCCACGCCTCGACGGATCGCTCCTCGCGATCCGGCCGCAGACGCTCCGTCCTCCCCTGCGCTGGCTCCGACTCGCGCGGCGCGGAGTGGAGGATCGCATCGCCCGCGCCCTCGGTGAACCGCACGCTTCCCTGCTGACGGGTTTGCTGACGGGAGGACAGGACGGCATGCCGCGCGCGACGCGGGAGGCGTTCGCGCGGACAGGCTTGGCCCACGTCACCGCCGTCTCCGGAACGAACGTCACCATCCTGCTCTCCGCGATCGGCGCGGCGCTCTTCTGGCTGCCCCGACGATGGCGACTTTTACCGTCGATCACCGCGATCGCCGCGTACACGATCCTCGTCGGCGCGGGCGCGCCGGTCATTCGCGCGGCCGTCATGGGCACGTTGGGTCTGCTCGTCTCGCACGCCGGACGCGTGCGCCACAGCCGACTCGCGATCTTGTGGACCGCAACGATCATGCTCGCGTGGCGTCCCCTCGCCCTGCGCGAGGACGTCGGCTTCCAGCTCTCCTTCCTCGCCGTCATCGGCTTGGCCGAAGTCGCGCCCATACTTGCGCGCCACGATGGCGTCGTACCCGAACAGTTCGGTCTGCGCGACGCTCTCCGCGCGACGATCGCGGCCCAGCTCTTTGCCGCGCCGTGGGCGGCCGCCGTGTTCGGGACGCTGCCGGTCTTCGGCCTGCTCGCCAATCTCTGCGTCGTACCGCTCATTCCCTTCACGATGCTCCTCGGCGGCATCGGCCTCGCCGCGCAATCATTGCACGACGGCCTGGGACAGCTTCTCTTTTACCCCGCGTGGCTCTCCCTCGACATCATGCTGCGCAGCGCCAACGCCTTCGCCTCCGTTCCCGGTGCCGCGCTCGAAGTTCAACTGACTACGGCTATCCTCCTCGCGTACTACGCCGGTCTTGTGGCCTGCATTCTCCTCTTGCAACGCCGCCGAGCGTTAGCAAATGGGATCATCCCTCCGTCCGAATCCCGCCTGCCCCTCGAAGCCTCGGCGTAGTGGGGATTCCCGAATCCCGCGCATTTCACCACCGGTACACATGCACCGATGGCCGGCCTTCCGGCCCCAGCGCAACCGTGTGCTCCGGCGTCCGTCCCGGGAAGCGGAAAGCATGGCTGACGACACGCGTGTCCGGCCGCAGCTCCGCATCCAACTTCCGCTCGAGCCGCTCCATGACCGACGGGAGCATATAGAGGAAGATCACATCGGCATCGTGCAGGGGCTGCTTGAAGAGGTTGCGGCAACGAATATCGGCGTGGACGCCCGATGCCCACAGGCGCAACCGCGCGAGGAGCCAGATCGTCGGCACGAGCTCACAGCCGCGCGCGACGATGCCCGGGCACTTCCGCGCTGCGGCGATCAGCAGGCGGCCGTCACCGGCGCCCAAGTCATAGACGATCTCCCCATGCTGGAGATGTGCAGCGTCGACCATTGCTTCCACGACACGCCGCGGCGTGGGGACGAACGGCACGACGAGGAAGAGATGCATGACGAACGTCACGGCGAACGCGAACACCGCCACGATCATGCCGACGAGGAAGAGGTCGTACGCCCACATGCGCTCAAGAGTACATCAGTCGCCGGCTTTCGCGCGGAACTGGGCCGCACGGCGCGTGAGGCCCGCGCGCTCGAAGACGTCCGCCAGCACGGCGTAGTTGATCTCCTCCGCGATGGGACCGGCGAGGTCGATCACGCGCTCGTACGCCTCCGCGGCCTCGCGCCAGCGCTGCGCATGAACGTGGATCGCCGCCTGCAACTCGATCGGACGGTACGACCCGGGCTGGGCCGCAGCCGCCGCATCGACGAGGCGCTGGGCATCGGCGAGGAAGCCCGATGCGAGGTACAGCCGCGCAAGCAGGAGTTTGGCTTTGATGCTACCGAGCTCCTGCGCGGCGCGCGTCAGCTCGCGCTCCAAAGCAGGCAGTCGCTTCGCATCAATCTGCAATGCCGTGCCCCGCTGGACACCCGCCGGCGTCAGGACGTCGTAGCGCAGGCGATCAATGGTAGGGCGATGCTCGGGCATGTTTTTCAGGTACACCGCCGTCCAGTCATCGAGATACACCAACGCCCAATCCGGACGCTGCTCCAGAATGCCGACGTACGGCAGCGGATCGGCGTCCGCGAAGGCGTCGTAGGAGAGGACGGCGTAGTCGATGCCGTAGTCCGATTCGATCGCGTTCCAGACGCCGGGTTCCTGCGCAGCACGTACCAAGCGCTCCATGAAAGCGAACCCGTAGTCGACGTTCCGCCCGTCGACGAACACCGGACGGCCGCGGAACAGGAGATATCCGCCGACGTCGTATGCGTTGAACATCCGCCCGTCGATGCGTTCGCGGTCGAGGAAATCCGCCGCGCCCGCTGCCGGCGCGAACGCGCCATAGCCCTGCAATTGATCGCGCTGCGTGAACGACCAGTACGACCGCCAGATGAACACGCTGACCGCAAGCAGAAGGCAGAGCGCCGCCACCCAAGCACGCAGGGGTCGCCGCTCCAGCCACTGCATCACGGCAGCCCACCGTGGCTGATGACGCAGCTGCCACAGGAAAACGGACGTGGCCGCAATGACGAAGGGCATCTCGTGACGAAACGCCTGCCGCGAGAGCAATCCGACGGCCAGCAGCAGGAGCGCGGAGAAAACGGGAGCGCGGCGCGTCCACGCCACGACGCCGACGGCGGCTATCCACAGCGGGCCCAGGTCCCGCAGGTAGGGGCCCCACGTACGCGGTTCCCATTCGCGGATGAACTGCGCCGTACGATCGGTGAGCAGATTCCAGACATACGTGACGTTGTGATACGTGCTGGGCGCGGCGAGGAGCGCGACCATCAGGAGAACGCCCACCCCGACGAGTTGGACGATCTCGCGGCGGTCCGATTTGCCGCGCAGGTGATCCGTGAGACGCTGGCACGCGAGCGCGCCGAAGACGATGAGCCCGAGAATGCAGGCCGCCCCGTGCAGGTTCACCCAGAGCACCTGCAGGCCGACGAAACCGGCGCAGATGCGCGTCCTGTGACGACGGGAACAGTCGGCGGCGAGAGCGTCGGCATCGATATACCGCAGCGCGAGGAACACAGAGACCGCAAACAGCAGGAACGTGAAGAGTTGCGGCCGGTCCATGAGTCCGGGGCGGATGGCGTTGACCGCAAGCGCAGCGGCTCCAGCGCCAAACCACAGCGGCGACGCGATGACCGCCAGCACGCCGGCGATGGCGAGGGCGATCAGCGTTCGCAGGAGGATGAGCCCGGTCGGACCGGCCAGATCGTAGACGATGGAGAGAACGAGCTCCGCCAACCAGCCGTGCGATGCCAGGTAGGGCTGCCCCGCGCGGGTGTAGGCGAAGGGATCCGTGTGCGGAAGGCCCCCCGTCGAGCGCATGAGTTGCCCGGCTTTGATGTGCCACCAGACATCCAGATCCATGACCTTGAATGCCGTGAGAAAGACGACGAGCGCCGCCATCCAGAGCACGGCCGCAAGGGCGAGGAAGCGCAAGGACGAGCCGCTAGAGCGCAACGCCGGAAGCACGCCCGAAGCATAGCCGAGAGACGAAAACCCTGATAGGCTGCACGGGATGGCTTTTTCCCCGCGACGCCTCTTCATCATCGGCGCAGCTGTGTGTTTGGCCGCAGGTTCCTGGTGGCTGCTGTCACCGCTGTGGCGCACGAACGTCGTCAACGATGCGTTCCCGCCGGCCATGACCGAAGCGGAGCGCACGACGCTGCAGGAACTGGAGACGCTCACGACCGAGAAAGCCAAGCGCCTCTCGCCGCGCAAGCGCGAGGAGATGCGCAAAGCAATCGATACGCTCGGCGCGAAAATGCCCGACACGCCCATGGACGACGACATGCCCACCGACGGGCCGGTGTCGATCTCCTCCGGCTCTTTCCACGATGGCGATGGATTCCACCGCGGTTCCGGTATGGCGACGATCTACCGTCTAGACGACGGAGCGTACGTGCTCCGGCTGGAGAAGTTCTCCGTGACGAACGGCCCCGCGCTCCATGTGTATCTCGTGCGTGACAGCGAAGGCGACGTCGATGGCGGGTACCTCGATCTCGGCGCGCTCAAAGGCAATAAGGGAAATCAAACGTACGATATCTCCCCGGAGGTGGATGTTTCCCAGTTCAAGAGCGTCGTCATCTGGTGTGTGCCTTTCGGTGTGCTCTTCAGCATCGCAACACTCGCGTAATCATGGGTGCACTTCCCATTCTCACGCTCAAGCCCGGCCGCGAGATCCACGTGAAGAATCGTCACCACGCGATCTTCCGCAACGCGGTCGACCGCTTCCCCGAAGTGGACGACGGAGGCATCGTTGAAGTGCGCGGCGCGGACGGCGTATTTCTCTGCTACGCCATGTTCAACGCGGGAGCCTACATCTGCGCCCGCGCCATCGCCTTTGAGGAAGGAGATCCACTCGCACAGTTACGCCGCAACATCGAGGGCGCGCTGGAGGTGCGCCACGCGTTCCTCGCGAAGGAGGAAACGAACGCCTGCCGCCTGATCAACGCCGAGGGCGACGGGATCCCCGGGCTCATCGTGGACCGCTACGCGGACGTGCTCGTCATGCAGCTCACGACCCTTGGCATGGACCGGTTGTGCGATTGGGTCACCGATGTCCTCTGGGACCTGTGCGAACCGCGCGGCATCTACGAGAAATCGACGGGACCCGGGCGGAAGAAGGAGGGATTGGAGCAACGCGAGGGGTGGGTGCGCGGTGGTGGAGACACGTCGTTCTCCGTCAATGAACGCGGGGTGACGTACCTCATCGACCTCGCGGGTGGACAGAAGACCGGCCTGTTTTTGGACCAGCGCGAGATGCGTTCGCTCGTCCGGAGCATCGCGGACTGCCGTACCGTGCTGGATTGCTGCAGCTACGTCGGCGGATTCGCCCTGGCCGCCCTTGCGGGCGGGGCGTTCGCGGCCGACGCGGTGGACTACGACGGCGCTGCCCTCGCCCACGCGAAGGAGAACGCCCGGCGCAACGGCATCCCGGAGGAGCGCTTCGCGACGTACGCGGAAGACGTCTTCAATTTTCTCCGGCGCGACCCGCCGCGCGGCTACGATTTCATCATCCTCGATCCGCCCGCATTCGCGAAGCGGTCGAGCGACCTGGAATCCGCGAAGAAGGCGTACATCGACCTCAACCGCATGGCCATGCAGCGCCTGCCCGCGGGCGGTCTGCTCCTCACGTGCTCCTGTTCGTACCAGGTCGACGCCCCCCTCTTTCAGCAGATCGTCTTCCACGCCGCGCGCCAGGCCAGGCGGTCCGCGCGCATCCTGCAACGCCACCGCCAGGCGTTCGACCATCCGGTGAACATCTACCATCCTGAAACGGACTACCTCAAGAGTCTGCTGCTGTGGGTGGAATAAACGCGGACGATAAAAACGCCGCCGGGCGCGCCCGGCGGCGTTGGAAGGTCTCCCTTATTCGTGATGTCCACGTGCCTCCTCCGTCCAGACGACGAAGGTGAACACCTTGTGACCGTTGCCAAGGTCGCGCTCGTACAGCGCCGGCTTGCCGTGCGCGTCGCTCCTGCGCAGTTGCCCCCACGTCGAGGGATCGTCCCCGATGTCCTGCCCGTTGCCGCCCGTTCCGCCCGGCGCGCTGGCGCCGCCATCGAAGTGTCCTCCGTAAATCGCTTCCAGCTGCTCGAAGTCATGCGCGTTCGGATGTTCGTTGCTCGGCGGGCCGTCGGGATCGTTCGTGTAATCCATGCAAGACCCCACGTTCGCGTTGCTGAAGTTCTCGTCCTGATGGTCCAGCCCGAAGTCATGTGCGATTTCCTGGCACGTGACCAGGCGCCGCCATGCGGGCGTGTTGTACGTCGCCGTGGTGAAGTACGTGTCGTTGAGCTTGGTGGTGGCCTGCGTGATGTGCGTGCCGCTGACCCAGACCTGCGCGATGCCGAGCCAGCCGTTGTTGCCATAGCGGGAGTTGCACACTTCGACGCGGCCGGCCGTGGGCTTGCAGGTCTTCGGCCTGGTCGCTCCCGTCACTTCCACCAGGTTCATCACATCGGCATAGCCCCCGACGGGCGTGTTCCAATCTGCGATCGCCCCGTCGAGATAGGGATCCCACACGGACGAGACGTTGTCTCCCACGTTCAGCGTGAGAGGGTTGGCAGACCGCGGCCAGTGAAATCCGCCCCACGAATGGCTCGCGTAGGCCACCGTGGTGAAAGCCGCGAAGAGAATGCAGGCCGCAACGGCAGCCAGGACGTGCCGACGATGAACAGAGGGGAGAACCATATGCGCGGACTATAGCACAGAGCCGCCACGGGCAAAGTGGGCGGCCCGTCACAGCTGCTCGCGGAGGAAACCAAACCCTAGTTTTTCGACCGCATGCGCAGACGCGGGACATCGATGCGGATCTGCATCCAGTAGTGCTGCTGCTCCGGCTTGCGCTCGAACACGCAGGCGATACTGCGAGGCTTGCATGCCCTGACCCGCACCCGGCGCTCGTCGCGCCGCAGAGCGAGAACGGTGCCCAGGCCCAGAAGGACGAGGACCATGCCCAGGAGCATCGTCACGGGAATCGCGCTGCTCATCGTAGCTGCGGCTTCCGACGTCACATCCCCCGCGAGCGAAGCCGCGGATCCCTGGGCGACGAAGACGACGCCAAGGAGGAGCACGGCGCAGCCGATGCTGCGGAGGCGGTGTGTGGTTTTCATGTTTCTCCCCAGTATACAAGACCCTATGGAAAATCACAACATACTCATCGCGGATATCTCATAGAGAGAGTACGGTTGTTCTACGCACGCTGCGGCTCCTCCCCCTACCCACATTCAGAAGAAGCACGAAGTATGCCGCGTCAAAGAGTGCGGCAGGGCCTCCCATGGAAAACCGTACTGCGACAAGCACGAAACGGCCGTGCAGCGCAGGACGCTGACGACTGATGTGAGTTCCCGCATCCGTTCATCGTGCTGCGAGGCGAAGTGCGTTCGAGGCAAGGCGCATGACAACGGCGAGCAGTACTGCAACGCATGCAAGCAGCCTTGCTGCTGGAAGATGCCGCGGTGAAGGGGTGTTTTGGCAGGGCCACGGGGAATCGAACCCCGGTTCTCAGGCTGAAAACCTGATGTCCTAACCGCTAGACGATGGCCCCACGAGCAAGGAGGCCGAAGAATCCAAGGAGACCAAGGATTCCAAGGATCTCCAAAAAGAGCGTGGCGGGAGTATAGCGAGAAAATGATTTGGCGACATGCTCTCTGCGAAAAAACCGTTTGCCTTTCGCACATGAAGCTCCATACTACCGACCACTTTTCCCCTTCTTCCATGTCCGCAACCCCCATCAAGGCACTCGCCGTTTTTTCAGCCCTCGCGCTCCTCGCCGGATGCTCCGGCGCAATGCAGCAGAAGGCCGCTGAAGAGATGATGGAGAACGCGATCGAGAAGGAGGCCGGCGGCGACGCGGACGTGGACATCGATGCCGCGGGCAAGATGCGCGTGACGACCAAGGAGGGAACGTTCACGACCGGGAACCAGCTGCCCGCCGACTGGCCGAAGGACGCGCCGTCGTATGCCGGGGCGGAGGTGCAGTACGCCATGTCGACAAACCCCGCGACAGGCAAGCCGGGCGCGGCGGTCGTGCTGATGACCGACGACGGCATGCAGGAAGTCGCCAATTTCTACACCGATGCCCTCAAGGCAAACGGCTGGAGCATCGAATCGACGATGAACGGCGCCGACACGACGATCATGGCCGCGACGAAGGACGGCCGGACGTTCTCGCTGGCGATCGTCAGCGCGGATGGCCAGACGACGATCACGGTCGGGATCGAGAACGCGGAGTGAGGCACGCGAACGGGATAAAGAAAAAGCGGCCGGGAGGCCGCTCTTTCCTCTCTATGGGCTTCTGCTCAATGGCAGGTGCCGCATCCATCACCACCAAACATGGAAGAAGTGGGAAAGAAGTAGGATCCGCATCCTAGCATGCAGGGCGGTGCGTGTCTAGCACTCGGAGCACTTGAGTGCCAATTTCTGCTTGACTGCCTTGCGTCATTCTTTGTCACTTTCTTCTGCGGATATTTCAACATCTTTTTGTCCTTATAGAGGCAGTGGCCTTGCCACTTTCTTTGTCACCACACAAAGAAAGTAGCCAAAGAAAAGTCTCCGCCGTCTGACGTTCCAGCCGGGCATGGGGAAGAAGGAAAGGACGTGGACCGATCATTTCGGCTGCAGAGCACGCTGGTCCCTTCGGGACCCCTAAAGGGGCCGCGCGACGGCGGGAAAGCTACGTGGAGGGGTCCGCCGCCACGGGGGGTGAAGGGGTAGCGCCGCTTCATCCGTCGAGGAGCCGGACGGGAAGCCTTGGACCGTCCGGCGACGAGACACGGCG